>JAZNYM010000054.1:0-89896 GCA_045594385.1 Bacteroidaceae bacterium
ATGCTTTGACAATTTTATCGTAAACATTTTGGGAGCTATTGCTGCATATTGTATGTTTCCGAAAAAGCCGTGTATCAATGTACAAAGGACAATGGATACACAGCTTACTCTATTTTAAATTCGTCGAACTCACGTTATTTAGGTTCTAACCTCCAAATGCCAGATTTATCAATTAATCCGTATTTGTTATTGGATCCTACCATTGGGCACAATCCTTCGTTAAAGGTGAAATCTACAAAATGTTCCAATTGACGGTTGTATTGATCTAATCCATATCTTGGATTACTTGAATATGCAAATAAAGGCTCTATAATATATTTACCATGTTTATCAATAAAGCCTAATTTACCGTTAACACAAACAGCTGCTTTCCCCTCAGAAAAACGCCAAGCATGGTCATATTCTCCGGCAATCATCATTGGTGTACCAGAGGTTCTATCAATATACTTTCTCTTGTGATCTTCTTCATCTATTACGAGCAGGATATCCTCATCTTTACTTTCTGAATAATGACAAAACGCTGGAGAAATTTGTAAATTATCCTTCATATAGAATTGGTACATTACAGAATTCCTAGCGGGAGCATAATCTCCATAATATGCATTTCTATAAAATTCTCCTTCTGTGTCAATAAATGTTTCATACTTCCTGCATAAATAATATTCTCCTCTGTCTTCCGCAGAATCATATATGGCACATTTTCTCTGTAAAAGTTTCCTTTTGAGTTCTATATATTCTGGTGTATCAATCGTAGTTAACAAACCGCAAGACTCGAATATGGGTATGTCTCTAGTTAATAAATTCGTAAAACTATTGTATCTTAGTAGAGTTGAGACGCTATCGTTTTTCTCATATATAATTCTTTCCTCATCTTTTGTAATTTCTCTATATATTTTCCCTTGATAAAACATGTCATCTTTATACTCGTCAAATAAAATCTCAGCCTCACTATACCTTCCTCTAGCTATGTGTGCCTCGATAATATTTAAATAAGGGAGTTTTAACAATGAGTCCGTTTTAATAGCTTTTATTGCGTATTCTTCTGCCTTGTCAAACATTTTTCCATATAAATAATACCTAGAGATATTATTATAATGTTCCCAAACATCATATGATTTATTGCTCTGAGGTCTAGTGTATTGACACAATGTATCCAACGTTAGTTTAACAAATGATGTATCATCAACAAATGGTAAAAGTTGATATGACCTATTCATTGCCAATCTTAAATTATTTGCAGTATTATGAGTTAGAGTTCTCTGTGATTCTAACAACTCATTTAGTTCTTGTAAAGAATTAAATTGATATTCTCGAGAAAGATATTTCTTAAAGCATTTTAATATAATTTTTTTTGCGAGTTCAGGATTATTCTCGTTTACTTCCGCTAATGATTTGAAGTAATCAAATGCCCCTGATATGTTTTCATCGAAAATAGTTTCCGCCGAAACATTAATGATAGAAGTACATAAATTCGAACTGTTAAGGTGCTGATTACAGTCCCATATTACTTTATTTCCCTCTTTATTTTTTAAGTAAAATCTAATATTAGGTGTTTGTGTTTCATTGTGGATGTGCCGTCGCATTATTCTACAATAATTTAAAGGTTCCCAATTTGTTAAAGTAAGGTCAAAATTATATGATAATAAATCTCTAGAAATAGTCACATTGTTGTCAAGATTATAACATTCTGCACTCGTAATTTCTGAATAATTAACAGGTACTATAATATTAAATCTATCACGCACTCCATAATTTCCATGAAAATCACGTATAACAATAAACTCGTCACTAGCATAAATGTTTTGAGAAACCCTAGCATACTTAATGTTAGAAAAAATATTGTAACCTATATTAATAAAAGGCAAAACAACAGTAGCTATAACAATGATAATGATTGCACTTAATCTACATTGTTTATCAATCTTAATTTTATTCTTATAAATTATTAGCGTTACCAGAATAATAAGCCATATTAATAATATAAAGAGTGCTCCATATGGTATATACTGGCATAAAAATATACATATTGAAATAATCAAAGTTCCTAATGCCCCTTTATGTACCAAACAATCATAGCGATCTGTTATTTCTCTAAAACTAATCGATATTTCACGACAAAATTTAAATAATAGAATAAACATCAATACAACTGATATAATTCTTCCAATAATTTCTTTATCTGCTAATGAATTGCCATATGCCCAACAATATGAAAATGTAGTAAGTAAACCAACAATGAGAAGTATCACTCTAAAACTTTTTTGTGTGTTATATACTTCAAATTTTAGGCAAGATATCAGTGATGACTTTAATGATATATTTCCATCTTTCAATTTTATGAAGAAGGTTGTAAGTGGATACAGGGCAATAAATAAACCTAAGACATTACCATATCCAACAAACGAGCATATCAATAGTAATACCGTTGCTATTATTGATAAAATACGTGATTTTTTCTCACTAGTGAATCTATATGGAAGTAGTATTAAGAATGAGAATAATGCCAATAAACCAATTATATTGATGCGATATTTTAATAATAACATTATTAAATTTGTAGCTAACAAAAGATAATAGAATCCTTTTTGCGTACGCTTGGAAGTGGTAAAGGAAAATGTGCTAAAAACAATAGAAGCACAGCATAGTATCAATGTAGCATTATTAATAGGTCTAAGAGCACCTACATTAAACCAAACATGTTGCGGAACTAATAAAAGCGATAGAAATATAGAAGATATTAATTTCCAATGACAGTTTTGTTTATTATATTTATCGTAAAATGTATATACAAATAAGAATCCTATTGCAATTGAAATTGGATTTAAAAGTGTAGAAAATCCATAAACTCCGGAGAATCCTGATGCTAGAAAAAAAGAGCATAGCAATAAAATAAATGAAAAATCAAAACATCTCAAAAATGAGGATATTCGTTCTTTAGTCTTTAGTTGCTTCTGTTTCTTATTATCTCTATGTTGCTTAGCAACCATGCATAAAACATCATGAGTAAATTCCACACGTGCAACTCCATTCGTCTCTTCAATTCTTATAATACGTTTTTCTGTGAGGTGGGTGAGATTACTTGCAATTGCTTCTTTTGTAAGTTTTGGAATCTCGATATCTTCAAGTGCGATAGAATTTCTATAACCATTAGATGTTAATAGATGTTTCTCTAAATATGTTACAAAAGAAGGAGGTACAAGATTCATACTCTTCGAGTAAAAGTGAGCAATAATATTACTGCCAAATTCCTCAATAATCTTTGTGGTAATAATATCGCTTTTTTCTTCGACAGCTCTTTGATACAATTCAGAGCAAAAAAGCGAAAGAATTGAGGTGTCTATTGAAATCCTACCTAATGACCGATCAGAATCAATTACTTCTTTACCAGAAACCTTGCTTAGAATCTTCAGTGCACCTTCTCGGGTAATGAGACCAGGATTTGGTTTTAGAATAACTTCTAAAGCCTGATGCCCATTCATTTGCTTTATACCAATCCTGTTTCTTCTTAAAACTGCTATACCATATGAATAATCTTCTAAACGAGCAAGAAAATCTTCCCTTATGATAAAGACTATTCTGCTAGTATTGCATTTAAGCTCAAAATATCCCAAACTGTTTTCCATCAGCTCCTTTGTTTGAGTTGGTGGTGTATCATATTGAATGGCATTTATCATTTCAAAGAAAGAAGATATCTTATATGTATCGTCGTTCTTTGTAAACAACTCTTCAAATTGGTCAATAAAGATTACTGGTCTTATGGGATAATTGTCTCTTGTCCAGAATCCACTAGTATGTAAAAAAAACCAAAGTTTCTCATTCTTGCAAATCTGTTCAAGAGAAATCGGACCATCATATTCTACTTCTCCATTAACAGAATCAACGGCATCTGTTATAGCATCAATAACTTGCATGCTATACGACTTATCTGAACTATGATTGAGTCGTATCCTTATAGGCAGATAATTGTTTTCAATTAAAGCAGGAGTTAAACCTGCATTAAGAAGTGATGTTTTACCTGCTCCAGATATACCATAAATTGTAGTAATAAAATTATCATAGATAGCATTACTAACAATCTCAATATCATTGTCACGTCCATAAAATCTATAGGCATCATTGATTGAATATGACTCTAAGCCTAACCAGGGATTATTCTCTTTTAACAGCATTTTTTTAGCGAATTGATCTAATAAACTTTTTCAACTTCAACTCAATGTCATCACTTTGGAATGATATTATATGGCAATCTCGATAAGTCTTCGGGATACGTTCATCATTAGGGTTACATTCATCAATTGTAATAGGAGCAAAAAATGGTAATCCAAATCTGTCCTCAAGAACACGATGCGCGATTGCCCACTCCTTTCTAAAAAAGCGAGGTTCCTCTATCAGCGTTGTTTTAGAAAGTACGGGCATAAAACGTTTGGATTTTGTTATAGCAGAAGTAATTTCTCTTTCATATTTATCTGATAGAACAAGTTCACGTTTGTCAAACCAAACTTTTGCGCCTAGATTTTTAAGTATATCAGCCAATCTACTGGCGATAGGTAAATCTTCACTTGCATACGAAATAAATATATCTATTGATTCGTCATTCGAGTTGAATACATCTTTTTCTTCTAAAAGAATTACCTCGTCTATATTAGATTTATAATTTTCCCAATGCCATATGAGTTCTTGAATGAACGTATTACTGCTTTTGTATATGGAGGTGTGTATTCTGGACAGAAATCTTTCTAAGTCAACATCATCCTTCACTTGATCAACAGAAACAATAGCTTGCATAATTTCCATAATTCTATCACCATGATTAGAATTAGGAATTAAAGAAAAATTTCTAATAGAATGCCAGAAAAATTTAAATAACCAATTTGGATAGTTACAACCTAAAACCATTAGAAATTTATTGGCTAAATGCTTTGTAAGTATAGGGGGTCTTGCATCTGTATCATGCCATAAATGTATATATTCAAGAAGATCTTCCTCTGTTACCATATATGACCTTTTTATTTTGCCACATCGTCCAAACAAGTAGTATATTATTGTTTTATTCCCACACAGTACAGCAGGAGTAAGATCTGAATCTGCGGCTCTCTCGTATGAGAGTGAAACACAATCATGTCCCTTTTGAGATAATAGAGTCTCAAGACCAGGAATAAATGAAGTTGTAAGAATAAGTGGGAATTTATTTAGCTCAATTAATTGATGCAATGATTCCCTCACATGAATTTTTTCAGATTGGAGAATTTGATTGATTTCATAATATATATCAGTTTGGGAGTTGATGAAACGTATTTTGTGATTCATAAAATTTTCCAGTTCTATCGCATCTGCGATAGAAGAAAAGTCAATAAAAGAATCTGTTACATTAAATCTTAAAGCAAGTTTCTTTATTAAGAACTCTTTAACACTAATTTCTTTTTCATCTTCAATAATATAGAAAAATTCGTCACCGATAATAGGGACAACTCGTTTATTATTGATTGCCTCAAGTAACAACTCCCAATTACGCTCGCTTATTTCATTATGACTAGCCATACATATATGAATATCAACAGACTTGATAATTAGTGTAATAAATATACTAATTTAAATATTTAATAAATTGTTTAAGAACAATATCTAAAGATGTTATTCTATTATTTACAAATAAAAACAACTCTCCATTCTTCAAAATTCCATTCTCTATCATCCACTCTTCATTCTTGGCATAGAAATGTGTAGTTTTTATGCGAATTTACTCTACACTTATATTATTCCCCTTAACTATTATTTTTCTTTCTAGTGGGTGTGATATTAGAGAGTCAATATATTCCTCAACATCAGAAGCGGGACATTGTACTCTTTCTGGTGGATTCTGACCTCCCATTGAATTATATGTTGCAATGACGTATGGTTTATCCTTGCCGGCACTAGACAGCAATGCATTCGTTACGTTCAATCTATGTTCAAAGGTATAGGTTGTCCCCTCATCAACTTCTATAGGTCGCTTTGCCTTGTATTTTAGGTCCAAATATATTGTTTCCTCATCAGTATAGTTATAAAATATTTTGTATTTCCATGATTCGGTATTAAAATCATAGATCTCATCTCCAATCTCCCAATTATTCTCAACACGCATATTATCTTCCACAATAATTTCATGTTCCCCCTCTGCATCAGTAAAATACAATACGGGAGTCACAAACTTCAACAAATCATCTGACCACATAGCATCTCCACTAATGGACATATTAAGCTTATTGTCAGGGATAACAGCTTCGGGACCATTGTCGTTGCTGCAATTACAAAAAAAGATTAGCAACAAGATAAATAACATTGAGTTCTTCATAGCAAATAAATATTGAGTAAGCATTAATACCAATTTTCACATTTCTAATAACTATAATCTAATCACTTTTTCTCAAAGTCAATTTTCGGGGATACTCTATAACTGATTAAGCAATCTCGTATCTTCGTGGCTGATAAATGGTACCAATTATTCTGTCAGTTCTATAAATCCAACGATACCTGTTTCTTCCCACTGATATTCCTTATCTATAAATTCGCCATCCACAAGACGGATGAATTGTACTTTGCCGTTCTCCGATTGCTTGAATGCAGCTTTCAAATCATTGTAATTCTTTACAGATTTTCCATTATAACCAACGACAATATCACCGGCTTTTAATACGGGATGGGTTGCATTATCTTTGAAACCGAAGATTAATATTCCCGCATAGGGGCGATTACCTTTCGACAATTCGCGATAAAAGGTTTTGGCAGAAGCAACATATTCTTTGGATTCTGGATGATATGTTTGATATACTGTTAATAAGGAGTTCATTTCCGCATAAACGATATCTGGTGTTATTGATGAGGTTGAACGAACACCTTGCGCATCTAATTGCTTTCTGCTTTCGGTTATGATATTGAGGTATTGGCCCCATCTGCAAATCTTACCCCACATGTACCATTGGTCGTCAGATTCGTCTATTGTACATTTCTTCTTCAATGACTCATATGTCTCGATGTATTGTTTGTCCAGTTCTTCCAGCTCTGCCCTGCTGGCTTTTACTTCAACTTGTTTAGTATTCATTTTCTCTCTACGAAGGGCCAACTCGTATTGTAAATCTTTTTCATAGGCATTGATAGCTTGTGCCGTCTTTATCGCAGAAGTTGTCGAATCTATCTTCTTGCTTATATTGTCATAATACTTATTTATTTCATGCTCCATCTTGTCAGTTTGTCTTTGCATATCCTCCATACGGGCATCCTCTTCATTCAAAACAGACTCATATTCTGACAATAGCAATTCTATCTTCTTACTCTCACTGTTAATAATATCTTCATAATAAGTCCTATTACCTCCCATAAGAAACTCCTTTGGGAAATGTATCCACAATTTGTTCAGCTCATTGAATGTACCCAACGATTTCTTGGGAAAATTTGATAGCTCTGATAGTATTGATGCATAAAAACTATTCTTAGAATGAGTAAATATCTCCAGGAAAGTATCAGCTGCACGAAGATTTAATGTATTAGGTTCCTTAACAGCAATTCTGATTCTTTCTAAGTCATTTGCGATATAGTCAGAGTAATACATTGTTGCAAAGCTTGGAGAAAGTTTTATCTCCTCTGCATTAATGCCATGTAAAGATAACAAGAAACCATGATAATCACTTATCTTTAAGTCTGCACTATCCACCGTCCAACTCTGTACAATATTCTTCTCAATAAAATCCACCGTCATCAACATATCTTGCTGTAGATGCGCAACCTTTTCTTCATCGTGCTCACGAACTATAGCAGTTCTAAATATATTCCAGTCACGTTGCAACCTGTCATTCTGTTCAGCAATCATATGTACTGCACTAGCATCTTTTGTTAGGCAAGTAGCATACTTTGTACAAACGTCAATTGATATGTAAAACAATACCCCCCATACTATTGATAAGATAGTCAATAAAGAAACAACTACAGCCAATAAAGACTTCATCCATCTACGTAAGAAAAGATGACTTTTGCTCTTCAAGTACCTCTGCTGAAGACGCTCCATAGCCATATCAAAGTACTCTGTAGATGTAGCTGTCAGTGCTTGGTAGTCACAGAGCTCTTCCATTCCAATAGGCATTGGATTTGGCCAAGTAAAACCATTGAGCATCACAGGTACAATATTTTTCTTATTGGCCATCGCTCTGCACACTTCTAACCTCACCCAGTCGTCCTCATTCACACAACGGTCAAGTGCGTTAGGAGGAAGCACAACCAAAAAGTCTTTGCAGTTGTCTATTACTCCAAATAACTGTTCGTTAAACTTGCCTGAGCGCAAAGCTTCCATATCAAAGAACACAGAATAGCCAGCACTCTTCAATCGTGTAGCTATCAAATTTGCCGTATCGTACGAACTCCGACGGTAGCTGATAAAAATATCATATGTCATAATCTAAACTCTATATAGCTTTACAATTATAGACTTCTTTCATGTCACCACCAGGTATGTCAATTAGTGATTAAATGGTAATGTGAGATATCATCATGTTTTTGTTTTATCCTTTTTTGCTCAATAGTTTTGATGTATTCCAGATAGGCCTACCATACTGGCTATATTGTCTTCGCCTAAAACTTCCGGTATTCTGCATGAACTTTTTCCATTGCCTCTTCATGAGGGAGCGTACCTGCTTCAACAGGTAAATCTTCCTGTTGTCAGAAAGTATATTTTTTAAAAGAACGAATCAAGGATACATTCTAAAAGTCTTTTCAATAACCGCTACCATCAAAGTTCTTCTGTCGCTTATTATACATCGTAATAAACCTGATTATATACTCTGCCAACCATTCTGTAGTCCACTGACGGTATCTGATGAGGGAATGACCCTATGTGTTTTTTCGCCGTTTAGTGATAAAGCATCAGAGAATGTGACATCTTCAATAGTGCTATTATTTTCTTCTGATAATCCAATGATCAGGAGGCTTACAAAGCAAAATACTATTCCTAAAAGAAAACTAATGCAGAACAACTTGACCTTTTCTTTGAAAGATGGTTGGTTTGCATCGTTCTTTAGAGCAGCATTTTCTCTTTCGCATAAATCTAACTTATGTGACAGGGAAATTACCTTATTTTTCAAGCGAGTATTTTGAATTTCAGACTCTTTGTTTATTTTTTGTAAATTAATATATTCTTCCCCGATTGCTTGGGTGTCTAATGTGCGTTTACTCTCCCATAGCGATTGGGCAAGGATCAACTTCGGCTTATTGGTGGCAATGCCTAAACCGGCTATTTCTGTAAGTGCAGGAAAGAACCAACCACATGTTTGGCAATATTCTGTGTCTATCTGTGTCGTGCTACCACATACAGGACATTTCTTTTGAACCACGTCTATCGAACGTAGTTTTTTGTATATGCTTCCCAATAAGACTTGATGAGTTTCATCAAGCTTCTTTAGCTCGTTTACTTGTTCAAGCACTTCGTTTTTCACTGCATTGCGCCATTCACGTTTCTTTAATTCTTCACGGCGCAATGTTTCTTCGAATTCTAATTTTGATATTCTGTCTTTCTCTGTTTCTATTGTTCTAAGTAGTGCAGACAATGCATCTGACTTAGAGTAATCAATGTAGTCTAAAGGGTTCAACAACAATTTGAACTTCTTGTTGTATTTGCTGTCATCAATTTTTATAGGTATAATCAGTCGTTGGTTTTCTATTGCTTCAAAAATTTCGCCAGCTGTATATATAGACTCGTTAGAGTGTTTTGAGGAGATGAATAGCATCATTTGGGAGTTGGCAATAGCGTTGGCTATTACCTCCACAAACTCAGAGCCGCTATAAATACCATTCTTGTCGAACCAATAGCTTATATTATGTGCTTCCAAGAATTCCAGTATTACTTTTACGGGGCTATCAGTCTTGAGCACTTCTTGTTCATCCACATAATCTTTACGGGAATAGCTTATAAAAACATCGTATTTCATCATTCAATTTCTTTTATTTCTTCCATGAAGTCGTGTTTCATACAGAACAACAATTCTCTGGTATATTCTTCGAGTAGACCTTTGTAATAGGTTACGTCACGATGGTTTGTTTTGGTAATACGTTCCCACAGTGTACGTTGTTGGGCATTATGATGAGCTTTTGCAATTATCTCTCTATCATCGAAGGTAAGTTTCTCGCGAAGTTCCTTTTTGTCAAGAAGGTCATCAATCGTACGTGTATCGTTGGGGGCTATCTCTGACCATAATTCTTGCAGGAAGTTGCGGTATTCCGTTTCTATACGCAAAGGCAATTCCATGTCGTACTCCCCTATTGTTTCCGGACAGTCAATGGAAGCCTCTTTTACGAGATTGCCAAAATATTGATTTAAAAGGGTATTTTCCTTTTGAAGACAGAGTCTTTCGATATCGTTACGATTCATATACATAAATTAATTTGGTGTTAGGTAACATTTCTACTAACTACATTACCTAACACCATTCCAATCTTATTATCTGTTTTCTCCAGAGAAAATTTGCGAAACAAATATAAGTGCACAGAGTTCTGACATGAGTTTTCTGATTACTTCTAATTGCTCATCTGTACATATTTTTTCAAGGGTAACAAGAAGTTTTAAAACCCTTTCTGTTTGCAGATTTTTTTCTTCTTGTGTAATGATGTTATCCTCTAACATCGCCTTTACTGATGGATTATTTTCTAAAAGATCCTCAATATTAAGTATATTGTTTTCTAAAATAAGTTTTGTCATAATAACGAAGGTTATAAATTTAATACATTTGTTAACTCAATCGATGACCATACGTTGAACAAAATTTCTGTCCCTTTTTTAATTCTTCACCACAATAAGGACATCTCATGTTTTTTCTGGCCTCATCAAATTCACCACTCTTCTTTATTTCTTCAAAATTTTTCTTTGCTTCTTTAACCATTTCCTTTACGTTGCTGTTTTTGACAACATTCTTAATGGTCTCCTTCATTTCATCTGATTCATCAAAATCAAAAGAACCTTTTGCACCCATTACCTCTGTCAGAAGTTTAAGATACAAAATTGCAGAAACATATATAAGGATGTAACCAATACATGCCATTAATGCAACCGCCAAGACATTTGCAAATGGAAGAAGAGTTAAAATTGCAGCACCTAGATATGCTATAATATAAGTACCAATATTTGTTGCAATGTTAGTGAGCATAGCAGATGCTATAAACTTTATAACATTTTCTTTCATGGAGATACCTAACTCCTGATTGATTTTAACATAAGTTCCCCAAACTAAACCGGTTTGGGTTAACATGGAAATAACTCCTCCGATACCTGGAATCAATACTGTGGTTGAAGCAACTGCAGCATAAATTGCAAATTTATTAATAACCTCTTCAATTGATTCCAATTTTGTTCCCTTGATAGAACCTTTAGCGACACATTCTAATTCTTTAAATGCTGCTAATAATAAAAGTTTTACATGCATGATTATTTATTATTTATAGTTATTGTGAAATAATTTATTTTGCACAACCACAAAACGGGCAAAAATTATTTACATTAGGAATTTGTTTGCCACATGTTTTACACCTTGCATTGTTTGATACATTTAAAAGCCCTTTAGATTTTAAATATTCTGCGGTTTTACCCCATTTTTGAACTTCACGAACTCTAACAGCGGAATACGGATGTGTGCGGTACATTATGCCATACATCTGTACAGCCCTATTCCAAACACCCTTCTCGTTGTAAATTTTCTCGAATTCGTCAGCTTGCCCTACCAATTCATTGATATTTATATTTGCTGTAAGTTTTTTTGAACCACCAGACAATCTTGTCTGTACACGTGTAACAACATCAGGTGAAGTAACTGCCGCTGCAATTCTATCGCAACTAAGTTCACCCTTTCGTTCCCAGTAAAATAACGCTAACAAGAACGGTTCGGAAAGACCAAAAGGTAATAGCATCTCATAGCCATGTTCTAACATAAGACGCGCCATACTATGATATAATGAATGTTGGCAAATAATATGCCCACATTCATGAGCAATGACAGCATCAATTTCATCATCCTCAAGCATCTCTATTAAACCTGATGTTACACATATAAATTTATATGTTTCACCAAATGTCCAAGCATTGGGTTGAGGGTCCATTGAAAGGTAAAATTCTGGTTCATCCATATCAAGTTTGTCACATATCGGAGGCAAATGCTTATAGATATGAGGTAATTGCGTTGGAGAAAGTCTGATGCATGATCCTAAATTTTGTCCATAATACATCTTCTCATATCCATACTCCAAAAATGTTTTTGATATCCTAGTAACACCAGGAATAGCTTTTAATGCACGCAGTGCCGCGGCGTCTTCTGGATGGATAAATTCTGCTGGTTTAATCATACACTTTAATCTTTATAAAGTTCTTCAAGCTTCAATTCACATCCACAAACATGGCAAAAGACCTGATGTTTGGCTACTGGCGTTTTAATTCCTTTGTGCCAACAGTGGGAACAATAGTATGTCTCTTTTGCATCACGAATACGGGTCAACAGGTCCTTATACAAATCAGTTTCTTCCCTTTTTATCAAGTCATAACCAAGCTTTTTCATCAGCTTAATGGTTCGCATGGCCATCTTACGGTCATATTCCTTTTCCTTCTCTGGCAGTTCTGAATATGGAACCATACATGGGGTTTCCTTTTTAAGTTCATCACGGACGGGACCATAAGTCCAGCCTTCGGCCTGACGGTCTACAGCCCAGATGTCATGGGCATTTTCTGCAATGGCTTCACGTAGTTCCTTCAAATCTTCTGACAGACATATATCTGACAAATCAATTGGTTTGGGGATATAAGTTTTCATGTTATTAGGTGTTATAGTTATTAAATAGTTCTTTGAATCATTCCAGGCATTTAAGAATTGATTTAGTGGATAGGTGTCCTCGCAATGTGAGGAGTTGGGATCGTATACGGTTATTGCTTGTTTTACTATATCGAGTGACAATACTACAATAGTGTGATCAGTGATTTCCCCTACATAAAGGTCTTCTGTTTCTTCATCATTCTTGTTCCCGAGCAGTTCTCCGCCATCTATCGCAACAATTACATATTTTCCCTCTTCAATTGCTTGCCTGATATCAGAAAAACTTGCTTGGTATTTACGTTTCACGTGCAGGCCCATATTCTCGCAATGCCTACCTATATTATATATAGCAGTTCCCGCATCATTTAACCATCCGTATTCTATAGATTCCTTTAAAAGTTGTTGTGGGTCATATTCTATACCACACTTGTCCAATACGAACTTTTCACATTCAAAACTACATAAATTAGTTTCGTTGCACGTTGCTACCATAGCCTGGACGGGAAATGCGTCATTGGCAAGGGGATACATATCGAGTTCTATGTCTACTGATTGAGAAATATGTAACAGTTCTCTCAATTCAGCATTCTCAGAGAGCATATTGATAATATCATAGCTCTCCTGGGCGGTGGCATTGCCATCAAGGAATGCCGCCAACACCTCTTCTGAGATTTTATTTACTGATGGCTTTTTCATATTTCTCAATTTCCTTTAGTGCAATTTCTGTCAATGCGGCAATAGCACGCTTCTTGATATTATACAAATTATCTATGGTAGTCCCCAATTCCTGTGCCACAACCTTTGGCTCCACATCCTGCAAAACCAACCTCTTGATTACAAAGGCATAGCGACTATTACTCATGATGGACAACAGATATTCTGTATCCATCCTTGCTACATTTCCATGTTCAGCATCGATAGTTTCCTTTTGTGCAACAATATCTAAAAGAGCACCTTTAGATTCCATATCTATCATACTGTTGCGTTTTGCAATAAAGTAGCGTATTGCAACGATTTTTATCCACTGATAGATTGTGCTTCTTCCTTGAAACTGTTTCAACCGATACGCATCATTCTCCATAAGATACAGATAGAATTCGTTCACGAATTCATCATAATCCACATCATACGAGAAGACATGACGGATAATGCTCAGGAAGAGAGAACGACAGTTTATAAAAAAGAACTGTTTCGTAACTTGCTCATCCCGAGAGATCAATGCTTCTATGATTTGTTTGTCAGTCATTTTTCTTCAGATCGGGAATCGCTGATTCGATTTTCTCTATGACCATTTTAATTTCATTTTTCTTTTCCTCTGTATATATCTCAGTAAAGAACTGCTTATAAAACTTTACTTGCTTTTCCATTTCACGGATTTCTGCAGCCAACTGCTCCAATCTTTTAGTTGCATCTTTATTGTCAGCAGAATCGGTATTCTTTGCTTTGTTTTCAAGATACTTTATTTCCCGGGTTATAGCTTCCTCTACTAGTTTCCTTTTAAGAGCAGATATAGCTTGAGCCTCTGCTATTTCAAAAGACAATTTCTGTGCTATCACTTTGTATTTTAAGAAAGCCAGCAGAGCTGCCAATAATAGCAATAAGACACAGTATATTGATTTATATGCTGTATTTTCCGAAACAAAGCAGATTACGACAACAGCCACAACTATGGCAAAACATAGTATTCCCATATACCATATACTATGTTCACTACCTTTGAATTTAAGCTTAGGAAATTCTAGTTCAACAATTCCTTTCAAATCATCAGTTTGCTCGATTTTAAAGTTTTCCATATTAGTTATTATTAAAATTTAATATTAAAGGTAAGGAGGTTACTATCACCTCGTCATATTTGCTTGCTTTTCTTCCTTCGGCATCTTCCTTCAGTTCGTCATAAGGTCTGATGTCATAATGGACAAAACGTTTTTTCCAGTATTTTTTTCTTGATTTATCCTTATCAATCTCTTCATCTTCTGTTTTACTTACAGGACGATATCCAAGCAAAAGCTCTTCAATATTCCAACGGTTATGTTCCATCTCTGCAAGCAGTGATATCTCGTCCTCTGTAAAGTCTGCCAATCTACAAGTGGTGTTGTTATCCCATTCTATTCCTATACAACGCAACTTTGTGGGAATTGATGCCGCAGAAAATATATTTGACCATCTTTTGGACATTGGCGTATTGTCCCATATCCGTTCAGCCTCGTTAATATCTATCTGCATGGGAATTATGTCATAATTGAAGAAATGATCATAAACGGCTGCAATCCTCTTGCATATTTCAACTGTTGCAAACATATTTATATCGCAGCAATCGTTTACCATTCCGAATGGAGTAATGTTCTTATACAAAAGCGCATCACGTTTATCGGTGTCCAAATCCCTTCCGTTTAATGTGGAGGCCAATGTTGAAGTCTTCCTCTGCTGTACAAGTATTGGAATATCGTTTTCGTAATATGCCTTGGGAAGATGCATGGCCGAACGCAGGGAAATATGTGTCAGGTTCAGGCAGACGGCAACCGTAACAATTGCATTTTTATTCTTAACATACTCTTCCAAACGCCTTTGTACAACGGGGTTATTATCATGTCCATTGATGAATTCCCATTCTACGTCAATAAACTCTTGGTCTCCATTAGTTTTTCCAACTAAATGCCGGTATTCTTCAGCAATTCCAAAATGTGTGATAAATTTATTTTCAGCTTCTGAAACGGAACAGATTTTTTGGTTCTCTGCATCTGCCCATGACTCTGCATCTATATAAACAGATTTGGAAACTTTAAATAGTTCGCCACACTTCTGCTTAAACTCATTCATCTCAGTCTTTCCATTACAATCGATGAAAGTGATTTTTGTTTTCTTCTTCCTATAGTTTGGGAAGTGGGCTATATGTGCTGCCTGTAAAGCCAAAGTCTGTCCCATCTTTGACATACCAATGATAATCAAATGGACAAACCTTTCGCTATCACGCGAGGTAATAGGTACATAATCCAGCGGTCTATACTTGATATTATCCTCCTTGCTATATCCTGCCACCAATACCTTGCGTGCCCAAAAGTCGTAGAAATTAAAGGGATGAAAATCTATGTATTTTGTTACCTCGGGAGATAAATCAGCATATTGGAATACATGATATGTTGTCTTATAGTCAAACAAAACATGGCAAGGCAAACCCGTTCTGCCGTTCTGTTGACAAAGCTTGGCAATTAAGGTAAGGCTTTGGACATTAAGAGAATCGTGATAATTTTCTATGTCGTCAAATTCACTTGTATCACCCAAGACATATACCTCCTTAGCATCTGTTACTCTTATTTTTCTCAAATAATTCTCGGAATCTCTTTGACCATAATTGACTATTATCCTGTTACGGTTCTTTTTGTCACGAAGCATTGCATGTAGTGAATTTCTCATTTTTTCTACGTCCGTTGACGTCATGACAAGAATCGTATCGCTGGTATTTTCACATAACTGATTTACCAAGCCGTATACCATTTGGTCGGAACCAATAATCACTATATGCCCCTTCAATCTATAGTAGCTGAATCCCTTGCGCCATTTATCAGCCATTCGCTCAAAACTGTTAGTAATTGTTGAAATGAGTAATCCAGACAAAAAGATGGAGCCTAGTGTGCTAATTATCAAGCCTATCCATCTTAAGGTGGAAATGATACTGGCATCGGGGATTTTAGCAGATTTCTGGGGGGCGGAATGTATGGCTGTCTCGCTGATGGACATTTGGTTTCCCGGGTCGGCAAAATAATAATATAGTTGCCAAAATCTGTCATTTACTTCATGTCCACCTAAATGTTGAAAATGCTTTTCAAATATGATGTTTACGATTGAGGCAGATAGAAGGAAAACGACACACGCAAGTACTACAACAAAGGTAATCTTTTGTAGCAATCCTTTGTTTAACCATCTATCAACTATTTGGTGTAGGTGTAATCTCATTGTGTTAGATTTTGGTTGTTTATGCTTATGTCCAAATTGGCTTGTTACATCAGTTTTCTGTGATGCCTGTTATAGAATATGGCAGTCATTATGCTCAAAGGCGGTGCTTGGTATTATTATTCGTAGGCAAAAATACTAAAAAAATGTTTAAAAGTATGTAAGATTGCACGAATAATTTCGTTAGTGTACTTAATAGCATGTACTTGTATTCCTTTCGTCTATTTGTGACTTATAGACAGAGTCTCTATTTTGCTCTTGTTCAGTCTTTCAAGTATATTAATTGTCGTTCAAATTGCTTATGTTTGGCATAAGAAGCAAACCTTTTTCAGCTATCGCTCGCTCAGATATATTTGATTTTTTGCTTACTACTTCGTAGCTTTAACGTTTGCTCTAAGATGCTCACATTCTAAAATACTCAAGTAAATTTGCTACTTCTCTCACTTATTCGTATCTCTGAGACTTCGCCTCGAAGATACTCACGTTCAGATTTTTTTCAAATGTATTTGGAAAATCATTCACTAATCCGTATCTCTGAGGCTTCGCCTCGAAGATACTCTCGCTCGGAAAACAAAATTAAAGTAACCTTTATTTTGATTTTCGCTCACTTATCCGTATCTTTGTACTCGCATTTGGTTCCCGAGGGCTGTGAGGCCCCAGGGCTAAGATGGGAATGCAGTGAGAATCTGCGACATTACCCGATGCTGTGAGTCCATTGTTTGGGCAGTGCATATACCTTATATATAATATATGGGGTGAGGCCACTGGAAGACGCGTATTCCGGGAAGGCGTGCTGCCAATAGGACGAAGTCAGAAGACCTGCCAATGCCAGCGTAAGAAAGTGTCTGCGGGATGACGGATACGGAAATCATGCTGAAAGGGAATATAATATTAAACCGTGCGTTGAAGGTGCGTACACGGCATGCCGTGTACCTGCCGGCAGGCACGAAAGCAATTTTAATCAGTTATGAGAAGAAACTATCTGCTTCTGACTCCTGTGGTATTGATGTTCATTGCCACGATGAATTGCAGTGCCCAGGAGTCGCTTTACGATGGCAAAAACATCGGTATCCATCGTGTTTATGACTATAGTCCTGCACCGGGGCAGTTCCTGAACACAATGCCCGAATACGAGGAGGGCGACACTAAGGAAACCATCCGCCAGAAGGCGGAGGAACTGTTGCGCGAGGGCGGAACGGTGTCGCTTGGGGCATTCGGCGGTTATGTGGTGTTCGGCTTTGACCACATGGTGGAGAACCGCCAGGGACTTTATGACCTGCAGATACTTGGCAATTCATATCTTGCCGAAGGAGCGGATGCAAGGCAGGGAGGTTCCAGCGAACCGGCGTTGGTGTTTGTGAGCCACGATGACAATGGCAACGGTCTGCCCGACGACAAGTGGTATGAACTGGCAGGAAGCGAGTATGGCAAGACCGGCACATGGGCCAATTACACGGTGACATATCACATTACTCCGCAGGATCATACGCCAACTCCTGTCCCTAATTCTCCCGTTACGGATGACACCTATATCCGTTGGACGGACAGCGAGGGCAGGGAGGGCTATCTGGCCATGAATGCCTACCACCGGCAGAACTATTGGCCCCAGTGGCAGAAGGGGGAGCAGACCTTGACTTTCACGGGTGTACGCCTTGCTCCTAACACCGTGGACAAAAACGGCGACGGTTCTTATTTCCTTCAGAAAAACTACGCATGGGGGTATGCCGACAACCAGCCTAACGACAGCACTTCGAGCAAACTGGACCTCCAATGGGCGGTAGACGAGAACGGCAATCCTGCCAATCTGACCGGCATACACTTTGTGAAGGTGCAGACGGCTGTCCTGCAGAGCAACGGCTGGATAGGGGAGAGCAGTACCGAGGTGGCCGGAGCCGTGGACCTGCATCTTGCCGGCAGTGCCACTCCCACCATGGACGAGAACCTGAAGGTGCTTACGTTTGAGGACGAGGACTACAAGGGAGAAGTGGCCGACTACTGGTCTTCATTGGTTGATGACCAGCAGTACGGAGGCAAACTCCTCTATGGCGAAGGAGGTACCGGCGTATATTCCGAGGCAGAGGCATACGGATGGTATGACGAGGGAAATACGTTCCTTTCTTCCACGCTGAACAACAGTTGGGGTTCGTGGGCCTATTGGAACGGAGGCATTGCCGTGTCGGATTATGTGGATTCCAATCTGGACGGTGTGCCGTACACAGAGCAACTGGCCATCTTCCGCAAGGGCGTTGAGGCTGGTCGTGGTGGCGGTGGGCATAACGCATCGGACCGCTTTGCCGTGATAAACGGTGTGGACAATACCTTTGCCAGCGGTGGAACGGACTCACGTGCCGTGCTGACTTTTGGCAACGGACAGGCAAGGACCATAGACCATGCCTATGTGGCTCCCACAACATATTTCCTGAGCAACATGCTTAATGGCAGTTCTTTCTGTACGGCTGCCACCGAGGGTACTTTTGTGGACCTTCTTGCCGAAGGCTTTGACGCCCAGGGGCAGAAGACCGGCACGGCCACCTTGCGGTTGGTGGACGGTCTGCGCCATGTGCAGGGCTGGACATGGTTCGACCTTTCAGTACTGGGCAAGGTAAGCATGGTGAAGTTCAACTTCTCCGTTTCCGATGACCAGAAAGGCGCTTACGGAGTCAATCCCCCCACCTACGTGGCCATTGACGACATTGCCGTGCGCATGGACGGAACAAGTACAGGCATACAATCCCTCCCCGTAGTATCTGGAGGCATGCATAGCGAAAAGATGTACGACCTCACCGGCCGTGAACTCCGCTCCGTCCGCAAGGGACAGATTGTCATCGTGGGTGGCAGGAAGGTGGTGTATTGAAAACTATTTCACCCAGGCTTTGATATAAGTTTCCTTTCCGGTGTCTCGCGGTTTGAATGTCAGGCTGGCAGAGGCACCGGAAAACTTTATCTGTAACTTGGCACTGGTAAGCCAATCTATCCAATGCAGGCTGATGTTCAGCAGGTTGTCGCCTTGCCATCCGTACGAGCCTGCTACGTGCCATGTGGTGGGCAGGTTGCTGAAGTCGTTCATGAAGGGTGGGTTGTAGTATGGCCGGCCTTTGAACTCGGACTCTATCCATTCCTTGTTGCCAAAGGTGATGCTATATTGTTGAGAGTGGCTGTCCGTAATGTCCAGGACGATTTTGTCCTGACGGGTGCGAATTGTCATGCCTTCCCAACCAAGGATATTGTCCTCGAGATTCAGTTTTATTGGTGTGAACACTTTGTTGCCGTTCCCGTTGCCCGAAGCAGTGGGGTGGGTATAGTGTGCGAAGGAAATGTGCTGCTCGTTCTTGGGCAGAGCGTCGTCTTGGCAGTTGTCAACCAGCATTTCCTTTATCCATTCCTGTATGGGGACACGTTGGCTGTTGCATTGTGTCAGTGTGACGACCATGTCTGCCTCGGGGATGACATATATGAACTGACCGTATGCTCCGTTTGCCTCTGCCCAGCCGGCTTGGGAGCATTGCCACATCTGGTAACCGTATCTGCCGTTTATGCTCTGCGGTTTCATCATTTCGCCAACCCACTCCCGGGGGATGAGGCTCACACCGTTCCATGTGCCGCCGTTCAGAAGGAGTTGTCCGAACTTTGCCATAGCCTCAGGGCGGATGTACAGGCCCCAGCCTCCGCAGGTGACGCCCTCCGGACTTTCTTCCCAGGCAGCATCACTAATGCCAAGGGGCAGGAACAGCCTTTCCTGAAGCAGGGACATCAGGGACATGTCGGACGCCTCCTGAACAATGGCGGAGAGGAGGTAGGTGACGATGCTGTCGTATGCCCATCGGGTGCCTGGCAGGGAGGTGGGTTTCTTGTGAAGGTATGCTTTGATCCACTCGGTTTCGTGCATCCTCATCTTTGTGTCCACGGGCAGACCGCTTTGCATGGTGAGCAGGTCGCGCACGGTGATGGCAAGCAGGGTGTCGGAGGCATTCTCGGGCAAAAGGAGCGGGAAGAACTTGCCGATGGAGTCCTGCAATGAGAACAGGCTGTCTGCTATGCACATGCCCACGGCGGCAGAAGTGAATGTCTTGGAAACGGAATACATCGTGTGGCGGTAGTCCTTGCGCCATGGCTTGGGGTACATTTCGGCTATGACTTGTCCGTGTCGCATAACTATACAGGAATGTACCTCTGCGCGCCTGTCTTGCATGAGTCGCTCAAAGAACCGGTGCACATGTTCCGAGGAAAGCCCTTCGGCTTCGGGTGTGGAGCGTGTCAGCAGATTCTGGGCATCGGCATTGCCGGCCGAAGAGAAAAATGCACTGCCCACGAGCAGTGCTATGATAAGAAGGACCCACCCCCAACCCCTCTCTCTATGGAGGGGAGTATAATGTACAGAGGTATGGAATGGATGAAAAAGCATAGTGGGGTGTTATAAATCTTTTATCTCCATCGGTTCCGACTCGTTGCCGTAGTCGTCCAGTTGGGTTACTGCCAGGTGCTTGCCGAAGAGGCGTGCCATGAGACCGTTGTATTCCACCTTGCCCCAGTATATGCGCACGATGTTCTCGGGGTTGGTGGTGTCCACCGGGTATGTGTCCGAAGCGTAGAGTACATAGCGGGGTGTGCGTTTTGCCGATGTCTTGTACTCCCTGGCATTCTTCAGGGGAGGCAAGAGGGCAGGGGAGGTGTAGTAGTGGTTGCGTACCCACGTCTCCAGACCTTTCACGTTGTCCAGCAGGAACTGTGCACGGAAGTATGCCGCTCCGCCCATGTTCATCTGGCGGATGAACTGGAGTTCGCGAGTCACCTCGTGCAGGTGCCAGTCCTTCTCCCTCGGGTCGAGGAAGTAGATGCCCAACCCCGGTGCAATCACCTTGCCGTGGCTCTGTTCCTGCCAGTCGGCGGCGAAGGGGAAGAAGTTGTCGCCCTTGAAGTACATCATGGGCGAAATCATGTCCATGATGCCCTCCTTCATCCAAAGGACGGCATCCTGGAATACGGCGTTGTAGGCATTCCAGCCCTTGGCGGAATAGCGTGAGACATCGCGGTATTTGCCAACGGGACTGGAGGAAACGCAAACCCATGGTTTCTCCTCCTTGATGGCGTTGTAGAGTTGGCGCACTATGCGTGTGATGTTGTCGCGACGCCAATCCTGTTTGGTCTTCTCTGTCTTTTCCGGATAGCGGATATAGTCGAAGTGGATGCCGTCGATGTCGTATCGGCTGACTATCTCGCGGCAGAGGCGCTCCAGATAGTCGGCAGTGCCCTGCTTGGATGGGTCCATGTAGTAGGAACCGTTCTTCTTGTAGAGCAGTTTGGGGTGGGTGTAGTAGAGTGACTTCTTGCCCAGCGCCTTGGCATCGGGTATCTTGAAAGCCGGAATCGTTACCAGCCATGCATGGCACTCCATGCCGCGCTTGTGGCACTCCTCTATGGCAAAGGCCAGAGGGTCGTAGCCGGGATGCTTGTCATAGCGGCCGGTAAGGGCGCCATCCCAGGGTTCTATGGCAGATGGATAGATGACCGCACCGCGTGTGCGTGTCTGCAGGTATATGGTGTTTATGCCGTCCTTCTGCAAGCGGTCCAGAATGTTGCAAAGTTCCTGTTGCTGTGCCTTTCTGCTTTCCTCCGAAACTGCCCTCGTCTTGGGCCAGTCAAGCCCCATTATCGTGGTCAGCCACACGGCGCGTATCTCGTGTTTAGGCATGGCATCCGCCGCCATGCACCATATAATCATAAATAATGTGAAAATATATCTCATGTGCGCAAAGGTATGAAAAAAAGTTGTATTTTTGTAGAAGAAAAGACAAAATGTCAAGGAGGACAGGAAACAAAGATACAAACAAATAACAACTAAAAACCGAGAACTATTATGAAGAAGTTTTTTGTATTCATGCTTATGGCTGTGATGACACTTGGTGCCAATGCCCAGTTCGAGAAGGGAACACATTATGTGGGTGCTTCGCTTTCAGGTTTCGGAATAGGCTATGACAAGGGGTCATTCTCTTTTGGTATAAATGGTGAATACGGCTATTTCGTTGCAGATGGCTGGATGTTGGGTGGTACTGTCGGTTATCAGCATGTAGGTGAACTAAATGCCTTGGTCATAAAGCCCAGTTTCCGCTATTCATTCCAATCTATGGGATTGAACTTGGGCTGTGGTTTGCAGTTTGAGCATGCTGGAACTGACATGAACTATGTGCAACTTTGTCCGCAGGTGGGTTATACGTTCTACCTGAATGACAAGATCAGTATAGAACCGGCAGTATATGCAGATTTTGGCATAAACGATTTTAAGAACGGAACCAGTGCCGGTCTTAAGATTGGCATAGGCCTGTATAAGTAAGTTTTGATAAAATACAGACATCCGCTGACGGGTAGTCTTGAAATATTCAATCCCCTCTTTATCGAACAGATAAGGAGGGGATTTGCAATGATATCGACAAAGAGAGAATAAATTCCAGTATAGTTGTCGTGTCAATAGAATTTATGTGCAGAGTCCTTTTTCTGTATTCTGCCATTTGTTCCTTTTTGCGCTTGTGGACGAATAATTTTACTGCCACTGGTGATGAAGTTTACCGCCACTGGTGATGAGATTTACCGCCACTGATGACTAAAATGGGTTTTTATTGAGACCGATGACTGACAATAATAGAAAGTGCAACTTGGAGTAGTCTACTTCCTGTTCAACTTCTCCTTAAGGAACCGACCGGTGTAACTCTGCTTGCACTGGGCAATTTCCTCGGGAGTACCTGATGCAATGAGGTAACCGCCCTCTTCTCCGCCCTCGGGACCCATGTCCAGGATGTGGTCGGCGCACTTGATGACATCCGGGTTGTGCTCGATGATTATCAGCGTGTGGCCCTTCGTCAAGAGGGCATCAAAAGCAGCAAGGAGTTTCTTTATGTCGTGGAAGTGCAGGCCTGTGGTGGGTTCGTCGAAGATGAACATCGTGGGCACATGCTTGTCCATACCCAAATAGTATGCCAACTTCACGCGCTGGTTCTCACCGCCGGAAAGGGTGCTGCTCGACTGGCCGAGTTTGATATATCCAAGACCCACGTCCTGCAAGGGTTTGAGCAGTCTTACTATCTTCTTCTCCTTCCACTCAGTGAAGAACTCTATGGCCTGGTTGATGGTCATGTCCAGAATGTCGTAGACGTTCTTTTCGTGGAAGCGCACCTCCAGAACCTCCTGCTTGAAGCGCTTGCCATGGCACGACTCACATTCAAGTACAAGGTCGGCCATGAACTGCATCTCCACGGTCACGGTGCCTTCTCCGTTGCACTCCTCGCACCGGCCACCGGAGGCATTGAAACTGAAGTATGCCGCCGTGAAGCCCATCTGTTGGGAAAGTGCCTGCTGGGCATAGAGTTTGCGGATTTCATCCCATGCCTTCACGTAGGTTACGGGATTGGAACGGGAACTCTTGCCTATGGGGTTCTGGCCCACAAACTCTATCGCCTGGATGGCATTCGTGTCGCCCTCGAGGGAAGCGAACTCGCCCGGGCGGTCGCCCACCTCGTCCAGATTGCGCTTTATGGCATTGAACAGGATGTCGCGCACCAGACTTGACTTGCCCGAACCGGACACGCCAGTCACGCAGGTCATCACGTTCAGGGGGAAACGCACGTCTATGCCCTTCAGGTTGTTGGCACGTGCTCCACGGATTTCTATGTAGCGGTTCCACCTCCTGCGCGTCTCGGGCACGGGGATGCTGTCCTTGCCGGAGAGGAAGTCCAGGGTGTGGGAATGGAGGGAGGTGAGAGGTGAGAGGTGAGAGGTGAGAGCGTCAGACTCTTGAACCTGCTCTCGCTCGGCTTTTTCGGACACGGCATGCCGTGTCCCTACCATGCTCTCGCTTGCTTGCACCTTGTCGTTTTCCGTTTTCCCTTTTCCGTTTTCCGTTTTTATCTTTCCGTTATATACGATTTGTCCGCCAAGGCGACCTGCCTCGGGACCTACGTCTATTATCCAGTCGGCGGCACGCATGATGTCCTCGTCGTGCTCCACCACCACCACGGTATTGCCAAGGTCGCGGAGTTGGAGCAGGACCTTTATGAGCCTTTCCGTGTCGCGCGAGTGCAGGCCTATGGACGGTTCGTCCAGAATGTAAAGGCTGCCCACCAGAGCCGAACCGAGCGAAGTGGCCAGGTTGATGCGCTGGCTCTCGCCGCCCGACAGGGAGTTGGACAGACGGTTGAGGGTAAGGTAAGGCAGGCCTACGTCCATCAGGAACTGGAGCCTGGACCTTATCTCCACCAGCAGGCGCATGGCTATCTTCTGCTCGTTCTCCGTGAGGTTTGATGTCAGGTCCTTGGCAAACCACTCGGACAACTTGGATATGGGCCATTCCACCAGTTCGGAGATTGTGCGCCCTGCCACACGGACATAGTTGGCCTCGGGTTTCAGGCGACGGCCGAGGCACTTGGGGCATGTGGTCTTGCCACGGTATCTGGCAAGCATCACACGGTTCTGTATCTTGTACTGGCCGGCCTTGAGCATGTCGAAGAAGGCGTCTATGGACACCAGTCCCCACTCCTGCTCCTCGGGCGTCAGCGTCCATTCGGAAAGGGCCTTCTCACTGGGCCTGCCATGCCAAAGCCAGTCCTTCTCGGCCTGTGTGAGTTCGTAATATGGCTTGTGCACTGGAAAACCTCGCTCGGAATTGAAACGGATGAACCAGGTCTTCCACTCGCTCATCTTTTCGCCTCGCCAGCATTGCACGCAACCCTCATACAGGGAGAGTGCCGAATTAGGTATGACCAGGCGTTCGTCTATGCCCATTATCTTGCCGAAACCATCGCACTCGGGGCATGCCCCAAGAGGGGAGTTGAAGGCAAAGAGTTGGTCGGTGGGTTCCTGAAACACTATGCCGTCGGCCTCGAAGCGCGAGTTGAACTTGTGCAGTATGCCGGCAGGCAGGAACCTCAGCATCATCTCGCCTCCGCCCTCGTAGAAGGCCGTCTCCACGCTGTCGGTAAGACGGGAAAGGGAGTCGTTGTCATCGCGCACCGACAGGCGGTCGATGACCAGATGCACCTCACGGGGAGTTGCGCCACCTTCCGTAGCAAGGTATTCTTCAATGGTGGTTATCTGTCCGTCCACCTCAATGCGGACGAAGCCCTGTTGCAGATACTTCTTCAGGCATTCGCGCACGTCTGCCGTGCCGTTCTCCTTACAAAGATGCATGGGGGCAAGCACCACGAAACGCGTACCCGGGGTGTATGTCATCACGCATCTGATGACGTCCTCCACACCCTGCTTCTTCACCTCCTCGCCACTCACAGGACTGTAGGTGCGCCCCACTCGGGCAAAGAGCATGCGCATGTACTCGTATATCTCGGTGCTGGTGCCCACGGTGGAGCGCGGATTGCGGCTGCTCACCTTCTGCTCTATGGCTATGGCAGGGGGGATGCCCTTAATGAAGTCACATTCGGGCTTGCCCATACGGCCGAGGAACTGACGGGCATAACTGGAAAGGCTTTCCACATAGCGGCGCTGACCTTCGGCATACAGAGTATCGAAGGCAAGGCTTGACTTGCCCGAACCGGATACGCCCGTAACCACAATGAGTTTGTCGCGGGGTATCTCCACGTCTATGTTCTTCAGGTTGTTGACCCTTGCGCCTTTTATGTATATGCTTTCCATAACAAATTATTATTAAGGACCCAAAAGACCCTAAGGACCTTAAAGACTCAAAAGACCTTAAGGCACTTTTTTTGCCTTTACAACTTCATCTTCACACCCTTGCTCTCATTCTGCATGTGGTCGAGGGCAGTGACCACATACACGTGTCCCAGAGCATCGTCGGGCAGGTTGTAGAAGGTATTGCGTGTCACCGTAACGAGGTTTGCGGGGTTGTCAAGGTTTCGTTTCTCGCCCTTGCGGAAGCGGTAAACGGCATACCATACAGCCTTGTCCATGGGAGTCTTGGCCTTGGGAGCCGTCCAGAAGAGTGTGGGGCCGTCCTTCGTACCGATGATGGCCATGCGGCGGACCTTCTTGGGAGCCTTGTTGTCTATCCAGGGCATCTGTGGAGCCAGGGCAGGATACTTGTGGTAATCCTCCTTGAGCATGGTGGCATAGTTGCCGGGATTGTCCACCACGGCCTTGGCATACCACTGGCAACTGCCTTCCACGCCTGGCAGGTTGCGCTGCAGGTCGTACTTGGCACGCATCTGGTGCTCGCCGGCATTGCGCAGGTCGTTGTACTTGACGGTGCGCTCCACGTCCTGACCTATGTAGAGATGTCGGCCTCCGGCATTCTCGCTCCACCACCTGATGAGGGTTTCGTAATCGGCCGTGGGATGACCTATCTGCCAGTATATCTGCGGTATGTTGTAATCCACCCAGCCTTGGCGCACCCATTCCAGCACATCGGCATAGAGGTCGTCATAGTTCTGCAAACCTTTGGTTTCGGAACCCATAGGGTCGTTCCTCTTGTTACGGTATATGCCGAAAGGACTTACACCGAACTTACACCAGGGCTTCACGCTCTTGACGGATTCATTGAGTTGCTTGATGAACTTGTTCACATTGTCGCGTCTCCAGTCGTCGCGCGACATGCCGTTGCCGTACTTCTCGTAAGAGGCATCGTCGGGGATGGGCAGACCGTTGGCGGGATAAGGATAGAAATAATCGTCGATGTGCAGGCCGTCCACGTCGTAACGCTCCACAATGTCCTTTGCCACACGGCAGATGTAGTCGCGGTTCTCCGGTTGGCCTGGGTCGAAGAGCATCAAGCCGTCGTAATGGAAGAAGCGCTCGGGATTCTTGAAATAGGGATGCTCTGCCGACAGGGCCATTGTGCCCTTGGTCTTGGCACGGTAGGGGTTTATCCATGCGTGGCACTCCATGCCGCGGCGGTGACACTCCTCCACCATCCATGCCAAAGGGTCCCAGTATGGTTGGGGGGCACGTCCCTGCTCTGCCGTCAGGTAGCGGCTCCAGGGTTCCATCTTGCTCTCGTACAGGGCATCGGCCTCGGCACGCACCTGGAACATGATGGCATTGATGCCGCAACGCTTCAGTTCGTCCAGTTGCATGGTCAGCGTCTTCTGCATCCTCTCGCGTCCGATACCCGTCCACTGGTTGTTGACGCACTGTATCCAGGCACCGCGGAATTCACGCTTGGGGTTCTGGCCAAGCACCTTCACCTGTTCCTTCTCTTTCTTGGGTTGGGGAGTCTTTGCCCCGCCGACGGATGCCATGAGCAGGGCCGCCAATATAATAATGTACTTCATCAAGGCACAAAGATAACTAAATTTGTCCGATGACATGCCCGCAAGGCCCGCATTTTCCGTCAAAAAGGAGCGCATGGCCCATTTTCGCCCTGCACGCGCCACGGGATTAGGGATTATTTTCGTACATTTGCACAGAAATGTACACAAAAACAACACACAATATGGAAAACCGTTATATCACAGTTCAGTACAAGTTGTATGCTCCCATGGGTGCAGAAAAGCAGATAGAGTTGATTGAGGAAACACGCCCCGACATGCCCTTCCAGTTCATCAGCGGCATGGGCATGGTGCTGGAGGCTTTGGAGAACCACCTTCACCCCCTGCAGGCAGGCGAGGCTTTCAAGATTACTCTCAGCGAGGACGAGGCTTATGGCCCCTACATCCCCGAGGGCGTACAGGAAGTTCCCCTGGAGGCTTTCTTCATCGAGGGCAAACTGGACACAGAGCACATCTATGAGGGTGCCGTAGTGCCCCTGATGAATGCCGATGGCGAGCGCTTCAACGGCACCATTGCCGAGATAAAGGAGAAGACTGTTATCGTGGACCTCAACCACCCCTTGGCAGGCAAGGCACTGACCTTCGACGGCTCTGTAGTAGAGAACCGACCCGCCACCAACCAGGAAATCCAGGACTACCTCAACAGCCAGGGCGGTTGCGGCAGTTGTGGCGGTTGCGGAGGTTGTGGAGGTTGCGGAGGCGGCGATTGTGGCGGCTCCTGCGGAGAAGGCAGTTGTTGCGGAGGCTGCAACTAACCCCCTATTTATAGTTTTCCGTTTTAATCCCGCTTTGCGGTCTTGAATCTGCTCCCGCTCGGCAATTCAAACAAGTTTGATTGCTCTCGCTTACTCGCAGATTTCCGTTTTAACCTTTCCGTTTTCACAAGTGAACACATTTGGCAACATATTCCGTCTGACCACATTCGGCGAAAGCCATGGCGAAGCCGTAGGAGGTGTCATTGATGGCATGCCGGCAGGCATTGCCGTGGACATGGACTTTATCCAGGGCGAACTGGCACGCCGTCGCCCGGGGCAGAGCCGTCTCACCACGGCACGCAAGGAGGAGGACCGCGTGGAAATCCTCAGCGGTGTCTTCGAGGGCCGTACCACGGGGTGCCCCATAGGCTTCATGGTGAGGAACACCAACCAGCACAGTTCCGACTACGAGAACATGCGCCACGTGTTCCGTCCCTCGCATGCCGACTATACCTATACCGCCAAATACGGCATACGCGACCATCGTGGCGGCGGACGCTCCTCGGCACGCGAAACCATAAGCCGTGTCGTGGGCGGAGCCTTTGCCATGCTTGCCTTGCGCAAATTGGGCATCAGCGTCTGCGCATATACATCCCAAGTGGGCGACATTGCCCTGCCCGGAACTTATCAGGATTACGACCTCGGACGTGCCGAGGAAAATCCTGTCCGTTGTCCCGACCCCGACACAGCACAGCGCATGGCGGACCTCATCATGGAGGTGAAGGGTAAGGGCGACACCATCGGAGGCATCATCACATGCGTTGTAAAGGGTTGTCCCGCAGGTCTTGGCGAACCTTGCTTCGGCAAGTTGCATGCCGCCCTGGGAGGTGCCATGCTCAGCATAAATGCCGTAAAGGGATTTGAATACGGCATGGGGTTCTCCGGCATGAACCTGCGAGGAAGCCAGCAGAACGACATCTTCATCCCCGACGACAAGGGTGGCATCACCACCCAAACCAACCGTAGTGGCGGTATACAGGGAGGCATCTCCAACGGACAGGACATCTACTTCCGCGTTGCCTTCAAACCCGTTGCCACCATCCTGATGGAACAACCCACCGTAACCGAGGACGGCCAAGCCACCACCCTGAAAGCCCGCGGGCGCCACGACGCATGCGTGCTCCCCCGTGCTGTTCCTGTGGTAGAAGCCATGACGGCAATGACCATCCTCGACTATTACCTGCTTAATCAAGCACACAAATAACACATCAACCAACCCTATTATTAACACAAACACATCTGCCTATGAAGCATAGCGTATAACACTATACGCACACTATAAGACTTATTGGAAAAGCGTTTTAGCTTTATTCTGCTATTCAAGAAGTTTGGCGACTAATATGAAAGCAGCAAGAATACGGTTGAAATGCTCACGCTATATGGCGTGGGCTTTTGGTTATTCTGCTGCTGGGTTACGCCAAACACCTTTGAATAGGAATACACTCTAAAAGTTCCCACGCTTTTTTGTGTGCGTACCCTAACCATCTAAATAGGAACGACGGAGTAACCGAAAAGCCGTAAAGTGAGTAGAAACACTATAATATGTTAACCTATGAAACGAAATTTTAAAAGACTTATCAATTTAATGTATATATCAATAATGATGGTATTTTTATATTCATGCTCTGATTCTTCCTCATCAAGCAGAAACGACTATTATTATGAAGAAAATTTGTTTGGCGACAACCAAGACGGAGACATCAGCTTTAAATCAAGCAAGAAGGCTATAAAAACTACGGCCACATGCGACAAATGCTCTTGTGCGGGATATATTGGAATAAAGCACTCAAACGGCACATATGAAGGAAATTGCTTACGAACCGACCAATGGGGACATACATGCAACCACTCACCGAAACATCACGGTTTATCTGAATACTAATCTCATTACAAAATACAACGAACATAGGCCTTCGTATCGTGTTCTAATTCAGATAATCAAATAATATTATAGAAGAAATATAAGAGGCATTCCTTCTTCTAACGACAAACGGGCAGAGTCTTTTTCTGAGACTCTGCCCTACAAATTGTTTCTGTACCTAAACCCTTTTAGAATCTGATGTATGCCTGTGTCCAAAGTTGGTGATAGTCCTTGTCAACACCGGAGGCATTGTTGTGGCAATAGTTCCACTGGAGTTGGAACTGGAGGTTCTTGTGGGGACGTGCCTGAAGACCGAGGGAGTAGATGGAATTGAGGGAGGTCCAGGTGGACATATCCTTGCGGTAGGCATCGTAGCCGAGGTTCACACGGAGCCAGCGCCATGTGGGGATGCCCATGCGGATATACCATGCATCGGACTTCTGGCCAAGGCCATGAGTGTCGGCACCGTCAGCATAGATGTTGCGTGCATATTCGGCACGGGCAGAGAAGAGTCCTTCGTAGGAAACACCTGCCGCCCAACGCTTGAAGTAGTTGCTTTGTGCTCCGTCGAAGAACGAACCGCTCCATCCGAAGACTCCTACATACAGGCCCTTAAGGGGTTGGAGTTGCACGGTGGCAATGTAGTCCTTCTCCTTGTCCTTGTCGGAGGTATTGATGCCCTGGCCGTTGTAGATACCTGCCTGGTAATGCAGGAGATAGTGCTGTGTCTTGCCCACCTTGAAGGCATCACCATAAATCTGTACGCCGAGGTCGCGGCCGCCACTGTTTGCCGCACCCTGATACAGGTCACCGCCCATGCCGGTAAAGTGCTTGGTGAGTTGGGTATAGTCGCCCGAAGTGATGTCCCAGGGATTCATGGGGTTCTCAAAGGTGAAGCATCGTTTGTACTCACCCAACTTTATGCCCAGAGGTGCCCACTTCTGCCATGAAATGAAGGCATCAATGACACGGGCGCCGTTCTTGCTGCCCGGTTCACCGGAGACGTTCATCTGCACGCGGTACTTGAAGTCCTTCAGCACAGTACCGTCCAGATACAGACGCAGGTAGCGCAAACCGAAACCGTCGCCTCCGTTCTTGCCTTCCTGGCTGTTGTACTTGTATGTACCCACGATGTAACCACCGAACTTGGGAACGGTGACATAATCGGCTATCTTCCATTTCTTCTTACCCTCATGAGGCTTCTCGTTCTGCTTGTCCTGGTATTGGGTGATTTTCTCGGTGATGTAGTTCTGCAGGGAGTGGTCGTAGCCGTCCTGGTACTCCTCGTTCATGGCCAACTGGCCATTGGAGTTAAGTGAAAAGGCGGTGGCCAAAAGGGCCAGTGCCATGTGTCTTGCTTTCATAGTTATGAGAGTGTTTTTTGTTACATTGCAGACACAAAGATAATATTATTTAACGATTATTAAGGTGCATTTAGGACTTTTTTTGTACCCTTGGCAACATGTCTAAGGCACTTTCGCCCGGAAATGCCAAATTAAAGCAGGCTTTATTTTGTATTTCGCCCGCTTATTCGTACCTTTGTGCGTGAAACTATAAATATAAATAATGTTAATATGAGCGTACAAGAATTGAGTGAACAGGAGATAGTGCGTCGTGGCAACCTTCAGCAGATGCGTGACCTGGGCATTGACCCATACCCCGCTGCCGAGTATCCCACCGATGCGTTCTCAACAGATATCAAGGCGGAGTTCGTTGACCTGCCCACAATGAAGAACGAGCAGGGCGAGGACGTGCCTACACCAGCCACACCCGAGAACAGCCGCATGGTGTGCGTGGCCGGCCGTATGATGAGCCGCCGCATTATGGGCAAGGCCAGTTTCGTGGAACTGATGGACAGCAAGGGCCGCATACAGGTGTATGTAACACGAGATGCCCTCTGCCCCAATGCCGAGGATACCACCATGTACAACACCGTGTTCAAGAAACTCCTTGACCTTGGCGACTTCATCGGCGTGAAGGGTTATGTGTTCCGCACCAAGACGGGCGAGATAAGCATCCACTGTATGGAACTGACCGTATTGGCAAAGAGCCTGCGCCCCCTGCCCGTGGTGAAGACCGACTCCGAGGGCAACGTGTTCGATGCTTTCTCCGACCCCGAACTCCGTTTCCGCCAGCGCTACGTAGACCTCATCGTGAACGAGGGTGTGAAGGAGACATTCCTGAAGCGTACCAAGGTGATCAGCACCCTGCGCCAGTGCCTGGACGAGGCCGGTTACACCGAGGTGGAGACTCCCATCCTGCAGAGCATTGCCGGTGGTGCAAGCGCACGCCCCTTCATCACCCACCACAATAGCCTGGACATAGACCTGTACTGCCGTATAGCCACCGAGTTGTACCTGAAGCGCCTCATCGTGGGCGGCTTCGAGGGTGTGTACGAGATCGGCAAGAACTTCCGCAACGAGGGTATGGACAAGAACCACAACCCAGAGTTCACCTGCATGGAACTCTATGTCCAGTACAAGGACTACAACTGGATGATGTCCTTCACCGAGAAGGTGCTGGAGCGCATCTGCATAGCCGTGAACGGCAAGCCCGAGACAGAGATTGACGGCAAGGTAATCTCCTTCAAGGCACCCTTCCGCCGTCTGCCCATTCTGGAAGCCATCAAGGAAAAGACCGGCTACGACCTGGAGGGTATGAGCGAGGACGAGATGCGCGAAGTGGCAAAGAAGTGCGGTGTGGAGGTTGACTCCACCATGGGCAAGGGCAAGTTGATTGACGAAATCTTCGGCGAGACCTGCGAGGGCACTTTCATCCAGCCCACCTTCATCACCGACTATCCCATAGAGATGTCTCCCCTCACCAAGAAGCACCGCACAAAGCCCGGGCTGACCGAGCGCTTCGAACTGATGGTGAACGGCAAGGAACTGGCCAACGCATACTCCGAGTTGAACGACCCCATCGACCAGGAAGAGCGCTTCCGCGAACAGATGCGCCTGGCCGATAAGGGCGACGACGAGGCAATGATCATCGACCAGGACTTCCTCCGCGCCCTGCAGTATGGCATGCCTCCCACCAGCGGTATCGGCATAGGCATTGACCGTCTGGTTATGCTCATGACGGGCAAGCCCTTCATCCAGGAAGTACTCTTCTTCCCCCAGATGAAGCCCGAGAAGGCCGCCCCCAAGCAGGATGCCGAGGAGGCATAACCCCCAAACACAATCAACATCCTTAGGGTCCCCCAAGACCCTAAAGACCTTAAAGACCCTAAGGACTCTAAAGACCCCAAGGTCCACAAAAGATTAAACGTCAGAAAGAGCATGATAGGTACAATAGCAGTAATGGGAGGTGGCAGTTGGGCCACGGCCATAGCCAAGATATTGCTGGAAAGGAACGAAAGGATATGGTGGTACCTCCGTCGCGACGACCGCATAGAGGACTTCAAGCGTCTGGGACACAACCCCGCATACCTGACCAGCGTACATTTCGACGTGAACCGCATCACCTTCTCTTCAGACATCAATGAGGTGGTGCGTAACTGCCAGACACTGGTGTTCGTGACGCCCTCGCCCTACCTGAAGGGACACCTGAAGAAACTGAAGGTGCGCCTGAGCGACAAGTTCCTGGTAACGGCCATCAAGGGTATCGTGCCCGACGAGAACCTTATCTGTTCGGAATACTTCCACCAGGTCTATAATGTGCCCGACGAGAATCTGGCCGTCATAGGCGGACCGAGCCATGCCGAGGAGGTGGCACTGAACAGGCTCACGTACCTGACCATAGGCTGTACCGACCTGGACAAGGCACAGGCCTTTGCCAAGTGCATGGAGAGCCACTACGTGAAGACCAAGGTGTCGCAGGACGTGGTGGGCATAGAATATGCCAGCGTGCTGAAGAACGTGTACAGTATCGCATCTGGCATCTGCCACGGCCTCAAGTATGGCGACAACTTCCAGGCAGTGCTCATCTCCAATGCCCTGCAGGAGATGCAACGCCTGCTCACCGCCGTGTTCCCCCTGGACAGAAGCATCATAGACAGCGTGTATTGCGGTGACCTGCTGGTAACAGGCTACTCCAACTTCTCCAGAAACCGTGTCTTCGGCACCATGATAGGCAAGGGCTACTCCGTGAAGAGCGCCCAACTGGAAATGGAGATGATAGCCGAGGGTTACTTTGGCACCAAGTGCATGAAGGACATCAACCGCCACCTGCACGTGAACATGCCCATCCTGGATTCCGTCTACAACATCCTCTACGAGCGTATCAGCCCCAACATCGAAGTGAAACTCCTGTCCGAGGCATTCAGATAGTACGGAAACACCTGAATCCACACCTCATATCGCCCCTTGGCAGACGTAACATAAGATAACAAACAACTAAATATACAACACAAAATGGTAACACTTGACATTTCAAAGGCAGCACAGTTCCTCAGTGCTGACGCTATTGCAAAGTTCGAAGCCCCCGTTGCCGCCGCACAGAAGGCACTGGAAGAGGGTACATGCAAGGGTAATGACTTCCTGGGTTGGATGCACCTGCCCAGCAACATCACTCCCGAGTTCATTGCAGAAATCAATGCCGCCGCCAAGACTCTCCAGCAGGAGTGCGATGCAGTGGTAGTTGCCGGTATCGGCGGTTCCTACCTCGGTGCACGCATGGTAATTGACGCTCTTGCAAACACCTTCGGCTGGTTGCAGGAGAGCAAGTACCCCCGTATCCTGTTTGCCGGCAACAACATCGGCGAGGATTACCTCTCCGAACTCATCGGCTACCTGAAGACAGTACGCTTCGGCATCATCAACATATCCAAGAGCGGTACCACCACCGAGACAGCCATCACCTTCCGTCTGCTGAAGACCCTCTGCGAGCAGCAGCGCGGCAAGGAGGAGGCCGCTAAGGTAATCGTTGCCGTAACAGACGCCAAGCGCGGTGCTGCCCGTGTAACCGCCGACAAGGAGGGTTACAAGTCCTTCATCATTCCCGACAACGTGGGCGGCCGCTTCAGCGTGCTCACTCCCGTAGGTCTTCTGCCCATTGCCGTAGCAGGTTTCGACATTGCCGCTCTGGTGAAGGGTGCTCAGGACATGGAGGCCCAGACAGCCCCCGAGGTTCCCTTCATGGAAAACCCCGCCGCCGTATATGCCGCTATCCGCAATGCCCTCTATCAGGACGGCAAGAAGATAGAGATCCTGGCCAACTACCAGCCTAAGTTGCACAACCTGGGCGAATGGTGGAAGCAACTCTATGGCGAGAGCGAGGGCAAGGACGGCAAGGGTATCTTCCCCGCAAGCGTTGACCTCACCACCGACCTGCACTCTATGGGTCAGTGGATCCAGGACGGCGAGCGCACCATCTTTGAAACCGTTGTCAGCGTAGAGCAGCCCAACACCTGTCTGGAGGTTCCCTCTGACGAGGAAAACCTCGACGGCCTCAACTTCCTGGCCGGCCGCCGCATAGACGAGGTTAACAAGATGGCAGAACTGGGCACCAAGTTGGCTCACGTAGACGGTGGTGTGCCCAACATCCGCCTGAGCATCACCAAACTCGACGAATACCACATCGGCCAGCTCATCTACATGTTCGAGCGTGCTTGCGGTATCAGCGGTCTGCTCCTCGAGGTCAACCCATTCGACCAGCCCGGTGTGGAGGCTTACAAGAAGAACATGTTTGCCCTGCTCGGCAAGCCCGGATACGAGGCCGAGACAGAGGCCATCAAGGCTCGTCTGTAATACAGGAACATTCGATGTCAGATACAACGAATACAGGTAAAGGGAGGGCGGAAAGCCCTTCCTTTATTGATGTTGCCTCGCTTGGCAGGAAGAACGTCCGTGCCCTCCTTTTCGACATGGACGGCGTGCTCTTCGACAGCATGAAGAACCATGCCGAAGCATGGGTGCGTGCCATGAAGGCCAACAACCTTATCATGTCGCACGAGGACGTGTACATGAACGAGGGTCGCACCGGCGAGGGCACCATCGACATCTTTGCCCAGGCGCAATGGGGACGTGCCGCCACCGCCGAGGAGATGCAATATATATATAAGATAAAGAGCGACATCTTCAACACCCTGCCACACGTTGAACCCGTACCTGGTGCACTTGAGGTCCTGCAGGCCGTAAAGGCCATGGGACGCCAGCGCGTCATCGTTACGGGCAGCGGACAGAAGAGCCTGCTGGAAAGACTCGAGAGCAACTTCCCCGGCATCTTCAATGCAGAACTGATGGTAACCGCCTTTGATGTCCAGCACGGCAAGCCTCATCCCGAACCATACCTGATGGGATTGGCCAAGGCCGGTATCTCTGCCGAAGAGGCCATCGTAGTGGAGAATGCTCCCCTTGGCGTCGAGTCGGCCAAAGGTGCAGGCATATTCACCATTGCCGTAAACACCGGCCCTCTGCCCGACAAGGTCCTGTACGATGCAGGAGCGGACATCGTCTTCCCCAGCCATGCCGCCCTGTTGGAAGCCTTGCCGGAACTTATCCGATAAAAAAACAGACAATCATGAAAGAAGTAAATCCCCAAGAAACGACCCGTGCATACGCCTTTGACATGTGGATGAAGGCTCCCATGCCTATGGTGACATTCTTCAAGACGCTTGATGTTTCGCATCTCTTGAAAATCAGCCGTAGGAAGGAGATGAAGTTCAATATGCTCATGTGCTATTGCATAGGTCGGGCGGCAAGCGCAATCAAGGAGTTCTACCTTCTCCCCGTAGACGGAAAACTGATGCAATACGACACTATTGCCGTAAATACCATCGTTGCCAACAGCGCCGGAGAGGTCAGTTCATGCGATATACCCTTCAACAAGGATTTACAGAAGTTCAACGATGACTACCTGCGTCTTACCAAGCAGGTGGCAGAAAGTTGCATTGACCACGATCTCTCACAAGAAAGCATGGTCATCGGCACCTCTGCTCTTGCACATTACGAGATAGACGGTGCCGTGGGCATGTATAGCGGCATCTTCAACAATCCCTTCATCATTTGGGGCAAGTACAAGCGCTCGTGGTTGAAAACCACCCTTACCCTTTCGTTCCAGTTCCACCACACACAGATGGACGGCGCACATGCCGCACACTTCCTTGACACATTACAACGGACGATAAAAGAACTATAAAAAGAAGATGGCGCATGCAGGAAACGTTCTCCTTCATGCGCCATCTTTATTACTCTAAATAGGTATGCCTTAGACCCCGTCGTTGGAACCCTCTGGGTTGTACTCCTCCTCCAGGTCATCGTTCTTCACTATCATGTAACTTCCGTCAGGCCCGATGTTCAGTTTGAAGGGGCGCGACATGTCGCTATCCGGATAACTTACGGCCAGGGAGAATGTCACCATACCCTCGTGTACCTGCAGGAAGCGACAACCGTCCAAGATGCTGTGCTTGGCAAACTCGGCGTCCAAGAGGTGCAGGAAATCCGCCTTCTTGAACGTACGTGCAAACAGAACCGCGCCGTTCTTCTTCACCGATATCTCCAGCAGATTGTCGGCAAAGCGGTATCCCATTTCATCGGTAACGATACCCAGGGAGTCACATGCCTCGCGGTTTATCATCAGGGCATATACATTGCTGCCCGACTTTACGGTATCCTCTACATGGAGCGTGGGGAGGCGGTGGAGAATGTTCTCCGCCTCGGCCTTCGCCTCTACACCTTCTGGAGTGCTCCCCGTGGTTTGTGTCTTCTGGTTACAACCACACAACACGAAAGAGAGCATTAGCAAGGATATGATTTGCTTTTTCATAGTATCGCTGTTCTTCCTACGTTGTAACTGTTTCCGGAAAAAGGTCTGTTACTCTGCGCTCTGTGCAGGAACTGTTTCCTCCTCTGTAGCAGGAGCCTTGTCGATCAACTCCAGGAACTGGTCAAGTTTGGGAGTGATGATAATCTGTGTGCGGCGGTTCTTGGCACGGCCTTCGGGAGTATCGTTTTCGGCAACGGTGTTGTACTCGCCACGACCTGCGGCAGACAGACGGCTGGGGTTAACGCCATACTTGTTCTGCAATTCCTGTACCACGCTGCTTGCACGAAGGGCAGAGAGGTCCCAGTTGTTGCGGATATTGGTACGGCTGATGGGCACATTGTCGGTATTACCCTCTACAAGCACCTCATAGTCGTCATAGTCGGTGATAATCTTGGCTATCTTGCTCAGAGTCTCGCCTGCCTTGGGGCTGATCTCGTATGAACCGCTCTTGTAGAGCATGTTGTCGTTCAGGGAGATATACACAACACCCTTCAGTACCTGGATGTCAACGTCCTTCAGTTCCTCGCGCGAAAGGCTGCGTGTCAGGTTGTTGGTCAGTGCCACGTTCAGCGAGTCGCTCTTGCTCTTTGCCTCTACCAACTGCTTGATGTACTTGTTGCTGGCATTGATTTCGTCCACCAGCTTGCTGATGTTTGCACCACCCTGATAGATACTCTGGTCGAGGGTCTTCTGCATAATCTGCATTGCCTCGTTCTTCTCTTTCAACTGGGCGTTCTTGTCGTCAATCTGTGCCTGCAGATTCTCGTTCTTTGTCTTGTACTCTGTCAGCTGGAGCTGCGCCTCATAGTACTTCTGACCAAGAGACTTGCCCTTATCCTGACATTCCTGCAACTGCTGCTGGGCAGCCACAAGTTCCTTTTTACTTACACAACTGCCCAGCACCATAGTGGCGGCAGCAGCTAATACCATGTACTTCATTGTCTTCATCTTCTTACTTTTTACTTAATTAAGCGATGCAAAGGTACGATTAAGTAAGCGATTAACCAAATTTTTTTGAGTAAATCCGAACGGCAGTACCTTCGACTTCGAGGTGCAAAGGTACGAAAAAGGAACGAAGAGCATACTAATATAATAGGAGAAAATGCCATTTCTTCCATTCTATTAACAAAGAAAGGGCTGATATTAACACTCTGGCGCCCGCGTTTAACATTTGGCACTTTTCTGTCAATACAGTGTTATAGATAGTTATCGTGCGTATATTTCCGCACGTTTCTTGTGCATTATTGAATTATTTTCGTAACTTTGCCGTCAAATTGACACACAAGACATGAGCAACCTACTTATACCGAAAGACTATAAAGCGGCACTCGACCTGAAGCAGACAGAGTTGGCCATCAAGCAGATAAAGGATTTCTTTCTGCGCAGTTTCTCTACTGAGTTGCGCCTGCGCCGAGTTACTGCACCCCTGTTTGTGCTTCGCGGCCTTGGCCTGAACGACGACCTGAACGGCATAGAGCGCCCCGTTTCCTTTCCCATAAAGGACATGGGCGAGGCTATGGCAGAGGTGGTGCACTCCCTGGCCAAGTGGAAGCGCGTCACCCTGGCGGAATACCAGGTGGAACCCGGCTATGGCATCATCACCGACATGAATGCCATACGTGCCGACGAGGAACTGGACAACCTCCACTCCCTCTATGTTGACCAATGGGACTGGGAGCGCACCATGACGGCCGAACAGCGCAACATCGATTTCCTGAAGGACATCGTGCGCCGTATCTACAACACCATACTGCGTGCCGAGTTCTACATCTGCGAGACTTATCCCCAGTTGCATCCCTACCTGCCCGAGAAGATACACTTCATACATAGCGAGGAACTCATGCAAATGTACCCCGACAAGACCGCCAAGGAGCGCGAGGACCTGATTTGCCAGAAGTACGGGGCCGTGTTCATCATCGGCATCGGAGGCAAACTTTCCAACGGCGAACCGCACGACAACCGTGCCCCTGACTATGACGACTGGAGCACACCCAATGCCGACGGTTTCCTGGGATTAAACGGCGACCTGCTCATCTGGTATCCCATTTTGGAAAGGAGTATAGAGTTGTCCTCCATGGGTATCCGCGTGGACAAGGATGCGCTCATGCACCAGTTGGAACTCCAGGGCAAGACTGACCGCAAGGAACTCTACTTCCACCGCCGTCTGCTGGAGGGCACCCTGCCTCTGAGCATAGGTGGAGGTATCGGCCAAAGCCGTCTGTGCATGATCCTTCTGCACAAGGCCCATGTAGGCGAGACACAATCCAGCATCTGGCCCGAAGACATGCGCCGCGAATGTAAGGAAGCAGGCATGAACCTGATATAATACGGGATACCACTTATCATACATACCGAGGGCATGCCTGATGAAACCATCCAGCGCATGCCCTTTATATATTAACTCAACTGCCACATCATGAAAACCTTACTCATCGCACTTCGCCAGATTCTTTTCCTGGCACTTCTTTTCACCGCAACGCACGCTTCCGCACAGGTCATTTCCGTGCGCGACAGCCTCATGGAGATAGAGGGCGACACCATGCCCGAACCCTTCAGAATACTGCCCGAACTATTCGTCACCCCCGACGGGAGCAACCCCGTCGACTACATTCTGGACAATGTGGCACGCAAGGCACAGGAGAACCGCAAGGCGCTGAACTACACAGCCACAACCACGTTCCACGTCTATGCCAGCAACATGGACCTCCTGCCCCAGTTCCTGAGCAAGACACAGAACTGGGCCGTGAAGACCGGCATGGGACTGATGGGCATGAGAGCGATGTACAACTATGTCACCTCGCACGAGGAAACGGGCTTGGGCATCAGCGTCACACAGAAAGCCAAGGGAAACGACACTGACTATAGCGGGGAGCGCATCCTGTTCTCCCCCTCCGACATGCCGGAAAAAGTGGGGCAACAGATAATGAAGATGGCGCGCTTCCCCATGTTCGATGCCGTATATGGGGACAAGAACCTGCTGGACAGGAAGAAGCGCCACAAGGTGTATGAAATAGAGTACGTAGGCACGGCCGAGGAGGAGGACGGCAGCCTATACTATATATTGAAAGTCTGGCGGAACAAGGGCAAGGCCTACCAGCGCATTACCACCCTGCACATAGCCGACGGCTCGTGGGGTGTGCTCAGGCAGGAGAACCGTTCCTCGCTGATGTCCAGTTACATCCAGTGCGAGAACATTTCAGGGGTCCTCCTTCCCGTAAAGTGCGTACAGAATCCCAATCCCATGTCCATGGAAGAATTGGCCGGCAAGGCAAAAAAGAGCATAATGGCTGGCAAGTTGGACAAGGACAAAGTCTCCAAAAGAAGCAAGAAACTGCTTGAGCGTATCGAGAAGGTGGCAAACGGCACCCGCAAGGATGCACCGATGATGAGATATTCTTTTACCGTGGATTACCACTAGTATAATGGTCTGTTGCAGTGGTCTCGGTGGCCGTTAAATGAAGCGTCAGTGGCGGTAAAAATTACCATCCTCGACGGTAAACTTTGTCACCAATGACGGTTCTTTTTACCGCCACTGAGGACTCGGAGGGTTTCCTCGGTGACTTTTCGTTGGTTTCATGTAGACGCGATACAAGAAAAGACGGGATCACGCCAGTGTGTCCCGTCTTTCCTTTGCTATATGTTTACAACGCTTATTGTACTACTATGGTCTTGCCGTCTACGATGTAGAGTCCTGGCTCGAGACCGTTGAGTGCATTCAGGTATGGAACCTTGTTGCGTACCAGTATGCCGCCAATGGTGTAAACGTCCACAGGACGGTTCAGGTCCTTGTCGGCGGTAGTGTCCTCGATGTCGGTTGGCTGGCCATAATCTTCTGGAGTGACGATGTCGGGAGAGATGTCATACTTCTCCAGAGAGTTGAATATGTAGTTGGCGCGTTTGGTAAGCCACTGCTTGCTCTTTTCTGCAAGTACGGTATAGTTGTGATTGTTCTTCTCGTTCACATTTGCATCGTTGTTGTGCAGGATGCTGGGCATTGCAAATTCGGTGTAGTCGTCGATATACTCCAGGAGTTCCTGCAAACGACCCTCTGCCATGAAGTTGACCCACTCCTTGTAGTAGGCACGCTTGCCGGCAGCACTGTTGCGCAGGGCATTGTAGAACTGGTAACCGGCCTTGTTGTTGTAATACACACCGCTGAACAGATCCATGTCGGCACCATAGATGAAGTAGTCCTTGGTGTCCTCGTAGCCGAATGCCCAGTCAAAGTCCCATGCCGGGCCGAACTTCCACTTCTCTCCCTCGGCAGGGTTCTCGTTGAAGAGGTAGCAGCTCTTGGGATGGTGTGTTTCCACGTTGCGAACGAGGTCGTTGACAAGCCAGAACTTTGCCCAAGACTCCATGTCAATCTTGCCAGCGATGTCTCCTCCTGCCTTTAGGGTGGCGGTAAGACTGTTGATGGAATTCTGTATGTCTGTGAATGTAATGACACGCTCTTCGTCTTCCTCGCTGAAGTCCGGATCCTTAACGTTTACGGGAAGGTCGTATGTGTCGTCGCGGAATCTGAAAGTCTCGTCATAATAGTCGTCCAGTTCCAGCAGACATCCGGTCGCCTCATCTATTGCTACGCTATTGTCGGCAATGCCTATCTTCTCTGTGAAACAGTATGAACCGCGATAGTGTCCGTTGATGTAGACGTCCACGGGAATCATGTGGCACAGTGCTTCTGCGTCCACCATGGCGGCTACCTTCTGGGCGATGGAATTGGATGTCATTGAACCGCTCTGCTTGTTGGCTATGAATACCCACTGGCGGTCCTTTGTCAGGTTGAAGGGGGACTGCTTGTTCTTCTTGGGCAACTTGATGCGGAAGGGGTTCTTGCTATAGGGTGACCATGTCCAGCTGCTGTTGCCACGTCCGCGTACTTCGCAATCTTCTACCTTGGCAATGTCTGGCCATACACCGGCACCGTCCAACTGGAAGGTGCAACCCTCAATCCATTCTTCCTTTGTGTTTGTGCCGTCTGGCAGAGTCTGGCCAATCCACTGGGAATAATCCCACTTGGTTGTATCCTCTCCGAAGGTGATGTATACGGTGGGAATCTTGTATGTGCCGTTGGCATGGTCGGTGAGGTACTTCACGTTCACCTTGCAGGGACGTCCGAAAGGTTTGAAACCCTTTACGATGGTTGGTTCGGCAGGTTCGTCGGGTTCTGCCTCTGCCTCTGCCTGCTTGCAACTGAAGAGCGAGAGTTCGGAAAGAACCATGTAGTTCTTGTAGGATGCCTTAGTCAGTTCTATGCGTATAGCATCGTAGTCTGCTCCGAGTGCATAGACAGGGGATGTGTATTCTGTCATGTTTGTCTGTGGAAGGGCGTCGTCGGCAGAATTAAGTGCACCGATGAATTCCCATGTTCCGGTTGTGGTGTTCTTGGCGCTGATATACCATCCTTGTGGGAAACGGTTATTCTGTCCGGATGTAGTATAGGAGAAGCAGAAGTTCTCCAGAGCCTCTGCCAACTGGATTTCCAGGTAAGGCCACTCTGTGATGCCATCACCCCAGGTTCCGCCATCCTGCCAGTTGAGTTTTGTGTATGTACCACTACCCCAGGTGGAATGGTAGAAGGTTCCAGTGTTGCCGTCCCAAAGCTTTTCAATCCCTTCATCGTTGTAGTTGCTGGGAGCATTGGTGCTTGTGCTTGCAGAGATGTCAATCTTTGTCTTTTCCCATCCATCCGATGTAGATGGCTCTTCCTCAGGCATGATGGTTTTCACCTCATAAATCCAATGCTTGGGTTGGGCCAGAGTGTAGATAACTGGAGATGTATATCTGTGGCTGCTCTGTCCGCTTACCTGCTGCTCGTCATCTACCCACATAGTGGCACCTTCGCTCAGTGTGAAACTGGGGCGCAGGCGCTTGCCCAAAACAGGAACGTCGGCGTTAACGACTATTGTGTCACCGTTTTCGGTGATGGTGGCAGTAACGTCCTTGTACACCTGGTCGTTGTCGGCATGAGTGAAGGCAAAGGATAGCAGTTTGGGCTTCTCGCCTTCATACTTGTCGCTTATGTTGGCCACATTGTCCACGCCATAGGTGAAGGTGGTGTCTCCCTCCAGTGTCAGGGTGCAGATACCATTCTCCTGGCTCTCGTCCAGGATGTACTTTTCAGGGATTGCAATCACCTGTCCGTCGTTCAACATGATGTAGCGGATGGAGTTTTCTACACCACGTGTTTTCTCAGCATGCAGTCCAAAGCACGACAGCATGCTCATAAGAACAAGTGTAAAGATTTGTTTCATAAATTGTTTGTTTAGGTGTTGTTTTTATTACATTTTCTTTCTCTCGCATGCAAATATATAAAAAATATGTATAGCCGTACTTTCACCTGTGTTAATTTTAGTTTTTTTATGGAAAAGTGATTGCCTCACGCCCGTGTATCCATATTATTTATTAACTTTGCACCACTGATAATCCGCATTTGAGAAATGAAGCGCTTCCTGACGATATTGTTCTCAATACTCTTGGTTTGTGTCCAGACCTTTGCTTTTACCGTGGTCATCGATCCCGGTCATGGAGGCAGGGACGTGGGTGCCATAGGTCGTATCTCACGCGAAAAGGACATAAACCTGAAGGTCGCGCTTGCCTTGGGTAATCTCATCAAGAAGAACTATCCTGGCATTAAGGTGGTGTATACCCGTAGCAAGGATACCTTCGTGGAACTGGGGCGCAGAGCCACTATTGCCAACAAGGCAAAGGCTGACCTGTTCATTTCCATCCACACCAACAGTACCGCGGCAGGTCGCAAGGGCACTACCGCGCAGGGAACGGAGACTTACACCTTGGGTATGCATCGAGCGGCAGACAATCTGGCCGTGGCCAAGCGAGAGAACTCGGTCATCACGCTGGAGACAAACTATAAGCAGACGTACGAGGGTTTTGACCCCAATAGCAGTGAATCGTACATCATATTCGAACTGATGCAGGACCAGTATATGGCTTCCAGCGTAGATTTCGCACGTATGGTGCAGAAACAGTTTGCCACTACGGCAAAGCGTGTGAACAAGGGAGTGCATCAGGCAGGTTTTCTTGTATTGCGCGAGGTGAGCATGCCAAGTGTACTAATAGAATTAGGTTTTATCAACAACCGCCAGGAGGAGAAGTTCCTGGCAAGCGAGTGGGGCCAGAAACAGTTGGCTAAAAGCATATACAATGCATTCCAGGCCTATTACAAGAAGAACAAGTAGACCGGACATTACGGTCAGTCACATAAAAAACAGGAATTATGAAGAAGGAATATAAAATAGGTCTGGTGGGTATAGCAGCCCTGGTGGCGCTTTTCTTTGGAATAAACTTTCTGAAGGGCAAGGCCCTCTTCAATACCAACAATGAATACTATGTGCGGTTTGCCAATGCCAAGGGACTGGCCAAGAGCAGTGTGGTGTATGCCGACGGTTTTGAGGTAGGTATCGTGTCGGACATCCTGTATGACTACAAGAATCCCGGCAACGTGCTCATTGAAATCAGCGTCGACCCTTATCTGATACTGTGCCATGGTACTGACGTCACCCTGGATGCGGGACTTATGGGAGGTTGCACCATGAATATCACTCCTGCGCCAATCACAGACAATGTGTATCACCATGGCGACACCATCCCAGGCAACAACGAGGCAGGACTCATGTCCAAGGCCGAAGACATAATGCCCAAGGTGGTGGCCATTGCAGATAAGTTGGACACACTTGTCACCTCGCTCAACCGTCTGGTAAACGATCCCCATCTGCCGGCTATTCTTGGCAATGTAGAGCAAGTTACCGAGGACCTCACACTCACCACCCGACATCTGAATACACTTATGGGTCGAGATATACCTGCTATTGCACAGACGTATAACAAGGTGGGAGAGAACGTCCTCCTTATCACGGAGAACTTCAAGACTCTGGATCTCCGACCCACACTCGATAGCGTGAACAACACCATCAGCAATGTCAACGCCATTGTCAGCCAGATGCGCAACCCCAACGGCACCCTTGGTGCGCTGATGTACGACAGAAGCCTGTACAACTCCTTGAACAAGACCGTAGGAAGTATGGATTCGCTGATGACTGACATAAAGGCACGCCCCAAGCGCTACGTCCACTTCTCTGTATTCGGAAAGAAAGACAAGTAGACCGTGCCATTCCTGGGAGGGGAGAATCCGCCACTTAAACCGAGACTCTGATACAAGAAACATCATCGCCGCCACATAAGGAAAGGAAAGAAAGTTGATGACAACTCCGCAAGACCAGTGGAAAAGATGTCTGGAACTGATACGCTCCAGACTTAACCAACAGCAGTTCGCCACCTGGTTCGAACCCATAAGATTCAAGTCCTATGATTTCGAGACCAGGGAGGTAGCCATATACGTACCCAGTCAGTTCTTCTACGAATACCTGGAGGAGAACTACCGCCAACTCATATACCTGGCTCTGTACCATGTGTTCGGTGCGGACACTAAACTTGTGTATCAGGTGGCCGTCATCCAGGACGAGGTAGTACGAGAAGAGGGCAACCGTACCGCCCTGTTGCGCGAACCCACATCCAACCGCATGCTCAACCGCGCTCCCGGCGTTATGCAGGCCGTGGTGCCGGCATCCGATTTCGAGTCTTTCCTGAACGTAGAACAGACCTTCGACAACTTCCTGGAGGGCGTTTCCAACCGCCTGCCCCGTAGCGTGGGGCAGAGTGTTGCCGACTTTCCTGCACGCAAGACCTTCAACCCCCTTTTCATCTTCGGCCCCAGCGGATGCGGCAAGACGCATCTGGTCAATGCCATAGGCGTGCGTCTGCGTCAGAAGCATCCAGAGAAGCGCGTCCTCTATGTATCGGCACACCTCTTTCAGGTGCAGTACACCGATGCCAGGATAAACAACAAGACCAACGATTTCATACATTTCTATCAAAGCATAGATTGCCTCATAGTGGACGACGTACAGGAGTTCTCTGGCAAGGAGAAGACTCTGGAGACCTTCTTCCACATCTTTAACCATCTGCACCTGAACGGACGTCAGATAATCATGACCAGCGACCGTCCTCCCGTGGAACTCAAGGACATGGAGGAACGCATGCTCACCCGTTTCAAGTGGGGCATGCTGGCCGAGTTGGAGTCGCCCGACGTACAGTTGCGCCACGACATCCTCGTGCGCCTCGTACGCAAGGACGGTCTGGATATACCCGAAGAGGTAATCGACTATGTGGCCGAGCATCTTCAGGACAATGTGCGCGAACTTGAGGGTGTGGTGCACTCCATGCTGGCATACAGTGTGGTGCATGGTGCCAATATCAACCTTGACTTCGCACGCAAGATACTGAAGGAAAGTACGCGCTACAGACGCCGCACCCTCACCATCGAGGACATCGTGGAGACCGTATGCCGTCACTACAAGGTGACACACGAGGAACTCTACGGAGAGTGCCGCAAGGCCGAGTTCGTGCTGGCACGTCAGGTGGCCATGTATCTGGCACAGAAGCATACCGGCGACACGGCAAAGCACATCGGCTATGTCATTGGCCGTCGTACCCATGCCACCGTGCTTCATGGCATACGCAACATTGAGAAGAAGATGAAGGAGAATCCTGCCTTCAGGAAGGAAATCCGCGAGATAGAGAAGAAGATGTAAGCATAATAAGATGAGAGCAACCGTCCGCAAGTACACCTCCCGTCCCGTCAGCGATGAATTGCTGAACAGCCTTCTTGAAAAGGCTTCACATACCCAGACGATGGGCAACCTCCAGTTATACAGCGTGATAGTTACACGCGATGAGGCCATGAAGGAGCGTCTGGCCCCTGCTCACTTCTCGCAACCCATGGTGACCGGTGCGCCCGTAGTGCTCACCTTTTGCGCCGATTTCCGTCGTACTACCGACTGGGCACTGAACCGTCAGGGGCATCCCGGTTATGACAATTTCCTTTCATATCAGAATGCCCTCACCGATGCGTTGCTCTTCTGCCAGTGCTTCTGTGATTTGGCAGAGGCTGAAGGCTTGGGGCTATGCTTTCTGGGTACCACCGTATATAATCCGCAACTTATCATTGATACCTTGCGCCTGCCGGCACTCACTTTCCCGGTGGCAACCATCACATTGGGATGGCCCGACGAGACACCGCAACCCTCCGACCGCCTTCCTTTGGAGGCTTTTGTGCATCGCGAGACCTACTCGCCATACTCTTCCGAGCGCATAGATGCCCTATATGCCTACAAGGAGTCTTTGCCGGAAAACCAGCACTTCGTGGAGATAAACGGTAAGGACACTCTTGCACAGGTCTTCACCGACATACGCTATACCGCCGAGGCAAACCGTACCATGTCCATCACTCTGGACGAGGCCATTCGTCGTCAGGGCTTCCAGGGCGATGTCCTGCTTGGCAAGAGGAATCCCCGTCCAGAATCTCTGGAGTGCGACATCGTGCGCTTCCAGAACAAGAAGGACCGTTGGGTGGCCTTTGTGGGATTGCTGAACGGCCGCCCCTATGAGATTTTTACCGGTATACTGGATGATGACGAGGGTATCATGATTCCCAAGAGCGTGAGCAATGGCCACATCCTGCGCCGTGTCCTCAAGGACGGTTCTCGTCGCTATGACTTCCAGTTTACCAACAAGCGCGGCTACAAGATAACCATTGAGGGACTCTCCGAGCGTTTCAATCCTGAATATTGGAACTATGCCAAACTCATCTCCGGTATCCTGCGCTACGGCATGCCCATGGAGAATGTCATAGCCTTGATATCATCCCTGCAACTGGATTCCGACAACATGAACACATGGGTGTCAGGCGTGGCCAAGGCCCTGAAGCGCTATCTCCCTTCAGGTAGTGGGGCAGATGCAGACACTTTACCGTCCATGGAGGAAAGCGATGAATAGTTCCGCCACTCCCGATACCGTTACTATCCATATCCACCGCCTTGCCCTTCAAGGCCGTCATGGTGTCTTGCCCCAGGAAAGGGTAGTGGGTGCCATGTTCTATGTCAGTCTTGATATTGATGCAGAGGTTTCTTCTGAAGCCCTCCTGCACGACCGTCTTTCCGGCACCATATCCTATGCCGATATAATTGAGCGTGTACGTCAGGAAATGTCAGTCCCCTCCGCTCTTCTCGAACACCTCGCCCATAGGGTGGGGCAGAGATTGCTGGCTGACTTTCCCACCATCCATTCCCTTGCCGTCCGTATTGACAAGGAGAATCCTCCATGCGGTGTCTGTGCCGACTCCATAGGCGTCTCCCTCAGGATGGCGAGATGATGGACACTTATAGTTCAACGACCTTATCATGCAGGAATGCACTGTGTTGCGTCCGTTATTGTCTCGTGTTGCAATCGCCCTTACAACACGGTGTGAAGTCCATCGCAACGGGAGGCGTTTCCCTTCTTGTCGGGATGTGGCGTGTTGGAAGAATTATTATAATATTCTTGTGCTTTAGAGGAAAAAAACGTATCTTTGCGCCTCCAAAAGGCGCTTATATTATATATATAAGGTATATACCGATGCCTGGGATACCGGATAGGAAGGGTAGGGAAGAGTGCCTGATGAAACGATACTAACAAGGAAACAATAATACAAGAATGGAAAATTTAGGTATAGGTCTGCAATTGCTCGTAGTGGGCATGCTAACCGTCTTTGCCATCCTGCTGATAGTAATCTATGGTGGCAAGTTACTGATAAAGGTAGTTAATGCCATCGCTCCCGAGGAAGTGGCCGTGGCCAAGAAAACCGTTGCACAGGCAACGCCCGGTGCCGTTGACGCTCCCACCATGGCTGTGCTTCAGGAGGTGGTGAAGCAACTGACCGGAGGCAAGGGACGCGTGGAGAGCGCGAAGAGAGTGTAAAAAGACCCACCCCCGCCCCCTCCCTTTATGGAGGGGAGTAATTAGGCGGACAGGGTAGGGACACGGCATGCCGTGTCCGTTAAATCAGAATATTCCGAGTACTCTGATTATTCCGAAAACTCCGATACAATTCATTAACGAAAAAAATAAAGCAATAATATGAAAGAAGTGAAATTCAGTTTGGTCTTCCGCGATATGTGGCAGAGTGCAGGCAAGTACCAGCCTCGTGTTGACCAACTTTTGAAGGTGGCCCCTGCAATTATCCGCATGGGTTGCTTTGACCGCGTGGAAACAAACGGCGGTGGTTTTGAACAGGTGAACCTCCTCTATGGCGAGAACCCCAACAAGAGCGTCCGCGAGTGGACAAAGCCTTTCCACCAGGCAGGCATACAGACACACATGCTCGACCGTGCACTGAATGCCCTGCGCATGAGCCCATGCCCCAAGGACCTGAGAAAACTTTTCTACAAGGTGAAGAAGGCTCAGGGTACAGACATTACCCGTATCTTCTGCGGACTTAACGACCCCCGCAACGTAATTCCCTCCATCCGTTATGCCAAGGAGGCTGGCATGATAGCACAGGCTTCGCTGAGCATCACCCATAGCCCCATCCACACCGTGGAGTATTACGTGGACCTGGCCAAGAAGTTCATTGATGCCGGTGCCGACGAAATCTGCCTGAAGGACATGGCTGGTATCGGTCGCCCCGTTAGCCTCGGCAAGATTGTTGAAGGCATCAAGGCATACAAGAAAGACATCGTCATCCAGTACCACTCTCATGCAGGACCCGGCTTCTGCATGGCATCCATCCTGGAGGTGGCTAAGGCCGGTTGCGACTACATAGACACAGGCATGTCTCCCCTTTCATGGGGTACCGGCCACGCCGACATCATCACCGTTCAGGAGATGCTGAAGGATGCCGGTTTCAAGGTGAAGGAAATCAATATGGAGGCCTACATGGAGGCGCGTACCCTCATCCAGGAGATGTACGACGATTTCCTGGGTTACTATATCCCTGCACAGAACCACATCAACAATGCCCTTCTTGTTAAGCCCGGTCTGCCCGGTGGCATGATGGGCTCGCTGATGACCGACCTGGAGGACAACCTCAAGAGCCTGAACAAGTGGAAGCAGAAGAACGGCCAGCCCGAACTGACCACCGACCAGTTGCTGGTAAAACTCTTCGACGAGGTGGCCTACGTATGGCCCAAGGTGGGATATCCCTGCCTGGTGACCCCCTTCAGCCAGTATGTCAAGAACCTGGCTCTGATGAACGTGATACAGATGGAGAAGGGCAAGGAACGCTGGAGCATGATAGCCGACAACATCTGGGACATGATTCTGGGCAAGAGCGGTCAGTTGCCTGGTCCCGTAGCACCCGAAATCGTGGCTATGGCCAAGGAGCAGGGACGCGAGTTCGAGATAGGTGACCCCCAGAACTACTATCCCGACGATTTGGAGGACTACAAGAAGAAGATGCAGGAGAAGGGTTGGGAACTTGGCGAGGACCTTGAGGAACTCTTTGAGTACTCCATGCACCCCTCCCAGTACGAGGCATACAAGAGCGGTAAGGCAAAGGCCGACTTCGAGAAGGACCTGGCAGAGCGCAAGGCCAAGAAGAACGCTCCCGCAGCAGGTGTTGCCGAACTGCCCAAGACCATAAAGCTGAGTGTGAACGGACAGACCTACGAGGTGAACATCGCCTACGGAAACGAGGCGCCAGCCGCCACTCCTGCCGGTGCACAGGCACCCGTGGCAACAGGTGAGGGCGAGGACATCCTGGCTCCTCTGGAGGGTAAGTTCTACCGCACCAAGGATGCACAGGAACAGGCCATACAGATAGGTCAGGAGGTCAAGGCCGGAGATACCCTCGGTTACATAGAGGCCATGAAGACCTACAATGCCATCCGTGCCGACTTCGACGGTATTCTTACCGCCGTGACGGTGAATTCTGGCGACTCCGTGGAGGAGGACGATGTGATAATGAAGGTGCTGAGAAAGTAAAGTAGAGGAGGAAAGTGACTTATGTTTAACGAGATACTGGAAAACCTCTATAGTATGACCGCCTTCCAGGCCATTGCCGAGAACCCTTTGTTCCTGGTGATGTACCTGCTGGCCTTCGTGCTCCTGTACCTGGGTATCGTCAAGAAGTACGAACCCCTGCTTCTGGTTCCCATAGCCTTCGGTGTGCTCATTGCCAACTTTCCCGGTGGAGGTATGGGCGTGACACAGGCCGATAGCGAGGGAATGGTGGAGTTCATGAAGAACGGAGTGATGGTGAAGAAGGACATCTATTCCATGCCCCTGCACGAGATAGCACACGACCTGGGATTGATGAACTATCTCTACTATGCCCTCATCAAGAGCGGACTTCTGCCTCCCATCATCTTCATGGGTGTGGGTGCGCTGACCGACTTCGGTCCTATGCTCCGCAACCTGAAACTGGCCATCTTCGGAGCCGCCGCACAGATGGGTATCTTTGCCGTGTTGCTGGCCTCTCTGGCTATGGGCTTCACACCCCAGGAGGCCGGTTCGCTGGGCATCATAGGCGGTGCAGATGGTCCTACGGCTATCTTCACCACCATCAAACTGGCTCCCCACTTGCTTGGTCCCATAGCCATTGCCGCTTATAGTTACATGGCACTGGTGCCTGTTATCATCCCCATGGTGGTGAAACTGCTCTGCTCGGAGAAGGAACTTCGTATCAACATGAAGGAGCAGGACCGCCTTTATCCAGACGGAACTGAGATAAAGAACATGCGCGTGCTGAAGATTATCTTCCCCATTGCCGTTACGACCATAGTGGCCATCTTCGTGCCCTCTGCCGTGAGTCTGGTGGGTATGCTCATGTTCGGTAATCTGGTGAAGGAAATCGGTAACGACACCTCACGCCTGTTCGATGCCGCATCAAACGGTGTGATGAATGCCGCCACCATCTTCCTGGGCCTTTGCGTGGGTGCCACAATGACCGTGGATGCCTTCATCAATGTGCAGACACTGGGCATCGTGGCAGGTGGCTTCTGTGCCTTTGCGCTGAGTATCGCTTCCGGTATCTTCATGGTGAAGGCGTGGAACCTCTTTGCCAAGAAGAAGATAAATCCGCTCATCGGTGCAACTGGACTCAGTGCCGTGCCCATGGCGAGCCGTGTGTGCAATATCATCTCCACCCAGTACGACCCCAAGAACCACGTTCTCAACTACTGCATGTCGTCCAACATTTCCGGCGTGATAGGTTCTGCCGTGGCGGCCGGCGTGCTCATCTCATTCCTGGGATAAAAAGCGCTTGAGCGGTTTGCAAAGTAGGGACGCTGCGTGCAGCGTCCGAGTGATTGAGGGTTGGTAGCAGGTCTTTTCGGACGCTGCACGCAGCGTCCCTACGAATTCATCGCTATAGTTTATTAATCTTGAACTCTCAGTCTTAAACCTTATTCGCATACGCTCATCAAGCTACGCAGTCACCGCTCATCGTTAAACGTTAAACGTTCTATGGAAATATCTAAGATAGGATTCTATACAGGCCTCTGCTGGAGTGCCTCGTTCTTATTGGCTATGCTTAGCCTCACGCAACCTGCGTGGGGCTTTGCCGGCAATTTGCTGGGTGTGCTGAGCATCTGGGTGGCAGGCGTGCAATTACGTGCCGCACAGGAATCCATGCCCAAGGAGGAAGAACCCTGGGGTGTGCGCCATCGCTGGCACAAGTCCTTGCAGGTACAACTTCTGGCCGCCCTGCTTTGCACCTTTGTGCAGTACATGTATTTCCGGTATGTGGACAACGGACGCATGCTGACGGCACTGACCGAGGTGTACACAAATCCCGAATACACGGAACTGATGAAGCAGGCGGTGCCCGAATACAAACCTCAGGACGTGCTCGACCTGCTTTCGCAGATAACGCTCAGGGACCTGGCAATAAACTTCCTTGTCCTGAACTCCTTCCTGGCTATCGTGCTCAGCATCCCCACCGCATTCGTGGCGGCTGTGAGGAAGAAGTAACCGTACTGTCCTGATATATTGAAAAAACAAACACCAAATAATGTTATGAAAAAGATTCTCTCATTTATCCTGCTCGGTGCAACGTCACTTGTTGCCTCGGCGCAGATTTCGTCGTTGGACGAATTGTCCACCGACAAGGCCTACACCATCTATAATCCGTTCTACACGACCTATGCCGTGTACAATGCAGAGAAGAGCACCTCGTTGGTTTGGGCGGCAGGCATGACGGCTTCGGACAAGACGATAGCCGACCAGTCCTACACCACACCGTTCAATGCGGCCGACCCTTCATCCTCATGGATGATTGTGCCGTTCAACGAGCAGTGGTTTGTCTACAACCTCGGTGCGAAGAAGTTTATGGCCGTGGGACACACAGCGGCCAATTCGTCCACCGCTTCGGCAAAGTTGCAGGACACCCCGGTAGCCGTGGAGTTTACAAGCAATGGCAACGGTGGCTTTCACCTCCGTTCCTACGATGGCAACCAGAACTTTCTCTGTGCCGCTCCCCAGTTGGCATACCCCATCAGCATCTGGACGAGTGCAGACAATGGCTCCACATGGAAGATAGAGGAGAACGCCCAGGTACAGGCCGATTACGAGACCTGTATGCAGAAACTCAAGGAGGCTTTCCCCGAAACCGTAGCCTTGAAGATAGATACACGTCACGGATATGTGTGGAGTACAAAGAACGGTGGTCCTATGCCCGAGCGCATAGCCAAGGGTCGTGACTTTACTTTCTATACACGTGCACGCCTCGGATGGAACTGTACTGAAGGACTTACCATCAAGCACGGTGATGAGGAATACAAGGTGACGGAAATCAAATCCGGTGCCTATGCCACCGAGATTACCATCCCTGCCGACAAGGTGAACGGGGATGTAGTCATCAGTGGCGAATGGGTGCGCGATGCGGAGACAAAGAACGCCCAGGTGCTATCCTTTGCTGATGAGTTTGAAGGCGAAGGCGAACCTACATCCGAATTTTGGAAACGCACCGAGCGTCAGGGGGCTACATGGAACCGCTGGTGTTCCAACTCTCCCCTGGTGGTGTATCAGGAGGACGGTGCACTTTATTGCCGCGCCATTCCCAATCCCGACAAGGCTTCCGACAACGTGCCCATGATAACGGGTGGCGTGAAGACCCAGGGCAAGTTCGCCTTCCAGTGGGGCAGGGTAGAGGCACGTATCAAGACCATTGCCCATACCGGTACATTCCCTGCTTTCTGGATGATGCCTGCCGACAATAGCCTTGGATGGCCCAATAATGGAGAGATAGACATCTGGGAGGCCATAGACACCGATGGGCGTGCCTATGGTACAGTTCACACTCATTGGACATACGACTTGAAGAAGGGTGGTAATAGTGGCAACAAACCAGGGATAGACTACGCCCTTTGGCACGTCTATGCTGTAGAATGGAATGCCACTTCCATCACCTGGTATGTGGATGGAGAAAAGGTGTGGACATACAACAAGAGTACCGACCAGAATGCCCTTGACAACGGCCAGTGGCCTTTTGATGCTCCCTTCTACATCATCCTCAATCAGAGTGTCGGCAACGGTTCATGGGCACGTCCTGCCGACGAGTCCTTTACCTACGAGACCCTTTTCGATTGGGTACGTGTATACCAGAAGCCTGAGTATACAGGTATAGAGGACGTGCTTAATGAAGAGGAGCAGGTCTCTGCCAATAGTTCAAACACCGTTTACGACCTGCAAGGCCGTATGGTTCAGGACGTAAAAGCTGGTGGATTGTATATCGTAGATGGCAAGAAGGTGGTGATGTAGTATCCTTCTGCCCCTCTTGCTCGACTACGATTCATCATAATCAAAGCAGCGCCGGAAGTTATCTCCTGGCGCTGCTTTTATGTTGTCCTCTGCTCTGGGCTTGACCAGAGTGGTCGGAGTATTCTGAGTATTCCGAGTATTCTGAGTATTCTGAGTCCCCCCCTCAATGGGATTGGGGGCTTACTTCATGTACTTCATTATCTCGCCTGAGATTTGGTGCAGGGAGATTTCGCACAACTTGGTGTTGTATTCTGCCACCAGGATGCGCTCCTCGGCATCGAGGAGGGATTGCTGGGCTTCGCGCATCTCTATGCCAGAGAGGTCGCCCAGCATGTAGCGCTCGTGGGCAATGTAGTGGTTCTCCTGTGCTGTGATGAGGTTCTCGCGTTCCAGGGAGAGCAGGCGCAGGTTGTTCTTGTAGGCCTGCCAGAGGTCGGCCAGGTCGGCACGTAGGGTTTGTTCCAGTTGCAGGCGTGCCAGGTCGGCATTCTCTATGTCGAGCCTTGCATTGCGGCGCTGGCTGGTACGCTTGCCGTCGAAGAGGTTGTAGCCCACCTTCACGCCGAAGTCCACTCCGCCCCTGCCATCACCGCCTATGGTATGCTGGTAGTTGTAGCCGGCATTCAGTTTTATGTAGGGGAAATCGCGGCTCATGGTGGCCTTGTAGTCAAGTTCCGCCAGACGGATGTCGTGCTTGCGGTTGAGCAGTTCGGCATTAAGAGCCATGGTATTGTCCAGCAGGTGGTCGTGCGTGAGTGAGGTATCCACCTCAATGACGGAGTCCCTCAGCGAGAGGGGAGTCTGCATGTCCCTCACCGCCATTAGTTCGTACAGGCGGATGCGCGATGTGGCCATCAGTTCGTGTTGCTTCAGGCTCTGTGCGCTGTCGGCATTGAAGTCCACCTGTGCCTGCTGGAGGTCCAGGCGTGAGGCGCTGCCTATGCTATAGCGCTCGAGCACGATGCGCAGACGCTCCTTGGAGAGTTTCACGGCATTGTTGAGGTTGCGCATGCGTATCTTCTGCTGGATGAGGTTGTAGTACTCGGCGGTGAGTGTGGCCACATAGTCCTCGATGGTCAGTCGTGTGCGTGTGGCACCCTGTCGCTTCAGTTCCTGAAGTTTGCTATACGTTGCCTGAATCTTGAAACCGTCGAACAGGGTCCATTCGGCATTCACGCCGGCCTGTATGCCATGTCCCAACTGACCGCCGTTTCCAGTGTCCACCGTGCCGCTGTACCCGGCCGTGGCATTCACCGTGGGCAGGTATCCGGCATTGGCGGCCGTGGCGTTGTTGGCGCTTATGGCCTCCTCGTTGCGTGCTATTTTCAGGTTATAGTTGTTTTCCAGACCTGTGGCTATCACCTCGGCCAGGGTCTGTGCCTTTACCCCCGTGCAGGCGCAGAGGGCAAGGGCTGTGAGTATGAACCTTGAGATTTTCATTTCATTTTCTTCTTTTGTAGCGATGTTGCCACGAATGAATATATTGCAGGTACTACAAACATTGTCAGCATGGTGGAGATGAGCATGCCGCCCACTACCGCCGTACCCATGGCCACACGTCCGGCCGAGCCTTCACCCGATGCGAACATCAGAGGCAGAAGTCCCAATATGGTGGACACGGAGGTCATGAGGATGGGGCGCAGACGTTGCACTGAGGCCTCCTGTATGGCGGTCATCTTGTCCTCTCCCATGCGTTGGCGCTGGTTGGCAAACTCCACTATGAGGATACCGTTCTTCGCCACCAGACCTATGAGCATGATGATGCCAATCTGGCTGAAGATGTTCATCGTCTGTCCGCCCACGAGCATGAATATCAGTGCGCCGGCAATGGCCAGGGGCACGGTGAGCATGATGACGAAGGGGTCCTTGAAACTCTCGAACTGAGCCGCCAGAATCAGGTAGATGAGCACCAGGGCAAGGCCGAAGGCGAAGAGCAGGCTTGAGGAACTCTCGCGGAACTCCTTGGAGTCGCCTGCCAGTGCCGTGCGGAAGGTGTCGTCCAGCACCTCGGATGCTATCTTGTCCATCTCGTCAAGACCGTCGCCTATGGTATGCCCTGGGGTAAGTCCGGCCGAGATTGTTGCCGACACGAAGCGGTTGTAGCGGTAAAGTTTCGGGGGAGCGATGCTCTCCACCAGGTCCACCAGGTTCTCCATCTGTACCATCTTGCCGTCCGAAGAGCGCATGTATATGGCTTTGAGGTTGGCAGGGTCGTTGCGTTGCTGGCGGTTTATCTCGCCCACTATCTCGTACTGCTTGCCGTTGAGGTAGAGGTAGCCCATACGCTGGCCGCTGAGGCCGTATTGCAAGGTCTGTGCTATGTCCTTGGTGGAGACGCCCATGAGGTTGGCCTTCTCGCGGTTCACGCTCAGGCGCACCTCGGGTTTGGAGAACTTCAGGTCCACGTCGGCCATCTGGAAGACGGGGTTGTCATACACCTTGGCCATGAACTTGGGCAGGACCTCCTCCAGTTTCTCGATGGTGGTGGCCTGAAGAACGTATTGCACGGGCATGGAGCCGCGTCGTCCGCCAAAGGTGCTCTGCTGCTGCACGAAGGCACGCGCGTCGGTCTTCTCGCGTACGGCCTTGCTGAGTTTGTCCGCCACTTCCATCTGTGTGTAGTCACGCTCGGCCAGGTTCCTGAGTGTAATCTGTATGTTGCCGCCACCGTCCGACACACGTGCCGTGATGAACTCGGCATCGGGCATGAGCGAGTCGGCCAGACGGTTGATGTCCTCGGTGTAGTCGCGCATGTATTCATAGGTCACGCCCTCGGGGCCCATGGTACGGATGGTTATGCTCGAGCGGTCCTCCAGCGGAGCCATTTCGGCAGGCACGTTCATCCACATTGCCACACAGGCACCAAGGGCAACCACCATCAGGGGGATTGCCATCCATCGGCGGCGCAGGAAGGCGCTGAGCCAGCGCGAATATATGTTGTTAAGTCCCACGAAGAAGGGTTCCGTCTTGCGGTAGAACCAGTTCTTCTCCTCGCGGTTTACAAGTATCTTCGTTGCGAGCATGGGGGTGATGGTCAGAGCGGCGAACGAGGATATTACCACGGAACCTGCCACCACGAAACTGAACTCGCGGAACAGGCGTCCCGTCTGTCCTTCCATGAACACGATGGGCAGGAACACGGCCAGCAGGGTGACGGTGGTGGATATTACGGCGAAGAAAATCTCCTTGGCACCCTCAATGCCCGCTTCGAACGGGCGCATGCCACGCTCTATTCGTATGTAGATGTTCTCCGTCATCACAATGGCATCGTCCACCACAAGGCCCACCGACAGCACTACGGCCAGCATGGAGAGCACGTTGATGGAGAAGCCCAGCAGGTACATTATGAAGAATGCGCCGATGAGCGAAACGGGGATGACAAGGCAGGGGATGAGCGTTACGCGCCAGTCGCGCAGGAACAGGAAGATGATGATGATTACGAGCACGAAGGCCTCGTAGACGGTGCTTTCCACCTCGGCAATGGAGGCGCGTATGAACTTCGTGTTGTCAAAACCGTAGGCATACTTCACATCGTCCGGCAGGTCCTTCTCCATTATCTTCATGCGCTCGTGCACGGCATCGGCAATGTCTATGTGGTTGGCGCCCGGCTGGGGGATGACAACGATACCCACCATGGGCACGCCGTTCATCTTCATGTAACTCTTTATGTCACGCGCCGAGAGTTCGGCACGGCCTATGTCGCTGAAGCGGATGATGCGTCCTTCCTCCTCCTTGATGACCAGGTTGTTGAACTCCTCCGTGGTGGACATCTGTCCCATGGTGCGGATGCTGAGTTCGCGTGTGTTGCCCTCTATGGAGCCCGAGGGCAGTTCCACGTTCTCCCTGTCCAGGGCGCTCTTCACGTCCATGGGAGTGACGCCGTATCCCGACATTTTCACAGGGTCCAGCCACAGGCGCATGCAATACTTCTTCTCGCCCCAGATCATCACGCTGGATACGTCCTGGATGGTTTGCAGTTGCTCCTTCACCGTGAGGTCGGCAATCTCGCTCAACTCAAGCAGGTTGCGCTTATCGCTCTGCAGGGCCACCATCAGTATGGGCATGGCATCGGCATCGGCCTTGGACACGGTGGGCGGGTCGCAATCTCGTGGCAGGAAGCGCTGTGCTCTGGACACCTTGTCGCGCACGTCGTTGGCCGCCGTTTCCAGGTCTACGGAGAGTTCAAACTCCACCGTTATGCGGCACGAACCCTGTTGGCTCACGCTGGTAAGCGAGCGTATGCCCGGTATACCGTTGATGTTCTGTTCCAGGGGTTCGGTTATCTGGTTCTCTATCACGTCCGCGTTGGCGCCGGGGTAGGAGCACGACACGGAGATTATGGGGTTGTCCACCGAGGGGTATTCCCTCACGCCCAGATACATGTATCCCACGGCACCGAAGATGAGAATGAGCAGTGTCATCACCGTGGCCAATACCGGACGTCGGATGGAAAGTTCAGAAATGTTCATGGTTTTAGGACCCTCCCCCTTACACTGTCCGCGCGTCGAACTGGGAAGTTCTCCCCTCACAAGGTACAGAAGTACATTCAGTGCTTCTTCTGAAGACCTTGCTCGCCGCAAGGGAGGGGAGTATGATGTATTGGAGGATATGGGTCATATCTTTATGATTTGTGATTGTCGGTAGTAACTACTCCCCTCCATACAGGGAGGGGCAGGGGTGGGTCCTTATTTTACCGTCACCGTCACCGCCTGTCCGGCACGCAACTGCATGGTACCGCTGGTTATCACGGTGTCGCCCACGTTGAGGCCACGGAGCACCTGCACCTGGGCATCGGTGCGCAGACCTTTCGTTATCTCCACGGGTTCTGCCTTGCCGCCACGGCACAGATACACCTTGTCGATACCCATTTCGGACACTATCGCCTCGCTGGGCACGGCCAGGGCACTGGCAAATTCCTGTGTGGTCAGCCGCACGTTGGCATAACGTCCGGGCACCAGTTTTCCGTCGCGGTTGTCATACAGGGCACGCACGGTGAAGGTACGGGTGTTCTCGTCCACACGCGAGTCGGAGGCGTACACCTTGGCTTGGCGCGGGGTGAGGTCGCCCTCCACGGTAAACTCCAGCGAAGCACCGTCGGGCAAGGTGCCTGCATAGCGCTCGGGAACGCTGAACTCCACCTTCAAGGGGCTGCGCTTGGTGAGCATTGCCACGGCCGTCTGTGTGGTGGCATAGGCACCCACGCTGACTTGGCGCAGACCTATGATGCCCGAGAAGGGCGCACGGAGTTCCGTCTGTGCTATCTCGGCTTTCACACCGTCTATCTCGGCACGGAGGGCGGAGAGGTTGGCTTCGGCCTCCTGGAAGGCCTCCTTACTCACGGCCTCCTTTTCCAGCAGAGCCTTGGCACGGTACACGCGGTCCTGCATCAGTCGCAACTGGGCCTCCTTTCTGCGGAGTTCGGCCTGCAGGGGTGCGTCGTTTATTTTGGCCAGCAACTGGCCTTTCTCCACCATGGAACCTTCCTTGAAGAAGATGTCCGTTATCTTGCCCGAGGTTTCGAACGAGAGGCTTACCTCCTCGTCCGGCACCAGCGAACCGCTCATGGACAGGCCGTCGGTAAGCAACTGCTGTTCCACTACTACGGCTCTCACATTCAGCGTCTTGCCCTGTCTGCCACCGGCCGACTTGGGCGCCTGGTTCAGTTCATCGTTCTCCTTGGGCATGAAGGCATTGTAGGCAAGAGCCGCACAACCTGCCACAATGATGCCGACGATACTGTATTTGGTTATCTTGTTCATTGTAATAAAATTAGAGGACCCACCCCCGCCCCCTCCCTGAATGGAGGGGAGTATATAGTACAGGGGGGATGTGGATTTAGTTAGAGGGTTAATTTCATTGTTGGTTGTAACTACTCCCCTCCATACAGGGGCGAAAAGGTCCTTTAGAGAAAGTATTTAATATACTTTCGTGTCCTTTGAGGGGAGCAATCTCCATTGCGACGCGAGGACGTGGCAGGGGGTGGGTCTTTATCCCAAGAATGCCGTGAACACCTTTATGCAATTCTCATGGTCCTGCATGCTTGCCGTTTCGCGCACGGAGTGCATGCCCCAGATGGGGTTGCCCATGTCCACGCCCTTCACGGGGAAGGAAGAGGAAAGTATGTTGCCCAGGGTGCTTCCACCAGCCACATCGCTATGGTTCACGAAGGTCTGGTATGGCGCACCTGCCTTCTTGCATGCCTGCATAAACACGCTTGCGCCCACGGCATCGCTCAGGTACTTCTGGCTGGCGTTGTACTTTATCACGGGACCTCCGCCCATCACGGGATGGTTCGTGGGGTCGTACTTCTCGCTATAGTTGGGATGCCATGCATGGGCATTGTCGGCACTCACCATGAAGGAGCGCTCCACGCACATTGCAAAGTCCTCGAAGTGCGAAGCGCATGTCTCGCTCTGCCTTGCCACCAGCCTCTGCACCAGCGATGCGAAGAATGGAGAGCCGGCACCCTGCTTCGTCTGGCTGCCCGTCTCCTCGTTGTCGAAGATGGCCAGGCACTTTGTCACCTCGGGAGTCTCCCCGTCGGCCAGCAGAGCCTCCATGCCTGCATGCGCCATGCTCAGGTCGTCCAGGCGTCCGCTCTGTATCAGTTCGCCGTGCAGGCCCACGCGCCCTGCCGGAGTGGTGTCGTACAGGTACAGGTCAAAGTCCAGGATGTCCTCGGCCTTCACACCCAGTTCCTCCGCAACGAGGGTCTTCAGTATGCCCTTTTCGTTTTCTGACTCCAGTTTTCCGTTTTCCGTTTTCCGTTTTCCGTTTTCCGTTGTCAGCACCGGCAGCATGTCCTTCTGCTTGGACAGAGCCACGCCGTCGTTCACCTGACGGTTGAAGTGTATGGCCAGGTTGGGAATTGTCAGTATGGGACGGTTGATGCGCAGCAGGCGCACCACAGGCTCCGTCATGCACTCGCCTGCCAGCACCACACGGCCAGCCAGGGACAGGGGACGGTCCATCCATGTGGACATGATGGCACCGCCGTAGAGTTCCGTGTTCAGTTTCACCAGGCCGCCCTCGCACTTAATCTCGGCATTGGGTTTTACACGGAAGCAGGGGCTGTCCGAATGGGCCGAAATGATGCGCATGCCACCCTCTGCCAGAGTCTTCCTGCCCATATGGAAAGCAAAAATGGCGGAACCGTTCTTGGTAGAAAACAGTTTGTCGCCACTCTTCACCTCGGGACAAGGCTCACCAGCCTTCCACTCCTTGTAACCAGCCTCCGTGAGGCACTTCTTTATCGTCTCCACCGCAAAGAAATTTACCGGCGAAGCGTTCATGAAATCTTCAAGTATCATACCTTATATATTATATTATCGTTATATTTTGACTGCTAAGATATGAAAAAGTTTACCGTTACGGGAAGAAAAAGAGAATTATTTGAAATAGATTAGGTATTTCACTCACTTAATCGTATCTTTGTGGCAGAGTAAATGTAAACGATACTATGGTTCAGTAGCAGAATGGCATTTATATTCTATATCACGGAAGTAATACCTCTGTCGTAAATCCAGAGATACGTGCAACGTTTTCTGGAACATGCTCACAAATATAACGATTTATCCATACAAAAGGTGACATCCATGCTGGCATTTCGCATGGCAGGCATGCGTTGTTGTGCCAATTTACTGCTATTCTTGGTAGGAAACGTGTATTGAACTCCCGTTCATTCGCTTGGAAAAGTGTTGTTGTGCCAAATCATTCGCCTGAAAAAATGTGCGAAAATCTTCTTTATTCGTTTGAAAAAGTGTATTTTTGCACTCGGACTAATATGCAATACGATGCTGAAAAGAAAAATTGAGTCAGTTTTGGTTGAGTGGAAAACCTCTGGATCCAAGAAACCACTTGTGATAAAAGGTATTCGCCAATGCGGAAAGACATACATCGTCCAAAAGTTTGCAAAGGAGAATTATGAGAGTGTGGTTTACATGAACTTCATTCTTGAACCGGATAAAAAGTCTGCCTTTGCTGGCAATATAGATGTTGATACCATTACCCTTAACTTGTCTGCCTTGATTCCGGGCAGTCGTTTTATTAAAGGAAAGACTTGTATTGTCCTTGATGAGATTCAGGAGTGTAGAGAGGCGAGAACTGCATTAAAGTCGTTCCAAATAGATGGGCGTTTTGATGTTATCGCAACCGGTTCACTCTTGGGGGTAAGAGGGTATGGTAAAAGTGATAAGGCAATCGAAGACGGACAGGACTCTATCCCTGTTGGGTATGAGACTGTGGTTGAAATGTACCCTTTGGATTTTGAAGAGTTCTTGTGGGCTAATGGAATCAACGACAAGGTTATAGACTCTGTTAAAACCTGCTTTGAGAATGAGATGGTAGTTCCCGAAGGCATTCACAAAGTGATGATGGAATTATTGTATAGATATGTCATAGTCGGAGGCCTGCCGGAGGTCGTGAATACGTTCCTTGAAACCAAAAATATTGAGCTCACATACAAAGTGCAGCGTAACCTTATTGCAGAGTATGAGGAGGATATGGTCAAGTATGCTGATGATGCAGACAAACCTCGTATCCGTGAATGCTTCGAGTCAATCCCCAAGCAGTTAGCCAAGGATAATAAGAAATTCCAGTATTCAATAGTACGCAGGGGAGGACGCTCTTCTCAATATATAGGCAGCCTTCAGTGGCTTGAAGATGCCGGTATTGCAAAGAGATGTTATAATACACAGATTACAGAACTGCCACTAGAGGGTAATTCTATTAAGGATTGTTTTAAGTTGTACACTACGGATATAGGGCTTCTCATGGCAATGCTTGATTACGGCACTCAAGCAGACATTCTAAGAGGCAATCTTTTAGGGTACAAAGGTGCTATATTCGAGAATCTAATGGCAGATTTTCTTTGCAAGTCAGGACAAAAGTTGTACTATTTCCAGAAGGACAGTGGTCTTGAATTAGACTTCCTTGTACGATTCAAGGGTGAATGTGTAGTGCTTGAAGTCAAGGCGAAATCAGGTAAGGCAAAGAGTCTGAAAACTGCCTTGAAGAATAAGAAGGTCTATCACCTGAACAATGCCATCAAACTTGGGCAATATAATGTAGGACGCGAAGGGGAGATTCTCACAGTACCTCTTTACATGGGATTCTTTATTAAGGATACGCTTACGGAGGTTATAGTACCTGACATTGACTTGAGTTCGTTGGGTTTAAATACCGAGGACGAATTAGGGTATATCCAACTGTCGTAAATGGTGCCCGTGATGAAGGCACAGTCCTCCTACTATAAGGACTCCAGTCCTCTTACTATAAGTACTCCGGTCCTCCTACTATGAGTACTGCAGTCCTCCTAATAAGAGGACTCGTTTGCCTGTAGTTTAACAATTTTGGTTGACTACTATTAGCCTTAATTGTCATAAAGGTTGACCTTAGTTGAACTTAATGTTATTTTAGGTTGAGTCTACTGACTCCGCCCGGTCTAAGGTACTCACGTTGACCTATGGTCTTCCTCCTCCTTACAAGGCATAGCATGCAAGCATCCTCTGCTCTTGTTTCGTTTGTCGGTTCGGATTTTCTCAAATAAATTTGACCTAACGGTCTTAGAAACTCACACTCGGCATAAAAAGTAAACATTTTCTGCCCTCGCTTAATCGTTTCTTTGGAAAATCTCTCACTTAATCGTACTCTGACCTGTCGGTCTAAGGTACTCACGCTCGAAAATATTCAAATAAATTTGATATTTTGCTCGCTTATTCGTATCTTTGTCATCGTCCCCACGCCGATTGCACCCTTATGGGTGTGGGTAGGCAGAGGGACAAGACATAATATAAGGCGTTTACTACGCTTTGGTTCTGACATCCTGAAATCTGGTAAATTTCATTAGTCGTCAGGGACAAAGCAACGTGAATGTCCTTCGTGGGTATGTTATATACATGCCTCATTGTGCCGTACAGCCATTGGTGTATCCCTATGCCATTGGTCTTTGTTGGCATTGTGATGGTATGATGAACATATCGGCGTGGGGCTTCGGCGTTGCTCGTTTCGACGACAATGGCATACCAGAGCCTCAGGATGTGGAGCGAGCGACAGTGCAGGGCTTCACGTCTTTTTTTGTGTCTACGATACAGAAGTTAATCGCATTAAACATACCAATATGTCACAAGAAAACATTCCAGAGAAAGTAGGTATACTTGATTTGCTGCGTAGAAGTAGCGGTACTCAATTTGTAATACCAGTATATCAAAGAAATTACACTTGGACGGCCAAAAAGGAGGTCAAACAATTATTTGATGATTTATTGGCTATATTAAATGGTGAACGTTTGAAACATTTTATCGGTATAATAATTTATCTTGAGAAAAGTATTTCTCCTTTTTATAGAGAACGCTCAGTTATTGATGGTCAGCAGCGTCTTACTACTATATTTATCACCATGTATGCCATTAAGGAATATATGTTGGAAAATGGCATGGAGGATGAAGCCAAACGATTGGAGAATAGATTCCTAATAAATTCGGATTTAGATAAAAACAGGTATAAACTCAAACCTCTGGTTTCTGACGATGAAGTGTATCAGCATATAGTGTCACGAGATTTCTCAAACATTCCAGACAAAAACTCCAATGTGTATAAGAATTTCTTATATGTAAAAACTCTATTGAAGGATTTGTCTAAAAGCTATGGCATTAATGATATCCTTAATGCCCTGGACAAACTATACATTGTATGTGTTCCTATTGGAAGCGATGATTATCCTCAGAAGATATTTGAGAGTATAAATGCTACAGGTGCAAAATTGACGGCTTCAGACCTCATACGTAACTTTTTATTAATGCCAATAGAGAGTGATTTGCAGGATACTTATTATGATAGATATTGGAAGAAGGTAGAAGTTCTTGTAGATTCTGACGCAAAGAAGTTGGAAGCATTCTTCCGATTTTTCATAATAGCCAAAAGACGTAGCATGATAAGCAAAAACTCTGTTTATCATTCATTTACAAGGTGGTATGACAATTACATTCAGGGCCACGAAGTACAAGACGTATTCATAGAAATAGTTAATTATGCTAATTATTACAATTGCATTTACAAACTTAACATAGAAGACTTGGAATATGAGTTAAGACTTCCTATGAGGGAATTCCGATTAACAGAATCCGATATGCCTGCTCCCATGCTAATGGAATTGTATTCCATATATATGCATAAAAACGAAGCTGGAGATAGAATGCTTTCGGCAAAGCAATTAGGAGAGGTGCTTGCTGTGCTGAACTCCTATTTAATGCGTCGTTCTTTATGCGGTATGGACACAAGTGATATTTCCAACTATTTTCCCGAACTGCTGAGAAACATATTGAATTTCTGTAATGGTGACTACTCATCATTAGTTGAGGTTTTCAAGAGGTTTTTGATAGATATGAATCGGATGAATGCAAGAGAGATGCCAGATGACAAGAGATTGTTTGAATGCATTAGGCATGCTAATATGTATCGTCTGCGTCAGTGGGTAAATATCTTCTTCAAAAAATTAGAATCTGAAGACAATCCTGCACCTATAGATTTTTCAGCCTTAAGTATTGAGCACCTAATGCCCCAAACACCGCTTGATGCATGGTTAAGGCATCTCCAATGTGACAAGGAGACATATATGAATAATGTAAATCGTTTGGGAAACCTAACACTTGCCTCAAGATCTGACAATAGCAGGATGAGTAATCATGTTTGGGAATACAAAAACAAGATATTGTCATCCACAAACCATTTGCGAATTAATACGAAGTTGCTAGAACTGCCTAAATGGGGTATTAATGAAATTGAAAAACGCACAGACGAGTTGATAAACGACATAATTAGGTTGTATCCATATTATAGAACAAAAGAACAAACGATTGATCAAATTCCTGTTTTCCTTGAGCAAGACAATGTTAGGGCATCGGCATACTATAATATCAAAGCTAATACCTTGGTTATAGAAAAGGGTTCTACGCTTAGGTATACAATTCCTAGTGGAATTTTTAATCAATTCATAGAACAAACAAGAAGAAACTGGATAGAGGAGGGTATTATTGTCCAAGAAGATGGGATGCTCTGTTTTGCTAAAAATTATCAAATAGAATCTAAAAAACCATTATCATTGTCGGAAATCATTATTCTTTCTGATTCAGCGCATGATTCAACAACCCATTGGCAGACTATAGATGGGTTAAATGTAGAGGAATGGCTTTTGCAAAATTCTACTCGTGTTGAGTTTAAGCATCCGGTTATGTCGACTTCAAGGGGTTCCGAATACATAGACTCAGAAGAAACAGGAGAAGACATCCTGCTTCAAACATTAAAAATAAATTGGTCATTTTTCAATAGTGGTATCACATTAAATAACGAAAGCAGAGAAAAGATACAAGGGAATAAAACGCTATGTCTGCGGCGTGGAGAGAAACGTAATATAAAGATAATTATAAACAATGAGGTATGTGATGCGATATTGACAATGTATAACTACGATGGAAGGAATAATGATGTAATTCAAATCAGATATCCAGGAAAGGATAGTTTGATAATTCGAAAAGTTCGTGAGATATGTGCAGATAAGTATCGTGATCTGGAGCAAAAACGTCGACATGAAAAGATAGGAATTGAATATCCAGAAAGAACAATGGACAGATACGTTCATATATATGCGACAGGAAATAGAAACATATTTAAATTTAGGTTATAGTATAAATACTCATATTGCTTGCAATAAGAGTGCGTAATTTTACATTAATTCATGTACTAAATAATTTTATCAAATCTTAAATGCCATGTCAAAACTACAAGTACTTTACGAGGCCAGAGAGAAACTGAAGAGTTTTGGTATTGAACCCAATGCCGACTTGGAAAAGCAATTGTCAGAATTGGAGGAGAAGATTATTAGGGATGAGATTGTGCCTATAATCACGAATAAGGTGGAACCTGTGCTTAAACAGGTAAAACGAGAGGTGGTCATTGTGGTAGAGCATTCACCAGAAACAGGAATCAATGTTTACCTGTCCAGAAAGCGCAATGTAACAAGTGTCTTAAGCGATGCCATTTCAATTTCTTCAAACCAAGCACAGACAAGTATTTACAATGCCACAGAGTCAGTATCTCGTCCGCAAAGGGCGGTAGAGTCCACAAGAATTGAACGCCCCCGTTCAGGTCCCATTAAAAGGGCAACATCTCTGAGGGTTACTTTCCCCGATGGTACTGTTATCAGTGATAGCAGAGCTGTGGAAACATTGAAGAAATGCATAATAAAGTTCGGACCAGAGCGTGTTGCCCAACTGTGCCTCCAACCTGTAGATAGCATCCTTCAATTAAATCGTGTAAATCTAGTTACAAAGAAAAGAGACGAAATGTATGCCAACCGACAACACAACATTGGCAATGGTTGGCTGGTCTTCACCTGCTCCAACACTCCCTCCAAAAAGCGCCAGATAGAAGCAATAGCCAAAGCCTTGGGCATTAAAATCAGAGTAGAAATAGTATAGGTATGAAATCGTTCTACTTCGTCCCAAATAAGCTAACAAACACGTCTACTTCGTGGCTGAGTCTAAAGACAATGACCTTCAGGGCTCTCAACTCCGTGGCTCCGAGGAAAGCAAGATAGAATGTGCCCGTCGTCATTTCAAAGCCATCAGCGATAATGGCTACATCTACGACGTTGCCAAGGACTATAAGTCACTGTATGATATTGTGACGAAGTAGTTCTGTGTATATGATTTCGGGCGGAAACAGCATCGTCTTGCAAGTTTTCGCCCGAGTTCGATGATTATATTTCCATACGACTATTTAAGAATGCAAATATGAATGAGTCAGAGTATATTGCAAAAGGTCCAAAGGTAATATGCACTATGTTTTTCTTGTTAAGTCTTTACATCAGATAATCATCTCCATAGTACAACTTAATAATTGTCTTCCGAGAAAGCCTAATAAGATGATGTTTGTGAAGCCATAATAAATATTTGTCTGACTTCTTTTTTAATATGGTTTTATAACTCTCACATTTCTTTTGAAAGTTAGAAGGCTCGTAGCATCTGAACTTCTGATGAATTGTCCCTTGTTCATCCATATAAGCCCATCCGCCATTTTGCTGATGGTTGGCATATCCCATTCTTTTGGTTCTAATCGTTCTTTCTGTGAGAATTGGCCAGAACATCACCTTACCTGTTGTATTAAGATAATTCAGTAGGATGTCTTTGCGAACCAACAATGCACTATGTCCTCCAGAAAACATGTAGTTATCCAAAACTGCTATTTCCCCTTTATGATCTAACCATACTCCATCTTCATTGCTAAAAATCAAATGCAGTCCATTGTACAGCCATTCATTTGGCATAAGCATGCTGGCACCGTCCCCACCCGAAACATCATCGTCAGTTGATAACGTATATTGCAAGTATGCCGGTTCTACAATAATATTATCATATTCCTTATGCCCTACAGAAAACGGAATCTTTTTATAATATTTATCGCATACAGTCTCTTTGTACACATGAGACCAATAATATTCACGCGTAAACACGTTGTAAATTTCATTATTCTCATGGAAAGAACGTCCTTGGATACCGATCTCATACAACTCATTGCATACTGTTTTTAGATTAGTTCTGTCAACAATGTACGCTTGAATAAAAGTCCACAAATCTCTAACAAGAGTATCGTCACCATCTGGTTCATAAATGATCTTATTGTAAGCAAAAAGATTCACCCATTCTATGCCTTTTTCATCAGTTACAAGAATATAGTCTTTTATCTTTGGCATATATTTCCAGGACTTCAGCCATTTTTTATTGTCCTTGGGCATTGAGATGTCAAAAGTCAGCAAACTGAATTTGCTTTGATGATTCAAAGATTTTCGTCCAGGGTAAATAGTTGGATCAACGTTTCTGGCACTTTTAATAGGATCATGCCATTCCTCACTCCAGTCTTTATCTGGATATCTATCCGTCATTCGAGCCATTATGCGATACATAGCTATCCACTGGTACTTTTTACCTATACGTTCCACCTTGCTATGAGAGCGACCTCTGCTATTGTTGTTTCGGTCAAAATGCACGAATATATTTGGGTCATAACCAAACTCTTCAAAAATCATGTGTATCGCCCAATTGGATAGCATTTCAACATCTTCACCAAAGTCATATAGATTGGCCTGAAAGACATAACGACCAAAATCCCCATAGGTTCTAACACCATATTCTGGTGCCATGGATGCCAATATATCATGCTGCGCCCAATAGACATCTCGCTCGTTTTCAGGAATAGTTTCCCAATCTCGCTCATATCTTGAGGTAATCTCCTCATTCGAAGGAATATCATCTGGCAAAGAACCATCTGTAAATGGGATATTTAGTAAAGATTCATCTATTTTACATACCAGTCCCATTTGTATTCCGTATTCAACGACATTACGAGCATAATCCCTAACAAGAATGTTTTCTGGAACACATTTCTTACAGAAAACATTATTATATGTCCATTGTGCGATACGTTGTGAAACTTCTTTATCTTGCTTAATTAGCAATGCACCATATACTGCACACCACAATCGCTCTTGTATATATGGATCATTGACATTGTGGTACATCTCCAACAATGGGATTATTAAATCGGAATGCCACGTTAGGATATTGACAATGGCATGAGTTGAAAGATCTCTTAGTTCTCTCCAAGTTGTAGTAAGACTCCAAATTAGAGTTTCAGCACAAGCGTTAGCAGAATCATTACTGATAGACTTAATAGACTCGGATGAAGCCTCACAACCCCATTTTGCCAAATTATACAATTTTTCTCCTTTCTGCGACCATGAATACGATATATTGACCGTCCAAACAGCATCTCTTTCTGCCAAAGACAAGTTCCAGAGAGCGTCATACAGTGCAAGTCCATTAGAACTTTTATCCATCCTGTATGGAAGAGACAATATGATATCGAACAAAATATCATATTTCTTTAGTTCTTTTAGCCTTGCAATACATTCTTTGCCTTTTTCTGTATAATCATCACGCCATGTAGCACTATCTATAAATCCTCTAAAAGCTTCTTCTTTTTGTTCTGTTTCTACAACTTCAAATAATTCTTTGTTTTTAAGTCGTGGAACTAGAACAGACAACGCTTCAGTCAGATCACCCCATTGGTAATTAAGCCAATCCTTCGACTGACAATTGTTTATGAGGTATTCTGCGATAAAATAGTCTCCTATACGTTCAAAACTATAATTTACATATGTATCCCCATTATACGTCTCAGTTCGAAGCAGCCCCTCATCAATTAAAAGATCCATAAATTCGTTTGGACTTTTTGTGTATTGAGCATCTTGTGACAAACGGATCATTACTGATTGAAAATCGATATTCCACCTACCTTGAGCAAGAACCATTAACTCGGCTATGGAGCTCAAAGCTTTAATGACGAGATTTTGAGAATCGTTGTAACCAAACTTTTGAGCCAATTCATGATTCGTATCTTCACAATACTCTTGAATTGTTTTCCAAAAATCTGTAAAAAACATCGGACGATGTTTTCTTTCATGATTTCGACAATACTTTATCAGAAATAGAGGATTAGAAAATTCTTTTCCATAAACAGGCCAAGCAGGTTGACCTATTCCAAAAGAAGAAAACATATATTCGCATGCTTCACGTTCATGACCTTCGAATCCTTTATGATGATAAACTGCATAGTCTAAATTATGTGCTAGGTCGTAGAACCAATTTTTTCGCTGTGAAATTCTAAAACTAACAACGAGTCTTAGATAATCGAAAGATTCAACCTCATTGATAAGGTCTGTTAGAAAATTTTTCCACAACTCTTCACCAGCATTCTCATTCAATGCGTCAATGAATATAACCACAGGCTCGTTTACGCGAACTCCATAATTATTAAGTTGAGATAGAAGTCTTTCCTTCTTACATTTTACATCTAACAATTCTTTTATTTGCGATAGTGGATCCGATGCATTTGTGAAATGTTGGCCAAGAAGAAGTATCGATGGCTTTTTTTTTCGCTTACGATGAGTTACAATATCCCCTATCAAATGAGACTTGCCAGTACCTGCTTCACCCGTGATAATGATAGTATGATGCTCTTTGAATGCAATCCACTCATTTGACAATATAGTTTCTAAATGATCCGCTTTCTCATCAATTGAATATTTGAAACTTTGAATATCATGTCTTTTATAGTTTTCAGAATCATAATAAAAATTATCAAAATTCGTCATGAAATTTATGACAGACTCTAATAAATGCTTGTAAGCCGCTACAGAACCATCTATAGACGAAATTTCGTCTATAACAGCTTTACAATTCTGTATTATATTAGAACAGGCATTTTCTTTGGAGAAGTCTCTAACAAAAGACTGCAATGATTCTTTGAAAATATTGATGTCTTTTTTCAATAAAGGCAAAAAAAGGTCTGATTGTTCTAATGAAGCCAATGCGAAATCTATATCCTCAAACGGAAAGTTTCTTTCCTCTGAATATCTTTTACCCAAATTCTTTATTTGTTTAGCATTCTGTTCTTCAAACCATTTCTGAGTTGGGATAAAATTATACTCTTCGTCTATTAGCTGGCAGGCCTCAACAACAAATTTCCACTCCTCTGGATTGTTTTTGTGAGACATCCATAGATAATAATAATAACCAATAGCGATTAAAACAGCAATGCTCAAACTTACCCATTCTGAGTTTTGACCTAAGTCTAACCATAAACTAATCTTTGTATCGTTGTATACAACCTCGGCTTTAGCTTTCAAGAACTGAGGCAAACATCCAACAAGACTTGCCTCTATAGTCATAAACGCAAGGAATAAATCACGTTCCGCACGTTTTTTGAAGAAAGAGACAATAATATGTAGCCAATCTTTATAATTAACTCTCCTAATCTCCTTCACCACTACGACAAAGGGTACTATGCGTATCACCACGTGTAAGATCAAAGTGACTATTATCGTTGTTATTATGATCATATGTTATATCATTATTATAGTTCTGTCTAATGTCCTCAATCCTCGAAATCATCAGATGAAGATCATTACTAATTAATCGCAAATTGATAGTTAGCAAGAATTTTCTCTACCACCTTCGTGTGTCGTTGGACTCGATAAATAACTATACTTCTAAACCCTTTAGCTCTTCCATTAGTCTTCCAAGTTCCGAGTAAGTATAATTTCTGCCTTCTTTCTGCTTCTCATCCATTGACCGATTGGCATTGGCCACAGCCTTTTCGAGACTTCCGCCATTCCGTTCGAAATAGTTATGCAGTCCCTTGCTCTTGATAAGGAAATCAGTAGTTTTCTGATATGCTGCAGATTTGTTCAAGTCTTTAAGCAACGACTCTTGATTCTCGTATGCACGGGAGGTATAGCGGAAGTAGTAGAGGAAGAACAACTCGGTGCAGCGGTGAGTCTCAAAGAACTCAACGTTGCAGAATATGCCTTTCTTAGGTTTATTGATGGGCTTGGCATACTTAGCTCTTAGCTTCTGGTATTGCGTACGCTCGGGTTCCGTGTCTTTGGTGTCCATATCGATGACGCAAAAGATATGGCTGTAGCCCAAGGCTATCCCCTCTTCTATCTTTAGGTCAAGTTCTTTGATGCTGGTGTGCTTGGGGTAGTCTGGCTTGATGGTGATGTTCTTGTACATATCGCACAGGGACTTGAAGTAATAGAACTCAGTAGGTCCCTCCCCCAAGATAAGTGCTGTTTCTCTTTGTTTACCCATATCAGTCCTCCAAGTTTATAAAGATACTTCCCAGTTCGGGCTTGGCACCCAAGCGTCCTATGCGATAGGAGTTGTAAAGCGACAGATTCTTGTGCAAGCCAAATGAGTCGCCACGGGCATATTCGGAGGAAGCAGTCTCACGGTTTTTCTCAACGAACCACACTACGCCACGATTCTCATTGATCAGGTCCTGAGAGAGAAGGGTTGTCTCTTGGCTGGTGATGATGAGTTGCGACTTCTCTGAGTTGAAGATGAAGACATTGAGGTAATAGAACAGGAGGTCGTTGTGAAGGTCTTCGCCCAACTCGTCAAGGAAATAGACGTGGGGACTCGTTATCATATTGTACAAGGCCTCCAAGATGCGGATGTACTTTTGTGTACCCTTTGACTGCCATCTGAGGGGGATGTCGAAATCGCCATTGTCTGAATGGTTCAAGAAGGTGATGGAATCTGTGGTTGGCTTCAAAAGCACATCTTTCATCTCCTCAGGGATATTCTCTTTCTGGATGCGCTCGCGGAAATAGTTGGGTACAAATCGGTCTTCTACAACAGGACGATACTCCAGAATGTTTAAGTCGGCTTTCTGAAGCATCGTATTATAGAACTTACGCTTTTTAGGATGATTGTATGCATCCTTTAAAATCTCAACAATTCCTTTGTCTTCGTCGCCATCAATGTCGTGGTAGTTGGTCATAATCCAACCATGCAGTTCCTTGAATGGGGCTATGTCTTCCGTCAATGCGTTCTTTCTGCAAACGGAAAGTACGCTATGATTATTCAGTGTGTGCTCCCTAATGCTGTCTTGGGTCTTAGGCTGAAGCTTTAGGCTTGGTCCGAACTTAATATCTGCCTGCACATTATCGTCGACAAAAGAACGTTCGTAGAAGAGCACTTTTGATTTATTGGGATAATAGTTTAGGACTTCGTTTAGAATGTACTTTTCATTGAACTTTACGTCGTAATCATATCTAATGCTATTGGCATAGAACGATACATGCATCTCAATGGGTTCATCTTTTGTCAAGATAAAAGGAATACTGCCGCTGATCTTTTTAGTGGCATCATATCTGGACTGAATTAATATGTGAAATATTTCGTCCATAGCAATCAGCATATTTGATTTGCCCGAAGCATTAGAGCCATAAAGAATGCCTAACTTATACAGGAACACATTTTCGGAAACCTCAGTCACCAATTCCGATGCTGGTCCTTTGGCTAAGAAACTCAACTCTTGTTTGTCACGAATGGAAAGGTAATTCTTTACCCAAAACTCTCGTATCATATGTTTTGTTTTGCTTAAATCTGTAATTCTTCTACAAAAATAAGGAAAATACTTGTATATATCAAGGTATTTTGTTTCTTTTTGAAGTTTTGTTACGTTTTTGACATAAATATGTGGTATTCTCGGTTTCAATGTTCTTTCAAACTCCGAAACGCGTTAGTCGCCCGTAAATAGCAATAGCCAAAGTCTTGGGTGTTAAGGTCAGCGTAGAGATAGTTTAACTCCCCCCAATTCCTACTCACATCCCAAACGCCCTCACCTCTACATCAACACCCCGATGTGAGGCAATAGAAAATTGTGGAGAACCTATGCCGCTTCTCTTTATTCTATGCCGCTCCTTGTGCATTTGGATAATAGCCGTGCAGACCAGTTTCTTGTCTGTTTTCATTGCCCCGGTGACAATAAGGGCTTAAAACGCGGTCCAGAACTATGAAGAAAAATCAGGAAGAGGGCAATGGCGTGCCTTCTTCCTGACTGCTTTTAGTGACCTCGCTGGGACTCTAACCCAGGACCTTCGGAACCGGAATCCGACGCTCTATACAACTAAGCTACGAGGCCGTGTCAAGGACCCACCCCCTGACCCCTCCCTAAATGGAGGGGAGTATATCGTACTGGGGAATGAGTTTTTTGTTAAAGTGTTAATTTCATTGTCGGTTGTAACAACTCCCCTCCATACAGGGAGGGGGTGGGGGAGGGTCCCCCTTTCCGTTTTATTTACTTCATGCTCTGCTTGAAGTGGTTTATCAACTGGCGGAAGAGGTGGTTGCGGGTGTTGCCGCCGTAGATGGAGTGGTTGCGGTTGGTGTAGGTGAGTTGGCGGAAGTCCTTGTCGGCATGGACGAGGGCTTCGGTGTACTCTGCCACGTTGCGGAAGTGCACGTTGTCGTCGGCAAGGCCGTGGATGATGAGCAGGCTTCCGCTAAGGTTCTTGGCACGGGTGATGGGGCTGCAATCGTAACCCTCCTGGTTCTCCTTGGGGGTGCGCATGAAGCGCTCGGTGTAAACCGTGTCGTAGTAGCGCCATGAGGTGGGAGGTGCCACGGCCACGCCGGCATAGAATACGGGGCGGCCTTCGGACATGCTCATGAGGGTGTTGAAACCGCCGAAACTCCATCCCCAGATGCCTATGTGCTTGGCATCCACCCAGGGGAGTTTGCTCAGGTAGATGGCTGTCTCCACCTGGTCGTGGCTCTCCAGTTGGCCGAGTTTCAGGTAGGTCTGCTTCTCGAACTCGGCACCGCGTCCGCCAGTACCGCGTCCGTCCACGATGACGCTGACGAAACCTTCCTGTGCCATGTATCTTTCCAGCAGGGCGGCAGAGCAGTTGCCTGCGTACCAGGAATCCAGAACCTGCTGGGAACCGGGACCGCTGTACTGGAAGAGGATGACGGGGTATTTCTTGTTGGCGTCGAAGTCGGCAGGCTTCACCATAATGCCGTTCAGGTCCACGCCGTCCTGTGTCTGGAACTGGAAGAACTCTATCTTGGCCAAGTTCATGCCGTCAATCTTCTGCTTCAGTGCGGCGTTGTCCTGGAGGGTCTTCTGTACCTTGCCCTTGTCGTTGCGCAGGGTGTAGGTGGGAGGTGTGGCGGCAGAGTGGTGGGTGAGCATCAGTTGCTTGAAGTTGCCGGAGAAGATGGCCGAGTTTTGGCCGGGCTCGGTGCTGATGGAGGTTACCTTGCCCTTGGCGTCGCACTTGTAAACTCCGGTGCGCAGAGGACCGCCGTCCTGTGCCTGATAGTAGTATGTGCCGGTCTTCTCGTCGTAGCCGTAGAAGTCGGTGATGATGTCCTGTCCCTTGCCTATTTCGCGCTTTAGTGTGCCCAGGAGGTTGTACTGGTAGAGGTGTGCAAAGCCGGAGCGCTCGCTCATCAGTATGAAACCGTCCTTAATGGTCTTGAAGAGGGTGTAGGTCTTGTCGGCCACGTAGGGCTTCACCTCGTCCGTGACGATGCAACGGCACTCGGTGGAGCGGGGATTGGCCACCCACACCTGCAGTTTGTCCTGATGACGGTTCTGTGTGAGTATGAGCAGTTTGTCGGGGTCGCTGCTGAATGCTATGCGGGGGATGTAGCCTTCGGCCTCCAGGGGAACCTTAACCTCGCGTGTGGCACGGCTCTTGATGTCGAAGGTGTGCACGCTTACCTTGCTGTTGGGCTGGCCGGCAATGGGGTACTTGTATTCATATGCGCCGGGATACTCGGCATTTTCCTTCATCTCGGGGAGCATGCCCTTGTACATGGGGAAGGAGAACAGGGGCACCTGGCTCTCGTCGTAGCGTATCCATGCCAGCATGGTGGCGTCGGCATTGAAGTCGAAACTGCGGTTTGTCACGAACTCCTCTTCGTAGACCCAGTCGGCCTTGCCGTTGATGATGCTGTTGAACTTGCCGTCCTTGGTAATCTGCACCTCGGCATTGTCGAAGAGCAGTTTCACCAGGAAGAGGTTGCCCTCGCGCACGAAGCCCACCATGTTGCCGTCGGGGCTCCAGAGGGGGCACTCCTGCGGACCTCCGTCGGAGAGTGGCGCCAGGGTGCGGTTCTGTACATTATATATATAATATACGGCCGTGGTGCTGTGGCGGTAGATGCTTTGTGTCTGGGTGCGCAGAAGTATGTTCTTCTGGTTGGGCGACATGATGTAGCCGTCAATGCGTGAGACTTTCACCTTGCCCTTGGTGTTGTTGGCATCAAAGAGGACACCTGTCTGCTCGCCGGTCTTGAAGGAACTTACCACAATTCTCTTTCCGTCCACCAACTGACTGTAACTCTCGCCGTCGGCCAGGGGATTTACACCATATATGCCATGGGCATAAAACTCGCCGCCGGTGATGGACTTGAGGGAAAGGGGACCGTCCTCTGCCATGCCGGTTACGGACATGAGAGGAGAGAAAAGTACGGTCAGTACGAGCAGAATCTTCTTTATCATTGCCAAATCTTTTAGTCAATTTCCATGCAAAGGTAGCAATTTATGTCATAAATAGGGCTAATGTGACGACAGATTTAACGTTTTTATAATAATTCTTTAGCAAATTCATATTGTTTTCTGCTCTTTTTGTTAACTTTGTCCCGATTTATGCGCGAGAAATGCATCATTCATGCCAATGGGAAGCATTCAGAGGAATGTGCGACCAGGGAAGCCTGTCCTGGGGAAATGCAGGTCTTGAACTTCAGGAACCTCTCCACGGGTTACGGGCATAGGGTCGTTTCCACAGGCCTGACGGCAGGCTTGCAGGCAGGAAAGGTGACATGCCTGTTGGGGCCTAACGGTGCAGGAAAGAGCACACTGCTCAGGACGCTGGCCGGTTATCAACATCCGTTGGACGGCGAGGTGGACGAGGTGAGTGCCGACACCATAGGGGTGGTGCTTACGGAACACATCGATGCCATGGGGTTGAAAGTCAGGGAAGTGGTGGCCATGGGAAGACATCCCTATACGGGATACTTCGGACGCCTTTCCGCGGAGGACGAACGCATGGTGGACGATGCCATGAGGCTGACAGGCACGCAGGAGTTTGCCCCCCGGCTCTTCTCCTCGCTGAGCGACGGCGAACGGCAGAAGGTGATGATAGCAAAGGCCTTGGCCCAGCAGACACCCATAATACTGATGGACGAACCGTCTGCCTTTCTGGATTTCCCCTCCAAGGTGGAACTGATGCTGCTGCTCCGCAACCTTGCACACAACCAGGGCAAGGCCATACTCCTCTCCACGCACGATGTGGGGATAGCCCTGAAAACGGCTGACATGCTATGGCTCATGCAGGACGGAGGTATGACCACAGGCACGCCCTCGGAACTGGAAGCGTCGGGCGACATGGACAGGTTCCTGGGCAAGAGCCGTGCCTACATATAAGAGAGAAAACGAAATACAAAATATCAACTAATTAAACAAAAACAATCAAAAACTATGAAGAAGTTGTTTGTAGTACTGGCCGCTATGGTTATGACCCTGAGCGCCAGCGCATTTGATTTCGACGGCATCAACCTGAATGCCAGTGTTAACAAGATCTCTGCCGAGATTGCAAAGCGTGGCTACGTTTACGACGAGGCAAGCGATGCTTTCACCGGTATGTGCCAGGGTACCCAGATCTACATGAGCATGAACTGGAAGGACGTTAAGGAGGCAGGCAAGTTGGGCCAACTCATCGTTGACGTTCCCATGAAGGAGCAGAACGCCCTGAGCATCGTAACAAAGATGTTCAACGTTATCTACCACACCGCAGATGGCGGCAAGGCCAATGTTTACTCTGTTTCCAACGACGGCACCACTCTGGAGGTTCAGTCAAGCAGCAAGGGTATCCGTCTGGTTTACAGCACTCCTTTCTACAAGAAGTAAATCCTTATTTCTTCCCCCTTCCCATCTTGGCCGACAAGGTAGGGGCAAGGGTGTGATAAACGATTACTGGCGCTCCTATCAGGGGCGTCAGTACGTTTATAGGCAGAACACTGCTCTGGGGCAGATTGCAGAGCAGGTTGCAAAGCAGGGCTATGGACGCACCCAGTGCCATGGTTTGGGGCAGGAGAGAGCGGTGCGAACCCGAGGGGGAGATGAAACGTGCCATGTGGGGCGTGGCAAGGCCTATGAAACTGATGGGACCGCAAAATGCCGTGGTGATGGCCGAGAGCAATCCCGTGGCAAGCAAAAGCATGTGGCGCGTGCGTGTGGTGTCCACGCCAAGGTTCTGCGCATAACGGTCGCCCAGAAGCAGGGCATCCAGAGGTTTCATCATCAGCAATGCCATCACCAGTCCTATGGAAACCAGTCCTATGAAGACAGGCAGGCGCTCGGTGCTGACGCTGGAGAAATTGCCCATTCCCCAGAGGACGTAGGCCTGAAGTCCGTCGTGGCTTGCCCAGAACTGGAGCAGGGATATAAGACTTCCGGTGATGTAGGAAATTATCACACCCGTGATAAGCAGCATGACGGTGCTCCTGAGCATGGCATTGAGAACGGACAGCAGCACCATTATGCCAACGGCACCGGCCAGTGCCGCCAGAATGGTGAAGACATAGCCTCCGAGCGACAGGTTGCCCATGGTTATGCTTCCCCCGAAGAGCATCATGGCCACGGCCACGCCAAGGCTGGCTCCGCTATCTATACCAAGTATGGACGGACCTGCCAGAGGATTGCGGAAGGCCGTTTGCAGGAGCAAGCCGCAGGTGGCCAGTGCCGCACCGCAGAACGTGGCGGTAAGCATTTGGGGCACACGGCTATGCCACACGATGTACGACCACGACGGATGCCCTTCTATCTCCTTGCCCAGGAGGATGTCGGGCATGGCACCCAGAGGTATGTCCAGCGAACCCCACAGGATGTTTGCCGCCATCAGCAGGATGGGCATGGCAATGAGAAGTATTGTGCGGGCCTTGGCAAAGTATTGTGAGCCTTGATGCTTCGTATTGTGTGTGCTTTCGTTGTACATGGGTGTTTTTGCTTTCTGAGTTCTCGGAGTATTCTGAGTATTCCGAGTAGTCTGAGTATTCCGATTACTCCGAGTTTTCCGTTTTCCGTTTACCTAAAGTACTCGTGCCGTGTCTCCACCCCCAGTTCGGGATGAAGCACGCTTATCAGGTTTTCCAGCAGGTATTCGGGGTGGAATGGCGTTTCCTCGAAAAAGGGCACCTCTTCCGTATTGCATACCATCAGTTTTGCCTTGATGTGGCTTGTGGCAGGGCAATCCTGCGCCAACTGCTCCTTGGTCTGGGGACCGAAACTCTTTATCAGCCAGAAGTCGGCTTCTATGGCTTTGTCCAGCACCACCTCTATGCTCAGGGCACTGGCTCCGCTCCCCGGGATGTCGGCAAAGATGTAATCAGCACCGGCGTCGCGGTAGAGCATGCCTGTGGTGCTCTCTCCGTTGGGCACATGCCATGTGCCGCTCAGGGGACGCTCGGTCAGCAGTTTGGGCTTCCTTTCTGCCTTGGAGGCCAAAGCCTTCAGTTCCCCGTAGCGATGCTCTATGGCCGCAAAGAGGCTGTCCGCACGCTCCTCCGCACCGAAGAGAAGTCCGTATATCCTTATCCACTCGGCACGTGCCAGGGGCGATACCTCCATATAGTCGGCACACTCCATTATGGGTATGCCCATCTGCTCCAGGCGGCCGTAACCGCCCTGACTTTCGTATGGCGAAGGCATAAGCAGGTCGGGCTGGAGGTCCATCACCTGCTCTATGTTCACGGCATTGCTTGTGCCCAGGTCGCGGATACGGCCTTCGGCAATGGCTTGTTTCAGTTGGGGATGCTTCAGGTATTGGGTATCGAACAAGCCTCCTATCCTGTGTGCCTGTCCCAACTCTGCCAGCAGGGCGGCATGTGTGGCCGTGTACACGGCAGCCTTCTCCACCGGCACCTTCACCCTTATGCTCCTGAGCGTGGCGCTTGTGTCCCAAGGGTTGCGGATGTCTATGCTGACAATGTCCCCCTGCCTGACGGCGCAGACATAGCGTGCATGTCGCAGGGACAGGGTGTCGCCTTCCAACGCTTCGCCCGTCCTGCCATCGGTGCACGAGGCAAGAAACATGCACGCAAGGATTATCGTCCAAAGGTATTTCATGAGGTTGTCCATAGGCTTATCGCATGCAAATTTACACCTTTTTCGTTTAATTGTTTCCCTCGCTTGGTCTTTTATGATAAATTCACTAACTTTGCAAGGAAATAACATTAAATCCCCATGATTATGAAAAAGAGATTTTTCCTTTTGGCTTCAGTTGTGTCAGTTGCATTGCTGGCAATGAGTTGCTCGGGAGCGGAATCGGCATCCGAGCAGAGCGAGAGTGTTGTTACCCTGTCAGGTAATGCGTATATAACGGCTTCTCCCGAGAGCGAACCGGCATATATAGACGAGGGCAAATGTGAAATCTGCAACTGGGACGACGAGGAAACGGTTGTAAGTTTCTATTTCAGAGCCATGGACAAGGGCAAGATGACCGTTGCGTTGCAGGCAAAGGGACATTCTCTTGTGGAGGTTTCCCTGTTGGGCAAGACCGAGGAAGTGGAACTGGCAAGCGACACCCTGACCCTTGTTGAGGTTGGGACCTTCAAGGTTAAGGAACCCGGTTACATCAAGGTGGACATCCGTGGCCTTAAGATTAACGAAGGAGAGAGTTTCGGCAACGTGCAATCCCTTGTAGTGAAGGGCAATATGGGACCCGTGGTATGTGTAGGCGGAGACTTCAGCACCCACTTCGGACGCCGCGGTCCTTCCACACACATGAACTATGCCCTGCCCGAGGGAGACGTGGAATGGTTCTACAACGAAGTTGTCGTACCCGAAGAGGGTGATATCCCCAGCAGTTACTACATGGCCTGCGGTTTTGGCGAAGGATACTTCGGCATGCAGAACAACACTCCCTACCCAAGAAGAATCCTCTTCTCTGTATGGAGCCCCTTCTCAACCGACAATCCTGCAGAGATTCCAGATTCAATGCGCGTACAACTCGTCAGGAAAGGTGCAAATACCACAATTAACGACTTCGGCAACGAGGGTTCTGGCGGTCAGAGTTACATGCACTACGACTGGAAACCGGGCGAGCGTTGCCGCTTCCTCATTGGCGTGCGTCCCGACAACAACAATACCACCGTTTACACCGCTTATTTCTACGACAACCACCAGAGCAAGTGGACACTTGTGGCATCATGGCGCCGTCCCCAGACAAGCACATGGTACACCCACGCCTACTCCTTCCTGGAGAACTTCAACCCCACTATGGGATATATCACCAGAAAGGCTTACTATGACAACCAGTGGGCACGCACCGCTGACGGCAAGTGGATACCTGTCACCCAGGCACGTTTCACCTGCGATGCCACGGGCGGCCAGAAGCAGCGTCTCGACTATAAGGGCGGTGTAGAGGAGAAGGGCTTCTTCCTCACCATGGGCGGTTTCTTCAACGACTTCCTGGAGTCAGGCACACCGTTCACACGCGAGGGCAACGTGACAGAGGCTCCCGACGTGGATTTCTCAACACTTGAATAAGATAGCATTATAGGAAGACAATGAATAAGGTCTTTTCGATACTTACCTCTTTCCAGAACCGGATCAACAGATATCTGGTTCTGGTTATCCTATCCGTCCCCCTGCTCTATGCATGTGATAGCGGCAAGCAGCGCAGTATAGTCATACTCTACGAAAACGACGTTCATTGCGTCCTCGACGGGTATGCACGTCTCCGCGGATTGGCCGATGCCGTATCGGACACGGCATGGGTCGGGCTTACCAGTAGCGGCGACTTCCTGCACGGAGGCACGGCAGGTGCCATCTCGGGAGGACAGTTCGTGGTGGACATCATGAAGGAGATGGGCTACGATGCCATAGGCCTGGGAAACCACGAGTTCGACTTCGGCACTCCGCACCTTACAAAACTTGTGGAGGAAAACGGCTTGCCCGTTGTCAACATGAACCTGCGCTCGCTGCATCCGGATTCCTTGTTCTTCACACCTTATATTATTAAAGACTTTGGCGGAAAGAAGATAGCCTTTGTGGGTGTCGTTACTCCTGAATCCCTGATAAGCGAGGCATACTCTTTCTTCGACAAGCAAGGCAAGCAGATGCTGAGCCTTTGCGAAGACAATCTGGTGGACGAGGTGCAGAAGACCGTCAACGAGGCACGCAAGGCAGGTGCCCACTATGTCATCCTCCTGTCACATCTGGGCGAGGCTTCGGCAAAGAATTTCCTTACCAGCCACCGCCTTGTAAGCAGTACACGCGGCATAGACGTGGTTCTTGACGGCCACACGCATAGCCGTATACCATGCGAAACCGTACTGAATGCCGATGGCGACACGGTATTGCTCTCGCAGACAGGTTCGCGTTTCAAGAACGTGGGCAAACTCGTCATCCGCCCCGACGGACGCATGTCTACGGAACTGATTCCCGTTGACTCCATAAAGCAGGAAAGTGCGCATGTCCGCCAAGTGACGGACAGCATAGAGGCCATGATGGCCAAGGTGACGACCAACAAGATATGCCATAGCGACTACCGTATGGACCTCTTCGACGAAAACGGCCGTCAGATGGTTAGAACCCGCGAGACATGCATCGGCAATCTTGTTGCGGATGCCTTCCGTGCCGTTACCGGGGCACAACTTGCCGTAAACAACGGTGGCGGCATACGCGCACCGCTCGCGGCCGGCGACTGGACCTATGGCAACATCGTAGATGCCTTGCCCTACAACAACTATCTTACCGTGGTTAGGATAAAGGGTTCAAAACTCTTTGAACTCCTGGTTGCCACCACATCCAATTCGCCCATGGAGGACGGCCAGTTCCCGCAGATTTCAGGTTTCCGCTTCAATCTCAACCCCAAGGCCGTAGGCAAGGCACGCATCTCCAAGGTGGAGGTTCTCAACGACAAGACAGGACGCTACTCCCCATTGAAGATGGATGCAGAATACACTCTCTGCACCACCGACTATTGCGTCACGGGCGGGGGCATGTACAATGTTCTTCGCGATGCCTGCATCCTGCAGGAAAACATCATGCTCTACAACCAGGCTTTCATTACCTACGTTTCCGAACACCTGAAGGGCGAGATTCCCGAGCGTTATGCCTCTCCACAGGGACGAATAAACATGAAGTAGCCTTCTTTGCAGGCATTTCCCCAAGACTTTTATATTGGATAAATATCAGCGTATTCTTGCCGGTATCGGCAAGAATACGTATCTTTGTGCCGTTAATCGAATCAAATCTTGCCGATAGAATGGACTTTATATCTGTATCAGAGTTTGCCGGAAGGCATGGCATAAGTGAACGTACCGCCCGCAATTATTGTTCGCAGGGCAAGATAGACGGTGCTTTCCTCACGGGAAAGGTATGGAATATTCCTGCCAATGCGGAGTTGCCCAGAAAAGGAAAGGCAAAGGTCTCTCCTCTATTGACTCGTTTGCGTCAGGAGCGTGAAGCAAGGTTGAAGGGTGGTATATATCACCGTACGCAGATAGAATTGACCTATAGTTCTAATCATATAGAGGGCAGCCGCCTAACAAAGGAGCAGACACGCTATATTTTTGAGACAAACACCCTTGGCATAACCACAGAGAACACGCGCATTGACGATATAATGGAAACGGTAAACCATTTCCGTTGCATAGATTATATCATAGAACATGCTATGGACAAGATTACCGAGCACCACATAAAGCACCTGCACCTTATGCTAAAGGCCAGTACCTCCGATTCGCAAAAGGATTGGTTTGCCGTGGGTGAATACAAGCGATTGCCCAACGAGGTGGGAGGTGAGGAAACGGTACTGCCCGAGGATGTCTCAAAGCACATGAAGGCTCTATTGGCGGAGTACAATGCCGTCAGGCAGGTCAGCCTAAGTGATGTGCTGGACTTTCATGTGCGTTTCGAGCGCATACACCCTTTTCAGGATGGAAACGGTCGCATCGGCCGTTTGCTGATGTTCTGGCAATGCCTTCAGGCCTCCATAGTGCCTTTTATCATTACCGAGGACTTGCGCCTGTTCTATTATCGTGGTATACAGAACTGGGGTAGGGTAGACGGTTTCCTGACCGACACCTGCCTTACGGCGCAGGACAATTACAAGGCGGCTTTGGATTACTTCGCCATTAAATATTGACCACCTCTACTCCTTTGGCAATCCTTCGCGGTCGGTGTTTACTTCCTTTTCCTCTTCTGCCTTTTCCATTTCCTTCAGTTCCTCGGGCATCATCACCACGGCCTCTTTCTTCATGCCGTCAATCTTTATGGTCAGAGGTTCGCCAAGGCGCACATGTGCCACATGCTCGGTTTCCTGAACAAGGGGCAGGTCCTCGAACAAGGTGCAATCGTACTTGCCGTCACCGCGGAAGGCGTTTATGGTCAGGTAGCCCACTCCCAGGGATGTAAGGTTCTGGAAGAAGTGCGTGCCTTGCGACGGGTCTACCTGGAAGTTCGCCAATCCAGCCTCCACGATGACCTGTGCGCTGCTGATATTGGGCCACTTCACGGGAATGCCCAGCCAGGGGTCGCTTGAACCCCAACGTCCGGGACCTATAAGTATGCACTTGCGGTCTTCCTGAAGCAGGGTGCGGTTTATCCTTTCTACCTCTTCCGCTATCTGCGGATTCCATCCGGGAGTGTAGTGGGCCTCTTCGCTTGTTTTCACATACACTATATCGCAGATGTCCGTGATTATGCCGTGACCGATGGCATTGTGGCTCCTCAGCAGGCACTGCTCGTCGGGGATGTCTGCCAGATTCTCGTCCAGTTGCATGCGGTTGTCCACCATGGGGCGTATCTGTAGCAGGTAGAAGTCACCGCTCTTGTCCGGGTTTATGTTGCATGCAAATTCTATCTCCACGGGGCGCTGCATCTCTGCCTGGCCAAGTTTCAGTACAAGTTGAAGCAGTTCGGGCATGGGCCAGACACCGTTTTGCAACACTCCGGCAAAGGAGATGAGTTTTCTGTTGCGTCCCTCATAGAATCCGTCATATATGCATTGGTCCACAGGGTCGTAGGTGGAGCATATCCATTGCAGGGAACCGTCCTTCTCTGCATCGCGTACCGGAACCTTCACCAGATTGAAGCCGTCGTCCACTTGGAACAGGGCCTTTTCCTTGTTGCCGTTCTCGTCCTTTTTCAGGTTAGTTTCCAGGGCAAAGAAACTTGTCTGGGTATCGCGCAGGGCAATCTCCATTTCCGACATCTGCAACACCTGTGTGGGATGATAGGGGCATACGCGTAGCGAGGTGCCGCCGTCCACGATGTATTTTCCCAAGCCCATGGCCAGGGAAACGGTACCCTCCTCTGCCTTTTCCTCTCCGATGGGGTAGTAGTTCACGGAGCGTGCCACACCTGACACATTGGGATAGAAGCGAGTGCCGTATTGCTGACCTACCACTTCCTGCAGTATTACAGCCATCTTCTCCTGGTCTATCACGTTGGAGGTTGCCGTCATGTAGTCCTTGCTCCCTCGGAAATACACGGATGCATATACCGACTTGATGGCATTGGAGAGCATTTCCAGACGACAATACTTGTCCTCGTCGTATGGTATCATGTAGGTGGAATAGATACCGGCAAAGGGCTGGTAGTGGCTGTCCTCCAGCAGGGACGAACTTCTGATGGCCAGAGGGCTTTTCACCACATCGATGAATACCTCCAGGTCGGCCAGAAGCCTGTGGGGCAGACGTCCGCGCAGGAAGCACGCCAGCATTTCCTCGTCCGACATGTCACTCATGGCAATGCCGTACAGGTCGTTCGTCTCCATGAACTCGTCGAAGATGTCCGTGCAGAGCACCAAAGTCTTGGGGATGTGCAACAGGTCGGCATGCTCTATTTCCTTCTCGCGTACCTTCTTTATCATGCGGTCCAGAAAAGCCAGGCCACGTCCCTTTCCGCCAAGCGAACCGTCGCCTATTCGGGCAAAATTGGAGTATTGGTCGAACCGCTCGCGCTGGAATACGGCAACCACACCCTGGTTCTTCATCTTGCGGTATGCCACGATGGCATCCAGGATAATCTGTCGGTGCACATCCACGTCCTGCTCCTTGTCCCACGTAATCTTCTTCAGGAATTCGGCAATGGGGAACAGGGCACGGCTGGAGAGCCAACGGCTCACGTTGTTGTGTCGCAGATGGTACTGGAGGGAGTCTATGGGCAGGGTCATGATATTGTCCTGCAACTCCTTCAGGTTATGTATTCGGGCCACTTCCTTCATGGTGGCCGGGTCGCGGAACACGAAGTCGCCGAAACCGAAATACCGGCTCAGCATATCGCGTATCTCCACGTTGAGCAGTTTCGAGTTCTTGTTGATGAAGGTGGCTCCGCACTTCCATGCCAGTTCCTCGCGTGCTGCCTCGCTGGACTCCATAATCAGCGGCACGTACGGGTCGCGTGCACGGATGCAACTCAGCAGTTTGTATCCAGCCATCTCGTCCTTCTGCGTGCTGTTGTTGTAGATGGGGAAACGGCAATCGGAGATGACACCCAGGGTGTTGTCGGCAAACTGTTTGTACAGGTCCCATGCCTCTTCGTATGTACGTGCCAGCACTATCTTTGGTCTTCCTCGCATTCGCAGGGTTTCCAGAGAACTGTTCAGGGCCTCGGTGGCGAATGCCAGCGACTGGTTCAGGATGTAGTGATACAGGTTGGGCAGGATGCTGGAATAGAAGCGGATTGTATCCTCCACCACCAGAAGCATCTGCACGCCGGCCGAACGTATGTCGTGCTCCAGATTCATCTTGTCCTCAATGAGTTTGATGATGCTGAGCAGCAGTTCCGTGTTGCCCAGCCAGCAGAACACGTATTCAAAGGCGGAAAGGTCCTCGTCCTTCATGCGTCGTGCCACACCATGGCTGAATGGCGTCAGCACCACGATGGGCACGTTGGGGTATTGGGTCTTCACGCTACGCGCAATGTCAAACACATCATTGTTCTCGGCTGCTGGCATACAGATTACAAGGTCTATGTATCCGCTGCTCATGTGCTGGTTTACCTGCTTTTCCGTGGATACCTGTATGAAACGTGGGGGGAAGCGAAGTCCCAACTTGGCATACTCCGAGAATATCTTTTCGTCTATACGGCCGTCGTCCTCCAGCATGAAGGCATCGTATGGGTTGGCTATGAGAAGGACGTTGCAGACGCGTTTCTGCATCAGGTCAACGAATGGTGTATCTTTCAGTTGCATTGCTTTGTGTGTTCTGTTGTTGTGGCGACAAGGTTCTTATACATGTTATCATCTGCAAAGATACGATTAAGCGGGAAGATTACAAAATAATGCTTTCTTTAATTTAATGTGAATTCAGAACTAAAGTTAATCTTGCCTCTTATCTTTGAGCCAAGCTACTCTTGCTCGTGGTTTCTCCAATAACCCCAAATCGGTCATTGCGTTATGACGATAATGGACTTTATTGGTGAGTAACAGTCTAATGAACTGTAATAAAAAAAATGTATGCTGTTAACAATTATTAGCGTTTTGTGCTGATTTGTACTCTCTCATGGGGGCTTCTCGCCCCCAAACCCCTCGGTGTTTTCAGGTATTAGACTATCTATGCTGAT
>JAZNYM010000055.1:0-76088 GCA_045594385.1 Bacteroidaceae bacterium
GATAGTCTAATACCTGAAAACACCGAGGGGTTTGGGGGCGAGAAGCCCCCATGAGAGAGTACAAATCAGTACAAAACGCTAATAATTGTTAACAGCATACATTTTTTTATTACAGTTCATTAGACTGTTACGCGCTAATGAAGCCATCTTTTTGACATCTGTTCCGTTGCTTCTCGGTTACAATGGAACCCCATTGCGCCCTCAAAGCAGCAAAACATCTGTTCAAAAATAAAGGCTATTATCATCATAACGCTAATGACCGATTTGGGATTATGATGTCGCATCAATTACTTCGCTTTTGGTAGGGTCTTGTTCAGTATTATAGAACCCAATACCGCACTGGTGATAGTACCGCAAAGGATGCCCAGTTTGGCGTCGTTTAGAAGCAGTTGCATAAAGGTCGGTTGCTGGCCTTCCAAATCTAAGGGATAGGACAGGGTGGCCATGAAGGTGCTTACGGTAAAGCCTATGCCGCAAAGCATGGCGACACCTGCCAGAGACGACCAGTTGGCGCCGTCTGGCAACTGGACGATACGTGCTTTGATGCTGAGCCAGCATGCCGTCATCACACCAGTGAACTTGCCTACGACCAAACCGAGGAAGACTCCCAGACCCACGCCTTGTGTCAGGTTCTCCATGCTCATACCATCAAAGCACACGCCGGCATTGGCAAAGGCAAATATGGGGATAATGACCATATTGATGGGGTTGCGCAAAAGGTCCTCCGTGTCCTGCAGGGTGGAAATTAGATGGTCAGATGCAGATTCTATGGCACGCAGGTTCTGTATGTCCATCTGGCTAAGCATGTGCGGTGCATGCTTGTAGTGCGAGGTTACCTCGTAATGAGGGAACTTGTCAATCTGTTCGCGTATCCGTTCAATATAGTACTTGGTGCCGTGATGCAGTTTGGCAGGTATGCAGAAGGCCAGCACCACACCGGCTATGGTGGAATGGATACCGCTTTGGAACATGCACCACCACATCACCAGTCCTATGGCAAAGTAGCCCAGTTTGCTATGGACCTGACGATACGACAAATACAGGCATCCCTGGATGCAAAGACCTACCGCTCCAAGATGAGGGAGGGAGATGTGCTCGGTGTACTTTAGGGCGATCACGAGAATACCTCCCAAGTCATCTGCCACGGCCAGCGCGGCCAGAAATACCTTCAACCCGAGGGGGACACGGCGTGAGAACATGGACAGGACTCCTAAGGAGAAGGCAATGTCAGTAGCCATGGGGATGGGCATGCCCCGCTCCATGATGTCCAAATACATGGGGTCGCCGGTCAGGTAGCATGCTACGCCGAAAACGCATGTGGGCATAATCATACCTCCGATGGCGGCAAGTACTGGAAGCAAGGCTTTGCGTACAGAGGACAGTTCTCCTCCACAAAAAATCTCTCTCTTCAATTCCAGGCCAACAGAGAGAAAGAAGATGGCCATGAGGAAGTCGTTGATGAAACCTCCTACGGTCAGGCTCTTGCCGTTGTGGCTGAGCAGATCAAAGCCTCCAACGACGAGTTGCATTGGTTCTTGCCAGAAACGGCTGTACCATCCGCTTGTCTCTGACCAGTTTGCCGCAATGAGGGCGGCGATAGTTGCTGCAATCAGGAAGTAGCCGCCTTCGGCATACTTCCTGATTGTTGACATAAATGTATAGTTCTGTCTCATTTATATTATGCTCCGCTTTGTGCGGGGCGGAAGATTACTTCAAGCAATCTGCAATGAATGCCTCCATCTCAGGCTCGTGCTTCTCTATGCTGAGCAGCAGGTGTAGCTGGTTGTTGGCACGCACGAAGTTGTGGTTGGCATACTGGCACTTCCAGTACTTGTCGCCACTGAGGTAGTCCCACAGGAAACGTACGCACTGCATGTAGGGGAAGAGTTTCACGGCATAGGGCAGGTTCTCTATCTCTACGCGTGTCAGGAAACTGCTTGCGCTTGCCAGATAACCCTCGGTGAATGCCTTGAAGATGTCCACGTCGAAGCAAACGGCATCCATGTCCTGATGGTCTTCGGCCACCTTGTTGGCACCTGTGCGCAGGAAGTCGCCATAGTCGGAGAAGATGAAGTTGGGCATCACGGTATCAAGGTCGATTACACAGAGGACGTTGTCCTGCTTGTCGAACATCATGTTGTTCACCTTGGTGTCGCAATGGCATACACGCTTGGGCAGGATGCCCTCACGGCCCATACGCTCTGCCTGGCACATGTACTCGGCACGGGCATCTATCTCCTTCAGCATGGCCTGAACCTCGGGTTCGGCAACGCGGCCTACGGGGTCCTTGGCAATGACTTCGCGCAACTGTTGCAGACGGAACTCCATGTTGTGGAAGTCCTTGATGGTCTCGCCCAACTCCACGGGAATGTCGGCAAGCATGGCCTGGAACTGGCCGAATGCCTTGCCTGCGGCACGTGAACTCTCGGGGTTGACGGCCTGCTTTGTAACGGCATTCTCAATGAATATCATCATGCGCCAGTACTGGCCGTCCACGATGGCATATAGTTTAGTCTCGTCATCCTTGGCGGGCATGAAGGTAAGTACCTTGCGGTCAATCTCTGTCTCGCCTGCGGCTTCCAGTTTCTTGCGGATGTGGGTGGTTACGGCATAGATATTGCGCATCACCAAATCCACATCGGGGAACACGTTGGTGTTCACACGCTGCAATACGTAGTTGGGGGCATCTGCCTCGGCTGTTGTAACCAGAAGGGTGTCGTTGATAAGACCAGCACCGAGGGGTTTGATGTCGCTGACTGTGCCACGGATGGCAAAGTGGGAAACAATGTTCTTCAGTTCGTTCTGTTCCATAGTATTGATTGGGTTAAATGAATGTTATGCGAGTACAAATATATTAAATTCCGATGACAAAGACATCCCGACGAAGTGGTAAATTACGTTAATCTCCGTGTTTTTGACCAATATTAGTTGAGATTTCCACACTGTGGCGTGCCGTCCGGGCTCCATCCTTCGGCACTTACTTGCAGGATGCTGGATGAGGAGTTGTTGTACAAATTTATGGTAGCACGGCCGTTTTCGTCAAGTTTTATATTCGGATTCCAGTACAATGTCCGGCGGTAGTCGTCCTTTGGCAGAGGCTGCTTTGAGTAATCGGGCGAGTAGAATTCGTCGGGGATGGAGAAACCCTTCATCTTCCAGAAACGGTTTTTGCGGTATAGGCGCTCCACGCCGTCGTCAAGCAGATGCAGGTCTATGGTTACTGATGGAAGTTCGTTTCCGCGGTACTTGCCATGCTGGTCTTTTCTTGGGGAGTAGTCGGTATAGACAACCACCTTGTCCAAGTTCCACAGATAATTGTACTTGTCGCGTTTGAGGTCCGGCATGTTGCTGCTCCATCGGGGCATTGCATCTGGTATGTCTGTCTGTTCCTTGCGGCGTTGCATTGCTGTTCCTTCGCTATATATCTTTCCGTCAAAACGGTAACTGATGTCGTATCTGCGGTCCGTCTTCATGTCACCGATATAGGTGCGCGCCACATCCTCGCCGAAGCGGCCGGCACCCATAAAGTAGCCTGGAGCAAAACCTGCATCGCACGTGGCGTTGAAGGCATCGTATGCATCTATTATGAAGGCTGGCCTCCAATGTCCGAATCTCCTTCGCCCGTTGCGCCTGGCGCCGATAGTGACCTCAGACAGCATGCGCACCTGTTCGTTCATGCTATTGTACAGGGGATTGTCCTTAGGCATGGGTGCTATGTGCGACTGGTAGTAGTCGTAGGGTTTGGGAAAGCGTGGGAATACTGGGTCTAACTTTACGTAATATTCAGGAAAGTCCACTTCGTCGCGTTTGGTCCTGCCGTTTTGCGTCCAAATTGGAGGTTGCCCTTTCTTCCATTTCGTCGTGTCGCTGGCAGCCAGGAAGAAAAGGAATTCGTCGTAGTATCTGGGGAAGTCCATTGCAAATGTACCCTGGCTGCGCATGTCTCCTTCCACACTCTCGTTGCCTGGTTGGGAGAATTCTGCATGCAGGGCAACGGGATGTTTCAGGTTTTCTTCCTTTTCGTTGAAGCGGTCCCGTGCATCGTTGCCACCCTTGTTTGCTTCGGAATGTCTTTCCGCCTTCTCGTTCATGTCCTGCTCCGAAGGGGATTTTGTGTGACTGTTCCATTGCTCTTCCACAGATGTGTCCTTGTCCCTTTTGATGGCCTTTTGCTCATCTTCCTTGTTCTGCTCCGACATCTTGCCGCTACCTTTTTCTGCAAAGTCGTACATTTTTTCTTCCATAGTGCTCAGCACTTGCTCAGCCGAATAATTGTGTATTTGGCCTGTCCAATGTGGATAACGGCTTTCTGGCATGTATTGCAACTCGAATTCTCCCTGGATGGCCATTTCCCTCCAAACATATCTGCGCCATCCCTGAACCATCATCAGCAAGTCCAGTGCCTGGCGCCTTTCCGGTTCGTCCTTCTGGAAGAACCATTGCGGATGGGGTACGAAACCCTTTATTTGGCTGGACAGAAGTGCCTCGGTCAGCATGTTGCCGGTGTCGTAGATGTATTCGCTTTTCGCGGCATCCCTTACGGAAACCGACATGCTTGCCCCAGGAGCCCCTTGCACCTCTATGGCAATGGGTTCGAAGGCACCGTAGTTCCCCGTCTTCATGCCAGAGAAGTTCACGTTGGTATGTTTGAAGCCATCCGGCAGGTAGAAGCAGAGCCTGTCTGCATATACCCGTCCGTCCTGGTTGAATACTGTCACCTGATACACTCCTGCCTCTGTAGTGGGAACATGTATGGGTGTCCCGTCTGCCACCTGGAAGTGTTTCAGTATGCCATTGTTCATTATTGTTATCCCCAACTCTTCTCCTGACGCATTGCCTGCCGTGGCATAGGAAATACTTATGCCAGTGGTGTCCGTGCATACATGCAACGCCACGCCATCCGCCTCGGCTCTTGGCAGATCCTCTCTGGCAGAAGGGGTTCCTGCCGGATTTCCCCTTCCGTCAGACGGAGTGAACAAGGCCGTCAGCACTTGTCCTTCAGAAGGAGTTATCTCGAACACGCCTCTACCTCGGTTCTGTGTTCCCGAAGTGATTGTCTGTCCGTCTGGCATACTTATGCTCAGTGTGCCTTCTAAGGTCATGCCAAGATTGTTCCTTACCTCCCAAGCCACACGCTGCTTCACACCGGCAACGAGATTTCCTCCCTCGGGGAAGAACTTCACTGAAGAATTGGGTTTCTCGGTCGGGTTCTTGTGGTATGCTGCCAGGGGACGCAAGGTCATGTCCTGTGTATAGTTGCCAGGTGAAGTTGGCCTATTATAAATAGGTACTACGCGCGAATAAAGTTTCTCATAGTCGCGGTAATAGTCCCTGGCCATATCATTGCTGAAAAAATACTGTTCCGCCCATTTGCTATGCGGTTGTTCCGTTACTCCCCAGTTCAATTGCCACTTTGTATATGCGCGCAACTCATAGTATCCTGCATACAGAGTCGTGTCTGCCAGAGAAAAGTTGCCGTGCCCTTCGCCTTTCTCCAACGGAATCATCTGGCGTTCCATGAGATACCCGTCGTCGTTCAGCAGTTCGCAATACAGAATTCCGCTCAGGTTTGTGGGATGTCCGTTGTCGCCGCGTCTCACGTACGCCTTGTAGTAAATGGTGTCGCCCAAATAGTAGCAGTTGTTGTCCATGTGTATGAATACCTGCTCCTGGGGCAATTTTGTGCCAAATGCTTGTAGGCGGTTCACTAAGCCTTCCAGTTTCTCTTGGGCCTGCATGGAGGTGCAGAAGAGTAACAGTGTGAATAACAATGATGTCTTGATAGAGCGTCTTGCCATGGGTGTGTCCATATGCCTGTATGTACTGATTGTGTGATTTTCGGGCAAAGTTATAAAAAATAATCTAATCCGGTCTTTGTGCAATTCTATTATTTTGTGTAGTCGTGTGCCTGCGCATACCCTTGTAGAAGAAAAGGCTGGTTGGAGCGGTATGTTCCACGGGAAGATTTGGCAGCAGGACATTGTTTCCAAGAGCATTGTTTTTATCATCGGTAAAGATAAACTTTATCATCGGTAATCGTTTGGCGAATCAACGATAATGGTGCGCATGTGTCGTCGTGAAGCCGTAAAGGAATCATTAGGCAGATGCACGCCATATACGATATTAATATTCCTATGACATAATGTGTTTGAACCTCCATTGAAGAACGTGGAAATAAAACCTTAAATGTTTGTTTTTGCTAATAGCAGGCAGGATAATCGGGAATTTTGTGTAAATTTGCGAACGATGAAATACTTCCTTATTGCTGGAGAGGCCAGTGGAGACCTGCATGCCAGGCATCTGATGGATGCCATACGTGCCAGGGATGCCGAGGCGGAAATATACTATTGGTATAGGCCCGACCTGGCATATATGGGTTTTATATCGGTGGCAATGCATCTGCCGGAAATACTGCGTGGTATGCAGGAATGCAAGAAGAGCATATCGGAATTTATGCCCGACCGCCTGATACTCGTTGACTATCCCGGTTTCAACCTGAAGATTGCCGCCTGGTTCCATAAGGTATTTGTCGAAGGCAGACGTGGAGAGGCAACTGCCGTTCCCCAAGTGGTTTATTACATCCCGCCCAAGATATGGGCCTGGAAGGAGGGCAGGATAGTGCAGATAAAGAAGTATGTGGATTCCATACTGAGCATACTGCCTTTCGAGGTGAAATGGTATGCCGGGAAGCATGATTGCCATGTGGATTATGTCGGCAATCCCACACTGGATGAGATAAGCATGTTCCGCAACTCCCTGCAGACACAGGAAATTGAGGCGTGGAAGGATGGCCTGGCTTTAGGGAACGCTCCCGTCGTGGCCCTGTTGCCGGGAAGCCGCCGTCAGGAGATAGAGCGCAACCTGCCCGTGATGCTGAAGGCGGCCTGTGCGGTGGGAGGAGACTATCAGTATGTCATCGCCTCTGCCCCCAATATGCACAAGGATTTTTATGAAACCATAATATCCTCTGCCTTAGGTGACGGACACGGGGACTTCCGCAAAAGGATAGTGCTTGCACCCTGCCAGGGTAGCCGGAGCAGTTTCATGCTTTTGGGCAGTGCCTATGCCGCTTTGGTGACCAGCGGGACGGCCACGTTGGAAACGGCTATCTTCGGTGTTCCCCAGGTGGTATGCTATGCCATGGCATTTGGCAAGGTGGTGTCATGGTTGCGAAAGATTGTCCTGAAGGTTCCGTATGTGTCCTTGGTCAACCTGATTGTGGGGAGAGAAGTCGTGCCGGAACTGGTTGCTGGCGAGATGACGCAGGAGTCGGTAGAGCGCAATCTGCGCAATGTGCTTGCGGACGAGACCTTCCGCAGGAACCAGAAGCAGGGGTATGAAATCATGATGCAGTTACTGGGAGAACCCGGAGCGCCTGAAAAGGCGGCGCATAAGATAGTGGGTAAATAAAAAACGGAATGCTTATGAATATTTGGCAGATGTTTAAGGATTGGCTTGGTGGAATACTGAGCTTGGGTGAGGACATGGCTCCGGAAAAGGATACTATTGCCGTCATAGAGGCAGGTGTGGATTTCCGTGGAGCAAAACTATGGATTCTGATACTGGCCGTCTTCGTTGCCTCGTTGGGCCTGAACACCAACAGTGCGGCGGTAATCATAGGTGCCATGCTCATATCCCCGTTGATGGGTCCTATCATCGGCATGGGTCTGGGAATAGGCATCAACGACTTCATGCTCTTCAAGCGTGCCGCCAAGAACTATCTTGTGGCAACGCTCTTCAGTGTGGCCACGGCCACCCTGTATTTCCTGCTGACTCCGCTGGACGAGGTGCAGTCCGAACTGTTGGCACGAACCTCACCCACCATTTACGACGTGGGCATAGCCTTGTGTGGCGGTCTGGCCGGCATAGTGGCACTGAGCAGCCGTAGCCAGCGCACCGGCAATGTCATACCCGGTGTGGCAATAGCCACGGCACTGATGCCTCCCCTGTGTACCGTGGGCTTCGGACTGGGCACGGGAAACTGGCTGTTTGCGGCAGGGGCGTTGTATTTGTATCTTATCAACACCATATTCATATCTTTGGCCACATTCATAGGAGTGACACTTGTCATGCGCTTCCCGAAGAAGGTATTCGTGGACAAGGCACGCGAAAAAAAGGTTAAGCACATAATCTCGTTTATCAGCGTTATTACCATTATTCCCAGTATCTTCATCACCTTCCAGATGGTACAGGAAACGGTGTTCCGCGAACGTTGTTTGGACTTCTACAGAGATGTGCTGCAGAAAAACGAGGCAAAGATAATTTCTCAAGAATTTGACTACAGCAGTCGCACTATACGAGTGGTGATGCTTGGTGAGGAGGTGGACAGCGTGCAGATTGCAGGCATGTCGGCCCGTCTGCCTCAGTTCGGGCTTGAAGGCGTGTGTCTGGACATTGTCCAGGGTGCCAAGGGCGTTGACATGGAAAGCGTGCGTGGTTTGATTTCCACAGAAAAGAACAAGGCCTTGGCCACCCAAAAGCAGTTGGCCGAGAATGAGCAAAAGTTACGTGCCTTGCGCGATAGTGTGGATCACTATATGCAGACAATAGAGTTTTCCCGGGTATTGCTGCCTGAACTGGTATCTCTGTTCCCACAAGTCGCTTCTGTTTCTACCGGCAGAGGCATATATTCGTATTGGGCAGACTCTGTGATGATGGACAGTGCCGTATATGTGGTGAATGTCAGTTTGGATTCAAAAATGAAACCTGCGGATGAACAAAGGATGGAGAACTGGCTCAGGACACGCCTGTCCCGTAAGGATGTAAAGGTGGTGGTTGACTACGAAGGGCAATGATGATTGCCTATAGATAGGAGTGTAATCCTTTTTTGATAGTGCTGTAGCGGGATTGACGGATAGCGCAAGTGCAACTTTGCAGAAAGTCGTGCCGTGGTTCCGCTTTGTGACATGACTTTTTTGTTGTGTCAGCTTATTTAGTACACGTCAGTCAATAGAGGGGGACTTCGGTATTAAGGCGATATGCATCTGGTGTCGGGGGTGTCAGATGATAACACTCTTTGTAAGTTGTTTAATTTGTGATTGTTGTATTATTTGTTCTCTGCTTCTTTTAAGGTGGTCAGAACCTTGTGGTTCGTCATGTCCAGAGTCAGTGGGGTGATGGCTGCCATCCCGTGGTCTATAGTCCAATAGTCCGTGTCGTTGGCCTCGGGTTCCAAATTACAGAATGTACCCGTCAGAGTGTAAATGTTTTTCCCTTCCGAATCAGTTCCTGCGTCCAGCCATTCCGTGTGCCACATTCCTCGTGCCATGCGGCATACCTTACTGCCCGACAGACGTTCCACTTCCGGAAAGTTGATATTCAGGCAGGTGTCTTCCGGCAGTCCCTCCCCAAGGACTTTGCATGCCCACTCTTTCACCACTTCGGCATAGGGGGTGAAGTCACATTCCTTCTTGTGTGTCCTCAGACTATAGGCTATCGCAGGAACTCCCTTCATGCATGCTTCCAGGACGGCGCCTACGGTACCGCTGTAGTGCAGGGAAATGGAGGCGTTGTCTCCATGGTTTATGCCGCTTACAACCAAGTCGGGTTTGCATGGCAATACCTTTTCCAAAGCGATTTTAACGCAATCTACCGGCGTGCCCGAACAAGCATAGACTCCGTCCTCTATTTTCATTACGCTGACCGGATGAGTGGGGGTTATGCAGCATGCGGCGCCACTGCGGGCGCTGTCTGGCGCCACGACAATACAGTTGCCGAGGTCCTTCATGATTTCGGTCAGGAAGCGTATTCCCTGTGCCTGATAACCGTCGTCGTTGGTGATGAGAATGGTGGGACGTGTGCCTTTTTGCATAACTATAGTGTTCTTTTTTGCTGGCAAAGGTAGTGCTTTTTGTATTTTAACGCAAGTTCCACTTTGTGTTTTCCTCATTTTTCTGTATCTTTGTGCGCGAAACAATATAACCGAAAAGCAAATGGGTAAGATAATTGCTTTAGCCAACCAGAAGGGCGGTGTGGGAAAAACCACTACCAGTATGAACCTTGCCGCATCCTTGGCTGCGTTGGAGAAAAAAGTGCTGCTGATTGACGCCGACCCCCAGGCAAATGCCTCAAGCGGTCTTGGCGTGGACAGCACCCAGGTGGATTGCACTGTCTATAATTGTTTGATTGACGGAGTGGATGTGCGCGAAGCCATTTACAGTACCGATGTGGAGAATCTGGACATCATCCCCAGTCACATTGACCTGGTGGGAGCGGAGATAGAGATGCTCAACAGGCAGAACCGCGAGCGCATCATGCTGAACATGCTTGCTCCGGTGGTGGGTGATTACGACTATATACTGATAGACTGCAGTCCCTCGCTCGGACTGATAACGGTGAATGCCCTTACGGCGGCCGCCAGCGTCATCATCCCTGTCCAGTGTGAGTATTTTGCACTGGAGGGTATAAGCAAATTGCTTAACACCATAAAGATTATCAAGGCCAAGCTGAACCCGAGTCTGGAGATAGAAGGTTTCCTGCTGACCATGTACGACAGCCGTTTGCGACTGGCCAACCAGATTTATGACGAGGTCAAGCGCCATTTCCGCGAACTGGTATTCCGTACGGTGATACAGCGCAACGTGAAGTTGTCCGAGGCGCCCAGTCATGGTCTGCCGGTGCTCCACTACGATGTGGATTCTGCCGGTGCAAGGAACCATCTGGCATTGGCCCAGGAAATCATTGAGAAAAACGAGAAACAGAACTAATGGCAATAAAGAAAAAATATTCGGCTCTGGGCCGCGGTTTGGACGCGCTCATCAGTACCGAGAAAGTGAATACGGCCGGTTCGGGCAGTATCAACGAGATTCCCATCGGACAGATATTCCCCAATCCCAACCAGCCACGAAGGGAATTTGATCCCGTGGCATTGCAGGAGTTGTCGGACAGTATCAGGGAACTTGGTATCGTCCAGCCCATCACCCTGCGCGACCAGGGCGACGGAACCTACCTCATCATAGCCGGCGAACGCCGTTGGAGAGCCAGCCAGATGGCCGGACTTGAGGCCATTCCTGCCTATGTGCGTACCGTGGACGACGAGAACATGATGGAGATGGCTCTTATCGAGAATATCCAGCGTGAAGACCTCAACGCCCTGGAGATAGCCCTAGCCTACCAGCACCTGTTGGAACAGTACAACCTGACACAGGAACGCCTGTCCGAGAGGGTGGGCAAGAACCGCAGTACGATCACCAACTACCTGCGCCTGCTGAAACTGCCTGCCACCATCCAGATGGGGCTGAAGGACCGCCGTCTGGAAATGGGCCATGCACGTGCCCTTCTGGCCATTGACGACCCAAAACTCCAGATCCGTGCCTATAACGAGATAGTGTCACAGGGTCTGAGTGTGCACAAGGTGGAGGAGATGGTAAAGGAACTATCGGAAGGCGGTTCCGTGAAGACGGCGGAAGGCGGACGCCTGAAGGCTCGCGGCAACAAGATAAGCGAGGAATACAATATACTGAAGGACAGTTTGTCGCGCTTCTTCCAGACCAAGGTACAGTTGACCTGTTCCGACAAGGGAAAGGGCAAGATAGTGATTCCCTTTGCCAACGAGAGGGAGATGGAACGAATCATAGAAATATTAGACAGATTGAAGTGAGTGTGGCAAAACGATACAGAATCCTTGTCCTGTTGCTTGCTTTAGTCCTTTGGTTGCCGTGGCAGGATGCCTTTGCCATGGAACAACCCATGGATACTGTAGCGCAAGTCCTGCCCTTGGACACGGCACAGGTTGCTTTGCCTGCAGATTCGGTACCCGTGCCATTGCCTCGGTCTTTGGGGAAACGCAATGCGGCCTATAGGGATTCTTCGTCCATCGCATATGCGGATTCGTTGCAGACGGTGGTGACCGATTCCTTGCAACGTGCGGCAGGCGACACTTTGGACCTGAACCGTTTCAACGAATGGAAACCGGACCCCATACGTGCCATGTGGTTGGGAATGGTGTTTCCCGGAGGCGGACAGATGTACAACCGCAAGTTCTGGAAACTGCCTATAGTGTATGGCGGTGTCGTAGGCTGTGTGTATGCTGTCAGTTGGAATGCCCAGATGCTGCGTGACTACTCTCAGGCTTATCAGGATATAATGGATACCGACCCCACAACAAACAGTCATTTGGAGATGCTGCCGTTGGGATACGACATAACAGGAAGGGAGGATCACTTCAAATCGGTCTTCAAACGTAAAAAGGACTTCTATCGGCGTAATCGCGATCTCAGTATTTTCTGTATTGCCGGAGTGTATCTGCTCAGCATTATTGATGCCTATGTGGATGCCGAACTGAGTACGTTTGACATAGGAACGGACCTGTCCATGACAATATCCCCTCAGATGATATCTCCCGGCCCCACATATAGTGCAACCGCTTTGGGAAGCATGCCTGGGATAACAATACAACTTAACTACTAAACCCTGTCAATCCATGAAGAAATATCTGATAGCAATTTCATTGGCTTTGCTGGTCTGTCATGCCCGTGCCCAGCAGGTAATCACCGTATATGACGATAATACAGGCAAGGAAGAGGCCATTGCTTTGCCCGAAGGAATGTTGGATGCGGAGATAGACAGCATGATGCGCCAATGGTGTGCCCGTACCTATTTGACATACGACAGTGCTGCATGTGAAAGTACAGGCGAGGATATTGCCTACGAACCTGAAGTGTATATCAGAAGGTTGCAGAATCTGCCCAATGTCATAGAGATGCCTTACAACTCTGTGGTCCGCAAGTTCATTGACCAGTACACGGGGCGTCTGCGTCGCAGTGTTGCTATGATGCTTGGCGCAAGCAATTTCTATACTCCAATATTCGAAGACGCGTTGGAGGCCTACCAACTTCCCTTGGAACTGAAGTATCTGCCTATAATAGAAAGTGCCTTGAACCCCGGGGCCACAAGTAAGGCCGGAGCCGGTGGATTGTGGCAGTTCATGCCCACTACCGGCAAGCGTTATGGCCTTGAGATTACCAGCCTGATAGATGACCGCCGCGACCCGGTGAAGGCCAGTTATGCGGCGGCACGTATGTTGAAGTCATTGTATGAGATATTTGGTGACTGGACTCTTGTCATTGCGTCTTACAATTGTGGTCCTGGCAACGTCAGCAAGGCCATAAAACGTGCTGGTGGCGAGAAGGATTACTGGAAAATTTATCCTTATCTGCCCAGCGAGACCAGAGGATATGTTCCAGCTTTCATAGCAGCCAACTATGTGATGAACTATTATTGTGAGCACAATATATGTCTGGCATCTACCCGCCTGCCTATGGGAACTGACACTATTGTCGTTTCTCGCGATGTTTACATGGAACAGATCAGTGAGGTGTGCGGCATATCCTTGGAGGAGCTGAAGGCACTGAATCCACAGTACCGTACGACCAAGATTCCTGGCAATGCCACGCCATGCAACCTGCGTATGCCTATGGAGGTCATACACAAGTTTATAGAGAGCGGTGACACGGTGTATACCCACAGATTGTCCGAACTGAACAAGCGCCGTTCTGTAGTCGACGTAGACGAGAAGGTTGCCTCCAGGAACAATAAGGGTGCCAAGTACGTGAAGGTACGCAATGGCGATACGCTTGGCGCGATTGCCAGGCGCAACGGTACTACAGTAGCCAAGATTAAGAGACTGAATAACCTGAAAGGAACCAACATCAGGGCAGGTCAGAGGTTACGTGTAAGATAACAGCGTGTTGTTATGGAAGACGCCAAAATGATTCAAGAGGCCTACCAGCGCCTCATTGACACATATCTTGCATCTCCGCACCGTAAGAAGGTGGATGTTATAGAGAAGGCCTTCAAGTTCGCTTGTCAGGCACATGCCGGTGTGCGCCGTCTGTCAGGAGAACCGTATATCATGCACCCCCTTTCCGTGGCGCAGATAGTTTGCGGGGAGATTGGTTTGGGAAGTACCAGCATCTGTTCGGCCCTTCTGCATGATGTGGTGGAGGATACGGACTATACCGTGGAGGACATACAGAATATTTTCGGTCCAAAGATAGCACAGATTGTGGATGGAGTCACAAAGATCAGTGGCGGTATCTTTGGCAATCAGGCTTCTGCACAGGCAGAGACCTTCAAGAAACTGCTCCTTACCATGAGTGATGACATCCGTGTCATCCTCATAAAGATAAGTGACCGTCTGCACAATATGCGCACGTTGGACAGCCAGTTGCCTGCCAAGCAATATAAGATAACTGGCGAGACCCTTTATATTTATGCTCCTTTGGCAAACAGGTTGGGTCTTAACAAGATAAAGGAAGAACTGGAGGATCTCTCCTTCCGTTATGAGCAGCCCGAGCAGTATGCCCTCATACAGGCAAGGTTGGCGGAGGTTGGCGGACACTTGCAGGAACAATTCGATGAATTTACCGCTCCCATACGCGAGCGTCTGGATCAGACCGGACTGAAGTACGAGATTAAAGCCCGTATTAAATCCCCGTACAGCATCTGGAACAAGATGCAGAACAAGAAGGTTACGCTGGACGAGATATACGACATCCTTGCCGCACGTATAATCTTTGAGGGTGACGGACAGTCCGAAAACGAGATAACGGACTGCTGGCGCATATATGCCATAGCCACCAATATCTACAGACCGCATCCCGAGCGTCTGCGCGACTGGTTGTCGCATCCTAAGGCCAACGGATACCAGGCCCTGCAGACAACGCTGATGAGCAAGAGTGGCAGATGGATAGAACTGCAGATCCGTTCGCGACGTATGGACGATATAGCAGAACAGGGATTTGCCGCGCACTGGAAGTACAAGGACGGTAGCAAGACCCAGCAGGACAGCGAGAACGAACTGGATCGTTGGCTTTCTACCATCAAGGAAATCCTGGACGACCCTCAACCCAATGCCATGGACTTCCTTGATGCCATAAAATTGAACCTTTATGCCAGGGAGATATTCGTTGTAACTCCAAAAGGCGAGTTCAAGACCATGCCTGCAGGATGTACCGTGCTGGACTTCGCTTTCAGTGTGCACACCACGCTCGGAACCCATTGTATCGGTGCCAAGGTGAATCATACCCTTGTCCCATTGTCCCACAAACTTGAGAGTGGTGACCAGGTGGAGATACTGACGGGAAGGAATGTCTGCGTCATGGCAGATTGGCTGAATCATGTCACCACGGCCAAGGCCAGAACTAAAGTGCAGGCTATACTCCGTCGTCAGCAGCGCCAGTTGCAGAAGGAGGGAGAAGAAATGCTTCAGGAATTCCTTGCCAAGCATGGTCTTGTGGCAGATACGGATACTCTGGGGCGTTTGTGCCAGTTCCACCAGGTAACGGGCAAGGAACAGCTTTGCGTTCAGATTGCCTCCCGTGTTTTGGTCCTTGGAGACGATGACGTGAAACACCTTAACGAGAAGACGTCAAAGCATAAGTGGCGCCGCTTCATTCCATTCCTGAAGGCAACGGACGACGAGAAGGTTTCTTCAGACGGCAAGAGTAATGAGCCGGGAACGGATGTGGCTGGGAACCCAGTGTCGTCAGGTGGTGTCGCCAAATCCTTGTTGCGCCTGGACAAGAAGAAACCACTGCTTCTCAACGAGGATACGATATCCAAATACCTTATCTGTGAGCACTGTCATCCCATACCAGGTGATGATGTCCTGGCTTTTCAGGACGAGAACGGTTATGTCACTATACATAAGCGTCAGTGCTCAGTGTCCAGTCGTCTGAAGGCGGTGGAGGGGAACAATATCCTTGCTGCTGTATGGGATACCCACAAAGTCTTGTTTTTCCCTGCGGTTCTGCATGTTGAGGGCATAGACCGTGTGGGTGTGCTTCATCAGATGACGGGCATCCTGTCGAATCAGATGAATTTGAATATCTCCAGTCTCAGCGTACAGACAAACAATGGAATCTTTTCTGCCGATATTGTAATGGAGGTGCATGATCTTCAGGACCTTAAAAGCATTATCCGCGACCTGAATAAGATAAAGGAAATAGAGAAGGTGGTAAGGACGGACTAGGAGAACGGAAAGGTAAAAACGGAAAGCGGAAAGCTGAAAACGGAAAGGTGTTAGGGCATCCCCCCCTCCGCTTCGCTCGTCTCCCCAAACTTAGGGGGGGCAAAGTGGCAAGGGACGTGACTTTGTTTTCCGTTTTCACCTTTCCGTTTTCAGTTTTCCGTTTTCCGTTCGCCTCATGCCAGATCGTTCAGTTCCTTGCGTAGGGCCAACAGTTCTTCACGCAGGCTTTGCAGTTCGTTGATTATTAGCGATGTGTCGCTGGCTCCTTTCTTGTTTTTGGAAAGGACCTCCTTGGCGGCATTCAGTTTCATGCCGCGTACCTTCACCAGATTGTAGACCACGCGTATTTCCTCAATGTCGGCCTGGGTGTACTGACGCACGTTGTTGCCGCTCTTCTTGGGGTGGATGTTGGGGAACTGTTTTTCCCAAAAGCGCAATAGAGACTCGGCAACACCGAACTGGGCTGCAACTTCAGATATACTATAGTATAACTTCAAATCAGGATTGGTGTTCAGACTCATATTGCTTGCGTATAAATGTTTTGGTTTCCGGTGGGGGAATTATTCGTAAAAATCTTTGCAAAGTTAAGCAAAACGGAGTATCTTTGCAAAGTTTTTTTGGAGAAAGTGTCCGTAGGACAAGATTATTTGCAAATAATAAACATAACACACAGATATATGATGACAGCAAACGAAATCCGCGACTCGTACAAGAAGTACTTCGAGTCCAAGGGTCACCTTATCGTTCCATCCGCTCCGATGGTAGTTAAGGACGACCCCACACTGATGTTCACCAATGCCGGCATGAACCAGTGGAAGGATATAATTCTGGGTACCCGCGACCCCGAACCCCGCCGTCGTGCCGACACACAGAAGTGTCTGCGCGTCAGTGGCAAGCATAACGATCTGGAGGAGGTCGGTCACGACACCTACCACCACACCATGTTCGAGATGCTCGGCAACTGGAGCTTCGGCGACTATTTCAAGGAGGGCGCCATTGACATGGCTTGGGAATACCTTGTTGATGTTCTCAAACTGAACCCTGCCGACCTCTATGTTACCGTATTCGAGGGCGATGCCGCCGAGAACCTCTCACGCGACGATGAGGCTGCCAATTTCTGGTTGAAGCATGTTCCTGCCGACCACATCATCAACGGCAACAAGCACGACAACTTCTGGGAAATGGGCGATACAGGTCCCTGCGGTCCCTGCTCCGAGATACATCTGGACAGCCGTTCTGCCGAGGAGAAGGCAAAGGTGCCCGGACGTGAACTTGTAAACAAGGACGACCCACAGGTCATAGAGATATGGAACATTGTGTTCATGCAGTACGAGCGCAAGGCGGACGGGCATCTCGAGCCTCTTGGCATGAACGTTATCGATACAGGTATGGGTTTCGAGCGTCTTGTACGTGCCATTCAGGGCAAGCAGTCAAACTATGACACAGACATCTTCCAGCCTATCATCAAGGCGCTTGGCGAGAAGACAGGCATACCTTACGGCCAAAGCGAGAAGACCGACATCGCCATGCGCGTCATTGTCGACCACCTGCGTGCCATATCGTTCAGCATTGCCGACGGGCAGTTGCCCTCCAATGCCAAGGCCGGTTATGTTATCCGCCGCATCCTGCGCCGTGCCGTGCGTTACGGCTACACCTTCCTGGGACAGAAGCAGGCCTTCATGTACACCCTCGTTCCCGCTCTGGCACAGGAGATGGGCGGTGCTTTCCCCGAACTCGTTGGTCAGAAGGACTTCATCATGAAGGTGATGAAGGAGGAGGAGGACAGCTTCCTGCGCACTCTGGAGAACGGTATCCGTCTGCTCAACGGCGTTATCGAGGAAACCCGTGCCGCCGGCAAGACTGAGATTGCCGGCGAGAAGGCATTCACCCTGTTCGATACTTTCGGTTTCCCCTTGGACCTGACCGAACTTATCTGCCGTGAGAACGGCATGACCGTGGACGAGGCCGGTTTCAATGCCGAGATGGAGAAGCAGAAGGCCCGTGCCCGCAACGCCGCCCAGGTGGAGACAGGCGACTGGCACATCGTAGGCGATGCCGAAGAAATGACTGGCGACGAACTCAGCACTTTCGTGGGTTACGACTATACAGAGTACAGTTGCCGCATACTGAAGTACCGCGAGGTGAAGCAGAAGAAGGGCGTTGTCTATGAGGCTATACTGAACCAGACTCCTTTCTATGGCGAGATGGGCGGTGAGGTAGGCGACAGCGGTGTGCTGGTGAACGACGAGGAGACCATCCGCGTGCTGGACACCAAGAAGGAGAACGGTGTTTCCGTTCACCTGCTGGAGCGCATCCCCAACAATCCCGAGGCCGAGTTCATGGCTTGCGTGGATGTGGAGCGCCGTCGTGCCACCGAGGCCAACCACACCTGTACCCACCTGTTGGACGAGGCCCTGCGCACCGTTCTGGGTGAGCATGTGGAGCAGAAGGGTTCTTTGGTAACTCCCGACTACCTGCGCTTCGACTTCTCCCACTTCGAGAAGGTTACCCCCGAGCAGATCCGCGAGGTGGAGCACCTGGTGAACGAGCGTATCCGTGAGGACCTGCCCCTGCAGGAGTATCGCGACACTCCCCTGGAGGAGGCAAAGAAACTGGGTGCCATCGCTCTCTTCGGCGAGAAGTATGGCGACAAGGTACGCGTTGTGCAGTTCGGTTCCAGCGTTGAATTCTGTGGCGGTTGCCATGTACAGAGCACCGGACGCATAGGCATGGTGCGCATCGTCAGCGAGAGCAGCGTTGCCGCCGGTGTGCGCCGTATTGAGGCCATCACAGGTCGTGCCGTAGAGGAAATGATGGACAAGCAGCAGGACCTGGTAGCAGATTTGAGAGCATTGTTCAACAATGTGCCCGACCTGATGGGTACCATACAGCGTGCCATCAACGAGAATGCCGACCTGCGCAAGCAGTTGGACGACTTCAAGGCCCAGCGCGCCCAGCAGTACAAGCAGGAACTCATTGCCGATGCTCGCGAGGTGGCCGGTGTGAAGGTCATTTCCGGTGTCATCAACCTTGACCCGCAGGTTGCCAAGGATATGGTATTCCAGTTGCGTGGCCAGTTCCCGGAGAACCTGATAGTTGCAATCGGCAGTCTCTTCGAGGGCAAACCCTCACTGACAGTAAGTTTCTCCGATGACCTCGTGGCCTCAGGCCTCAATGCCGGCAAGGCAGTACGCGAGGCCGGACGTCTTATCCAGGGTGGCGGCGGCGGCCAGGCACATTTCGCTACAGCCGGAGGCAAGAACCCCGACGGTCTGCTTTCAGCAGTGGAAAAGGTTGTAGAACTGGCAACAGCAGAGTAATATACATTATATATATTATACGCGCGAGGCGACAGACTTTCAGGTCTGTCGCCTCGCTGCTTATGTGGATGGTTGTCGGTTATCTCTTGCTCATGATGGAGTTGGTCACCGTAACGGAACTGACCAATTTGCCAGTGGAGGTGAATATCTGCACGTTCCACACATGGCTGGAGCGCCCCAGGTGTACGGGGGTGGCAACACCGCGCACGGTGTCTCCGTCGTGGGCGCTGGAGACGTGGTTGCCTGATACCTGCATGCCCACGGCCATTTCCCCGGGCTTGCATGCTATCATGCTGCCCAGGCCGGCCAGGGTTTCGGCCAAGGCCAGTGATGCACCACCTGCCAGGATGCCGAAGGGCTGGCGTGTGCGGCCGTCCACAGGCATGGTGGCCTCCACACGGTGGGGACTGGCAAAAGTGTATTGCATGCCCAGGGCACCCATCAGGGTGTTCTTGTTCTGGGCGTTCAGTACGTCAACGGGAACTTCCTGGTCGTCCTCCGGTTTCTCCTGCTCCTCCTCGAAGGCGCGTTCTATGGCAAGTGCCGCACCGTCCTCATCGTTGGAAAGGGTGGTATAGTCGGCACAGCGCTTCACCTCCTCGGGTGCGTTGCCCATGGCAATGCCCATGCCGGCCATCTGCAGCATGTTGATGTCGGCGCGTCCGTCGCCAAAGGCAAGGACCTCCTTCATGCTGATGCCAAGTTTCTGCACCAGGGCACTCATGGCATGGCTCTTGCCAACCTGATAACCGACTATTTCCAGATAATAGGGGTTGGAGTGGATGGTGTCCATGACACCGTTCAGGTGGCGTTGCAGATGCTCCTCCATGCCAAGCAGGACCTGTTCGTCCTCGTGTACGAAGATAACCTCTGTGGGCCAGGCTTCCTTGTTGTCTTCCAGATGTGCCATGGCCTCGGAAATGCTGTCGACGTGGCGCAGTGCCATATTGTTCATCTGTGCCTCGTCCACGATACGGGGGTTTGTGGTGTCTGTGGCCACTACTTCGTCTCCCTCGTAGTAGGCAAGGGCGCAACCGCAGCGTTCGGCCTGCTTCTCCAGGTAGGGCACCATCTTGGGGTCTATTGTTCTTTTGAAGATAGCCTTGCCGGTGCTGGCTTCCAGCACCTTGGCTCCGTTGTAGCTGATGATGAAACCGTCGTTGAAGTCCAGGTCAATGGCTTTTGCAAAAGGTAGTACACCATATGTGGGGCGTCCTGTGGCCAGAGCTACACGGATGCCGTTCTGTTGGACTTTCTTCAGTGTTTTTACGGTACGTTCGCTCATCTCGCGGTTGCTGTTCAGCAATGTGCCGTCAACGTCTAAGACAAGAAGCTTGATATCCATAATCTAATGCTGTTTGTTTGTTCTTCCACGGACAAAGATATATAAAAATATAATAGGTCGTGTGCCGCCCTACAAGTATTTAATTATTTTTAAGCCTCCTCGTAGGCCTCTTCTGTCTGCTCCTCGGGCCAGTTGACAAGGTAAACGTGTCCTGTGGCTCGGGTTATGGCGGTGTAGAGCCACCTGATGTAATCCTCCGTAACCATCTCCTCGGTGATGTAGCCCTGGTCTATGTAGACATCCTCCCACTGGCCGCCCTGGGCCTTGTGGCATGTGATGGCGTATGCGTACTTTATCTGCAGGGCACCATAGTGTTTGTCCTCCTTCACCGCCTTGAACAGGTCTCGTTTGTTCCGGAGTTCAGGATAGTCTTCACACACCCTCATGAACAGTTGCTGTTGCTGTTCTTTGGTCAGTGCCGGAGCCTCGGAATGCAGGGTGTCCAGCAGTACTACGGTGTCCAGTTCCGTGGGAAAGCTTTGTCCGTCCTGCTCCTCCTGCCCTGAGTCTGTACGGTCAATTAGTTTCAATGTCGCATCGGCAAAGCGGAATCCGTAAAGTTCATGCTCGTTGCGTATCCTCTGTATGATGGCCATTTCTCCGTTGGCAATCAGGTCTTTGCCGTTCAGATATTTGTTCTTTGCCACCATCACCATGTCGCCTCCTCCCAGTTCGCAGTCGTAGTCAAGAATACGGTTGCGGATACCCATGTTATAGATGTTGGCACGTTTGTTGCTGCGTGTTATCACTATCGTGCCTTCCTTGCCGCATCTCCAATAACTTTGCTCCAGATATTCAATCAGTTCGTTGCCGGGCACTACACGTACATCCGGGAATGAAACGCGTATCCGTGGCGTGTCTCCTCCTCCGTTGCACAGGCATTCCCTCAGCCGTGTGGCGTTCCACAGTATGCCGGAGGAGTTCACCTGGCGGACCACCTGTGTCAGTTCGGCCTCTATCACATCCAGGCCATATCCTCCCAACTCCATTCTGTCCAGTGCCGGGGATTCCGTTTCGCCCACGGGAGGCAACTGTGCCGTGTCGCCAATCAGTATTAGACGGCACCCCTGGCAAGAATAGACAAAGTGGATTAAGTCGTCCAATAGCCTCCCGTCGCCGAACACGCTTCCCGACAACCCTTCGTTGGCAATCATGGAGGCCTCGTCCACGATGTAGAGGGTATTTTCCTTCAGGTTGGGGGCAGCAGTAAACTTTTCCTCGCCAAAGGTCCGTTGTCTGTAGATATGTCTGTGTATCGTCCCGGCAGGAGTATCGGCATATCCTCCCATCACTTTTGCCGCCCTGCCGGTGGGAGCCAGCAGCACCACACGCTGCTTCAGCATCTTCATCGTCCTTACCAAAGCGCCTACCAGAGAGGTCTTTCCCGTCCCGGCATAGCCCTTCAGGAGGAACATGCAATCATCGTTTCTGCCAAGCAGGAATCTGCACCACAAATCTATCACATGTCCCTGTTCTTGCGTGGGAACATGCACGAAGTTTTCCCGTATCAGCGCTCTGAAATCCTCGCTTATCATAAAACTTTTAGAAAAAAAGGACGGAAAGTGTCGTTACTTGAATTCTTTTTATTAACTTTGCGATGCGAATGTACAAAAATATAACGAAATAAAGACATGAAAAAGGTAATTAATGCAGTTTTGGCTGTATGCGTAGTGTTGCTGGCTGTCATCTGCTGGCGTAGCATTCAGGACGACATCAACTTCGACAAGGAGGTTGCTTATCGTGAGGCTCAGGTAAAGGCCCGTCTCATTCAGATCAAGGATGCCGAGGAAGCTTTCAAGCAGCAGCATCCCGAAGGTGCATATTGCGCTGACTGGAACGTCTTGACCGAATTCGTAAGAAACGGCAAGTTGCCCGTAGTTATCAAGGAGGGTGTGTTGAGCGATGAGCAGATGGAAAAGGGCCTGACCGAGAGCAAGGCTGCTGAAATCATCCACAGCGGTGATGCAAAGGCCATTGCAGAGTACAAGTTGGAAGGTTTCCGTCGCGATACCATTTGGGTATCCCTGATGGACAGTCTCTATAAGGGCCAGAACCTCAACGTGGACTCAATGCGTTATATTCCTTTCTCAGAGGGTGATACATTCGAGATTATTGCCTGCCCCAACACCACCAAGAGCGGTGCTATCGTTCAGGTAATGGAGTGTAACGCCTCTATTGCAAGCTATCTGAAGGGCATGGGCAAACTCGGTGACAGAATGATCAAGAACAAGACCCTTGAGGCCGATGAAATGGGCCGTTATGCCGGTTTGAAGATCGGTGAGGCCGGTGACGGTTGGAACAACAATGCCGGTAACTGGGAATAAATCATTATTGAACTATAGTCTATCCATCCGTCTTTGTACGGATGGATTTTCTTTTCTTGTATATAGCCTCGGTTCCGGCCAGTTGCTGTTACAGGAAAGTCTTCCTTGTGCGGAAGGCGAGACTCTGGCGGATGCTCTGGAGCGTGGCTTGCAGTTGCCGCGCATAGCAGGCCGCCACTACGAGCGTGTTGTCCTGTATTCCACTTCGCCCAGCACACGTGTCCCATTGGACGAGTTCCGGCGCGAGGACATGCTGGCAGTCTACCGCCTTACCTTTGTCGGTACCTCTCCCCGTCCCGAGGACATGTGCTTTCAGGTTCTTCCGTCCCTGGACGTTGTGGAGATATTCACATTGCCGTATTCCGTTGCCGAGACGCTGAAAAGCCACTATCCCAGTGCCATGGTGCAGGGGCTGTATGGCACCATGCTCTCGCAAGTGGCGGAGATGCAGCAGGGCAGCACTCTGTCTGTCAGTGCGCATGCCATTATGTTGGATGGTGGCGTGATGATTGCCGTTCTCAGGAAAGGCCGCCTGCATTTTGCCAATGTCTTTCGAGCAGCAGGCAATGCCGACAAACTCTACTTCATCCTGTATGTATGGAAGACCCTTTCCCTGGATGCCTGGCACGATTCCTGTACCCTTTACGGTGCCAGCGAGGACCTCTACAACGAGCTTTGCCAGTATCTCGCTCACGTCGAGATGAAGGAACTGAGCGTTTGATGTTTGAACGGAAAACAGAGTGAGCCATGAGTAATGAACTTTAAACCTGAAACCTGAAACTTCACTCCCCCTGCGACTATGCGTGTAATAACCGGTAAATACAAGGGACGTCATTTCGACATTCCCCGCACATTCAAGGCACGTCCCACCACAGACTTTGCCAAGGAGAACCTTTTCAATGTCCTTAATTCCTATATAGACTGGGAAGAGGAACCCGTGGCTTTGGACCTGTTTGCCGGTACCGGCAGCATAACGCTGGAACTGCTTTCCCGTGGCTGTTCACGTGTGATAAGTGTGGAAAAGGACCCTCTTCATTTCAAGTTTATCAAGGGTTTTATAGACAAACTCCAGGACCTCAATGCCATCCCCATCAAGGGTGACGTATTCAAGTATCTCAGCCAGTGCAGGGAACAGTTCGACTTCATCTTTGCCGACCCTCCCTACGTCCTGACCGAGATACCCGAACTCCCCGACATGGTTCTGGAACGTGGCCTCCTCCGAGAGGATGGCCTGCTCGTCATAGAACACGGCAAGGACCACGACTTCAGCCAGCATCCCCGCTTTGTCGAGCACCGCCAATACGGCAGTGTAAACTTCTCCTTCTTCCAATAGGATGTTGTCCCTCCCGAAACCGACCAGTCCTCTTACTATGAGGACTCGAGTCCTCCTAATATAAGGACTGCAGTCCTCCTACTATGAGGACTATAGTTCCCTTGTGAGAGTACTGGGCTGTTTTTTAAGACCCGTTAATATTTTCTTTACCAAAAACTTGGTTCGTATTGGGATAAACGTTATCTTTGTACTATCAAAAGTTGATAAAATCAAGGAAAAAGTCACATGGAATTAAGGAATTATAGCATTGTAGCAGAAGGACGTTGTTCTTCCGTATCCGCTGTGACTGCTGATAATCAACAAGTTACCCCCCCCCCCCCATTTTGTAAATTCTTTTATTGTAAAAGAGAACATAGATGACATGGGCATGTCGGAACACTCCGTCATGCCCATTTGAGCGTGTACCTTCATCTAAGACCAAATCCCATACATTATCAATTTATTTATTATTAATTATTTCAAACAACTAATTCATCTATGAAAAAACTATTACTATCAATGGCAACCCTGCTGGTGGCAGGAAGTGCATGGGCACAGACAGAGGTCCGTGACATTAACACTGAAAAGTATTACACATTGCAGTGTAAGGCTACGGATCATAGTGGCTACATTGCAGAGGTTAACGGTGAGATTAAAGGTCGTGAGGCGATACCTACCATGCTTGTTTTTGAACAAGGAGAAACAGAAGGTACGTATTATATCAAGAGTTATGTCTCCAATAAGTATATCAACTCAAACGATGCCTATAGCGATGTGACTTTTGACACAGAAAAGAAGACTGCATGGACGAAAACAGAATTAGCATCAAATCTTGCATTTACTGCTACAGCCGGTCGTTATCTTAATAACAATGAAACCAGCGACGGCAGTAATGGTTTGAAGGTTGCGACAGGAACAGGCGGATGTTCTCAATGGACATTGTGTGAATATGACAGTCCGGTTGAATCTATTTCTGTCGTTTATTCCTTCAAATATGACGGCAGGGAAGTTGCAACACAAAGTGCAGATGTTTTGTCAGGTTCTGCCTATCCCGACATTACAATAGCTTTGCCTTATGGCATCACTGGCACAAAGCCTGAAGGTATTGTTTCTGAGGAGGATGCTGTTTATGGTGTGGTTACAAAGGAAATTACGCTTACCAAGGAGAAGGAACTGCCCTTTGAAACTGCTGCTTCAGCAGGTGAAATTACCAAGTGGTACTACATGCGCATGCATACCAACGAGCCTGGTTTCATTGGCGACATCGCAGATGACAACACTATCAATGTATATAAGGGAAAAACTGCTGCTGAGGAAGGCGCTCTGAATAATTTCCTTTGGGGTTTTGTAGGTAGCGACGCATTTGGAATTACCGTGGTTAACAAGGGAGCAGAAAAGCAGCTCACCTCTACCGGTGACGGCAACGTAACTTTGACTGATGCCGGCACACCGTTCTTCGTGGCAAACACAGATGAGACAACATACAAGGCTCAAAACGGTTTCTGCCTGCGCAAGAGTGACTCAAACAATTATTTAAATGCCAATTATAATTCAAGAAAACTTTCACACTGGGGTTCTGCCGATGCAGGTTCTACAATATTCTTGTACGAAGAGGGCACTTCTGCGAATGTGACTGTTTCAGATGCAGGTTATGCAACTGTCTGCATAGACTATCCTGTAAGCATACCTGAGGATGTTGAAGTATATACCGTTACTGCAGTTGAAGGTTCTTCTGCAAAGATGACAAAGGTCGAGGACGTGTTGCCGGAAAATACCGGTGTTATAGTTAAGGCTGCTGCTGGCAACTATGATTTCGCTATTTCTGCCCTGCCTGTAGCCTCCACAAGTGGCAACAACCTTGTAGGAACTGTCGTTGACACCGAAGTTACGGCAGCCCAAGATAAGGCATATTATGTTCTCAGCGAGCCGGAGGGTGAACCTGTTGGATTCTACAAGGCAATTCTGGTCGACAACAAATTCAAGAACAATGCCAACAAGGCTTACCTGCCTGTAGCAAATGGCAATGCTGCTCGTTTCCTGAGTTTCGACTTCGGTACCGAGACAGCTATCGAGGGCGTTGAAGGTGAAAACGGAAATGTGAAAGCTGAGATTTACGACCTGGCAGGCCGTCGCGTTCAGAACGCACAGAAGGGTCTGTATATCGTTAACGGTAAGAAAGTGATTAAGTAATCTGCCAATGGTAGGGACACGGTATGCCATGTCCGCCAAAGGTAATAATATCAACATGTATGTGGACACGGCGTGCCGTGTCCCTACAGGCAAAAACAAACATAAAAATATGAAAAAGATATATATCACTCCCTCTGTGGAGACAATAAAGGTAAGTGCCGTGAACATGATGGCTACGAGTCTGCAGGTATTCAGCGAAACAGAAGTTAACACTTCAGGTGATGGTGTCCAGCTCGGCCGTGAGGATAATGGTCCTTCTGCTCCCGGCATTTGGGACAATGAATGGTAATCATAAGATAGAAAGTTAATTAATTGTCATTGAAGGTCATGCATATGCATGGCGGCAATGAAGCAGAACCGCCCCGACGTGATGTCGGGGCGGTTCTTGTTTCCTGCTGAAAAATCTTGCTGTGTAGTGGCAAACTATCTCTTTTCGTTTTTCACGCTTGTGCTGGAGTGGTCGCAAACTTCGTTACGACAAGAGAGCACAGAGGTGAGCGGTGAAACGGAGGGGATACTGTATGTTTTCGTGTGCTACAGGGTCAGCCGGGCGTGTTCCTTACATTCTGAATGGACGTCCGCCGCCATGGCCACCCCAACCGCCGCCGGGACCACGTCTGCCACCTGGGCCTTGTGCGCTTCTGCCGCCGAGGAGGTTCAGTTTGTATGCCACCTTGAACATGACGTAAGAGTTGATGGCATTGGTTTCCGTGTCCGAACGCATGGTGGCGGAGATGTTGCGTGAGATGTTGCTGCGCTCGCCAAGGATGTCGTACCACTGTGCGCTGACGATAAGGTTCTTCTTCTTCAGGAAGGCATGCGACAGCTGCGCGTTCCAGATGATTTCCGTGGTGTTCATGTTCTCGTCGGCATAGCCACGGCGGTACTGCGGACCGATTTCCGTGCTGAGTGTCGTGCCCCAGGGAGAGGACAAAGTCAGGTTGCCGCCATAGTTGAAATTCCACGAATCGATGTTGCCGTTCTTGTTCGTCTCGTTGCGTCCGTGCTGGTAATTGAAACCACCGTGCAGACCCACTTCTATGGAACCGGTCTCGCCCCATTCCGTGCGGTAGGATGCTCTCAGGTGCGGACTTATGCTAAGTGTCTTTGTCGTGGACTTGTCAAGCAGGCCTCTGTCGTATGCATTCTTGAACAGTGCCTGCATGTCTTCCACCGTTTCGGGAGTCTGTATGCCGTTGATGGCCGAAGAGATGTATCCCACGTTGTTGGAATACGACATCCAGTTGGTGATGTGTATGGAGAAGTGCTTGGCAGTGTCCAGGGCAGTGTTGAACATCAGGAAGGCCGACGTGTTCCAGTTGCCGTCTATGTTCATGGGACGGGTGTAACGGTTACCGGTCGTGGCATCGTAGATGGTGGCCGTCGATACGGAGCGGTCGGTGGTAGAATACGAGGCATTGGCAGCCCAGCCCATCTGACGCTCGTGCAGGTAGGCGTTGTAGTCCAGATTCACGCTGTTCGTCCAGCTGCTCTCCAGACCGGCATTACCTATGCTTACGTTCTGCGGATTGCTGTTGTCCATCACCTCCAGCAGGTTTGTCATGCTGGGTTGTGACATGCGCCCGTTGTAGCGGAAGCGCATCTGGCTGCCTTGGTTTATCTTCCATCGTGCATGGATTCGCGGTGCCCAGTTGAACACGTTCCTGATGATGGTAGTGTCCAGCATGTTCTTTTCATAATCCATGTGTGTTGTCTGTGGCTGGAACGAAGCACCGAAGTTGAAGCGCAGTTCCTGCTCGTTCTCGAACTTGCGAGTGTATCGCAGCAGCACTTGTGCATCGTGGTTATACTCGTTGTATGTGGCATACTGCGAGTTCTCTCGGTTGTGGATGAGGGAAAGCGTGTCCACGCCTGGGATATAGCCCATGTAGAGCTGTTCTGCCGTCAGGGGCATGTAGTCGGGCATACCGATGTCTTCCATCAGTTCGTGCAGGTCGTACATGTTGCGGTCGCTGTCCGAGAAACGGTACTGGAACTGATAACTGCCCTGCAGGTTCATGTGCCTGGTCAGAGGCTCTGTGTAACTCAGACGTGTACGCACGTTGTACGAGGTGCTTGGGCGCTCGTTGTATCGGTTTGTGTATGTGGTGTCGTTGGTCTTGTAGTAGCGGATGTCGGATATGTTCCACGACTGGCTGCCCGAGTGCGAGTAGCCGCCGTTCACGTTCAGGGTGATGTTGCGTCCGGGTTTGCCCAACCGGCGGTTTATCTGCAGCGAAGCGTTGGCATTGTCGGAACTGCTGCGTGAAAGGCCGTTGTTCCTGTTGCTGTTTACCAGAATGTCCTTGAACCAAGGGTTTGCTATGGTGTCGGCAAACTCCTCAAGGGGGTATTCCATGCCTGCCTCGTAGGGGTCGCCGTCAAAGGAAACCGAAGCGCTCATGGACTCTGAATTGCCTTCGGAATGCGAATATGACGGACGGAAGATGATGTTTGTCATGGAGTCCGGCATCCATTCCAGGCGGAAGTCGGCATTGATGCTCCAGTTCAGGTTCTCGCCCGTGCTCAGCGAGTTGTTCCATTTGGACATGTCCTGCAGGAAGGTCTCGCTGTTGCTCCTGCTCATGCTCTCGCTGAATGTCCTGTGGAAGCGCACGCTGCCGCCGGTTTTCAGCAGACCGGCCTCATAGTCCCTCTTGCCGTTTTCCCAGGCGATGTTTGCGCCAACCATCTGACTTGACACGATACCGCTGCCACCTCTGCTCCAGCGTCCGCCTCCGCCCATGCTTCGGTCGTTCACGTTGTTGCTGCCGGCAAACAGGGCAAACTGCATGTTGTCCAGAATGCGCATCACGTCGCCCTTCACAGTATATCTGTCCTTGGTACCGTAACCACCCTCCAGGTTTACGAGCCAACCCTCCTTCATGCCCTTCTTCACGGTAAGGTCAAGAACCGTCTCCTCCTCACCGTCGTCAATGCCCGTCACACGGCTGTAGTCGCTCTGCTTGTCGTAGGCCTTGATGTTCTTCACCATCTTGGTGGGGATGTTCTTCATGGACATCTTGGTGTCGTTGGCAAAGAACTCCTTGCCGTCCACCATAATCTTCTTTACCTCCTTGCCGTTTATGGTAATCTTGCCGTCCTCGTCCACTTCTGCGCCGGGCAGTTTCTTCACCAGTTCTTCCAGCACGGAACCTTCCGGCATACGGTATGCATCGGCATTGTAGACGAAGGTGTCAGCCTTCATCTCCACCTGTGCCAGGCGGGCAACCACATTGGCTTCCTTCATCAGCTTTGCATCTTCTTCCATGGCAAAGGTGCCTAGGTTCACGCTCTCCTTGCCACGTTGCAAGGTGATGTCCTTTGTCTGGGCCTTGAATCCCATGTAGCTGATTCGCAGGATATATTTTCCGGCGCGCTTTGTGGAGAAGGTGAAGTTGCCGTTGTTGTTTGTAGCAGCACCTGTTACCTGACTGCTGTCCTTGGGGCTCAGCAGTATGGCGGTAGCCCCTGGCAGGGCATCTCCTGTGCTCTTTTCTGTTACCTTACCTGTGACGGTGATTTTCTGTGCCCAGTTCTCCATGGGACATGCCAGCATAAGCAGTACCATTATGGGCAGGAAGACGAGTTTCTTGTTCATAAAGGGGGAATAAAATGTGCGCATATATAATAAGGACACGCGCGTGAGGGAAAGGTTTAAGGGGAGACTGGCTTTTGTGGAGGTTCTGGTCATTCTGGTTTTCTAGTCATTCTAGTCATTCTAGTCATTCTAGATGTTCTAGGGGCTCTAGATTGTCTAGAACATCTAGTTCATCTAATACCTCAGATCTCACCGGTCAGCTTTCCCTGTAGTAGTCCAGCATCTCTTCTATCTCGTCCTGGGTGGCAGTCTGGTTTATGCGTATGTCGCCTATGCCGCCAAGCAGGGTGAAGTTGATGTTGCCTCCCTGGTTCTTCTTGTCGTGAGCCATGAAGTCGCACAGGGTGTCGTAGTGTTTGCACTCGTACAGGAACTTGCCGTAATGCTCCTTTATGTATGCCTCCATCTGGTGCAACTTCTTGGCAGGGAAACCGCACTTGCGTGCGCTCAGGTACAGTTCCATCAGCAGTCCCCATGCCACGGCATAACCGTGCAGCACGGTGCGTCCCTCCTTCAGGGCCAGACTCTCTATGGCATGTCCTGCTGTGTGCCCGAGGTTCAGGGCCTTGCGTATGCCCTTTTCGGTGGGGTCTTCCTTCACAATCTGTTCCTTTATGGCAACGCTTTTGGCCACCAGGGCCTGCAGGGTGTCATAGTCGGGGGCGGCAATATCAAAAGTCAGCAGTTCCGCCCAGTTCTCCTTGCTGCTCAGCAGTCCGTGCTTCAGCATCTCGGCATATCCGGAGAGCAGGTTTTCATGGTCCAGAGTGCGCAGGAAGACACTGCTCAGTATCACGCTTCGTGCACAGTTGAACACGCCTATTTCGTTCTTCAGCCCTCCGAAGTTTATCCCTGTCTTTCCGCCTACTGAAGCATCGACCTGCGACAGTAGGGTGGTGGGGATGTTTATGTATGCCATGCCTCTCTTGAAGGTACTTGCCGCAAAGCCGCCCAGGTCGGTCACCATGCCCCCACCAAGGTTCACCATCAGCGAGTGGCGTGTTGCGCCTCCTTGTTGCAGTGCTGTCCATACGCTTGCCAGGGTTTCCAGTGTCTTGGCTTCGTCTGTTGGCGGTATGGTTATCATGATTGCGTCCTTCACTACGGCATAGTCCTTCACTACGGGCCAGCAAAGTTCCCTTGTTGTCGTGTCTGTCAGTACGAAGAGCCTGTCGTGTTCCACCTTGCCCACGGCTTCGGCAAGGCTCTGCTCCAGATTCTCGGCTATGATGATGTCCTGCATTGTTTCTGTGTCGCTTTCGTGAGAGTGTTATTTTGATGCACGGACGATGTCGGCTCCGCGATAATAGAACTTCAGTATGTCCTGATAGGGATGTCCCTGTTGCCCCATCACGGCGGCACCTATCTGGCACATGCCCACACCATGCCCCCAACCGCGGCCGTTTAGGGTGAAGCCTGCAGGAATCTCTTCTCCGTCGTTGTAGTACGGACTTGCCTCAAAGGCACTGGACAGCAGGTGCGTTTCGCTCAGCGCACGCCTTATCTCCAGTTCCTTGCCTATCGTCATTGTGTGTTCTGTGCCCACAATCTTCAGTTTGCTCAGATGCCCGCCGGGACCGCGCTCTATGGGCACCAGTTCCAGAACCTGTCCGAAGTCGATGCCGAACCTTTCCTTCAGCAACTCTCCTATCTCCTCCTGCTTGAGGTCCACCTCCCAGTTGTAGAAGTCTGTGGTTTCCTGGTCGTAGGTGTTCAGCACCCGTGCCAGCAGTTCCTTGTCGTTGGTATTGCAGTAGGGGTCTTCTATGCTCTGCAGATAAGGTTTGTGTATGTTTTCCCAGGCATACTGGAACTCTTCTGTCCTGCCACCGCAACACTTGGAGAAGCGTGCGTCGCAAATCTCGCCTTCGTACATCAACACCTCGCCACGGGTGGATGCCACTGCCTCCCTGGCCTGAGCGTTGGTGGCACGTGTTATGCCCTGGTATCTCTGGCAATGGTCATCGGCACATACGTCGAAGATGGTATGGTCCTCGCGGTCGTGCCAGCGCACTATCTCCTTGTCGGTTTTGGTGAAGGCAAAGAAAGCCTGGTGCTTCTCTCCCAGCGACTTGCGCTTCTGTATCTGTGCCAGCAGCCAACTTCTGCTTATCACCGCCGCCGCCTTCAGGAACTCCATCGGGCAGTCGGCATTCATTTCGCTGGAGATGACGCTGGTCAGGTAGTCCTCCACCGACAGCACGTTTATGGCCACAATCTTGTCCTCGTGCACCACCAGGCGCAGTGTGCCCTGGAAGGTCTGTGCCTCCTGCCTTTCCCAATGGAACTGTATGCCTATGGTCACGTTGTGCAGGGTGAAACTTGGTTCTGCCCCGTCCTCGTTTGTGGCAGGACGGAAGGTAAGATTGCGGTAAAGTTGTCCGTTCCAACGAATGGAACCGTCCTCCAGCACCACTTCCTGTTCTCCGCTTATGGTCTGTCCCTTGGCGGTGTATTCTCCGTTAATGCAGAAACTGATCTTCGTGTCGCTCATCACGCCAACGGAAACTTCCGTCTCCTCGGCCATTTCGTATCCTGGCAGGGTTTCTTCACATGGAGCGTTTTCCTCTTCCTGCTTCTTCTCCTCAGTCTTGGGTGCATCTGTAAGTGCCTCCACGATGGGCAGAATCTCCTCCTCTGTCATGGTCACCTCCTTCAGTATCCCGGCAAACCATTCCGGCGTTACCTTGCGGAAGTCCTCTTCGCGTGGTGTTATCAGCAGACCGCCCATGTCCAGTGCGCCTGGCGAAACCACCAGTTTGCCGTCTCCCTCGGCGTAGTAGCAGTCCGGACGGTGTTTCTTTCTGGGGAATATCAGCGTCACTATCTCGTCCTCCCTGCCAATGCCGCCTTCCTGGCGCCAGGCGATGAGGTTTATCCTCGGTTCGCTCTCCTCGCCGATGATAGGCAGAGCCTGGTACAGCCTCTGGCACAATATGCTGTCTGTCTCGGTAGGCAGACTGCGTATCACGAACACGGGACATACATATCCCTCCAGCAGGAACAGACCGCAGGTGTCGCTGGTATTGCCGGCTTCGTGCATGGACACGGCATGTGCTCCGGTCAGCGGATATATCTTGCGCAGATAGTTCTCGTATATCTTCCAGTCACGCTCTATGGGCACGATGCCACGCTGTCCTGCCTGCAGATGCATGTGGTCGGGGCAGGAGGCTCCGCACATGGGACCGTTGTAAAAGACTATCTGCCCAGGCATGGTCCATGCCATGTGGCGCATGGTACTGAAGTGCGACCAGATGGACTGCGGAGTGTGTCGTCTTGAAGGTATGGTGAAGTGCTGTGGCAGGATGGGGTAGGGGTTCACCAGAATCTGATAGTGCCTCTCCATCTTCAGGGCGTGCTGCTCCTTGGGACGGTTGTGGTCGCACAGGAAGCAGGGGCGCTCCTGTATGTCCTTTGCGGCTATGCTTGCACCAGTGGAGACTATGCGTGCCGGATTCCACTGTACTGCCAGTATGTTCTCGGCCAGACCTCGCTTGCCTTCCGTCTCCTCCTCCGTATTGTGGATGGTAAGTTCGCGCGTCTGCACCTTGTCCAGATCTTCGTAACTCTTGCGTGCAAAGTCCCAGTTTTCCAGTTCGCTCAGGAAGAACTCCTCCACCTCCTCGGCATTCACCTCGTGCTGCCACAGGGCGTTCAGCAGGCATCGTGCCTGTATCTCCTGGGTGCGCAACTGGTCCTTGTACTGGTTGTTGCGGTTTATCTTCTCCTGGCTGAGAGCCGCGTCGCTGTTGCCCTCCCAACGGCGGCACAGGTACACCTCGTCGTATATGCGTCCTATGCGGTACCTGCGGCTTATCATCAGCCCCAGGGCATAGTCTTCGCCATAACTGGTGTTCGGTATCTGCAATTCTCGCAGTACTGGGGTGTAGAAAGCCCTTGGCGCGCCCAGTCCGTTTATCCTCAGTGCATTGTTCCTGCCGTTCTGCGGAGTCCATTCCCTGTGGTCAATGAGTCCGGGGGGCAAGGTCTCCAGTTGGAAGTTGCACATCCTGTAACTGCCTATCACCATGGCGGCATTCTCCTCAAGGAACATGTCCACCATCCTTTGCAGAGTGTCCTCGCCGCTATACAGGTCGTCGCTGTCCAACTGCACCACGAAGCGTCCCACTCTCTCGTCGTGTACCGCCATGTTCCAGCATCCGCCTATGCCCAGGTCGTCACGCTCCGGCACTATGTGTATCACACGCGGGTCGTGGGTGTAGCGTTCTATTATCTCCGAGGTGCCGTCCGTGGAACCATTGTCCACCACCATCAGGTTGTAGGCAAACGATGCCTTCTGCATCAGCACGCTCTCTATGGCGTCGGCAATGGTCTTGGCACGGTTGCGCACGGGTATGACAACGGTGGCCTCCACCTGGAACTTATCGCTGTCCTCAAACTTTATGGTGTCGAACTCGCCACCGTGCATGTAGGCGTTTATGGCTCTGAGGTGTCTGGTGCATGCCCTTTCCAGTTCCACCTGACGGGCACGGTTTCTGGGGTCCACATAGTCAAACTGCTTCTGGCCGGACAGGCGGGTGTCTGTCTCCACCTCCGTATATAAGAATTCCTGCACGTGCACCGGCAACTTCTCCCTGGACAGGAACAGGCGCAGGTCGTAGAGGGCGGCAAACTGATAGCGGTGCAGGTTCTCCTGCGTGATATAGCGTTTCAGTCCCTCCGTGCTTATCAGTAGCAGACTACCCATCTGGAAATCGTCCCTCACACTGCCCGTCTGGTAGTCAATCAGTGGCATTGCCTGACGCTCTCCAGTTGGCAGGACAATGTAGTGGTCGGCATACAGCATCAGGGCGGCATGGTCCTGCGCTATTGTCAGCATGCGGTCCAGCGCATGGTAACCCAGTTGCAGGGTGTCATATTTGGTGTAGAGCAGTACGTATGGTGCTGTTGCAGTTTCGGCAATGAACCTTATTGTCTTGCTGCTACCTATGCTTTCTGTCAGGTGGTATATGTTTGCAACTTGGCTCTCGGCTCTCAGGGCGTTTTCCGTGGCTTGTCCCTGTTGCTCGTCGGTCCAGGCAATAAAGCAGTCTATGTATGTCTTCATTTTCTGTGTGTAGTTTTGTGCAAATATACATAAAATATGTGTAAAAGAGAAGTAAAGTATTCGTTTTCGGATGTAACAGTCAAGTTTCGCATTGTCATTCTTGCGGTTTTAGTTAAATTTGCACCATGAAACTGCACATCTTCAATCCCGAGAACGATATGGCACTGGCCAGCGGCTCGCCGGGATATACTCCTCCGGCCAATATCCGTGCCTATCGCAGGCGTCATTGGGAACTGCCCAGACAGTGGGCGGCTCCCGAGGATGTTGTTTGGGATGGCGAGAGCAGTTTGGCACATCTGTTCGCTAATGATGCTGATGCTCCCGAGATATGCCCATGGGGATGGTCGCCGGCTCTGGTGCATGAACTGGAACTTGCAGGAGTGCCCCGCCATAGCATGCCCGACAGGGAATGGCTCGAGAAATTGCGCCGTCTTTCCGGTCGAGGGAGCACGGTGGCGGTGCAACGTGTTCTTGGCATCGATGCAACGTGTTGCGAGAGCCTTGACGACGTGTTGTCATGCCTCTCGCAATGGGGCGCGATTGTCATGAAGTCGCCGTGGAGCAGCAGTGGCAAGGGGTTGATGCTGACGGACAACCCCAACTGGCAGGGATGGGTCAGGCGCATCTTGCGCCAGCAGGGCAGTGTCGTGGTGGAAAGATTGTTGCAGAGACGTCAGGACTTTGCCATGGAGTTCTGGATGAAGGATGGCAGGGCTGAATACATTGGCCTGAACCTTTTCTCCACAGACGCCCATGGGCATTTCATTGAAAACATAAAGGGTTCGGAACAGGAAAAGGAAGCCATGCTTCTTTCGCAACTGGACAATCCCGATTCCCTTGCCGGCATACGCAGGTGGTATCTGGAACGCCTTCTCCTGATGGCCCCGTGGTATTCCGGGCCTGTCGGTGTGGACATGCTCATTACGTTCGGCGGACACCTTCATCCCTGCATAGAAATAAACTGGCGCATGACCATGGGCATGGTTGCGGTGCTCGGACAATAAAAACGGGAGACAGTGAATCTGCCTCCCGCAACTTATGCTTTCTTTTCCCGGATTATTCCTTGCCGATAATCTTCCATACTACGGCGCTCAGTGCGGCACCGATGAATGGGCCAACGATGAACACCCACAACTGACTTAGGGCCTTTCCACCCTCAAATACGGCAGGAGCAATGCTGCGTGCAGGGTTTACTGATGTGCCGGTGTAGTGGATGCCGACCAGGTGAATAAGGATCAGTGACAGGCCTATCGCCAGACCTGCGAAGTTGCCTGCACCTTTCTTGCTGTCGGTAGTGCCCAGCACCACCAGCACGAAGATGAAGGTCAGTATGATTTCAGCGATCAGCCCGTTCACCACGTCACCGGAGCAGGCGTTGGCGCCTGTGGTTGTGCCGCCTGGTGTCAGGCCGGAAACTAAGGCAAACAACAGGGCGGAACCGATGAAAGCACCAATAACCTGGAATATCACGTACATGGCTGCATCCTTGCCACTGATGCGGCCGGTCAGCAGGCAACCCAGGGTGATTGCTGGATTTATGTGGCATCCGCTAATGCCACCAATAGTGTAGGCCATTGCCACTACGGCCAGACCAAAGGCGATTGCTGTGCCGACAACAGAAGCGGTGTCCGCTCCACAATTAAGACTAACGGCAGTGCCGCAACCCATCAGTACCAATACCATTGTACCGATCATCTCTGCTAAATACTTTTTCATACTCTATAGGGGGTTATGAGTTGGAAATTGCATCCAAATATATGCATTATGGTTTGTATGGCAAAGAAATGGGGCGATAAATATCGGTTATTGTGCCCGTTTTCCTGAAAAAATAAGGTTGAGGCAAAAGAAAAAGGACTCTTCTGTTGAAGAATCCTTTCGTTTTTGTTGGGCTACCCGGACTCGAACCAGGAAAGGCAGGACCAGAATCTGCAGTGTTACCATTACACCATAGCCCAATCAAAGTGCTTTGTCAAGATGAACGCGTGTTCGTGTGCGCTGTTTCTTGTTTGCGAGTGCAAAGGTAAGGCGTTTTTCTGACATGACCAAACATTTTCGTGAAAAAAAGTAAAAAAAAGTGCCAAAACGAGGCGATTCTTTGCTCACGACTTCTAAAAGTCGTACCTTTGAGGCTCAAATATAATATATATATAATGTATAAGGCAGGAAAGCACAAGTTACTTGATATCATCATTGACGGCATTCAGGACAAGAAAGGCCATGACATAGTTATTGTGGACCTCAGCAGCATTGAGGATACCATCTGTACATACTTTGTGATTGCACAGGGCGGAAGTCCTACGCAAGTACATGCACTGGCCATGAGCGTGGGCGACAAGGCCCGTGAGGTTTGCGGGGCACGACCCTTGGCGGTGGACGGCTTGCGCAACAGCAACTGGGTGGCAATGGACTATGCCGATGTTATAGTGCACATCTTCCTGCCCGAGGAACGTGCCTTTTATGATATAGAGCATCTGTGGGCAGATGCCGAACTAACGGAAATACCTGATTTGGACTAATGGCAAACAATAACAGCAACAAGAAGCAGAGACCCTCATTCAATTTCACCTGGGTATATATGATTATCCTGGCGGTTCTGGGTTATCTGTTCATTACGGGCGAGGGTGAATCGCTCAAACCCTCTTCTACAAAGGAGGTAAGTTACACGGAATTCCAGAATTGTGTCCGCAAGGGCTACGGCAAGGAACTTGTGGCCAACAAGGATAAGGGTACTGCCGTTCTGCAATTGCTCCCTGAACACTACCGCGATGTATTCCCCGGCAACAATGATTTCAAGGGACAGAAACCTTCCGTAGTTACACAATATCCCAGTTCCGACAAACTGGACGAGTTCATAGAAGCCGAGCGTGCCAACGGCAACTTCAATGGCGATGTGCGCTACGAGCACGAGGTGGATTCTCCCTGGTGGAGTTTCCTCATCAACATAGGTCCCATGCTCCTGCTTGTCTTCTTCTGGATCTTCATCATGCGCCGCATGAGCGGTGGCGGTTCTTCCAGTGGCGACAGCAGTGGCGGTCCCATGGGAATCTTCAACGTGGGCAAGAGTCGTGCACGTCTGGTAGAGAAGGACGATGCCAAGGTGACGTTCAAGGACGTTGCCGGACAGGAGGGAGCCAAGCAGGAGGTGCAGGAGATTGTAGACTTCCTGAAGAACCCTGCCAAGTACACCGAACTGGGCGGCAAGATTCCCAAAGGCGCCCTGCTCGTAGGTCCTCCGGGAACCGGTAAGACCCTGCTTGCCAAGGCCGTAGCCGGCGAGGCCGACGTGCCCTTCTTCTCAATGAGCGGTTCGGATTTCGTTGAGATGTTCGTTGGCGTTGGCGCCAGCCGTGTCCGCGACCTTTTCCGCAAGGCCAAGGAGAAGAGCCCCTGCATCATCTTTATCGACGAGATAGATGCCGTGGGACGTGCCCGTAGCCGCAACATCAGCACGGGTGGCAACGACGAGCGCGAGAACACGCTGAACCAGTTGCTCACAGAGATGGACGGTTTCGGCACCAACAGCGGTGTCATCATCCTGGCCGCCACCAACCGTGCCGACATTCTGGACAAGGCCCTGTTGCGTGCAGGACGTTTCGACCGCCAGATACATGTGGACCTTCCCGATGTGAACGAGCGCCGTGCCATCTTCGAGGTGCACCTGCGCCCAATCAAGAAGGCCGACGACCTCGACCTTGATTTCCTTTCCCGCCAGACGCCCGGTTTCTCCGGTGCCGACATTGCCAATGTCTGCAACGAAGCCGCCTTGATAGCAGCCCGTCACGGACAGAGTTCCGTGGGCAAGGATAACTTCCTTGCCGCCGTGGACCGTATCATAGGCGGTCTGGAGAAGAAGACCAAGGTGATGACCGTGGAGGAGAAGCGCACCATTGCCCTGCACGAGGCTGGCCATGCCACCGTAAGTTGGCATCTGCAATATGCCAACCCTCTGGTGAAGGTTACCATAGTGCCCCGTGGACGTGCCCTGGGTGCTGCATGGTATCTGCCCGAGGAACGTCAGATTACCACCAAGGAACAGATGCTGGACGAGATGTGTGCCACTCTGGGCGGACGTGCCGCCGAGGAACTCTTCACCGGTCATATCTCTTCGGGTGCCATGAACGACCTGGAGCGCGTCACCAAGCAGGCATACGGCATGATTGCCTATATGGGTATGAGCGACAAGTTGCCCAACCTCTGCTATTACAACAACGACGAGTACCAGTTCCAGCGCCCCTATAGCGAGGATACCGCACGCCAGATAGATGCCGAGGTACAGCGCATGATAGCCGAGCAGTATGCCCGTGCCAAGGCCCTCCTTGCCGAGAAGAGCGAAGGCCATGCCCAACTGGCTCAAATCCTGCAGGAGCGTGAGGTCATCTTTGCCGAGGACGTGGAGAACATCTTTGGCAAGCGCCCCTGGACCAGCCGCACCGAAGAACTCCTGGAGAGCGAACCACCTGCTGCTGACCAGCCTGCATCCTCTGGGCAGTCTGTTTAAAATAGATGCTATAGAAATTATAGACTCTATAGATCCTATATCCCCTAATCCCTAACCCCAAACACCCCATCCCAATCGTGAAAAATCTTATCCTACGTACCATCACCGGTGCGGCCTTTGTGGCAGTACTCGTAGGCTCCATTGTCTACAGCCCATTCACCTTCGGCGCACTGTTTGCCATCGTGTCAGCACTCTCCACGCTGGAGTTCTGCAGAATTGTGAACAAGCAGGAAGGTGTGAACACCAATCCCTTTATATGTGTGCTGTCCAGCATACTCCTGTACTTCGCTTTCTTTGCGTACAGTTGCGGTTATGCCAACGCCATGCTTATTATCCCCTCATCGGTGTTCCTGCCCTATCTGGTGACAATAGTGTACCTGCTGGTCAGCCATCTCTATTCTGACAGACAGAGCGCACTTGTTTCATGGGCCTACACCATGATGTCCCAGGTGTATGTGGCTCTGCCCTTTGCCCTGCTAAATTGCGTGGCCTTTGTTCCATATCCCATGGGTCCGTTGGGCACGGCCTATGTCTACATGTATCCTCTGGCTGTGTTCCTGTTCCTTTGGAGCAGTGACACCGGTGCATATTGCGTCGGTTCTCTTCTGGGCAAGAAGATACCCTATCGTCTGTTCCCCAGCATTTCTCCCAACAAGTCGTGGATAGGCAGTATAGGCGGAACCCTGCTCGCCGTAGGCGTGGGTGCAATCATTGCACGTTACGAACCCTCTCTCACCCTTCTTCAGTGGATGGGTTTTGGTCTCCTTGTTGCAATCTTCGGCACATGGGGTGACTTGGTGGAGAGCCAGATCAAGCGTCAACTTGGCATCAAGGACAGTGGTAACGTGCTGCCGGGTCATGGCGGTTTCCTGGACCGTTTCGACAGCAGTCTGCTTGCCATCCCTGCCTCATTGGTGTATATTTACACCATTTGGAGCATGTAGCGCTAAGCTTGTCGTGATATGTTACTTGGTATGCTTTGCAGACTTCGTCACGACAGCTGGCGCGGTGAGAACGAGGAACGTTTAACGATAACTGCTTTCGCTTAACTTAGAAAACTTTCTCTGCTGCCTCGCGTCCCATCTGGTAAACGAGTTTCATGCGTTTGCCGCTTTGTTGGGTGCGGCCGATGGGGAGGGTGTCGTCGGGGGCTATTAGGGTAGCGCGGCCTGCCTGTTGCTCCTGGGCAAGGTATTCCAGTTGGGCGTTATACATGATGTGGCGGCGGTTCATCAGTTCTATGACGGCAGGGTACTTCTTCATGAAGGCATGGAACAGAGGCATTAGTTTCGTGCGCTTCTTGGTAAAGCCCAAGGGCTGGGTCAGGATAACGATGTTGTGCTCAAAACCCTGCTTCTGAAAATACTTCAGGGGAATGCTGTCCGACATGCCCCCGTCCAATAGCAGACGGCCGTCCAGTTCCACGGGGTGGGAGACGAGTGGCAGGGCAGAGGAGGCGCGTATCCACTCCATGAACTCGTAGTCTACGGGAGCGGTAAGGCGCTTGTAGACAGGGTCGCCGGTGATGACGTCCGTGCAAACCACATGAAATTCCGTGCTGCTCTGTGCAAAGGCCTTTTTGTCGAAGGGGTCTATCTCGTCCGGCAGGGTATGGTATGCAAACTCTGCATCCATGAGGTTGCCGCTACGGATGAGGCTGCGGATGCCCATGTAGCGAGGGTCGTCCTTCATATTCATGTTGTAGCGCAGGGCACGGCCTATCTGTCGGGAAACGTAGTTGCATCCGAAGCATGCTCCGGCCGACACGCCTACGATGCCGTCCACTTTGATGTCGCGCTCCATCATCACGTCCAGAATGCCGGCGGTGAACAGGCCTCGCATGCCGCCACCTTCAAGAACAAGTCCTGTTTTCATTGGGAAAAGGTCCTTAGGGTCTTTAGGGTCTTTAAGGTCTTTAAGGTCTTTACATCATTGCGCCCAGTATGCGCTGGAAGAACCCCGGGTGCTCCTCTTTCCAGTGCTGTACGGCATCGCTCAGGGCCTTGAGGTCTACCTGCTCGGGCAGGAGGATGCGGCCGTCCTGCATCTTTATGGTAATGTTCAGGTTTTCGTCCGAGGTGGCGCTCTCTATGCCGGAATGGTTCAGTACCAGATGACCCTCGCATGCATCCGTCAGGGCGGTGAGCATATTCAGTGTGATTTCGTCCATATCTAATGTATGCTTGTGTGTTCTGAGGTCAAAGATATACAAATAAATCCAAAATGCGGACGTGAATGTTTAAATTAAGGTAAATAAGGACACGATTAGTTGCTTCTTAAATACAAAATCCGTTACTTTGTGGTGTTAAAGTATTAAAAAGCATGTATATGTCAACGATTATCGAGATGTTTAGGAAACTGCTTGTTGTCCTCCTGCTTATGCTCCCCATAATGGGTTATGCCCGTGAGGACGAGTTGGCGGGGATATTGGAGAAATGTCTGCTGAGGGAGATGGTGTCGCCCGACAGCATAGAGTATAACCTGCAACTTCTGGAAAAGGAACGTGCCGGAAAGACCGGTGTGCGCCGTGCCGTTTACACCGCGGCATTGGCACAACTGTATGCCATGCGTGCCTATTCCGATGCTACCGGCGAGTGGAGGAAGAGAAGTTTGCAACTCTTCCGCGAGGCACTTGCAGAACCCGAACTGCTCTATAATGCTCGCACCAAGGACTGGTTGCCCATTGTGGAGAGAGGCAAGGACGAGAAGGTGTATGGTAGCAATATGCTCTATGTGGTGTGGCGTGCCGCATACGATTGGTGCCCTCAGGACTCGGTGATGAGCGAGCAGGAACTGATAGACTTCTATGTGTCTTATGGCAACAGTAAACCCGCCCAGGTGAAGGCAGAAAAGGAACGTCTTTGGGCTATCCGCGACTCCATATTAGACGCTGCTCCGAAGCTGAGGGTGTACATGGCAGAGGTCTACTATCCCGGAGACTCCCTGAATCTGACCATAGAGGACTCTGTCAACGTGAAGCAGGTGCAGTGGCGTTTGCTGGACAGTCGTGGCAAGCTGCTGGAAAAGAACCCGCTTGTCGCTCCCACCAAGCCTGGGCGTTATATAATGGAATTCAGCAGCAAGACAGATGTCCGTCTGTGGAAGAAGCCCAAGAAGGTGAAGAAAAACTTCGTGGTATCGGCTCTACAGTGCTTTGTGACGGATATGCCCGGCAAACAGGTACGTGTCACTGCAGTGGATGCTCGCACAGGCAAACCAATGCCAGAAGCTACGGTGATAAAAGGCAAGGAGAAGAATACGGTGCTAAATACCGTGCGTGTTGTCTTGGGTGCGGACAGTTGCCTGCCGGAAATTGCATACTATGACAGTTATAATTACAGTGCACCGTCTTCCAAGGAGCAGTCGCGTGTGGCTATTTATACGGACAGAAGCATATACCGCCCTGGCCAGAAGGTGCAGATGTCTGCCATCCTGTATAGCATGAAACACTGGGAAGCACAGGTCCGGCAGAGTACCGAATGCAGGGTCCAGCTGCAGGAGCCGAGAACTCGTAAGGTGCTGGCGGACACGACGCTTCGCTCGGACGATTTCGGTAGTCTGAGCGCAACACTGGAGATTCCCATGGATGCGGAACTGGGCAGCTACTGGGTGCGTGTGGATGGTACGGTTCACGAGATACGGGTGGAGGAGTACAAGCGCCCGGTGTTCTATGTGGAGATGGACGAAAGGGACATGGAAGTGAGTGTCTTGCCCATGGAAGAGGAGGAAGATGAGGCTAAGGACAGCATTATATATGTGTCTGGACGTGCCATGAACTATGACGGCACACCCTTGCGAGGCGGCAGGGTAACTGCCACAGCAAGGAGAATGACCTGCTGGTGGTGGCGAAGGATGTCTGCTGACGAGAGCCGCCACTTGGATACCGTCTATACAGACATGGAGGGAAGATTTGTGCTGGCAGTACCCGTGAGCCGGGCATACACCTATCGCTATGCTCCCAGGGTAAAGGTGGACGTGTCTGTGCTTTCTGCCCAGGGCGAAACTCAGACCGACTATGCCTTTGTACGTCTGTTTGCCGATCCCCCAATGGTGGAGACTGGGAAGAGGGCCAAGGAATGGCTGGAGTGTCCGGTGGATTCCTTTGATGCCCAAACGCCTGCCAGATTGGAATTCAGAATGCCGGCAGGAAAGCAGCGCTATGTCTTCCTGACAGCCTTTGCCGGCGAGAGTGTGGCAATAGATACTGTGATGCTGATGACGGATACACTGACATGCATGGATATTCCATATAAGGACAGTTATGCCGACGGCATTCGCCTGATGGCAACATATGTGCTGGATGGCATGGTGCGTTCCAAGAACATTCCTTTGTACAAACGGCTTCCTGATACCAGACTTCATCTGCATTGGGAAACTTTCCGCGACTTTACCCAGCCAGGTGCCACGGAGCAATGGACCATGCGTGTGACTGATGCCAAGGGGCAGCCCGTGGATGCCAATGTGATGCTGGGTATGTACGATGCGTCCTTGGATGCGTTTGGCGCTAATGAATGGAAGTTTGCTCTGCCCATTAACCACTACTTGCCCTATACTCAGCAATGGAGCATGGGATGGTTCTATAAGTTGGGCATGTTATGCGCAATGAATTTCGATGTCTGGTATCCCAAGATTCCCAAGTATGAGTATAGTGCTTTTAACCAGGACTACTTTAACCGAAAGAATGCTGTCGTGTTGTTTGAAAGGGAATTTTCCGGTGGTACTCAAAGGTATATCAAAGTTAATAGTCCAAGTGCCGGTATGGCAGAGATGGAAGAATCGGCACAAATTCAGGAAGATGACATTTTTGCTGGTGTGGATGTGAGAACGGATTTCAGCGAGACCGCCATGTTTATGCCCAGGTTGCGTACTGATGCAGAGGGTAGGGTAGCAATCTCGTTTACCATGCCACAGAGCCTGACCACATGGAACCTGAATGGTTTGGCGCACACCCGCGATATGCGTGTGGGCACACTGGGTGAAAAAATAGTTGCCCGCAAGGCCCTTACAGCCAAACTGCATCTGCCCCGATTTGTCCGTGAACAGGACGTGCTTTCGTTCACCGTGCAGGTAAACAATACAGGCACGGCCATGCAGAAGGGCAAAGTGCAGGTACAGGTAATGGATGCACAGACCGACAAGGTGCTGATGAAGAAGACCGTGAAGTTCGCCGTGGCACAGGAGCGTGATACGGTTTATACGTTCACATATCCTGTGGCGCAGGGGCTGGAAGGACTGAAGTTCAAGGCCGTGGCCCTTGCCGACAAGGATAGTGACGGCGAGCAACGGGAGATACCGGTACTATCCTCTGTGGTGACGCTGACAGAGAGCAAGGCTCTGACCTTAGAGCCTGGAGAGAGCGAGAAGGTAATCCTTGCCGACCTCTTCCCTGCCGGTGCACAGGACAGACGTGTTATAGTGGAGAAGGTTGCCGACCCCGTGCAGACGGCCTTGGAGGCTTTGCCAAAGGTGGTACAACCCTCTGCCAATGACGTCCTGTCCTATGCCTCCGCCTATTATGCTGCCCATAAATTGGGATTGCCAGATACCACTATATATATAAATAAGGTATATACCATGCAGAAGGAGAACGGCAGCATGCCCTGGTATCCAGGTCTGGCCGGCAATGCCTACCTGACACGCGAGGTGGGTTACCTATTGGCACGTCTTGGTTCCGGCAATGCCAATGCCAGAAAGGTGATGGCCGGCATAAAGCGTTATCTGAAGGCAACCCTTGAAGAAGGCATAGAGAAGCGCAAGGAGTACAACAAGGACTGGACGCCGTGGCTTGGCGATTTGCGTACTCTGTATGTTCTTGTCAAGGATGGAGAGGCAGACAAGGAAACACTGCAACTTGTAAAGAAGGTGCTGAAGCGTCTGCCCGACAATCTGGAAGAAATGGACAGCGAGTACATTGCCATAGCCATGATAGTGAAGCATGCCCTGAAGGAGGCCGTGCTGAAAGATGGTGTGGCTGTACTCAGGACACGCCTGAACCACAAGGACGGCACATATCTGGCATACCGCGGAGGCAGTTGGCCAAGCATAGACCGCCGTCTGCACATACACACCCAGGTGATGGAAGCATGGCACACGGTATGTCCCGAGGACACCGCCACCATCCGTGGCATGCAATACTGGCTCCTGGACCAGAAACGCACACAGGGATGGAAGTCGCCCATAGACTGCATAGATGCCGTGTATGCCTTGACGGGTGGCATGATGCAGAAGGATACTGATGCCGTTTTTTCCGTGCAGAGGGATACGCTGGATATATCCAAGAACAAGTCCGTTGTCATAAAGAATGACGGCAAGTCTGTTATGTGGGCAGCCGTCTATGGAGAATACGCCTTGCCTATAGGGCAGGTGGAGAGCGCCGGCATGGACATCAGTCTGGAACGTCGTTTCAATGCAAAGACACCCCAGGTTGGCGACAGGATAAAGGAGAGTATACTGATAGACGCAAAGCGTGACTATGAATACGTTGTGCTCAACGTGCCACGTGCCGGATGTACGGAACCCGTAAGCAAACTGTCGTGCTGCGGTTGGCAGAAAGGCCTGTCTTTCTACATGCAGGTACGTGACGACCGCACGGATTATTTCATCCCGGCCCTGCCACATGGCAAGTATGTGCTGGAAACGGAACTGACAGTGGAACGCAAGGGAGCCTATGCATCGGGAGTACCTGCCATAAGGTGCTGCTATGCAGAGGAATTCAGGGCACATGGAGTGAATGAGATTGTAGAAGTAAGGGAATAATATAGACAAAGACGATAAAATGAAGCGTATTATATGGCTGTTGCTGGCGGTAGTGCTGTTGGCGGCATGTTCTGGTGAAGGAGAGAAGAAGAAAGTCCTGGTTAGTTCAAAGGGTTTGCCCAGCGAACTGCTCTTGGTGGTAGACAAGGAAGTGTGGGACAGCGATCTGCAGGATTCCATAAACGGCATAGTGAAGGCCCAGGTTCCCGGACTTATGCAGGTGGAGGATCTTTTCCGTGTGACGAGAATTCTCAGCAAGGGATATGCCGCCACCCATACCACTTTCCACACCAAATTGTTCGTAAAGGTGGACAAGACTCTGGACAAACCTATGATGGGAACCCGTCGCAACGAGTATGCCAAACCTCAGTTGGAACTTGTGGTGGCAGCACCGTCGCTGGATGTGTTGCGTGAATATCTCGTGCTCAATTCGGAAAGGATAAAGGAAATACTTGTTGAGTCGCAGATAGAAAGGCGCGTGGAACTGCTCAGGAAGAAATACAGCAAGAAGGTGGACGATGACCTGAAGGAAGTGCTTGGCATGTCGGTCCGTGCTCCTGAGAATATGAGGGCTACCAAGAAGGGCGAGCGTTTCCTGTGGGGCGGAACCAATCTGCTGGAGAAGGACCTGAACCTTGTGGTCTATACCTACGACTGGCATGGGGAGGACCTTATGGATGTCGACCGCTATGTTGAGAAGCGCGACTCCGTGATGAAACACAACATCCCCGGTTCCAACGAAGGGCAGTGGATGCAGACCGTGCGAGAGAGGGAGAACAAACGTCCTTTGGTAGAATGTGCCGAGCGTGAGATAAACGGTCGCAAGGTGATGGAGGCACGAGGCCTGTGGGAGATGAGAAACGGTGCCTTGGGAGGTCCTTTCGTCAGCATCTCGCGTGTGGATACGGTGACGGGCAGGGTGATTGTGGGCGAGGGTTTTGTATACTCTCCTTCCACAGACAAACGCGACCTCGTGCGCCAGATGGAGGCAGTGCTGAGAACATTAAGGTAGCCGTCCCGGACTTTTTGCATAATCCTCGGTGACGATGCTTTTTGTCTCCAGTGGCGGTAAAATGAACCGTCATTGGCGATAAAGTTTACCATTACTGACGGTTCATTTTACCGCCACTGAGGTTCGGGCGAAGTGACAGGTGTATTATGTAGTCCCAATGCTTGACATTTTAGGAATAAATTTGGAAAATAACCCACTTCTTCGTATCTTTGCCAATGTTATGATGAGAAAACTGTTATTTTCCTGCATGATGTTGCTGGCTGTGCCATCATTCGCACAACCGCGTTTTGTGCCGGATGCGGAGATACACAAGACGGGTGAGGTGCTTTTCCAAAAACCTCATGTCGTGGTCTTCGGTTTTACAAATAAAGGAACCAAACCTCTGCATATCAAGAAGGTGGTTCCGTCCTGCGGTTGTACCAAGGCAACCTATACCCGTGGCAATATAGCCCCTGGCGAAAAAGGCGAGATAACGGTGGAGTTTGATGCCGGCATCCTTGGCACGTTCAGCAAGTATGTGGAAGTGTATACAAATGCCGGCAAGGAGCCCGAGTTCCTGACTTTTCAGGGACGTGTGATGACGGTACTGTCGGACTATGCTACCGGATTCCCCATAGATTTGGGGAATGTCAGGATGAGCACCAACTATATTGAATTTGACAATGTCAGGAAGGGCGATATGGTGTATGCGGACCTGAAGGTCGTTAATACTGAACGTACTGCCTACAGTCCCGAACTGATGCACCTGCCTCCGTATCTCCATGCGGAATATCTGCCCGAAACCATCCCCGGAGGCAAGGCCGGTGTGGTGCGCTTGATATTGGACAGCAACAAGTTGACTACACTGGGACTGAACCAGACAAGTGTGTACCTGGCCAGATATTCGGGAGACAAGATCGGGGAATCCAACGAGATAGTCGTCTCCTCTGTACTGCTCCCTCCGGCAGAAACGGTTGTCTCTGGCGGCAAGAAACCCAGGATGAAACTCAGTGCCGACGAGGTGGTCATGCAAAAGACATCCAAGAAAATGAAGGCAGAGGTGGTGGTTGCCAACGAGGGTGATGCACCGCTGACGATACATAATCTGCAACTGTTCAATCATGCCGTAGGCGTATCCTTGTCGGGCAGAGTGATTATGCCAGGCAAGAGTGCCAAGATGAAGATTGCGGTGAAGAAGAACCTGCTGTCCCGTTTCAAGTCACGTCCCCGCATACTTTTGGTAAGCGATGATGCCGAAGCGCCGGTGAAGATTATAAACATAACAGTGAAGGACATGGACTGATGCTTCCTGAAATGGAGGTGTCATGCATAAAGACATAACGATATGGAACATCCCGAGAATAGTTCTGAATATGCAGGCCTGGTGGTGAACAAGGGCGTTGAACAGCCCTCAAGTATCAACCCTTACCTGAAACGTGGCAGGTTTGTAAGGCGTAACCTTACGGCAGGAGATTATGTGGAGGGTATTCTGAAAGGTGATTCTTCCATCCTTGGACAGGCCGTCACTTTGGTTGAAAGCACCTTGCCGGAACATATTGCCATAGCCCAGGAGGTGATAGAAAAGTGTTTGCCGTATAGTGGAAATAGTGTGCGCATAGGTATCAGCGGTGTTCCGGGTGCAGGCAAGAGTACCAGCATAGACGAGTTCGGCGTACATGTCCTGAAGGAATATGGCGGCAAACTGGCAGTATTGGCCATAGACCCCAGCAGTGAGCGCACGAAGGGCAGTATCCTTGGCGACAAGACCAGAATGGAGAAACTGTCCGTGCATCCCAAGTCTTTTATCCGTCCAAGTCCCTCGGCGGGTTCTCTGGGTGGAGTGGCGCGAAAGACCCGCGAAAGCATCATCCTTTGCGAAGCGGCCGGATACGACAAGATTTTTGTGGAAACCGTGGGTGTAGGACAAAGCGAGACGGCATGTCACTCCATGGTTGATTTCTTCCTGCTGATACAACTGGCTGGTACCGGCGATGAGTTGCAGGGCATAAAGCGCGGTATCATGGAGATGGCCGACGGTATCATCATCAACAAGTGTGACGGCAACAACGTGGAAAAGAGCCAGTTGGCTGCGAGTCACTTCCGCAATGCCTTGCATCTGTTCCCCACACCCGAGAGCGGATGGGAACCGGAGGTGCTCTGCTACAGCGGTTTCTACGGCATAGGCATAAAGGAGATCTGGGATATGGTGTACCGCTATGTGGACTTCGTGAAGGCCAACGGATACTTTGAGCACCGCAGGGCGGAGCAGGCGAAGTACTGGATGTATGAAAGCATCAACGAGAGCCTGCGCAACAGTTTCTTCCAGAATCCCACCATAGAGACTATGCTGCATCTGGAAGAACAGGCCGTGCTGAACGGGGAGAAGACGTCATTCGTTGCCGCCAAGCAACTCCTGGATACGTACTTTACACTCCTCCATTAGCCACTTCGGTGTGCTAGTAGCACCGCATATGCCAACGGACGAACAGTCTTGTAGCCAGTCGGGGGCCACCTCGCTGGCTGTATCTATCATATAGCTGCGTGGGTTTACCTCTTTGCACTGGGAGAATAGTACGCGCCCGTTGCTGCTTTTCTTTCCGCACACAAAGAGGATTACGTCGTGGCGTGAGGCGAATTCCCGTATGTGCGGCATGCGGTTGGCCACCTGACGGCAGATGGTGTCGGCATATTTGAACGTGGCATCGGGCGAGATGTGGTTCTGTATGTATTCCACGATGGTGCGGAAACCGTCCAGGGATTTTGTCGTCTGGCTGTACAGGCAGATATCGCGGTTCATGTCCAGTCTGCCAACTTCTTCGGGACTCTCTATAACGATGGCCGTTCCTTCTGTCTGGCCTACAAGCCCAAGCACCTCGGCATGACCGTTCTTGCCGAAGATGACAATCTGCTTCTTGTGATCTGTGTCTGCCGTGTATTCCTTGCGGATACGCTCCTGTAGGTGCAGTACAACGGGACATGTGGCGTCCACGATGTGTATGTTGTTCTCCTGTGCCTTCTTGTAGGTGGAAGGAGGTTCTCCATGGGCGCGGAGCAGGACGTTGGCGTCGCGCAAGGTGTTGTATGTGCCGTGGTCTATGGTTTCCAGACCAAGTTGCTGCAGGCGGCTGCACTCCTTTCCGTTGTGCACGATATCTCCCAGGCAATAGAGTTTCTTTCCATTGCCCAGTTCCTCTTCTGCCTTTCCTATGGCCCTGGTCACTCCGAAGCAGAAGCCACTTCCTTCGTCAATTTCAATAACCATTCCTGCTGTTCGGCTATAGTCATGTTGCTGTTGTCCAGTACAATGGCGTCCTCGGCTTGGGTCAGAGGGGATATTTCGCGGTGCGAATCGATATAGTCGCGTTCCTGGACGTTTTTCAGAATATCGTCATAGTTGCATTGTTCCCCCTTGGCGGTAAGTTCGTCATAGCGGCGCTGTGCACGTATTTCGGCACTGGCAGTGACAAAAATTTTCAGTTCTGCATCGGGGAAAACGACTGTGCCGATGTCGCGTCCGTCCAGAATGACGCCTTTTGCCTTGCCCATTTCTCGCTGTTGCGCTACCATTGCTTCGCGTACGAAACCGAGTGTGGCGATGGGACTGACGTGATTGCTGACCTCCAGGGTTCGTATCTTGTCTTCTACACGTATGCCGTTCAGATATGTGTCGGGACGACCGGTTGTCGGGTTGAACTTGAACGAGATGTGTATGTCGGACATGGCTGCCTTAAGGCGTTCGGTATCAATGTTGCCTTCTGCGTCTATCATGCCGTTCTGCATGGCATAATATGTGACACTGCGATACATGGCACCCGTATCGATGTAGACATATCCCAGTTCCTTGGCAAGGTTTTTGGCCATTGTGCTTTTACCGCAAGACGAATGGCCGTCGATAGCTATGGTAATCATTGTGTAATTTGGTTAGTGGGTTGTTTTGTGATTGGTGCAGTCTTGCCAGTCTTGCTCTCCTTGGCAAAAGAGTAGGCAAGGGTGAATGACAGGGTGGGAGCGCCGGTATGGTAGTTGCCGTAGGCCATGCCAACTTTTATTTTCTTGATGTTGATGCCGGCACCTAGTGTCAGACCTGAGGCATGCGAACTTCCGGCTGCTTTCATTTCGTATCCACGCCGGAAGTTGTATCCGAGACCAAGCCAGAACTTCCCGTCGTATAGGGTGAGGTCGGCGCCGATATTCAGGTGGTTGAGGAATACCTGGAATCCGCTGGTGTCTCCTCCGGCCGAGTAGTAGTAATTTTTACTCCAGTGGAACATGTCAAAGAACATCAGGTGTACTCTGACAGGCATATGCCCCAGCCCCTTACTTATGCCAAGTTGGAGGTCCATGGGCAAACGTTCGGCAATGTCCCCGAATGCGCTAACCTGTCCGCCAAGGTTGGCTGCCACAACGGAAAAGGAGAAGTCCTTGTCGCTGTTGAAGTAGTTGAGTCCCAGATCCACTGCCAGGGCAATGCTTGAATAACCGGCGTATGTGGAATAAAGGAATTTGCCGTTCACGCCACCTACCCAGCGGTCGCTGAGCAAATAACTGTAGCCGCCGGCCAGGTTCATGTCCAGATTCTTGCTCATGCCCATATAGTTCCCCCATTCGTCTGTTTCTGTTATGTCTCCGTATCCGACGAACTGGGCCATGGCGCCCCATGTGCCCCTTTCTCCCTGTGCCTGTACATAACTGATGCTGCCCGCTTTGCTCCCCTGCATGTATGTAAGGAAGCTGAACCCCAGTGTCTTGTCGCTTACGGAACTCATCAGGGCCGGATTCTGGAAAATCAGTGAAGCGTCATCCTCAATCAATGAAATGTTCTTGCCGCCCAAGGCCATGGCATGCGATGACGTTGGCAGGTTCAGAAAGTTGAAAATGCTGGTACTTTCCTGCGCTTTTGATACAGTAGAGAATAGGAATAGTGAAAGGATGTATGCTAGGAGGTTTCTTGGGGTCATGATTCTTTAGTTTGGGTTTCAAAGATACTGCATTTTGCACCAATATGGCCAGTACGCACCCTAAAAAGTACGTTTTGTGTAAAAAAATCGCAGGGCATACGTCAGTATATGGAAAAAAAGTCCTACATTTGCCGTTGCAGTTGTGCTAAAAAACGATAAACAATATAATTATGGAAGCAATCAAGACAGTTAACGATGAACTCCGTGGCCAGAAATCCACAAGCCTGCTTATCGGCTATGTTGTGGTCTTGGCGGCCATGTTCGCCGCATTCGAGTACACTTCTCGTGATGTCGTGGTGAAGGAAGAGGGTAAGATTTATGAGAGTGTTGTTCTGGAAGAGGACATGATTCCCATCACCCAGCAGCAGGAAATCGTTGCGCCTCCCCCACAGGCAGCTCCCAAGGTTGCAGAAATTATCAATATCGTGGATAATGAGACTGAACTCCCCGAGGAAGAGATTGAAACTTCTGAGGAGGTCAACCAGGCCATTACCACTGTTGTAGGTACAGGTGCACCCGGCGCAGTTGCCACAGGTCCCGTTGGTCCTATTGTGGAAGAGGTTGACGATGACCGCGTTTATGACTTGGTTGAGGAGAACGCTTCTTTCCCCGGTGGCGATGCTGAATGTATGAAGTGGTTGCAGCAGAACATCAAGTATCCTTCAATCTGTCAGGAGCAGGGTGTTCAGGGTCGTGTAATCGTGGCATTCGTTGTTAACCGCGACGGTTCTATCGTAGACGTTAAGGTTGTCCGTTCTCCGGACGAGCACTTGTCTGAGGAGGCCGTGCGTGTTGTTAAGCTGATGCCTAAGTGGAAGCCCGCACGTCAGGGTAACAAGACCGTGCGTTCTCGCTTTAACTTGCCTGTAATGTTCCGTCTGGGATAATAATATTATGTAATCATGTACAGTTCAGAAGAAATTCTGGCTATGGTAAACCAAGGGCTGGCCGCTCTCCATCTGGAGCGCCAGCCCTTCGGTCTTTACAAGCCAATACGCTATGTTTTGAGTATAGGTGGCAAGCGTATACGCCCGGTGCTGATGCTTTTGGCATACAATATGTATAAGGATGATGTGGAACGTGCATTGCCAACGGCAGTCGGCATTGAAACATATCATAACTATACCTTGCTTCATGACGATGTTATGGACAGGGCGGAGGTAAGACGTGGCAAACCCTGTGTCCACAAGGTTTGGAACGAGAATACGGCCATACTGAGTGGCGACAGCATGCTTGTGATGGCCTATCAGCTTGTTGCGCAGTGTCCTGACGAAAACTTGAAGGATGTTTTGGACCTGTTTACTGCAACTGCGCTTGAGATAGGTGAAGGACAACAGTACGACGTTGATTTTGAGAGCCGTATGGACGTCAAGGCCGAGGAGTACATAGAGATGATTCGCCTGAAGACAAGCGTCCTGCTCGCTTGTGCCATGAAGATGGGTGCCCTGCAAGCCGGTGCCCCTGTTGCTGACTGTGACCTGCTGTACCGTTTTGGCGAGAGTGTAGGTCTGGCATTCCAATTACAGGACGATATGCTTGATGTGTATGGCGACTTTGAAACTTTTGGCAAGCGCATAGGTGGCGACATCTTGTGCAATAAGAAGACATACATGCTTATCAAGGCACTGGAAGGTGCGAATGAGGAGCAGCGCGGTCAGTTGGAGCGGTGGATTGAGGCTAAGGAATACGACCCTGACGAGAAGGTGACGGCTGTTACTTCTCTCTACAATGAGATAGGTGTACGTGCCATCTGTGAAGACTTGATAAATAGGTACTTTGAGGATGCACGTCAACTTCTGGAAAAGGTGGCGCTGCCGGCTGAGAAGAAGGAAATCTTGTGGCAGTATGCCCTTGGTTTGTTGGGACGAAACAGCTGATGATAGATACTCATAGCCATATCTATGGCCCGGAGTTTGACGACGATAGGGCAGATGTGCTGCAACGGGCGATGCAGGCAGGAGTAGACAAAGTGCTTCTGCCCAATATCAACGAGGAAAGCATAGGCCCCATGCTTCAGGTGGTTAGGGAATATCCCGGTGTCTGCTATCCCATGATGGGGCTTCATCCTGAAGATGTCAAGGAGGATTGGGCAGAAGTGCTTGACCGTATGGAGGCGAAGTTGGACGGCATGATTGCCGTTGGCGAGGTTGGACTGGACTTCTATTGGGACTCGACGTTTCGCAAGGAGCAGATTGATGCCTTCGAACGTCAGATATGCTGGGCCAAGGAACATGGCCTTCCGCTCGTTGTTCACATGAGGAAGGCTGAGCAGGAGTTGCTCGAGGCAATGGAGCGTCACAAGTCCGATGGACTTCGGGGAGTGTTTCATTGCTTTGGCGGAAGCAAGGAGACGGCAGCGCGGATGTTGAAGCATGAAGGTTTTGTCCTGGGTATAGGCGGCGTGGTAACGTTCAAGAACAGCCGTTTGGCTGAAACCTTGCGGCACGTGCCTCTTGACAGGATTGTCCTTGAAACTGATGCTCCATATCTGGCGCCGGTGCCATGCCGAGGCAAGAGAAACGAGCCTTCTTATGTGGTGCATGTGGCCAAATTTTTGAGTAATATATATAATGTGTCTTTGGAAGAGGTCAATGCTGTAACTAATTCGACTGTTGGGCGTGTCTTCGGAAGTCTGTAATAAGGTTTTTTCGTGGATAAAACGTAAAAAACGGTAAGAGAAGGTAACTTTTTCGTGAAATAGTTATGCTAAGTCCGTTAAAAATTATATTTTTGTAACCGCAAAGCGCATAATATGGTCTTTGGAGAGGTGCTCGAGTGGCTGAAGAGGCACGCCTGGAAAGCGTGTATACGTCAAAAGCGTATCACGGGTTCGAATCCCGTTCTCTCCGCATTGATAATAGTATTCATTTAATAAATAAACCTAAAAATTACCAAAACAATGAAAAAGTTATTTGCTATTGTTGCGATGGTAGCTGCATGCTCTTTCGCTTCAACTTCATCTGTAATGGCTCAGGAAGATGCTGCTGCAGTGGACAGCGCTGTTGTTGATTCTGCTGCTGTTGATAGCGTTGCTGAGGCAGAGGCCGTAGAGGCTGCTCCCGTTGAGGACGTTGCTCCCGTTGAGGAGGAAGAGAACCTTCACAAGACTTTGAAGACTAAGTTCATCGAAGGTGACGCTGGCTTCATGTCATTGGTTGCTATCGCATTGGTTCTCGGTTTGGCTTTCTGTATTGAGCGCGTAGTTTATTTGAGCTTGGCTCAGGTTAACACCCGCAAGTTCTGCGCTGATCTGGCTGCTTTGGTTGCTGCTGGCAAGATTGATCAGGCTATAGCTAAGGCAAAGGCTACCCGTGGTCCCGTTGCACAGCTCGGTCGCAAGGCTATGGAGTGCTTGAATAGCAATGACCAGAACGATATGGCTACCATCGAGCGTACCATCAACATGGAGGCTGAGGTTCAGGGCGCTTACCTCGAGGAGAACTGCTCTTGGATTACCCTGTTCATCGCCATGGCTCCCTCTCTCGGTTTCTTGGGTACTGTGATCGGTATGGTGCTCGCGTTCGATAACATCCAGAAGGCAGGTGATATCAGCCCCACCGTTGTTGCCGGCGGTATGAAGGTGGCTTTGATTACTACTATTTTCGGTATCGTAGTTGCTCTGATTCTGCAGGTATTCTATAACTTCATCCTTTCTCGTATCGAGGCTCTTACCGGTAACATGGAGGAGGCTGCACAGGAACTTCTGGTTATGTGCGTGAGAAGTGAGAAGAGCAAGAAGTAATTCTGCCTTATCTCTAATTAAAGTAACATCTACTTATTATTAAGGAGAGATAGAAATGAAAATTCAGCAAATTTCCAAATACGTGATGTTGGCAGTCCTTGCTGTCAGTTTCGTAGTCTTTGCCATGTTCTTTGGCTTCTGGGGCGACGAGATGATGGGTGAGTTTGCTGCTCCGACATTCACATCCCTTTTGCTCTTCCTGATGTATGGAATAGTAGCATTAACTACTGTTTTGACAGTTTGGGCTGTAGTGAAGGGTATTGCTAGCAACAAGGGTAACGACTCTGCTGCTACTACTGGTGTTCCCGGTTCAAAGATTACCATTTGCACATGGGCACTCTTCGTTGTGTCTCTGGTTGTAGGTTATGTTCTCGGTATCGGCGAGGCAGATTTTACAGCAGCTGACGGCACTGTAACACCCGGTCACATGGTTACTGTAGTTGATATGTTTATTTGGAGCATCTATATCTTGTCTGTTGTCGCTTTTGCAGCTATTGCTGTTGGTATGAGCGGTATCTTGACTAAGACAGCTTCTAAGTAATAACCATTAAACATCGAAAGATATGGCTAAGAAAAAGAAGAAAATGCCAGGTTTGAACACCAGTTCAACCGCAGATATATCTTTCATGCTGCTCATCTTCTTCCTGGTTACCACATCAATGGATACGGATACAGGTTTGGCACGTCGTTTGCCTCAGCCACCAGATAAGGAACAGGAAGATGCTCAGATTGACGTTAAGGAACGCAATGTTCTCAATGTTAAGATCAACTCAAACGGCAGAATGTGGTGTTCTGACGGTACCGGAAGCGGTGAGTTGGATGTGAACCTGCTGAGAAATCGTGCTAAGGAGTTTATCCAGAACCCCAATGATTTGAGCAGTTTGCCTGAGAAGGCTGCAGTTGAAATTGATTTGTTGGGTCAATGTTATATTACCAAGAATCATGTAATCTCTGTTCAGACCGACCGTGGTACACCATACGATGTGTATTTCCAGGTACAGAATGAGCTGGTTGCAGCATACAATGAGTTGCGAAACGATCTGTCAAAGGCTAAGTTCGGCCGTCCTTACGACGCTTTGAACAACGAGCAGCAGGTGGCTATTCGTGCTTACTATCCCCAGAAGATTTCTGAGGCTGAACCTAAAAACTATGGAGGAACCAACTAATGGCAGGATTTAAGAAAAAGGAAAGTCGCGAGATGCCTGAGATGAATACCTCATCTCTCCCTGACTTGATCTTCACCATCTTGTTCTTCTTCATGATTGTTACCACCATGCGTGAGGTAACATTGCAGGTGAAGCTGACAGTTCCTCAGGGTACGGAACTCGAGAAGTTGGAGAAGAAGAGTGCGGTAAGTTACATCTATGTAGGTCCTCCTACTGATGCTCTTCGTGCTCAGATGGGTAGCAGTACCCGTATACAGTTGAACGACCGCTATGCAGAGCCTCGCGAGGTCATGGACTTCGTTGCTCAGGAGCGCCAGGGCATGGCCAATCAGGCAGAGCAGGTTATCTCCATCAAGGCCGACTCAAAGACACAGATGGGTATCATTACTGATATCAAGGAAGTGCTGAGAAAGTCATGGGCATTGCGTATCAACTACTCTGCTACACGTAGACAGTAATCAATACTTTATGTAACGATAAGATGAACGGGAGTCAGATGTGGCTTCCGTTCATTTGTTTTTTACTATAATCATATCTATACTTTATTAGTAATTGCATGTATATAAGTATCGTTGCCGCTGTGGCAAAGAACATGGCCATAGGTTGCGACAATAAGTTGCTCTATTGGTTGCCTAACGACCTTAAGCGTTTCAAGTCCCTTACTACAGGGCACACAATTATTATGGGGCGCAAGACTTTTGACAGTCTTCCCAAGGGGGCTTTGCCAAACCGCAGGAATGTTGTCTTGTCCCGTTCCTTGACAGAATTGCCGGGAGCAGAGGTATTCCCTGATTTGCAGACAGCGTTGGCATCATGTTCCGAAACCGAGGATATATATATAATAGGTGGTGAGAGTGTATATCGTCAGGCCATGCCGATTGCCAATCGTCTCTGTCTGACCGAGATTGATGCCATTCCCGAGCAGGCCGATGCCTTCTTCCCTGCAGTAGACCATAACGAATGGAGGGAGGTCTCCCGTGAGTGTCATGACGCCGACGAAAGGCACGGCTGTAGGTACTGTTTCGTGGATTATGTAAGGTAAGGATGCGGTACGTCCGCTGTTTGCAGAACCAATAGGAACAAACGCCGTTTTCACTTAAGGTCTTTGCTTTGCGAAGTAAAGACCTTAAGTTGTACAAGTAAAGGCCTTTGCTCTTCAAAGTAAGTACTATTGCATAGGCAATGTATATTGGCATAGTCAATTGTGCAATGATTTGTAGTAATCATTTCCTTGGCGGTTCAGACAAATTTCGTTACCTTTGTGGCAAATAGACCGTGAATTACGTATGAAACAATATTTGGACTTGCTGAACCGCATACTTCAGGAGGGAGTGGATAAGGGCGACCGTACAGGAACCGGCACCAAGAGTATCTTCGGTCACCAGATGCGCTTTGATTTAGAGGAGGGCTTCCCTCTGCTGACAACCAAGAAGGTTCACCTGAAGAGCATAATCTATGAACTGCTATGGTTCCTGCAGGGCAACACTAATGCCAAGTGGCTACAGGAGCGTGGTGTGCGCATCTGGAACGAGTGGGCCGACCCTGAGACGGGCGACCTCGGACATATCTATGGTTACCAATGGCGTTCCTGGCCTGACTATAACGGGGGTTTCATTGACCAGATACAGCAGGCGGTGGATACCATTAAGAAGGACCCTAACTGCCGTCGCATCATCGTTTCTGCATGGAATGTTGCCGATTTGGACAACATGAACCTGCCTCCGTGCCATGCCTTCTTCCAGTTCTATGTGGCAAACGGCCGCCTGTCCCTGCAACTGTATCAGCGCAGTGCCGACACGTTCCTTGGCGTACCGTTCAACATAGCGTCATACGCACTCCTGTGTATGATGATGGCGCAGGTGTGCGGACTGAAACCCGGTGAGTTCATCCATACCACGGGCGACACGCATATCTACACCAACCACATGGAGCAGATACACGAGCAGATGTCCCGCCAACCACGTCCGCTTCCGCGCATGATACTTAACCCCGAGGTGAAGAACATCTTTGACTTCAAGTACGAGGACTTTACACTGGTGGATTACGACCCGTGGCCGGCCATCAAGGGAGTGGTTTCTGTTTAACGGTGAGCGGTGAACGTTTAACGATGAACGTTTAACGATTAACGTTTAATGTTGCCCGTAGGGACACGGCATGCGTGTCCGAGAATGCAACAGACAATAGTATTTATGATATGTGGGGCGGACACGGCGTGCCGTGTCCCTACAAAGTACAGTATTAACCTTGACCCGATGCAGGAACTACCCAAGGATTTCATAGCCCTGATGAGGGAACATTATGGCGATAGTGTTGCCGATGGTTTGTGCGATGCTTTGCTCGATACAGAGCCGGAGGTGTCTGTCCGCCTGAACAGACGTAAGATATCGGCGATTTGGGAGACCCACCTCAGCCCTCCCTGTGAGGGAGGGGGAGTGCTGGGACAGCCATGCGGGGTGGGATGGGAACCTGTCCCCTGGTGCCCCGATGCCTACTATCTGGCAGAGCGTCCTCCCTTTACTTTCGACCCTCTTCTGCATGCCGGTGCATATTATGTACAGGAGGCGTCGTCTATGTACGTTGCAAAGTTGCTGAAGGATTACGGCCCTGATGCGGCATGCACCGCTTTGGACCTCTGTGCCGCTCCCGGGGGCAAGAGTACTCTGTTGGCAGGACTTCTTCCCGAAGGTTCCCTTCTCCTCAGCAACGAACCCATGCCCAAGCGTGCCCATGTCCTGGCCGAGAACATGCAGAAGTGGACACGCATGCCCGTGGGCGCATATCCCGAGGAAAGTATCGTTACCAACAACTATCCTGCCGACTTCGGCGCTTTCTCCGATTGTTTCGACCTGATAGTTACCGATGTCCCCTGCTCTGGCGAAGGCATGTTCCGTAAGGATGAACAGGCCGTGGCCGAATGGAGCATGGACAATGTGATGATGTGTGTGGAGCGCCAGCGTGGTATCCTTCGCGATATATGGCATGCCCTGAAACCCGGCGGACTGCTTGTCTACAGTACCTGTACCTTCAATCGCTTTGAGGACGAGGACAATGCCCGTTGGATATGTGACGGCCTTGGTGCCGAACTCCTTGAAGAGCGCCATTTCCTGCCAGGGCGCGACCGCGGTGAGGGATTTTATTGTGCCGCTATCCGCAAGTCTGTCTTGCCTGATTCGGCCGATGCCGATGAGAGCACCGCCCAGGACGTGGCACGCCATCATGATGCCATCAGACGCAAGGCCAACAGCACCCTCCGGGTCATGCCGCAGGCATTCCTCTGCGAGGGTCCCCAGATAGAACTCTCCTACGATGATGCCCTCCGCTATCTCCGTCGCGAGGCCATACGTGTGGAAGCCCCCAAGGGTCCTGTCACATTGTCCTATATGGGCTTCCCCCTCGGTCCCGGCAAGGGCGTAGGCAACAGAATCAACAACCTCTATCCCGAAGCATGGAGGATAAGGACCACCTACACCAAGCGTTGGAGCCTTTGGGAAACGGAAAGATAAAAACGGAAATGTGAAAACGGAAAACTGTGGGTAAGCGAGAGCATGGTAGGGACACGGCATGCCGTGTCCGATAACAATAGCAAAAGCGGACTCGGCATGCCGAGTCCCTACATCCCCGAACGTGAGCAACTAAGACGATAGTCAAGACGACGAAGTCGGATTAAAACGGAAAACTATAATTGTGATTAAACAAGGGCAGAAGCAGAGTAGGGACACGGCATGCCGTGTCCGCAAAACCGATGTTTCATTGAACACACCTTTAACCTCATTTCCCAAATGAATACCCCTTTACCCAAACGCAAATCTCCACGGGCCCACTGGTTGGAATACAATGAAGGGATGTACTTCATTACTGTCTGTACCCATGGTCACAGGCAGATACTGGGGAAGGTGCGTGATGGGGTTATGTCCTTGTCCAGGCTGGGAGAGTACCTTGACACATGCTTAAAGAATGTGTCCTTGCATCAGGCGAATGTAGAGGTGATACAATATGTGATAATACCCAATCATTTTCATGCTATTGTTGATATAAGGCAAAAGGATGCGCTTGCTAATGAGGCGGACACGGTATGCCGTGTCCCTACGAGGGAGGAGCGTGTTGAAAACAGAATACGATGCGAGCGGTTGCCTCTGTTATCAACATTTGTCGGCAGTCTCAAGTCTGCCGTCAGCAGATATGCTCACACCATGATGTCCGGTGCAGTATGGCAACCTCGTTATCATGATCATGCTATTCGAGGAGTAGAGGATGGAAATAACATCTCATTATATATAGATAATAATGTGGCTAACTGGGAAAAGGATTGCTTCTATCGTATAGAGGAGTGAATTAACGATGTATGCACATGGTAGGGACACGGCATGCCGTGTCCGCAAAAATATAAACCGACAACCGGCCCCCCAACGCTCTAACCTTCAACCTTCAACTTTAAACTTTAAACCTTAAACTTTAAACTTTAAACTTTCAACCTACCCCCCATGACCGAGATTCTTCTGCATTGCTGTTGCGCCCCATGTTCCAGCGCTATCATAGAGTGGATGTTGCAAAACGGCATCCGTCCAGTGCTTTATTATTGCAATCCCAACATCTTTCCCGAGGAAGAATATCTCATCCGCAAGAACGAGTGCACACGCTATGCCGCGGAATTGGGACTGGAGATAGTGGACGACGACTATGACCATGCGGCATGGTCCTGTGCCATCCGCGGACACGAGGCCGAACCTGAGCGCGGCAGCCGTTGCCTGGAATGTTTCCGCATGCGCCTGCTTTCTGCCGCCCGCCGTTGCAAGGATATGGGACTGACAACATTCACCACCACCTTGGCCAGCAGCCGATGGAAACGTCTCGACCAGATTGCCGAGGCAGGCCATTGGGCAGCCTCGCAGGTAGGTGGAGTGCAGTTCGACGACCGCAACTGGCGCAAGGGGGGACTGCAACAACGCCGCAACGAACTCCTCCGCGAGCACGGTTTCTACAATCAGGTCTTTTGCGGATGCGAGTACAGCCTTGCCGCACGTCTGTCGCAGATGCAGAAGGCAGAACTGAGGCAGTGGATCAAGGGCCTGAAGTCTGCCCGTTCTGCCCAGTGGAGTAAGGAGAAGAGCAACGAGACATGCTCCCGCCTCATGTCCGACGGCCTGTGGCGTGCTGCCGGCACGGTGCTGCTCTATCATCCGTTGCCCGACGAGGTGGACACATCCCTGCTTCTTGACAATGCCCTGCAGACGGGCAAGCGTGTGCTTTTGCCCAAGGTGGCGGGCGACGACCTGGAACTACGCATATACACCCCCGGTTCCCTGCAACCAGGTGCATACGGCATCATGGAACCCACGGGAGAAGTCTTCCTTCCCGAGTCCTATCCCTCCATAGACCTTGCCGTCATCCCCGGAGTGGCTTTCGACCGCCATGGCGTGCGCCTTGGCCGTGGTAAGGGGTATTACGACCGCTTGCTTCCCCTTCTGCCCAACGCCTACAAGATGGGCATCTGCTTCCCCTTCCAGTTGTTGGATCACCTCCCCTCCGAACCCCACGATGTGCTGATGAACGAGGTGGTGTATGGAACGGAAATGTGAACCGAAGGTCGACGCCCGAAGGGGCTGAAGTCAAAGCGGAAAACATGTAGGGACACGGCATGCCGTGTCCGAAATCAGAGGCACAAATAACTGTCATGCGGACTCGGAGTTCCGAGTCCTTACTTGCAAAACCAACGGACACGGCATGCCGTGTCCCTACAGTCTAAACAACATAAAATGAAACGTACACTTTTCCTTGCAGTACTTTCTGCACTTCTTGTCGGATGCTCTGAGAAGCAGTCCGGCCTGACACTTGCGCTCACCGGTATGGAACCGGGAGATTCCGTGGCGGTCTTCAAGTCCAAGATTACCGCTGGCTTGCGCGAATCTGAGATCGACACCTTTGCCATTCCCGACGGGAACCTGTTTATCCCCATCACGGCCGGGGAACCTCAGTCCTATTATATACATAAGGTGCCCCGTCGCTATCCTGACGGCAGCATAGAGGCCATGAACATGATGGGCATCAATGTGCCGGTGATGCCAGGTGCAGAAATCAGGGTGGAGGGAGATTTCTACGACCATGTCATTACGGGCAATGCTCCGTTCTACGATGAACTTGCCATTCTCTCCTCGTATGTCAAACCCATGATAGAAAAGGCAGGTCTGGCGGCCCTCGCATCCTACAAAACGAGCAAGCCGCAGGCCGAGCGCGACTCCCTCAAGGCTGTCTCCGAGGCTTGCAGGGACAGCATCCAGAATTTCGTGACGGGCTACGTAGCAGATCACCCGGATTCTGATGCCGGTCTCTATGCCTTTTATATGTATGCCGACCTGGAGGAGCATCATGATTGTCTCGAGAAGTTCAGCGAGGGTGTGCGCACCGGAGTCCTGAGCGATGTATATGCCGAACTCGTGGCCGACTATGAGGCACTGCTGAAGCAGAAGGAAGCCGAGAAGGCGGTTGCCGACGGTATGCCTGCCCCCGATTTCACGTTGAACAATGTGGAAGGCAAGCCCGTCAGTCTCTCATCCTTCCGTGGCAAGTATGTGGTTCTTGACTTTTGGGGCACATGGTGCGGATGGTGCATAAAGGGCATACCCGAAATGAAGGATATGTATGCCAAGTACAACAACCGTCTGGAGGTCGTAGGCATTTCCTGCTGCGACACCGAAGAGGTGTGGAAGAAGGGCGTTGCCGACCATGCCCTGCCCTGGACCAACCTTCTTAATGGCTCCGGCGATGCAGATGTGACATCCCGCTATGCCATAAAAGGTTATCCCACGAAGATTGTCCTCGATCCCGAAGGCCGTATCCTCAAAACCATCATCGGCGAGTCCCCCGAGTTCTATACCTACGTGGATTCGCTGATGACGAAGTAGCCGCCATATTCCCCCTCCCACGTAGGGACACGGCATGCCGTGTCCGCAATCCATTAGTCCATTGCGCTTCCTTGAAGCCATACTATGTATAAACTTTTGTTGCCGTATCAACAGCGTTCTGTTGATACGGCAACACTGTCCTGTTGATGGTACAACAAAAACTTACCGCTACCGAGGACCTTCTGGTGTTCTCGGTAGCGGTGGTTCTATTCTATCCTTTTTATCTTGACATTTCCCCAGTTGGGCATTGCCACTTTCATGTTGAACTGGATAGGTTCTGGTATGCCCAGTTCCTTCGCTATCCGCAGGATGGTTTCCTGCACGGCAGGAGGGGTGAGGAACTCTCCACGACAGTAGCGGTAATAGTTGTACTCGCCATATTCCGCAATCAGTCTGGCCCTCAGTTCCGTCGCCAGGGTCTTGGGCATATTGTCGAAGATATTCTTGAAGCCGCACACGAATGTCACCGGAGTACTATCCAGGTAGCAAGGACACTGCTCCGTGCCACCCTGTTCCTCTATCCACCTGTGGTCGTAAAAGTATGCCCGTTCCACAATCGGGTGCTCCACGTATGCCCTCCAGTGCAGGCACGTCTCATGCCTCTTGCAATCCTCACGTGAGCAGAACGTGAAATCCTTGGGAATGTATTTCAGGTCCAGTTTTTCCATAGTGTTATGTTTTAACCCAAATCGCTCATTAGACTGTTACGCGCTAATGAAGCCAGCTTTTTGTCACCTGTTTTCTCGCTTCTCGGTTACAATGGAACCCCATTGCGCCCTCAAAGCGGCAAAACATTTGTTCAAAAATAAAAGCTATTATCATCATAACGCTAATGACTGATTTGGGTTGAAGTTCTTTGTGTTCGTTGTTGCACATGCTCTCTGCTTGTCATGCCATGATGCAAATATAGCAATAAATATGAACCCAAACGAACTTTATGTCCTTTTTCTGTTCACACAGCCATGAATGGTCATGGTGGTAGGTGCTTTGTCTTTGTCTTTAAATCTTTAAATCTTAATTTTTGTTCCTTTTTGTTTTGTGATATTAAATATATTCATTACTTTTGCAACGGTTGTATGCCCAAAGCGTCGGGCAATGGCCTCTTATCGGATATATTAGCGTTTGCTATTATTCTATATCGTCTGTTGAAACTTAGGAACTTTCAAGATAATACGGTTGGAATAAGATTGCAGATGCCTGCGCATAGCGTAGGTGCATCTTATCCTTTGTATTATCGGGTATCCTAAGACCTCAACAGACAAGGGCATTCAAAAGATGACATCTACGCTCTTTTTGTGCCCGAGGGACTTAGGATACCGCTTCACTTTTGTTTCCTTGATGTATGTATATTATGATTAACTTTAAATATTAAGGATATGAAAAAGCTTTTGTTCTGCATTGTATTGTCCATAGTGGCAAGTGGTGTTGGTTTTGCGCAGTCTGCAAAGGAATTGGCTGAGGAACGTAAGGAGTTAGGGAAAGCCTCAAAGGCAGAGTTGAACAGTAAGGCAACAAAGGCTGCACGCAAGGAAGCAAAGCAACTGAAAAAAGATGGGTGGCAAGCTGCCCCAGGTGCCTTGCCTTTAGAAAAGCAGCTGGATAGATCGTATATGATGCAATTTGAATACGATGAAGACATGTTTCCCAAATACCTCATGGGTGAGGCAATGAGCATTGGTGGCAACTATGATGCCGCAAAGATGCAAGCATTGGAATTGGCTAAGCAGAATTTGGCTGGTCAGATACAGACAGAGGTGACAGCCTTGATAGAAAACACCGTTTCTAATGAACAGTTGGAGGCAGAGCAGGCAGAAAGCATTACACGTAGTGTTATGGCCAGCAAGAACCTGATTTCTCAGAGTATTGGACGTACTATCAGTGTAGTGGAGGTTTATAGGGCATTAAAAAATAAAAACAAGGAAGTCCTTGTCCGCATTGCTTATAACAGTAATATGGCAAAGAAGATTGCCAAGAAGGCGATTAAAGAAGATTTGGAAAAGAAGGGTGATGAGCTTCATAACAAGTTGGATGAACTGTTAGGGTGGTAATCATGTGATGAAGCATCGTATAGCCATATCAATAAGCCTGTTTTTCCTGACCGTTGCTCTTTTTGCCCAACGGACAGAAAAAGTACGTGTGGAATACACCTTCCATGCTCCGGAGAACATATCTTTGGAGGAGGCAAAGCGTATAGCCTTGGAAAGGGCAAAGATACAGGCCATTGCAGATGAGTTCGGTACGGTAGTATCCCAGAGTAATACCACTTTGGTCAGTAATCGCAATGGCGAATCTTCTACCGATTTCTCCTCTTTGGCAGAAAGTGAAGTGAAGGGAGAATGGATAGAAACAATAGGGCAGCCAGAATTCATCATATCTTACGAACAAGGTATGCTTGTAGTGAGGGCTATTGTTACTGGTCGTATTCGAGAAATCAAGTCTGCACAAATAGACTTGAAGGCTGAATTGTTGTGCAATGGAACAGATTTGAAGTTTGCCCGAACGGATTTCAATAATGGTGATGACCTTTTTTTGTATTTCCAATCGCCAGTGAATGGTTATCTGACAGTATACTTGTTGGACGAGGTAACTCAGATGGTGTATTGTTTACTTCCTTATAAAAGTTCATCGGAGTCAATAGTTCTCGTTAAGAAAGACACTCCATATGTCTTCTTCTCTGCCAAGCATGCAGGTGATAATGCTCAATTGGTAGACGAATATACGATGACATGCACTAACTCTGTGGAACGTAATACCTTATATATAATATTCTCTCCCAATGAATTTACAAAGGCCAATTCTAATGATGTGAATGAACGTCTTCCGCAAGAACTACCATTTTGCGATTTCCAGAAATGGTTGTCTAAAGGTAGGCAAAGAGACAAAGGGATGGTATATTTAACACGAGTGTTGACAATAACTAAAACATAGGATTCTAAAAGCTAATGGGGCGGCTTTTAGTTGGATAAATGTCCCCGTATTAAAAACGTATGAAAAAGATTTATGTGGCTCTATTTGCTGCTTGCGCTATGATGCTTGCAAGCTGCCAAACTACCTCTCCAGTTGCTGTTACAGCCAATCCTGTGGGCAACAAGTGTGGTGAAGCAAAGACAGTGTTGTTTCTCGGATTATTTGGCGGTTCAAGCGATGTAGGTATCAATACTGCAGCTAAGAGAGGTGGTATCACACGTATCTCTCATGTAGATTCGTATCAGAAGAACTATCTTCTCGTGAAAACCATTGGTGTTCGCGTTTACGGAGAATAAAGGAGTTATACATGTTTGGTCATTCCTTGCCAGCAAGGAATGACTCTTTCTATTATGTAAGAAGTGAAACAAAAGTTATTCCTACTCTTTGCCCTATGCGTTATTTGTATAGTGGTGTCTGCTCAATTGGCACATAAACGTTATACCGGACGTATGACGCAAGATGGTATGTGCTATTTCTTTACTGCAACTAAGCTGAAAGCAATAGAAGGAATCAGTCTTTTTGAATATGATGTCACTTATTTAGACTGGCAAGACTCTATCACCATAAACTTCACCGCGTACACGCCATCAGCAGATGTTCCGGTTAAATTGGCGATTACCAATGGCTGTACCACCTACTTGTGCGACAATTACAAACATTTGTACTTAGAATTTCGCAAGAAAGGCTATACAGCACGCATGACTTCGCGCTATGCCCTGAAGGATTTTCTACAAATATTACAGCAGGCACAGCCATTGCAGTTCACGTTTGAGCAAGACGGACAACAGAAAAGAGCTGCTTATAAACCCAAAGCATGGGAGAAAGAAAGAAAAACATTGAACCGAATATTCCAACTAATACAATCTACACGATGAAAACTATGTTCAGACTTATCAGCTTATTGTTGACCATTATAACTGTAACCAGCGTTAACGCTAAGGATATAGAGATTTTCGGTTTTAAGTTTCAGGGAGGTGGTTCTAGTCGCCCCAAAAAGATTATGCTCACCGGAACACTGCGCGAGAATGTGGAGATGACCATCGGAAATACCGGACGTAAAGAAATTATCAAATCGTTGCCTTATGAATTTAAAATTCCGAAGGACCAGTTGCCAGTCACGCTTACGTTCCGTTCCGATAATTATTCCTACTATAACATTGCAGTGCCAAGGAAACCGATGGATGCCACTGGGCATATATATATCATGAAGATAGATGAAACGAATACTAATACAGGACGTGTGTTTGCCAACAAACAAAGTGAGACAAGATATGGAGACGAGGACGTCAATTCGTATATGGAAGTGCAAATGACACGTAGTTCCGATGTTGATACCGACATCCCTGTTACTTCGAAGCTCCTAGATAATACCTTTGCCGTTATCATTGCCAACGAAAACTACGAAGAACCCATAGAGGATGTACACTATGCCTATAACGATGGAGAAGCTTTTCGCGACTATTGTGTGAAGACATTGGGTATACCGCTCAAACACATCCGTATGCGCAAAGATGCCACCCTCAATAACATCAATTCCGAGGTAGCATGGATGCAACGAATTGCTGATGCTGTGGGGCAGGAAGCACGGTTCCTGTTTTTCTATGCAGGGCATGGTGTGCCCAATGGTAAAGACGATGCTTTTCTGCTTCCAGTGGATGGCGATGGTAGTAGGCCAGAATCGGGTTACAGCATGAGAAAGTTGCATTCCGAATTAGGAAAACTGCCAGCCAAGGCCACCATAGTGTTTATGGATGCGTGTTTCAGCGGAGCAAAGCGTGGCGGAGATGGCATGGTAGTCGCGGCACGCGGTGTGGCCATACGCGCTAAGGTTGATGCTCCCAAAGGGAATGTGGTTGTGCTTTCGGCTGCTCAAGGCGATGAAACTGCTCATAAATATGAAGAAAAGAAGCATGGCTTGTTTACATACTTTTTGCTAAAAAAATTGAAAGAATCAAAGGGTAATGTTTCGCTTGAAGAGCTTTCTAAATACGTTACTCAGCAAGTGAAACGAAATTCACTTCTCGAAGAGGACAAGGTTCAGACTCCCTCTACCTACTTTTCTCCTACTATGACAGCAAAGTGGAAGGGATTACAACTGAACAAAGAATAGCAAACGAGATATTCGAGATTTCCATAAATGACATAACTGTCAAGAACTACAGGTACATCATCCATAATTATTGGAGAATCATAGCGTAATTAGAAACAGAAAAAACGTGTTATGAATAGGTCGTTACTTGTTTTAGTACTGGTCATTGTCTCGTCAAAAACATATGCACAGGATTTTGAAAATGCGTACTCCTCCTTTCGCCAACAGGCTATGGAGGGGTACAACGCTTTTCGCAATAAGTGCAACAAGGAGTATGCCGACTTCGTGGAAAAAGCGTGGCAGCAATTTAATTCACAACCTCCTAAGATTAAGCCAATAAGGGATACCCCTGTCCCCCCAATACTTTATGAAGAACAGGATTGCAGTATCAAAGAGAAGGAATTGCCATATTCCGAGATTGTGCCTGTAGTTCCTCCCGCTCCTCAACCCAAACCAGTTGAACCTATCAAGGAACAGCCACAACCAGAGGAGGAAACTTTTACTTTTTCTTTTTATGGTACAGAGGGAATTGTAAGGCTGTCAGATAGACATCGTTTCAAGTTAAACGACACATCAGAAGAGGGTGTTGCTAATGCATGGCGAATATTATCAAATAATAAGTATGACAACATTATACGTGATTGTTTGGAATTGCGCATAAAGCATGCCTTATGCGATTGGGCATACCTGCAGATGCTGGTAGAGTTGGGGAATAGCTATTTGGGAAAGGAAACGAATGAGGCCGTTTTGTTTACAGCCTATCTTTATTGCCAGTCTGGTTATGGGATGAGGCTTGGACGTGGAACAAGTAGTCGCCTTTATCTTATGGTTTCTACAAGGTATAGTATTTACGGGATGTCATATTACCGCATAGATGGTGAAGACTTCTATCCTCTTAATTGCCAAGAGGGAACAATGTATGTCTGTAATATACCTTTCCCTAACGAGAAACCGTTGTCATTATATGTGTCGCAGGAATTACATTTTGCAGACTGTAAAGCGGATAATCGTATGTTGCAATCAAAGCAGTATCCCCAATTAAATGTTTCTTTGCAAGGCAATGAAAATCTAATTGCATTCTTCAATTCATATCCATCCTCGCAATTGGGTGAGAATTTTATGACTCATTGGGCTATGTATGCCAATGCTCCGTTGGCACATGGCATAAAGGAAGATCTTTATCCCAAGTTACGTGAAGCAATCCAAGGTAAGACGCAAAATGAGGCAGCTAATATGCTGTTGAATTTTGTGCAGACGGCCTTTGTGTATGAATATGACGAAAAGGTTTGGGGCAAAGATCGTGCTTTCTTTGCAGAGGAAAGTTTATATTATCCTTATTGCGATTGCGAAGACCGCTCCATTTTGTTCAGTCGGTTGGTTCGTGACTTGTTGGGATTGAAGGTGGTGTTGGTATATTATCCCGGTCATCTGGCTACCGCCGTACAATTTGCAGATAAAGTAACAGGAGATTTTATTGTGCTTAATGGAAGTCGCTTTACAGTATGCGACCCAACATATATAGGTGCTCCTGTAGGTGCTACTATGCCAGATATGGACAATGCCGGTGCAAAGGTGATTTTGCTTGACTAACACATGTCCCAAATTGATTGGATAAACAACAGGGACCGGCACACGCCAGTCCCTGAATGCTTATCTGATAAGGGTGTTTCCTCCTTGTTCCTTCTACTTCACCTCCTACTTATTCTCTGAAGTAAGTTTCTTGCCCTGATACTCGCCAGTGAGGGTGCGGAGGAAGGCAACGATGGAGGAAACGTCGGCATCGTTGAGTTCTATGTCACACTGGTAAAGGGCCATGTCGCGGACGGCTTCTTCCATGGTGGCACGTGTGCCGTCGTGGTAGTAGGGCCATGTGAGTTCGATGTTGCGCAGGCCTGGAACCTTGAAGCGGTGACGGTCGCGCTCGTCCTTTGTCTGCTTGTAGCGTCCGTTATCCTCCTCGGTGAGTTCCATGCCACGGGCTTCGAAGTAGTGCTGGCGCAGGCCCATCAGTTCGTAGGTGTCGCCGCCGAGGTTCGCACCGACATGGCAAGTGGCACAGTTGTTGGCCTTGAACAGGTCATAGCCGCGGAGTTCGTCGGCAGTGAGTGCATCGTTGTCGCCCAGCAGCCACTTGTCGAACTGCGAGTTGGGGGTAACGAGGGTGCGCTCGAACTCCTCTATGGCATCGGTGATGCTCGCCTCGGTGATGCCGTCGGGATAGAGGGCATTGAACTCGGCAACATAATGCTCGTTCCCGGCAAGTTTGGCTATAATCTCGTCGAAGGAGGTTGAAGCCATCTCCACGGGGTTCAGCGGAGGACCTGCTGCTTGTTCTGCCAGAGTCTTGGCACGGCCGTCCCAGAACTGCACGAAGTTGTAGACGGCATTGTATGTGGTGGGAGCATTGACACCGCCCTTTTGGCCTGCCACACCTGTGGAGTACTGCAGGTTGTCCACACCGCCGGTGTTGAGCCCGTGGCAGGTGGCACATGAAACGGTGTTGTCCACGGACAGGCGTGTGTCGTGGTACAGGTCAAAACCAAGTTTCACCTTCTGCGGGTTGACATCAGGGTTGGCAATGATGGGGCGCACCGGTTCTCCGGCACGCTCGCCTGAGAGCCCGTCGTTGTAGTATGCCGTGCGGAAGTCACGTGCCCACTCTGCAATCATTCCGGCCTTCTTATCGGTCATCTGGCTGCCCCAATGTACGAGGTAGTACTTTGCCATGGGCATACGCTTGTCCAGCGCCACCTTCTCAATCTTGGCAACGTCCACAGGACTTGGAAAACCGCCGTTTTTCAGTTTTTCCACAACGCCCTCTATGTCGAAGGCACGGTAGCCATCTTCAATGTCCGTCTTTACCATATCTCCTGCCACGGGTATGTTGGCATAGAACGGGAGTTCGGCATTCGCACTGTGGCAACTGATACAGCCGCCATTCTCCAAAATAGCAGCAACGCGTGCCTCCGGAGCTAACTCCTTGGATGGTGTCGAATATGCTGTAATAACACGGTAGGTGACCCAACCACATGCTATAAGCAGCATTGCAACGCCAATCAGGAACTGACCTCTTTTTTGCTTTTTCATAACTTTGGTATTGTTGGTTATTGATTATATGTATGTATGCTTGTCTCTGCCGATGGCAGGTAGTTGATGCCGTACCAGCACATCTGCAAGGCAAGGAAGCCCAATACAATGGCACAATGATACAGGCATCTGCGCTTTGTGTTCATTACACTTGGAGCCAAGTGCAGGGCTAAGAGGAACAGCGCCCACGTGGCCACTGCCCACGATTCCTTGGGGTCCCAACTCCAGTAGGCCCCCCATGCCTCCTTGGCCCAGAGCGAACCGGTGAGCATGCCCACAGAGAGGAAGGCCAGACCGGCATAAAGCAGCCTTTCTATGGCCGGGGTGAAGTCGGCCTGACGGCGCACAAGGGTTGCAACGGAGAGTAGCGTAGCGCATCCGAGCAACGAATATGAGAACATGTACACCGAAACATGAGGTACAAACCACACGCTCTGCAAGGCAGGCATCAGCGTCTGGTCGTGAATCTCGGGCTTGAGTATGTTTATCAGGATGAACACCGATGTAAGTATGGTGGAGAAGAGCATTATCCATCGGTATTGCCATCGGTAATAGGTGAAGAGGCCTGCCACCAGAAGGAAGAAGGAGTACCACAGACGTGTCTCTCCCATGGTGCGCAGGGGAGGGCGTTCAAGTGTCGCCCACAGCATGCCTATGAATCCGGCCATGCCAAGAATGGCAAGCAACATCATGGCCATGGCCCAGGCGTTGCGGCCTTTCCTGAGCACCGCAACGGCAGAACCTGTGGCGGCAAATATCACTACAATCGCCGCCCACATTGGAAATATGTTCCATCCCATAGTCATGTTGATGAGGGTTTCAGGTTTCAGGTTTCAGGTTTCAGGTTTAATCTGTAGGGGATACGGTATGTCTGCTTCTGTTTTTGTTCTCGGACACGGCATGCCGTGTCCCTACCATGCTGCTCGCTTACACGCACCTTTCCGTTTTCCGTTTTAATCCCGCTTTGCGGTCTTGAATCTGCTCCCGCTCGGCAATTCAAACAAGTTCGATAGCTCTCGCTTACTCGCAGATTTCCGTTTTCCGTTCGTCTCGGTCCTTGTATGAAGAGCAGCACCGCGCCGGCAATAAGCATTATGATGCCGGTTGCGGTAGCCCATTGCCATGGTTCGTTCACTATTTCTATGACGGCATAGGTTTCTCCAATCAGCGACTGGCCGAAACTCACAAGGTATAACTTCTCGCTCAGTGTGCGGTCGTAGGGGTGGTTCACTCTCAGGGTTACGTCTTTGCCATCCACCTTTATTTGTGCCTCGTATAGCGTGGGTGCACCGTTGTCGGCATGCTCCATGCGGAACGACACCAACTCTATGGGGTAGGGCGTGGGTCTCAGTTCGCCAGTCATGGTGTAAGCCTCGTTTGACGGATAGTCGTAAACTGCCATGCGCCGCTGCTCGCGGTCAGGTGCGCCCCAGAATCCTGCCCCAAGTGCCAGGAGCAGTCCTATGTGGGTGATGCAGAAGCGCCAGCGTATGCCCCTTGCACCACGCCAACCACGCAGGATAACAAAACAGAGGTGGGTGAGTACGAACAGAATGGACACCACCACCGGCCATGATGTTGAAGAGGGCTTGCGCTGCAATCCCAAAATTATGCCTATGACGGCCATCAGAACAAGCGTCAGCCATGTGGCACCGCGCGAAAGCATAAACCGCGCAAAGGCATTGCCGCTCCTGTTGCGATACAGCATGGAGATTGTGGCAAGCCACAGTGCCAGCAGCACAACGTTAAGCGGAAAGCGGAATATGTCCAGAGGGAAACTGCCCATGCACACCTCGGCAACAACAGACAACACGCCCAGAGCACCTACAGCGCAGGCGCTTGGCAGAAGTGATTTCATGTTAGTGTGTGATGTTGCCATAACCAGCGATAAAGGTAGCCTTATTTCTCGATATACAGGCTACATCACCGGTAAAATATGGATAAAGACAACGGATTGTAACCTGTTCAGGGCAATCCGAAGGTTGTACGCATTACGCGGAACTCCGTTCTTCGGTTCAGGGCATTGCATGCCTCCTGCTGTTCTTCGTCGGGCAGGGCCAGGATGAAGGCCTCCGTCAGAGTGTCGCCTACCTGCAGGAACGGGTTCTGTTCTGCCTGACGGCGAGTAACTATTTTTGGCCTGCTCTCGCCATATCCGACAGGCGTGAGACGTTCGGACGGCAGACCCTTGCTGACGAGATAGTTGACCACGCTTTCAGCACGGCGTTGGGACAGGCGCAGGTTGTACTCGTCCTTGCCACGATAGTCGCAGTGCGAGGACAACTCTATGGTCACGCTCGGGTTCTCTTCCAACAGGGTAGCCAGACTGTCCAGGGCTATGGTACTGCTGTCGGTCAGTTCGGCACTGTCAAATTCATAGAACACGTTGCGGATGAGCACAGGATCTGTCATGCTTGCCAACGGGAACTGCAGCACATGCTCTCGCGACACGCTGCTTGTGTCTATGGAAATCTCCTGCTTGTGGTTCAGGTAGCCCTTGCATGTACCCAGCAGGACATAGTCCACATGCGGCTTCACCTCCTGCACGAAGGAACCGTCCGCCCTTACGGACAGTTTCAGGTTCGTACCGTCGTTGCCAACCATATACACCAGTGCTTCGGGCAGTTCGTAACCGTCCTTCTCGTACACCCAGCCTTTGATGCTCTGCACTATCTCGGGACATTCAAAGGACATAATCTGGTCCCAGCCTCTGCCGTTGCCTCGGTTTGTGGAGAAGAAACCGCGGTTGTGCAGACCCTCGAACGTCATGCCGAAGTCGTCGCCGGCCGAGTTCATGGGGTAGCCCAGGTTTTTCAGTGTCCACTGCCCCGTGCTGTCCTGTTCTGCCAGGAAGAGGTCCAGGCCGCCCATGCCGGGATGTCCGTCGGAGGAGAAATAGAACTCTCCGTTGGCACGGAACGAGGGGAACACATCATCGCCATAGGTGTTTACCTCGGGACCAAGGTTTTCCGGAGCACCCATGCCATGTTCGTCCAGCGAAACTTTCCACAGGTCCATGCCTCCGTGTCCGCCAGGCATGTCGCTGGAGAAATACAGCCACTTGCCGTCGGGCGAGACGGCAGGGTAGGCGAATGTGGACAATGTGTCGCTGGAAATCTTCACCTCCTCAGGCTTGCTCCATGCCGCATCGCTGCGATTGCTGGACATGATGATGGCATATCGGGGGTAATTGGGGTCGTGTGTGCAACGGGTGAAGTACATCGTCTTCCCGTCGGGCGAGAAGGAGCATGCACCGTCTTCGTATTCCGTGTTCACCTCCCCCTGTACGGCTTCGGGCTTGCTCCACTTGCCCTTGTCGTCCTTCTGGCTGAAGAAGATGTCCGCCATCTTCACACCGGTGATGCCGCTCAGTTCATTGCCCATGGCCTGCGGACGGGTAGTAGAGAAATAGAGTTGGTCCCAATTTTCTCCGTACAGGGCAGGGGAGTAGTCGGCACGCCGGCTTGCCAGGATAGGCATCTTCTTGATAGTGTAGAGCGAACCTTTCCTTTTCCATATCGTTGCTTGCCTGCATCCCTCCAGACCGTTTTGTGCCTCTAAGGACGAGGGCACGCTGTCCAGATACAGGGTATAGTTCTTTATGGCATCGTTGTATTTGCCCATCCATTGCTGCATCTGTGCCAGACGCAGCACGGCCTCCGGTCCTCCTGTGTTGTACCGCACGGCATTGCGGTATGCTCCGGCAGCCTTGGCGCTATAGCCTATGCGGCGGTAGCACTCTGCCATCTTCCATGCCCTTTCTCCACGCTTGGCCTTTTCCTTGACCGGAGTGTGTGAGTAT
>JAZNYM010000056.1:0-6366 GCA_045594385.1 Bacteroidaceae bacterium
AAACAAAAAGAAAACCTCTGAATTCGTTGAAATTCAGAGGTTTTCATCTTTTTGCTGTGATTCTTCGTGGTGCCACCAGGAATCGAACCGGGGACACAAGGATTTTCAGTCCTTTGCTCTACCAACTGAGCTATGGCACCAACACTTTGTGCTGACTTCTAAAGGAGGTGGTGCCACCAGGAATCGAACCGGGGACACAAGGATTTTCAGTCCTTTGCTCTACCAACTGAGCTATGGCACCTTGCCTTTATCCGTTTTGCGAGTGCAAAGGTAGACTTTTTTTCTTATTCACACAAATTATATGGCAACTTTTTAGCATTTTAGCGTAAAATATGCCTTTAAGTGATATTTTCCTCGCATGACAACAAGGTTTTATACATTTTTTGGCGTATCTTTGCAACGCTTTACAAAAGCATTCGGATAGTAGCGCAGTTGGTAGCGCACTACGTTCGGGACGTAGGGGTCGGGCGTTCGAATCGCCTCTATCCGACATGAATCCGACACTGAGGAGACCAATAATCCGCATTGCTGTGCTCGTGGGAGCATGGTGTTGCGGATTTCTGTTTTATTGGTTTCTTGGCAATTCCCTGAGCAGGAACTGGACGGAATGTTCTGTGGGAGAATGGATGTTTACCATCTGGCAGGGATGCGCCGCCTTTCTGCAGGACAGGCTGGCTGGCATGGAACTGAATCAGGAATCCTTCGGGCAGATAGTGGCACTGACCTTGGGGAACAGGGAATTCCTCACACCGGAGACAAAGCAACTGTACAGAGAGGCCGGAGCCGCACACTTGCTGGCCCTCTCCGGCATGCATCTGGGCATTCTGTATGGGGCATTCAGGTTGGTGATGCAGAACCTGACCTATACACGATGGAAGTGGCCGGCTTTCTGTGGAATAATGCTTTTGCTATGGTCCTATGCCGTGATGACGGGTTGCCCCAAGAGCCTCATCCGTGCAGCACTGATGACATCGCTAGCCCTGCTGATACAGGTGTGCGGTGAGAGGAGGAAGCAACTGGATATCCTGAACGTGAGTGCCGCCGTGGTGTTCCTCACCGACCCGACCTCGCTTTGGGACATAGGTTTCCAACTGTCCTGCGCCGCCATGCTGGGAATAATCATTCTGGGCATTCCCACAACAGAGAACTGGAGGCACCTCCCCCTGTTGCCACGAATGTTGCTCAGCAGTTTGGCAATCTCCATCTCTGCGCAACTGGCCACTCTCCCCTTGACTCTGTTCTACTTCAACAGTATCGCCACGTACAGTGCCCTGACCAGCCTGGTGGCTATACCGTTGACAACACTGATAATATACTTCAGTATAGGCCTATATGCCGGAATGCATTGGTGCATACCCGTGGTGGAGGCATTGATATGGTGCCAAAACGAGACAATGGGATTCATAAGCGGACTACCTGGCGCATACATTGAGATACTATAAACCTTTGGCTAAGTCACTTTCACTCGGAAAAGCAAAATAAAGTACACTTTCTTTTTGCTTTTCTCTCGCTTATTCGTAACTTTGACCAACGGCGAAGTTACTCACGTTCGGAATTACTCATATAAATTTGGTAATTCACTCACTTAATCGTAACTTTACCATCGCAGAACATGACTAATATACCTTATTTATATTATATGAAGACACGCCTCCTTTTACTATGCCTCCTGTGCTTTGCCTATGGCACGAACCTACATGCACAACTCCTTCTGAAGGGAAAAGCGTCGTACTACCACGATGCCCTGCACGGCAACAAAATGAGCAACGGAGAACCGTACCACAAGGACAGCATGACATGCGCCCATCTGAAACTGCCTTTCGGCACACTGCTGAAGGTACGCAACCTGAGGAACGACAAGGAGGTTATCGTGGAGGTGACGGACCGCGGCCCGTTTGCCAAGAAATACATTCTGGACCTTTCCCGCGCGGCTGCCAGGGAACTGGGATTCATCGGCCGAGGGTTCGCCCCGGTGGAGATAAGCATATACACGCCTGCCAAGGTGCCGTTCCGCATGAAGACAGAAGAGGAGGAGATGCCCGAACTGGACCTGCAGCACCGCATCATGGCCATCTACCCCGAACCGCTCTGGCAACAGGCGGACAGTACCGATACGGAGTGAGACACACCGCACAAACCATGAATAGGCACACAACCCCTTCTACCTGTGCCTTTTTGTCTACCTGCACCGATAGACAAACAATCAGGAAAGATAGGAGAAGAGGTACTATTCCTCAGGTATTGTTATTTCACCTGCAATGCTGGTATTGAGCAGGGGCAGGATTTCGTCCTTCGAGTAGCCCTGCCCCAGGAGGAACATCAGTTTGGACACGGTGCTCTCCATCGTACCGTCGTAACCGTTCACGGCACCGGCTTGCAGGAGCAGACGCCCTGTCTCGTAGCGGCGCATCTCAACCGTACCCTTGGAGCATTGCGTTATGTTCACCAGGATGACGCCACGACGGTCAAGTTCCTTCAGTTTCTCGAACAGCCACGGTTTCTGCGGAGCATTGCCCGACCCGTACGTCTTGATGATGAGGGCGCGGAGGTTCTTCATGCCTATTACCGCCTCCACATACTCCTTCTGTATGCCGGGGAAGAGTGTCAGTATGAAGATACCCGTCTCCAAGGAATAGTGCGGACGGAACGGAGCAGCGGGATTGGGTCTGCGGATGTGCAGCGTGTCGTACTTGATGTTTATTCCGGCCTCGGCCAAGGGCGGATAGTTGTACGAGCGGAAAGCATTGAAACCCTCGGCATTTATCTTGGTGGTACGGTTGCCGCGCATCAGCATGCTCTCAAAGAAGATACATACCTCGGGCACCATCGGTTCACCGGCAGAATTGCGTGCGGCAGCAATCTCTATGGACGTAAGCAGGTTCTCCTTACCGTCCGTGCGCAACTTACCTATCGGCAACTGTGCACCTGTTATCACCACGGGCTTGCCCAAGTTCTCCAGCATGAAACTCAGGGCCGAAGCCGTGAAGGCCATTGTGTCCGTACCATGCAGCACCACAAAACCGTCGTACTTCTCATAGTTGTCCGCTATCACCTGTGCTATCTTCACCCAATGCTTGGGCTCCATATCGCTTGAATCTATCGGAGGGTCGAACGTATAGGAGTGTATCTGCAGGTGCAGACGCTTCAACTCCGGCACATAGTGCTGGAACTGGTCGAAGTCGAAATTGAGCAAAGCCCCCGTCTCCGGGTTCTCTATCATACCTATGGTCCCACCTGTATAGATGAGCAGTATGGATGGTTGTCCGTTGTTGTTGTTCATATCATCATAATTTTATCTTACTCCCCTTGTCCTAATGTCTCTACTCATGCCACACATTGTCATCATCATCGCTCATCAACTTCTTCAATTCTTCGATATCGGGTAGTGCACGCTGCATTTCTTTAGGCATATCGGAGATTGTCTTATATGTTGCTACACCCATCGGTTTATTGTAATCACGTACAGCATATTCTGCATAAGCCTGATTTGCACTCTTGCAAAGAACTATACCTATTGAGGGATTTTCGTGTGGTTTACGAACTTTGTCATCAAGTATTTGCAAATATGCCTGTAATTGTCCTAAATAGATTGGCTTAAATTTACCAATCTTCAGTTCTATGGCAACCAATGCGTTAAGTTCGCGGTTGAAAAACAGCAAGTCGCTCCACATCTCCTCGCCATATATTTCCAAATGATATTGATTACCAACAAATGTAAAATCCCTTCCAAGTGTCATAATAAATCGCTTGATGTTATGAATTATGCGTTGTTCAACCAATCTTTCATCAACATCTTTTTCTTGTGAATCGATATCTTCTACATTTATATAATCAAGCAAATATTCATCCTTGAACATTCTTATTGCTTTCATCGCTTGCCGGGCAGATGGCATTGTCTGTATAAAGTTGTTTGGCGCGAAGCTGTCCGGTTTAGGAATACCTGTTTTTAAAATGTTTCTCAAAGTGTATTTATCCCATTGATGAGTTACTGCCTCATGAATACAAAGCAAAACCTCGTTAATATTCTTTGTCTTATGCAAGATTTCCATATGATGAGAGAAACTGAGGCCAAGGAACTCATCTCGGTTAATTTCGGTCGCCATCGGCGACCATTTTGTCAAAGAGAATCTATCGCATTCTATATCATCTTGCAATTTATCCAAATCCATATCGGTCGCCATCGGCGAGCGATTTAGATATTGACTCCAGAACTCAGAAAATGTACGCATTTTCTTAATGCTTTCCTCCGAAAATCCCCGTAATCCAGGCAACTCCCTTCTTAATTGTTCACTAATAAACTTAATTGCGCCAGTCCCCCAAGTTCCTTTGCGAGAATTAGCAGAAACATAAAGTCCTATACCAAAGTAGAGCGATAATTGTGTGCCACTAATCATCCTTACTGCACGACTCTGGCTCTGCAATATTGCCGATTTAATTACATTGACAGCCTGCGTTACATCGGTAGAAATCCGAACATCTGTTTTATTATCGTTCATTGTCATATTCTCTCTTTAGTAAATCATTTGTTTGCTTTATTGTTACCACTCTTTGGCAGTTAAGGAAAACCACGAATAAGCAAGTGGGTAGATGTTTACATTTACACGCAACGAGCGAAAGCAGTTTCGTGAAACAACGCCACAACCTCCTTCTCAATATCAAGTTCAGAGGTCAACTCTCTTTTATATTCTATGCGGTTGGTTTCATTCATGTAAATATATGTTTATATAATTACTTTTGTCTTTCGTATGAATCCCATAAGAAGTTGACTAATGTAATGCTACTTCCTACAGCTAATTTAGCGTGTCTTTCTTCTAACCCTTTATAAGATGCGCTTTTGCCATGTCCACTCCCATATGCATTTCTAATAGTAGCAATATTTTGAGATATTACTTTTAAGTTTTGCAATAATCCTTTTATTGCAATGGCTTCTGGTGCAGAATCTGGGATATCTCTAGGTGTTATTTTAAGGAGTTTAACCGTTTCATCCACTAATCGTGTAATATCCCATTTCTTATCTATCATTACTTTATTGTACTCTAGTATCGTTTTACAGCAACTTTCGATTAATTCTTTGGACTTGCCTATAGCTTCAGTCGGATTTTCCGATTGCATACGAACCATTAAATCAATCTGAGAAGATATATATTCATTCGAGAATTTATCTTTTAGTGTTTCAACGGGGAGCGTAGAATTAGATAAAAGAATTCTAACTCTCTCTACGACAGGCTTGCATCGCCTATATATTGATGCATACTCGTTATTACTCTCTATTTCTTTAGAAAAAGCGAATTCATAATGCTCAAATAAGTCAATCAATAATTTAGTAGTTTCTGAATCCCCCGCTTCATTAATATAAGCATTTAGCGATCGGCCTTTTGACATGCCGTATTTTTCACATAATGCCTCACCCACACTATCTAATGTGAATGCATCAAAATCTGGGGTTGAGAAATCTAATACATATCCACCCCTATTGAATAGTTTTACTAATGCGCCTTTTTCTACATTTGAAAGTAATCCCATAAAAAATATTTAAAAGATGACTATATTATTCCTCCCACTCCCTTAAACTTCTCAACAAACGCTGCAATCAATTGGAATACCTTATGCTTTTTAGTTAAGTACATAGGATTCAATGGACTCATCTTTGGCAAGATACTATTAAAGTCTGTTCCATTCTCACTGACAAACTCACGCTTTAAGGAAACAGTAATGTATCGCTTGGCTTCTTCTTCATTTAAGTTTTCAGAGGAAATTAACTCTGATGCCTCTTGCTTCTGTTTACTTTGTGCATATTCAAAGAACGACTCAATAATACTAGCCTTATCAGTAATAGTATCCAAATCAGTCTCGTTAATAAAATCAACGATAAGACTTTCCTTTGCTCTATTTCCAACACTTGCACGAATTACACCTCGTATCTCTTCAATCAATGCAGTTTTATCTTTGGTCTTATTATTCTTCTCAAAGATTAGCTCCAATATATAATCCAAGTTTATTTCTTGAGACTTTAGCAAATCTATCTCAAAAACAACGTCATCCCAATCAACCTTAGATTTTTCGGCAGCAGAACCATCCTTCTCACGTCTTAACCAATCTCTAATATCGTTATAAGTAGATTTGTAATCTTGAACGGCTCGTTCAGACAACATTTCTACCTGTTGCATATCCTTAATATCCTCATCTGTTACAAAATAAGTCGGAGGCCAAGCGGTCTTAGGAAGACAACCCCCTATCCCAACTCCTTGGCTCACAGAACGACATGGCTACGATCCGACTTATAAGTAGATTTGTAATCTTGAACGGCTCGTTCAGACAACATTTCTACCTGTTGCATATCCTTAATATCCTCATCTGTTACAAAAT
>JAZNYM010000057.1:0-25463 GCA_045594385.1 Bacteroidaceae bacterium
CAGATGCTTTGACAATTTTATCGTAAACATTTTGGGAGCTATTGCTGCATATTGTATGTTTCCGAAAAAGCCGTGTATCAATGTACAAAGGACAATGGATACACAGCTTACTCTATTTTAAATTCGTCGAACTCACGTTAAGTATAACAATGCTATAACGTTATAACAATGTCATTATCTTTGCTATAACATTGTCATAAATCTTGCTATAACATATCTCTTTATCTTATTTGTGTTTTTTTCGTCATTATCTTGTAATTATCAACCAACATGACGAACACTCCGCAAGCATAACATCATATATTGTCTACTTTGTCCACATTGTCCGCCACATCACCTCGTGAAGTATCGTCCATCGCCTCGTGAAGCATCGCCCATTGCCTCGTGAAGCGTTTACAAACGGGAAACGGTGAACGGAACCAAATCCGCTCACCGCTCATCCGCTCACCGTCCGTTCTATCCCTGAGTGCCCTCGCCGCCACCATCGGACTCGTCCTCATAGGGCTGATCAGTCCTTGATGTAGTATTCAATAGTGGAAACTACGCGGACATTTTTAATGTAGGGTGTATTGTTGTCTCTGTTTGATATGCTGAACTGCCCTTGGGTGGCCCGACGTATCTTGCCCAATTCGCTGTCAGAATCCTTGGCAAACTTCTCTGCCGTGGCACGAGCGTTTTTCGTTGACTCTTCCACCATTTCCGGTTTTATATCGTTTAGTCCGGCAAATTCATACTTAACCATGTTGCTGCCATACTCCTCGGTAATTAGGGCTATACCCATTTTCATCAGTTCTGCCTGCTTCTGCATAATAGTACGAACCAAATCCACATGCGTGCTGCTTACAATGATAACACTGCTGGCCACGTAGCGGTCAACTATATTTTCATGGCTCCAACTATCTGCAAACCGGTCCTTCACCTGGGGAGGGTTTTGCATTATCTCTTCGTCGGAAAGGCCATGCTTTTTCAAGAAGTCTATTACAGTGGCATTTTTCTTTTCTATACGCTGGTAGATTTCTGCCGGTTCATTGCCAAGTTCCTTATATATAAGTGGCCAGACTACCTTGTCAGCAGGGACTTCACGTTCGGACAGGCCTTTAACCGTCACCACCCGCTCTTTGTCCGCAAAGCGGTCAAGGGAACTTCGGATGATTGTGCCGAAGATGACTATTGCCATTGCCAAAATAATTGCCTCTACATAATAATTTCTCATAACAATATACTTCTTTGTAGTGATAACTTGTTCTTGTATAGGACTTGATACACAAGGATTTGCCGACGATAATGCTAAATGGCTTCGTATGTGCTCTTTTCTATCCATCCCACCTTGCCGTCGGCTATCTGAACTTCAGCCCAATCACGCATGCTGTTGTCCTTAATCTCCACACGGGTACCTTCGTGGATGACAAACAGGTCTGTACCGGACTTTGTTGGCGTGCTTCTAACTGTTACAGCAGGTTCCATTACAATACCGGCTGTATGTGTGGTGTTATAGTTGCGAAGGCTATAGGCCAGTATGTTAAACAAGATACACAGGAGAAAAGCGATAATCGCGCCAAAGAATCCAATCTTACGCAGAGTCACGGCCGAACAATACAGATACAGGGCCACAAGCATAAGGCATAGGATAAAAGCCCCTATCGCCCAATATGCCCATTCCGTTACCGACTGGCTATGCATCAGAGTTTTCCATGCCGACACGAAGAACATTTCATGACGCGGGATAATACGGTCAACGGTCTTGCCGCGTGCCATGGCAAGATTAAAGCGTATGTCATCGTCAGAAGGGTCCAGCTGTGCGGCGCGTTCAAACCAAAGGACAGCCTTTGATATGTTGTCCTGACGATAATACGTGCATCCGAGATTGTAGTATATGTTTGCACTCTCGCCTTGTTCTGCCAACTGAAGATAAATTCGCTCAGCGTTCTCAAAGTCCTCATTGGCATATGCCGAGTCTGCCTGAATTTTAAGCATGTCTACGGAGTCCTTGGATAAGTCCATGGCAGCGGATGGCATGCAGACAAGTAGACACAGGATGACAACTGTATTATATATGTACTTCATGTGAAAAAGCTTAAAGATTCTTGTTCAAATTGTTTATGGCCTGTGTGGCAAATTCATATATCTTGTCCATTGTTGCCATAGGGTCGCCTGGAGCAAAACGGGCAAATTCGCATGACTCAAGAACATCCATGTACTGGCGTATCAATGATTCATCCACTCCACGTGCGGCCAATGCCTCGCGTACGTTCTCCTTTGCCAGATGAGTCATGGGAATATTCAGTTTATCACCGGCATAACCCAATAGTGCCCTTAGAGTCTCCTCATAGAATGGTCCTGCTTCATGGTTCTTCAGCAGCTTACGTGCAAGTTTCAAGCGTTTTGCAGCCTCCTTGCCTGCACGCTTGCCACGCTTACGGGCAATATCGGCATTTGCCTTGGCCTGACGATAAAAGACAGCCAACAGCAACAGGAAGAGTGAAGCTGCTCCCACATGAATCATAATATAGGATGTTGTTCCAAAGAACCCGTCAACACTTTCACGTATGTCTGCCCTGCGAGTGTTGATATAATGTATGTCGGAGGACAGGACCCGCAAGTCCTCCTTCTCACGGACAGATGCTCCGCTGGCGACAGGTTTGCCCTTGGCCACCGCCAAATGGAAGGAGTCTGTGCGAAGGGTTACATATTTTTCCGTCTCAGGATTAAAGTATACATATTCAACAGGAGGAATGGAATATTTGCCTCCATGACGCGGAACAATCACGTAATCAAAAACAACGTTGCCCTTAGCACCTGCTGCAGTATTGGAGGTTTTATCCGTTTCCTTTGGAGTATATACCTCAAAGTCCTTTGGTGCATCCACTACAGGAGCCTTCATAAGCTTCATATTGCCCTGGCCAGACACTATAATCCTCATGGAGGCAGCGTCATTGGCATCCAACTGCTCTGGTGTCAGACTGGCGGTCATTGAGAACTTACCCACAGCTCCAGAGAAATTTGAAGGTGCAGGAGATGGCAGAGGCTTTACATCTATCTCAATCTCTGGAGTCTTTAACGTCTTACGCAACATCTGGGTAAGCGACCCTCCTCCAAAAAATACATCAAAAGGATCAGCGTTGTGATTTGTGACTTCCACCTCAGCATCGAAAGATATACTTGGAATAGTCATCTTTCCGCTCTTCTGCGGGAAAAGTACGTACTGGCGCCAAATGGCCGTGCCATAGTTCCGTCCGTTGTATCTTTCGTACTTGAGCGACATCTGCGCCTTGCTGTTGAGTTCCTGACAATGGAAACCGTCCAGTTCTGGCATGTCACCGGAAAGTTGTCGGATATTGACCAAAGTATAGAGCTTGTATGTCAGCACAACGGCTTCCTGTTCGTAAATCTTGCTCTTGCTTGCCGTGGCTGTAATAAACAAATCCCTGTCGCTTAAGCCATCGTCTGAATGTGGCGTGCTCTGAGATGCAGACCCACGTCCGGAAGAAGCCCCCTGAGAAGCATCGGAAGATGGCAATACCTGGATAGTGGCGGTGCCGCTGCGTATAGTCTTGCCATTTGCCTTCACGCTTGCCGCCGGCAAAGTGTGGTCGCCCTCCTTCTCGGCTAAAAGTACGTATGTAAACGTAATTGTGCTGGAATGCGTAGTCTTTCCGTTAATCATCTGGAATGAACTCTGACTGCTGGTAGACGGACCATACAGCAATTCAAAACCAGGGAATTCTCCAACCTGAATATCATCGACATCCTGAGTGTCAACTATATAACTTACATTAATCCGACGTCCCACCTCACACACATCAGGTGCCTGAAGACGAACTGTCTGGGCATATGTGGAAAGTACGGCCGTCAATGACAAGAATAATATAATACGTATCCTATTCACAACTGTCCTATGTTTATTGCTTTTATATTATAATAATGTATAGTTAGAAGACCTACAACATCTGATCACAACTACCACTGCTTCTGCAGACGTCTGCGAGGCGTATCCTGTTGCTGACGCTGGATTTTCTCCTGAGTCTCCTTTTCATTCCTCATTGCCGCCTGGAGAAGGCGTTCTGCATTCTCCTTGGACATTTCAGGCTGGTTCTGCTGTTGTTCCTGCTCCTGCTGCTTTTGCTGTTTTTTTTGCTCTTCCTTTTTATTTTCTTCTTGCTTTTGCTGTTCCTGCTTTTCTTCCTTATTGTCCTCGCCGTTCTGGTTCTCGTTCTGCTGATTCTTCAGGTGCCACTTGGCTAACACGTAATTATAACGCGTTTCATCGTTTGACGGGTCATTACGCAATGATTCCTTATAGCACTCCACGGCATGGGCATATTCTTTAGAAGCCTGCAGCAAGACTCCCATATTATGATATATGTCAGAAAGACGTTTCTTGTCCTTCTCATACCTTGCTGCCGCCTGATATTCAGCCATGGCATCCTGTGGCTTTCCTTGCTTTATCAATGCATTGCCCAGATTATAGCGTGTAATGCTGAAAGTAGAGTCTATTTCCATTGCCTTCCTGTATTGCACGATGGCCTTTTCGGAAAAGTCACTTCCTCCCAAGGTATCCAACATCAACCTATTGCCTCTACGTACGTAATCGCGCAGAGTCTGTGCCTTCAGAGCACCGGCACAAGTCATACAAACAAACAGAAGTATAAGGTATCGTGTCATAACGTATTTCTGTAGTACTACTTATTTTTGGTAAAGAATGTAAATCTTTGCAGTATATGGTTCTTGCGTCCCAAAAGCAGGACGTCCAGCAAAAGGAACAGCATTGACATGAGCAGGAAACTTTGAAACTGCTCGTCATACTCGGAAAATATGGATGACTCCATCTCCACTCTGCCAAGATTATCTACATATTTGTCCAGTTTCTTCTGTGCTGAACTGCTGTTGTCAACATATATATAATTACCGTTGCCGGCATTTGCTATTTCACGGCACATGTCTTCATTCAAACGCGAAATGACGGTATTGCCCTCGTTGTCTATGATATACTGTCCGGTTCGCGGTATAGGTATGGGAGCACCGCCAGGTTCTCCGACACCGAGCATATAGACATGTATACCCTTCTGTGAGGCGGCTTTGGCAGCTTCAACGCCCCCCCCCTCGTTGTCCTCTCCGTCTGTAATCACGAAGATTGCGCGCGACACTCCCTCCTGCGATGTAAAGCTATTGGAAGCCAGGGATATTGCCGCGGCAATATCCGTTCCTTGCATCTCTATCATTGAGGGAGAGATGGTTTCAAGGAACATCTTGGCAGAAACATAATCACTGGTGATGGGCAGCTGTACATAGGCCTGGCCTGCATAGACAATCAGCCCGACCTTGTCATCCGTCATATTATCGACAAGATTGGAAACCATCATTTTGGCCTTCTCCAGGCGATTCGGGCGGACATCCTCGGCAAGCATACTGTTACTGATGTCCATTGCAATGATTGCCTCTATGCCACTGCGTTTGCGGGTATCTACTCTGGTACCGTATTGCGGACGTGCAAGGGCGATTATCAGAAAAAGCAAGGACAACTGCAGAAACCAGAACTTTAGCTCTGTTCTTAGATAGGACACGTCCTTCATAAACGATTTAAGCAATGCAGGATCGCCATAACGCTTGAGATTGCGTCTCTTCTTTAATGTCCATAAATAGTGTGCTCCTGCAAACACGGGCAGCAGCAACAGCAGGTATAGATATTCAGGAGTTTCAAATCTAAACATAAATCAAAGTTTTTAAGGAATCCTCTTTAAGACTGTCGCTTTCAAGAGGAGTGCCAATGCCAGGGAAACGAAAGAAATCAGTGCAAAGGTCTGATAGGCCTCGTAACGTTTAGAGTACTTGCGTACATTCATCTTGGTACGCTCCAACTGATCTATCTCTTCATAAACCTCAAACAGTTTTTCTGTGTTTGTGGCTCTGTAAGTCTTGGCGTCGGTCTTGTCCGCAATCATGGACAAAGTCTTGGTATCTATCTCTACCGGAACATTAACATATTCTTTATGGCCATTGACGAACATGGGATAGGGTGCGGTGCCGTTTGTTCCCACCGCAACTGTGTATACTCTGATGCCGAAACTCTTGGCAATATCAGCTGCCATACCTGGCGAAATGTCACCTCTGTTGTTGGTTCCGTCGGTAAGAAGGATGACGACCTTGCTCTTGGCCTTGGACTCCTTCAGCCTTGACACCGCATTTGCAATGCCCATACCGATTGCTGTTCCATCCTCCAATGTTCCGTGCATGGCCATATTGCAGTCCATACCACTTAGGAGGTTTAGCAAGGCCGTGTGGTCCATGGTCATCGGACATTGCGTATATGCTTCGCCGGCAAATACCGTAAGACCTATGTTGTCGTTCTTTCTGCCGTTGATGAACTCGATTGCCACATTACGTGCAGCCTGAACACGGTTGGGTTTCAAGTCCTCTGCCAACATACTGGTAGAAACGTCCATACACAGCATGATGTCAATACCCTCAACACTGGTATTGCTCCACGAATTCGCCGTTTGCGGACGAGCCAGGGCACACACCATTGCAGTATAGCCTACAATAGTCAGAAGGAAGGGAACGTGCGTCAGCCATATCCTCCACGTTCTTGGCGTACGATAAAAACTTGCCGTAGAACTTATCCTTATTGACGGAGTGGACTTCTTATGATTTAACACATACCAAATTACATAAGGTACGAGAAGAAGCAGCAGCAGAAAATAAAACGGACTATTGAATTCCATAATGATAATTACCGGATTTTATTCTATATGTCAGGCCCCCCCTTATACGAACATGTCATACAGACGCCATGCCACGGTTCCGAGTATGAAGGCAATGCCTATTGCTGCCATCACAATTATCACACGCATGGCAACAACCTGCATCTGACGCTGTTTGTCTGTTTCCTTCACCACTTCAGGTTCCGGCTGGGCATTGGGGTCCTCTTCTATCTTTGTTTCGTTAACATATTGCAGAGCAGCCATCAGATTTGCGTCGTTCTCGTTAATTTGGGTACTCCATTTGGCAAACTTCACCAAATCGGCAGTACGGAATATCTCGCGCAATTCATCGAGACTCTTCTGGTCTCCGTCCTGTGTAAGGCGCTCGATGATTTCTGAACTGGTCATTTCCATTGCAGAAAATGCGTACCGTTCCTGTATGTACGTCCTTAGTGCATCCGTAAGAAGTGTATAATACTCCTTGCTGTCCTCCTGTGCCCATGTACGTTGGGCCTTGATGCGCTCTATTTCGCTGATAGCCACCTGATGTGCAGGTATCTTCTTCTTGCGGCGGATTATGCGGAATATGGGCTTGCCCTTCTTTATCAGGATTCTCATGGCAACAATCAGCACGGCCAAGAGTAACAAGACCAACACTGCATACGCTATCTGCTCCCAATCCTCCCATGCGAAAGGCAACTCCTGAATCTCGCGTGGCGGAAAGAATACTTCTGCATTAAGGGTATCTACATCAAGAGTATAGACCTTTAGTGCCAAAGCCTTACTTTCATACACTACAGAATCCACCATCACTTGCATAGGGGGCAAATAATAGAACGAGGAATCCCATGCGGTGATAACATATCGCTGTGTAATCTGCCACTGCTTGCCTTCATTCATGTAGACGGTATCCGGAGCGTCCATGTCCACGATTTCAATATTGGGTATTATCTCCATACCCTTCTTGAGCACCGGCAACTGCAAGTTCTTGCCCGCCGGCATGGAGACTTCCAGTTCCAGACCATCTTGCTGTCCCACATAGAACTGCAGACTATCCAGTCGGGCTGTCACCGTTACCTGTGCATGAAGTGCCGATACAGCAAACAAAGCAACAGCAAACACTGCCGCCACTCTGCCTTGCACACTCTTCAATTTATTATATGTTTCCTGTATATAGTAATACATCTCGTACTTCTATTGGTGTTTTCGGATAATTTACCGGGAAGGTTCAAACCCTTTGCTTAAACAGACCCATAAGTGCCGCAACATAGTCATGGTCGGTACGTACACTGACATTGTCCACCCCACTACGGGTAAATGTATCTCTAAGGCGGTTTTGCTGTCCTCTCCACCATGCTGCATGCAGGTTCCTCACCTTCTTGCTGCTGGTATCTACAAGCATCTCCTCTCCTGTCTCGGCATCACGTATTTGCATCAGGCCCACATCCGGCAACTCTGCCACACGACGGTCATAAACCTGCACTGCAACGACATCGTGCTTGCGATTGGCTATCGTTAGAGGTTGCCTGAAATCCTTGTCATCTATAAAGTCACTCAACAGGAAAGCCGTGCATCTGCGCTTGATGACAGAGGTCAGATATTCCACCGCACAACCCACATCCGTACGGTTGCTCTCGGGTTTGAACTCCAACAGTTCGCGTATGATGTAGAGAATGTGCTTGCGGCCCTTCTTTGGAGGAATGAACTTTTCTATGCGGTCCGAGAAGAATATCACACCTATCTTGTCGTTGTTCTGAATGGCAGAAAAAGCCAGTGTGGCGGCAATTTCCGTCAGCATCCTGCGTTTTGTCTGGACATGCGAACCGAACTCAAGACTGCCGCTCACATCCACACAAAGCATTACCGTAAGTTCGCGTTCTTCCTCAAAGACCTTTACAAAGGGTTTGTTGAATCTGGCAGTGACATTCCATTCTATATCACGTATGTCATCGCCATACTGGTATTCGCGAACCTCGGCAAAGGCCATACCCCTGCCCTTGAAGGCAGAATGGTATTCACCGGCAAAGATATTGTTGGACAAGCCCTTCGTCTTGATTTCTATCTGCCTGACGCGTTTTAGCAATTCACTTGTTTCCATGCTTTTTTACTTGCACGATGTTCCAGACAACAGATTAGGGCACCTCTATCTTGTTGATTATCTTGCTTACGATTTCCTCGGGAGTAATGTTGTTGGCCTCTGCCTCATAGGACAAGCCGATACGATGGCGCAGGACATCATGAGCCACAGCACGGACATCCTCCGGAATGACATATCCGCGACGCTTGATGAAGGCATACGCCCTTGCCGCCAAGGCAAGGTTGATACTTGCACGGGGACTGGCACCGAATTCTATATAATCCTTTATGTCCTTGAGGGCGTACTTCTCTGGATAACGTGTGGCAAAAACAATATCGGCAATATACTGCTCGATCTTTTCATCCAGGTAAACCTGACGAACCACAGCACGGGCCTCCATAATCTCCTGTGTACTCATCAGCGGAGTTATGGCAGGAGCCTCGCCCTTGATATTCTGGCGCACAATCAGTTTCTCTTCCTCCAGTTTGGGATAATCGATAATAACCTTAAGCATGAAACGGTCCACCTGTGCTTCAGGCAGAGGATATGTACCCTCTTGTTCAATGGGATTCTGCGTGGCCAGCACCAGGAAGGGCTTGGGCAGTTGGAAGGTTTCCTTGCCAATGGTAACCTGGCGCTCCTGCATGGCCTCCAGCAATGCACTCTGCACCTTGGCCGGAGCACGGTTGATTTCATCTGCCAGAACGAAATTGGCAAATACGGGACCCTTCTCCACCTGGAAACTTTCCTCTTTCTGCGAATAAATCATCGTACCGATAACGTCGGCAGGCAACAGGTCGGGAGTGAACTGGATTCGGCTGAACTGCGCATCCACAAGCGAAGCCAATGTCTTGATGGCTTGTGTCTTTGCCAGACCAGGCACACCTTCGAGCAGTACATGACCATCGCTAAGAAGACCTATCAGCAAAGATTCCACCAAATGCTTCTGGCCCACAATAACCTGAGCCATTCCAGTCTGCAGGTTGGTAACGAATGCGCTCTGGCGCTCTATCTGCTCGTTGAGAGCACGGATATCAAAAGAGTTCATAGTATCTTAAAAGTACTTTTTATTGTTCTGCTTGCAAAGGTAGCAAGAATATGCCACATAGGCAAAGCTAAAGTTTTAAAAAGTCCTATACAATATATAAAGCGTGTTAAAAACAAGTTAACATCACATACATATATAACAGACACAAGGCAACCATAAACGGCTGCCTTGTACCAGTGCAAAATTTGATATTATGCCATCATTTTGCCTGAATGTCCTTCTTCACCAGTTTCGGTATCCTGATAGGGTCACCCGTATGGATAATGTTAGGATCTTCAAACTTGTTGAACACTATAAGATAGCGGACAAGGTTCTGGTCTCCGAGTTCCTTGCGTGCAATCCTATACAGGGTTTCTCCTACCTGCATATGATGAACATATCCGGCATCGCCAACTATCCAATAATCGCCTCCTGGAACCTGAGGAAAATACTTTGCTATCTCAGCAGGATCTTCCTGGCTGTCAGTTTGCTGCTTGTTAGCCGCAGGAACTTGCAGGGTACCCAAAGTATCCGTCTGTACGGTATCGTTATTGGCTATTGAGTCATGCACTTCTGCAACAGGATTGTCGGCCGGTTCCTCTGGGGTACTGTCTGTTTCAACTGTACGTTCTGTCCCTGTGGTTTCTGGATACATGCTGAAATCTATCATATCCAAGACACGATAGTATCCGGCCATATATGACAAAGCCATGAGGATAACTGCCATAAGGACAAACAGCCAACCGCGCCTCTTGCATTTCCCGTCCACCACAGGCATGTCCATTGGTTCGTCTGACATTGGGTAGGAAGGATTCTCTTCATTGGGCTTTCGCTCATAAGGTCTTGCTTCGGGAGTATCGGCAGAAGATCCGTCGATATTGTTTTTCGATTCTGGTGCTTCTGGAGAAATGATGGCATTGTCCGCTACAGCAGGTTCGCCGTCCCCTGAAGACAAAGCCGCATCATCTTCTTTAGCCGTAGCATCGGACGCACGAATTTGATGTTCTTCCTGTTCTTCATAAGTTCCGGCATCAGAAGCGGCAACGGCCGGTTCGGACAAATCTGCCATTGCATCAGTATGTTGCAAGCCAGCCTCTTCTATTGTCGTTTCTTCTATGACTTCCAGGAAAGACTGGGACGGTTCCGGTTCCGACATACCATCAGCAGGGTCATCGTCTTCCTGCACAGGTATCTTCTCCATCTCCTCAATCGATGTTGTTTCGTTGAGGGGCGTAGTCTCAAAATCAGAAAACGGTCGGTTCACCGCATCCTTAAGCGAAGCCTCCGGGGTAAAGGTAAGCTTGGTATGTCCCGCAATAACGATGCGTTCGCCGGTGTTCACATTCACGCTCTCCCTGTCAGACACACTGATTAGTTTGAAAGTACCGAATCCCTTTATCTTTACCAATTTGTCTATCGCGACATACTCCTCCACTATATCAAACACAGCCTTGACAAAAGCCACGGAAGACTTTTGGTCCATGCCATAGCGCTCGGAGAATGCCAAAGCCAAATCCTGAATGCCCAACTTACTGTTCATCGATATTCCTCCTTCCTTACTTTATCTTACTCTTCAAGGTGTTGCTTTGCTTGAAACCTACCACAATCTTTGGCGGCACCAGCATGCGCTGGCCTGTAGTCGGGGATACAAGCACTCTCTCCAAACGCTTCTTGGTCTCAAACGAACCGAAGTTGGACACCATAATCGAATCCTCGTCACAAAGGCGCTCTGTAATCTCCTGCACCAGCACATTCATTCTCTGTTGCGTTTCCTTGGCATTTGACTTTGTGCGTCGTGCCAACTCTGCAATAAACTCCTTGTTGTTCATTTTTTATAATCGGATTCGTTAATTTGATTCTTCTCCAATCACCTCCCCATAAAGGTCGAAGTCGTCTGCCCTTACGATGCGGACATTGCAGAAGGTGCCCGGAAGCATGTCTGCCGACGACGAGGGAATGAGGACTTCGGGGTCCACCTCAGGCGAGTCGAACTCTGTACGTCCCACATACCACTCACCTTCCTCGCGGTCTATGACAACACGCATTTCCTTGCCAACCTTCTCCTCCTGAATCTCTGCGGAAATCCTCTGCTGGAGGCGCATAAGTCTGGACAGGCGCTCCTGCTTTACGTCCTCGGGAATGTTGTCCTCGTACAATCTGGCACTGGGAGTTCCCTGCTCCTCACTGTAGGCAAAGGCCCCCATACGCTCGAAGCGTGCCCAACTTACAAAGTCGCAAAGTTCCTTAAAGTCTTCGTCTGTCTCACCGGGGAAACCCACCATCAGCGTGGTGCGGAGATGTATGCCCGGTACCTGCTTGCGGATGTTCTCAATCAGTGTATAGGTCTCTTCCTTGGTGATATGCCTGTGCATGGCATCAAGCACATTGTCAGAAATATGTTGCAGGGCAATGTCCAGATACTTGCAGACGTTATCGTTCTCACGCATTACGTCAAGCAGCTCCATGGGGAAGTCCGTAGGATAGGCATAGTGCAGACGTATCCACTCCACACCGGGAACATTTGCCATTGCCTGCACAAGCTGCGCTATGCGCCGCTCTTTGTAGAGGTCCAGGCCATAGAACGTCAGTTCCTGGGCAATAACCTGAAATTCCTTCACTCCTTGGGAAACGAGATGACGCACCTCGGCCAGTATCTCTTCCATGGGACGCGAGCGGTGTGCGCCGGTAATGATGGGAATGGCGCAATAGGCGCATTTACGGTTACATCCCTCTGAAATCTTCAGATATGCATAGTGCGACGGTGTTGTGATATGACGTTCGTTGCCGATACTTTCGTCGTATTCATGCCCCAAGTCAGAGAGAAGGCGCGTCCAGTCGAACTTGCCGTAATATCTGTCCACTTCGGGGATTTCCTTGCCGAGTTCATCCATGAACCTCTCGCTTAGGCAGCCCATCACATAGAGTTTCTTCAGGTTGCCTTCCGTCTTGCGTTGTGCAAGTTCGAGTATCATGTTTATGCTTTCCTCCTGGGCATCAGCGATAAAACCGCAGGTATTCACCACGGCAATCTCTCCGGCAAGTTCTTCGGCATCATGTATCACCTCGTAACCAACGGCCTCCAACTGGCGCATGAGCCTTTCGCTGTCCACCAGGTTCTTGCTGCATCCAAGGGTAATAATGTCTATCTTCATCGCGGGCAGAACTTGGGGGATACTATTTGAACAGAGAGTCTACGAACTCCACACGGTTGAAGGGCTGCAGGTCTTCCATGCCCTCACCCAAACCGATATAGCGCACAGGTATCTTGAACTGGTCGGATATGCCTATTACCACGCCGCCCTTTGCCGTGCCGTCCAGCTTGGTCACGGCCATGCTTGTCACCTCGGTAGCCGCGGTAAACTGCTTTGCCTGCTCGTATGCATTCTGTCCGGTGCTTCCGTCCAAAACAAGCATTACATCGTTCGGAGCTTCAGGCATAAGTTTCTGCATCACACGCTTTATCTTGGTAAGTTCGTCCATCAGCCCCTTCTTGTTGTGAAGACGGCCTGCGGTGTCTATGATCACAACGTCAGCCCCCTGCGACATGGCGCTTTGAAGGGTGTCGAAGGCAACTGAAGCAGGGTCACTGCCCATCTGCTGCTTCACCACGGGCACTCCTACCCTTTCTCCCCAAATGACAATCTGCTCCACGGCGGCTGCACGGAAGGTGTCGGCTGCGCCAAGGACAACCTTCATACCGGCCTGTTTGAACTGGTAGGCCAACTTGCCTATGGTGGTAGTCTTGCCCACACCGTTCACGCCAACTACCATAATTACGTAGGGACGTTTGCCCTCGGGAAGCGTGAAACCTTCGGTATCTTCGGTGTTGTTTTCTGTCAGGAGCTGGGCAATCTCGTCACGAAGTATGCGGTTCAATTCGCCGGTACCGACATACTTGTCACGGGCAACTCGCTGCTCTATTCTCTCTATTATGCGAAGTGTGGTGTCCACACCCACATCGCTTGTTACCAATACCTCTTCCAGGTTGTCCAGCACCTCATCATCAACCTTGTCTCGACCTGCCACGGCTCTTGCTATCTTGTCGAAGAAACCGCTTTTGGTCTTCTCGAGCCCTTTGTCCAGAGTCTCCTTCTTTTCCTTACTGAAAAATGAAAACAATCCCATTATCTTTCTACTTATATACTTAAATAATGCGCAAAGATAGTAATTTTTCCTCATTTAATGGCACTAAAGGCTTACAAATTCTTGAAACAGGCTCATTTGTTGATGAAAACGGGGAAAACAAACGCACACCGCGGTGAAATTATCTGTTATTCGCACAAAACTAAACGAGATCACAATTATTTTTTGTACATTTGCCAGGCGGTAGCATGCAGACGATATGCAGGGACTACCATGAAGGAGACGTGACGACAAACAACAAACATCATGAAGAAATATTTACTTTTCATAAGCCTTGCAATGAGCCTGACAGGCACATGCCACGAGGCTTCGGCACAGGAGTTCGGACAACACTTCGAAGATGCCACGCTGAGACTTGACTACACCTTTGCCGGAAACGACAACTCCCAGGCGATCTATCTGGACAGGATGAAATCCTTCAAGGGCTGGTACGGCAGGCGCATCAACATGAACACTCTTCCGCTGCAGGGAAATGGCACAATCACTGTCACGGACATTACCGGTTCGGACACCATCTACATGCACAGTTTCTCCACTCTCTTCCAGGAATGGCAGAGTACTGAAGAGGCTACACGGGTGGCAAAAAGTTTTGAAAACTCGTTCCTGATTCCAATGCCTAAAGAGAAAGTACAAGTCACTGTGGAACTGAAGAATATGCACAATGGTACAAAGTCTTACTTGAAGCATACCGTCGATCCTGCCGACAGGCTGATAAGCAAGCATGCTGAGAAGGAGACCCTGCCGTACCGTTATCTGCACAAGGCGGGCAACAGCAAGGAGAAGATAGACATCGTATTCATTCCCGAAGGCTACACCAAAGACGAAATGGAGCAGTTCAACAAGGACTGCATGGAGAGCATGGAATCCATATTCCGCCACAAGCCTTTCGGTCAACTGAAGGACAGGTTCAATTTCATTGCCGTGGAGATGCCGTCGGAGCATTCCGGCGTGAGCGTCCCCAAGAACAACGACTGGAAGTGCACGGCAGTTGGCAGCCACTTCGACACGTTCTATAGCGAACGCTACCTTACCACCTCCAACATCAAGAAACTTTATGACATCCTGGACGGCATACCATGCGAAAGTATCGTCATCCTTGCCAACACCGACGAGTACGGTGGCGGAGGCATATACAACAACTACATGCTGAGCGCTTCACGAGGCCCTGCCTACAAATCGGTTATAGTGCATGAATTCGGACATTCCTTTGCCGGGCTGGCGGACGAATATTTCTATGACGACCAATACGTGACCATATACCCTGCCGGCATAGAGCCATGGGAACAGAATCTGACTACCCTTACCGACTTCGGCAGCAAGTGGAAGGACATGCTTCCGGCAGGGATCAAGATTCCGACAGAGGCCGATGGAAAGGACAGATACACCAAGGTGGGTGTCTACGAAGGTGGCGGTTACCAGTCCAAGGGCGTGTACCGCCCCGCACAGGATTGCCGCATGCACACCAATCAGGCTCCCGGCTTCTGCCCCGTGTGCCAAAGGGCTATAGAAAGACTTGTAAATTTCCTCTGCCATGAAGACTAAGGACAGATACGATTTTCTCATCCGATACTTTCAGGAGACGATGCCCGTGGCGGAATCGGAACTGGACTACAGCACGCCCTTCGAACTGCTTGTTGCCGTCATACTCAGCGCACAGTGCACGGACAAGCGCATCAACCAGATAACACCGCCTCTCTTCCGCGACTACCCCACTCCCGAGGCCATGGCACAGGCAACTCCAGACATTATATATAAATATATAAGGAGTGTGTCCTACCCCAACAACAAGGCAAAGCACCTCGTGGGCATGGCGCAGATGCTCGTCAGGGATTACGGGGGCGAAGTGCCCTCCACAGGCGAGGAACTGGAGAAACTGCCCGGCGTGGGGCGCAAGACGGCAAACGTCATACAGGCAGTCATCTTCCAAAAGGCACGCATGGCCGTGGACACCCACGTGTTCAGAGTCAGCCATAGGATAGGACTGGTCACGAAGACGTGTACTACACCTCTGTCCGTAGAGAAGCAGTTGACAGGCCACATTCCGGAAGAAATAATCCCATTGGCCCACCATTGGCTCATATTGCACGGCAGGTATGTATGCCAATCACGCACACCGCATTGTGAAAAGTGCGGTTTAACCACCATTTGCAAACATTTCTTGGCAAAAGGTTTGCAGATGTAAATCCTTTTAGGTAACTTTGTATGCAATTTCGTTTAACAACAAACAAATAAACATTCAAGTTATGACAATCAATCAGTACAACTTTGCCGGCAAGAAGGCAATCGTTCGTGTGGACTTCAATGTACCCCTGGACGAGAATGGTAACATCACCGACGATACCCGTATCCGCGGTGCGCTCCCCACTCTGAAGAAGGTTATCGCCGATGGCGGTGCTGCCATCATCATGAGCCACATGGGCAAGCCCAAGGGCAAGGTTAACCCCAAGCTCTCTCTGGGTCAGATCCGTGCTGCCGTTGAGGCTGCTCTGGGTTGCCCCGTTGCATTCGCCGAGGACTGCGCCAAGGCTGCCGACGCTGCCGCTGCCCTGAAGATGGGCGAGGCTCTGTTGCTGGAGAACCTGCGCTACTATCCCGAGGAGGAAGGCAAGCCCGTAGGTGTTGAGAAGGGTACTCCCGAGTTCGACGCTGCCAAGAAGGAAATGAAGGGCCGTCAGGCTGAGTTCGCCAAGACTCTGGCCAGCTATGCCGACTGCTACGTAATGGATGCCTTCGGTACCGCTCACCGCAAGCACGCTTCTACTGCCGTTATCGCCGACTACTTCGATGCTGACAACAAGATGCTAGGTTATCTGATGGAGAAGGAAGTTGAGGCTGTTGACAACGTTCTGTCAAACATCAAGCGTCCCTTCATCGCCATCATGGGTGGTTCCAAAGTTTCTTCAAAGATCGGTATCATCGAGAACCTGCTGGGCAAGGTGGACAAGCTCATCCTCTGCGGTGGCATGACCTACACCTTCGTAAAGGCTCACGGCGGCAACGTAGGTAACTCTATCTGCGAGCTGGACAAGCTGGATGTGGCTCTCGGCGTTGAGGAACTGGCCAAGAAGAATGGTGTTGAGCTGGTTATGGCTCCCGATGCTCTCTGTGGCGACGACTTCAAGAACGACTGCAACACTCAGGTATGCCCCTCTAACGAGATTCCCGAGGGCTGGGAAGGTCTGGATGCTGGTCCCGAGGCTCAGAAGCTGTTTGCCGAGGCCATCAAGGGCTGCAAGACCATCCTGTGGAACGGTCCTGCCGGCGTATTCGAGATGGAGACCTTCACCGGTGGTTCACGCGCTATCGGCAACGCCATTGCCGAGGCAACTGCCGAGGGTGCATTCTCTCTGATCGGTGGCGGTGACTCTGTAGCTTGCGTGAACAAGTTCGGTCTGGCCGACAAGGTATCTTACATCTCTACTGGTGGCGGCGCTCTTCTGGAGGCTATCGAAGGTAAGGTTCTCCCCGGCGTAGCCGCTATCAAGGGATAATCAGAAGACACGAAAACCGAGATACATCTATATCAGGCGAGGGACGTGCATCCAGTGCGTCCCTCGTTTTTCAAAACAAGGAAAATACAGAGCGCTTACTGCGCACACACATCCCTCATGCTTCGCATCACAAGACTTTTCATCCATACCGTCATCTGCACCGCCATCCTTACATTCTCTTCATGCAGGGAAGGTAAGGACACCACCACCCTATTCTTCTCTGATGGCTCCGAAACACAGGATTCCCTATCCTTGCGTATCGCCATACTTCCGGTAAAGGAATGCCACGTACTTCGCCATGCACAGGAAAGCGGACTGGCGGCACGTATGGGATTGGATATGGAACTGGTGCCCTACGATGCCATGATGGACATAGACACCGCCGTGCTTTCGGACATGGCGCATGTCTATTTCGAGGACTCCCTGCGCATCTGCCGTATTCTGGCGGACTCCGTTCGTCCTTCAATGTTACTGCCTATACCCGTATGCCTGAAACTTATCGCCAACAAGGACAAGGGAATAGCAGACATCACAGACCTGAAGACCAATATGGTAGGCCTTACGCGCTGGAGCCAACTGGAGAGATGGATGAACGGGATTACCGATTCCACCGGCATAGAGGAGATGGACGTGTACCATGCACAGGTCAACAGCCTTCCCATAAGATTCAGCATGGTGAAGGACGGCCTTATAGATGCCGCCATCCTGCCCCAGCCATGGGCAGATTCTCTCATCACCCTTGGGCACCATACCCTCAGGGATACTATTGTCAGCGGCATGGGCTTCTTCATCAGCCCCGATGCACAGAACGACTCCATACGCCAAAGGCAGGCCTTGCTCTTGAAGAAAGTCTACCTCGAGGCTCTGAAACAAACAACAGACACCACTACAACATAACACACCCTCCTGTCAGCGTCCTATGCCACTTTCCGTATTACTGTCATACCTTTTTATAGATTGGCACGTCCGCAATGGCAAGCCGTCGAAGTATGCCGCCCTTGTAACATTCATGAACATTTGGATGTGGGACGGAAAAGACAGTTCGTTTTTCCCCGAACTGCAGACAAAGATGCTGATGAAATGGGTGGAACACGAGGAGCGGCAGATTCGTGCCGTTGCCCTGAGCGGTGCCATACTGATGGTAATCAGATACGGAGACAAGTTACCAGAATTCTTTACAGATGCCTTCACACAATGGGCGGAAAACGAGCAACTGAAGGAAGAGTTCATAGAGGTACAGAAATTCCTGCTCACCTCCATCACTGGCCTGAAGATGCAGAAGAAACTGCACGAAGAGGTCTTGGACAAGATACACAAGGAACAGCAGATCATGCGTGAGAAGCTGGGCATGGAGGATGACGAGGACATACGCATGGAAATTGCCGAGGAGGGCAACAAGCGCATGATGTCCTTCGCGCAGAAACTGAACAGCATGATGCAGGACGGCATAGACATGAACATAGGCAACTTCGCTACCCTGCACAGAGTGGAGTTCTTCAAGGAACTGAAGAACTGGTTCATGGACTTCGACATCAACCACCCCCATTTGCAGAGCCTCGGCGACAGGAAGAAGATAGCGGAAACCCTGTTCGGGCATGCCGAGATGTGCGACCTCGACAAATATGCCTTTGCCTCCGTTGTAGACAAGATTGCCGCGGCAGATTCCATTACCAGGCAGATTCCGCAACAGGTGCTTGACAAACTATCGGAGGAGGAGATGAAAATCCACCTTCACAACGAACGTGAAAGGAACTCATACCGCTACACGTTCCAGACTCTGTTCCGTTTCTTCCAGTTCTCCCTGTGGAAAGACCAGACCGTAAACCCCTTCCGCCTCGGTCCCTTCCTCAGCGACCACAGCATACTTGCACCCATGATAACGGACAAGTTCCTTTGGGAGAGCGCCAAACTGTTCATCAAGAACTCATTCTACAGCCACCCGGCCACATACCTTCGCTCGTGGATGCACCGCAACGGACAGACCGACGAGGCACTGGAACTGCTGGCACATTGCGACAAGTACATTGGCGAGAGCACCGAACGTCTGGAATGCCTCATGGAACTGGAGAAAAGACATCCCGACAACATGCGCATGGTGCAGGAAGTGGGACTGGGACTTATACAGGAGAAACGCTACGAAGAAGCACTGCAACGCTTCTTCCACCTGGAAGTAACGGAGAACTACCTGCATGGTTCTGCCCGCGCCATAGCATGGTGTTCCATGATGACGGGCAACATGACACGTGCCAAACGCTACTACCAGAAACTGATGGAATGGGAAGGGGGCCCCAGTTGGGAGGACCTGCTGAATGCCGGCCACTGCGCCTGGCTGAACGGTGACCCCGTGGAGGCATCAAAACTTTACCACAAATACCTGTCCGCCCACAAGGACGAACTCCGCGCCTTCGACAACGACCGCGACACCTTGATAGGTCTCGGGCTCAGTGCCGACGACATCAGCCTGATGCGCGACACCATTGCATTGTGACTACAAACTGCCAAACCGCAGATTACTGACAGTATGAATTTGTCATCAGTAATCGTTCGCCGAACCATCAGTAATCGTTCGCCGAACCATCGGTAATGATTCGGCGAACGGTCAGTAATGATAAATTTGGGTGTTCACTGTGCCTTGGCGTCAAGATAACTGTCCTTGAAGCCCAGGAAATACAGTACACCGTCCAAACCTATGGTATTGATAGACTGGCGCGCATTGGCCACCACACGTGGTTTGGCGTGGAAGGCTATTCCCAAACCTGCGGCGGCAAGCATGGGCAGGTCATTGGCACCATCGCCCACGGCAATGGTCTGCTCCATGTCCACCTTTTCCACCTGTGCTATCAGACGGAGCAGTTCTGCCTTGCGCTTTCCGTCCACCACCTCGCCAACGTAGTTTCCGGTCAGGTGCCCTGTCTCGTCCACCTCCAGTTCGTTGGCATACACGTAGTCAATACCGTATTTCTTCTGTATGTACTCGCCGAAGAAGGTGAAGCCGCCTGACAGGATGGCTATCTTGTAACCGTAACTCTTCAGAACATACATAAGCCTGTCCACTCCTTCCGTAAAGGGCAGGTTCTCCGCTATGTCCTGCATCACACTGACGTCAAGACCCTTGAGCAACTGGCATCTGCGCTTGAAGGACTCGCGGAAGTCCAACTCTCCGCGCATTGCCTGTTCCGTGATGGCAGCCACCTCGTCATATACGCCATGACGGCGTGCCAGTTCGTCTATTACCTCGGCCTGAATGAGGGTGGAATCCATATCGAAGCATATCAGGCGGCGCATTCTGCGGTACATATTGTCGCGCTGGAACGAACAGTCTATCTCCATCTCGGCGGACAGGCGCAACAGGTCTGCCTGCATCTGCTCCCTGTCGTGCGGAGTACCGCGCAGGGAAAACTGTATGCATGCCCTAGTCTTCTCTGCCGGACGCTCGATGCTCTGACGGCCAGACATGCGTCGTACAGCATCGATATTCAGACCCTGTTTCACCACCAGATGGGTAACGGCACCTATCTGGCGTGCCTCAAGGCGACGGCCCAGTATAGTGAGGATGTAGCGGTTCTTGCCCTGGCGGGACACCCAGGCTTCATATTCCTCCATGGTGACAGGTGCAAACTTGATGTTAAAGCCCATCTCGCTGGTCTTGAACAGCAGTTCCTTCATCACCCGGCCACTGCGTTCCTCGTCCACCCTGATCAGTATACCCAGGCTCAAAGTGGCATGTATCACAGCCTGACCTATATCCTGAATATGAACATCGTGGCCAGAAAGAATGTCCATTATCTCTGCCGTTAGTCCGGGACGGTCAACTCCCGTGATGCGTACCAGCATCAGTTCCTCTTTATTCATTGTAGTATAGTTGGTTTCTGGTTTAAGGTTTCAAGTTTCTGGTTTCAAGTTTCTGGTTTCAAGTGTCAGATTACTGGTTACTGGTTTCAAGTGTCAGGGCGGATTACTATGTACCTTAAACCTTAAACCTTAAACTTGAAACCTGAAACAAACTACAATATCTTGTTCAACAAATATGCCAGTCTCAGTCCGCCACGAAGCAACTGCTGCTCCACCACTGGTGTCCACTGTGCCAGATAGTCGTAGGACAACTTTGACTGTTGGGGGGTGGAATCATAGACATCGGTGGCCACGGCAAATGTCTCGCGTGCCCAATCTTCTATTGTGCCACGGCAAATGGCCTTTCTCTCGGCCCTGTTCACACAGTCTATTTCAGTAGCCCATTCTTCGTAACTCCATTTATGTCCTCTTTCCAGCACATCGGTATCCCAAATGCCATGCAGGTTCTTCTCACTGCCGAAGAAAGACACCATCCATTGGTTGCCGCCCAGGTCCGACTTGTGTCCCATGTGCATGGGCTGATGCAGGTCTCCCACCAGATGCACAAGCATTCTCAATGCCACGCGCTTGTCGTCCGTTGGCGCCTTCTTGTCGGAAAACACCTCTATCTGCCTGTAAATGGCAGTAACCACATCTCCCTTTGGTTCCAGTTCGGCATCCTCGAAACGGACACCGGCATCTATATTCTTGTAGTGCCATGTCTTGGTATAGGCATACTCCGGCGTATGGCTTGCATTGTCCAGCCAGTTGCTCCAATACACCATGCTCTTGCCCTCCAGCAGTTTCTTCACTGCCCTTCTGGCCTTGCAGTTCAAATGGCGCTCGGCTATTTCACACGTCACGTCATGCCCCTTTTGCCCCCAGGCAATGACATCCTGTATGCAAACGGACAGGAGCAAGGCAGAAAAAAAGAGTCTACACAGTATTTTCATAGTATAATAAGGTAAAATCCTATTACAAAGATACTATTTATATTCTGAACTGACAAACATATTGGCGTATTTCATAAAAAACGACACGACCGCCACTCTTCCAGTTTTCCTATTTCCCTTTTCCGTTCGCCACACACGCCTGCTTACCTTTCTCACGCAGAGGGCGCAGAGAGCACAAAGATTCCCAATCTAAAACCTGAAACCCGAAACCTGAAACTTGAAACCTCAAACCTGAAACCTCAAACCTGAAACTTGAAACCTGAAACTTGAAACAAAGCCGCCGGGGTTTCGTACCCCGGCGGCTTGTATATTACCATTCGCTGTCCCAAACACCAGGAGCAGAAGGACCATTGTCCTCACGGCCAAGCTGTTCGGAAACAGTATCAACCTCTGTATTGCTAATCTGCAAACTCGTAGCCAGCATGTTCACGGTACTTACCTTTATTGTCTCCACAGAGGGAGTGATATATGTCTTCTTCATATTTTTATGCTTGTTTTTGCCTGTAGGGACACGGCACGCCGTGTCCGCATACATGTTGATTTTATTACCTTTGGCGGACACGGCATGCCGTGTCCCTACCATTGGCAGATTACTTAATCACTTTCTTACCGTTCACGATATACAGACCCTTCTGTGCGTTCTGAACGCGACGGCCTGCCAGGTCGTAAATCTCAGCTTTCACATTTCCGTTTTCACCTTCAATGCTCTCAATGGCGGTCTCGGTGCCGAAGTCGAAGTTCAGGAAACGGGCAGAAGCAACATCTACGGGCAAGTATGCCTTGAATCCATTATTGACGAAAGACTCGCAAGTTACATCTGGGTCATCGTTAGTAGTATCTGTACTAACGTTCTTTTCTGCCTTGTAGAAACCAGTAACCTCATTTACACATGCAAGAACATAAGCATTATCTGTAATGTAGGTGTCTGCAATTGTTCCAGCCAAAATATTGCCAGACACAGCTTCTACCTCACCTCCAATAGCAAGGTCGTATGTTTGGCCAGCAGTACCTTTCAGGATTACTGCTGTTTCAGCAGGAATAACGTTCATAATTTGGGTAAGAGTTGCTGAAGTCGTTGTCTTAGAAGATACATAATATGCTTCCAAACCATCTGGCAATGTAACTGCAACCGGAGCATAGAATGTTGCATAACCTGTAGTACCTATTGATACGGGGAGAGAAGTTACCTCAGAAACAACCCAGTTGTAACCATTATGATTAGGCGTGCTGCTACCACGGTCCAGATTGCCATTGTTTCCTCCCGCACCATAAGTCCAATAACCATTATTCTTATAAGTTATAACATTTGATTTAGCTCCATTGTATGCAACATCAACTAAACCACTCTTTGATGTACCAACTGCACAATATCCCTTAGCTGAACAATCAAGATAAAGTCCAGAATTATATGACAGCAATTCATTATTTGCTCCAAGATAGAATATAGTAGAAGCTACATCTGCACCATTGGTCAAGAGTTTAACATTATCTGCATTACCTGACATATAATTATTTGAGGCATAGTTCTTCAAACGATAGAATTTGTTAGTCTCAGGCTTGTTCAGTCCTGAAAAAGTATATCCTTCCACAACTTTTGTATTTGCTGCCTCATTCACGGCCGATTCGAAACTCGTGTAGTCAGAACCGGTTTTTGAATCAAATGCCCAATCTGTATATTGGCCAATTGCTGAACCTATTCCCTTCTTGCCTGTAACCAATGCAGTTATAGTGCTTGCAATCTGCCTTACATTATCTGAAACTTGATTTCCTTCAACTTCTGTCATCTTGATTGCAGTAGTATACTTTCTAGTTGTATTCTCAAAATGGGCACCCGCAGAATTGTCATATGTGTTGGCAGACCATTTTAAACATACAGAACCTGAAAGGTTTGAATTATGACGACGATCTGCTAGTAAATATACATAACCAAATCGGTCCTGCTTTGTAGATTGATCCACATAGCTGGTAACCGATACCATTGGATTGATAGTAAAGTCATTATAATCAAACTTATAAGTATTATAAGTAGTACCTTGTATACCGTGTGAACAAAAGAACTGACCATTCTCTGACACAAAAGCATAACGTGTTTCCTCGTTCACATTTGTATACACCTTACAATAGAATTTTCCTGAAGTAGCTGCACCAGCAGTTCCATCTGCAGCAATCTTATGCTCAGCACCTGTGGGATCAAAGAAAGAAAGTGTATATGTTTTTCCTTCTTCAGGAAGTTGGATATCGGTGCTTGCATAATATGCATTCACCATTGCTGTTACTTGTTTCTTTGTCTTTTTGTTGATAGCCAGATTGTTTAAATCTGAATAAACAGTAGAATTTGTTTTGGGATATCCGATACCAACCTTTAAGATACTTTTCACCTCAGCCAACTCTGCCTCTGAATGAAAAGCTTCTGCTATGGGCGTTATGTTAAACGCCGAAGCATTGTCAGATTTCTGTGCATCTGCACTATTCCAGTATGCTAAATAGTTACCTCGTTTATTCCAATATTTGTTATCTGAGCCATGCTCCTTCATGCACCAGTAGGTATCGTCTGTTTTCGCAGATTGTACAATATCAAAAGATATAGTATGTGTCCCTGATGTAGGCGAAACGAAAGTTGCTCTTGCATTTTGGTCTGCACCAGAAATACCCAAAACAACGTCTGCACCCTTAGCCTTATTGTAGAACTTGTAACCTGTTTCTGCGGTACCAACTATGCACCAAAGGGCTTCATCGCTGGCAGAAGCAGTAGTATTGTTCATCAGCAGATTACCAGCGTCATCCACATAACTACTGTTTAGAAATTGGTTGCTGGCATTGTACATAACATGCCATGTTGTGTTTGCTGCCCATTGACCATCAGCAGGTGCATCAGATGTTTGGGGTTGTGCCCATGCTCCCACCGTGGCGAGCAGAGCAACCAAAGATAGTAAAAGTTTTTTCATAAGATAAATAGTTATTTGTTTTTGGTTAATAAATGATTTAGATTGTTCTTATATTATAAATTAGGTATAAATGACTACACAAAAGTCATCCTCCTTGGAACCCTTTACGCGTTCCAAGGAGGATGACCTGAAAGACACGCTCGAGCATACTACTCGAGCAAACATGTCTACTATAAAGGCTTGCTTGCTTGCTTGCTTGCTTGCTTGCTTGCTTGCTTGCTTGCTTGCTTGCTTGCTTGCTTGCTTGCTTGCTTGCTTGCTTGCTTGCTTGCTTGCTTGCTTGCTTGCTTGCTTGCTT
>JAZNYM010000058.1:0-2519 GCA_045594385.1 Bacteroidaceae bacterium
GGGTTCGCTGATGCAGTTCTTTCCTGCACCTGTGCCAGCCATCAGCACATTCATCAGTGTTGCCTCGTGCTCCACATTGTCGATGTAGCGGAACCTTGTCTGCCAAAGGTGGGTGGCCAGGGCTGGGAATACGGCATGCGCTACGGCTGGCTTGTAGATATCAGGAGTCTTGCTGATAAGAAGCCTTATTAACGGGGGCAATATCCTTGGCATCTGCGGTGGCATGTCGGGGTCTTCATCTTGGCTTTCCAACTCGCCATGACGTTCACGGCAGATTTCAAGTACACGTTGCATTGTCTTGGACATGTGCGGTGTCTGGTTGCGGTTGCATGCGCTACGGATTGTAGTCATCCATTTCTCCCGGTTCTCTCCATAGGTGGGGAGAACCTGTGCAATCCATTCGGGGTCGTCGTTGCACACATAGCGCAGGTGGCATGCCATGGTGAAGATGAAACTGTTCCGGCTACCGTGCGTGGGGATACCGCCAAGTTGTTCTTCAAGTATGGACACCAGTTCGGGATATTCCAATTCTCCCTTGGGTTGCACTGATACCTCCGGACCCCTCCCCATCCCTCCCACAAGGGGAGGGTGTATAATGTCCTGCTGATGTGGGCACAAGTCGGTTGTAACCACTCCCCTCCCTTGTGGAGGGGTAAGGGGGAGGGTCTTGTGGTCCTCCCATATCTTGTCGCTCATATACAATATGTATTCCCTGGGCACTACAAACGAGCAGCGTGCATAATCCTTCACACACTCATCGTACTTCTGGTCGCCTAACTGCTCTGCCATCCAACGCTGTGCCTGGGCAAGGTTCATGCCTTGGGGGATGATGAACAGCAGGCGCAGGCCTTCCGTGCTTGGCGTGATGTGCGCCATGACGATGCCCAGTTCGTCCTTGCGAGGTTCTATCTCCCGCCATCGGCCTTCGGGGTCGGGGATGTGGTCAAGGTCGTACATGCTCAGCCCCGAGGGTACAGCATCGGCATTGAGGCGTCGGCCGTTCTTGAAAGTGGCGTGCGGGGTGAGGATGGGCAACTGCTTCTTCAGCCGTCCCTTCACCTCCTCAAATTCCTCGGGGGTAATCTCCCCACGCTTCACCTGCTCCCATGCGTCTTTTATCTCGGCGCACACCTGTGCCACATGCGGGGAGTCTATTGCCTCCCTCAGCATCTCAGCGGTGCACTCCCGCACCTGCTGAGATTTTACACTATTTGAAATTCCAAATGTCATAGTTCGGTCCCCATTATATATTGGCTTGCGGTAATACTCTCGTCAATGAGCACCTGTGCTGGATGTATTCCGTGCTCGTCAAAATCTACGCTCAGTGTCAACCGAAGGTTCTCGGAACTCATCGACACCCGTCCGTGGGGCAGTTTGCGGTACTCGCGGGCAGGGTGCTCACGTTTTCTGTTGTGCACATTGAAATTTCCCTCTCTGGGCGATACCAGAGCGATACTGCCCTGCACACGGGCAGAACCTTTCAAAAGTGATGCATACACGGCATCGGGGAGTTGCAATTTAATTGTCATAACTTAAGATGTTTTGTGAGAGAAAGCATTGGGGAAGGTGGCCACCTTTCAGAACTCCTGGAGTTCCCTCACTCTTCATCTCGAGGTTAAATGAATTGGTTTAGTTCTTGGTTGAGATTATCTCGCCCACAACGATGTCCTGATACCACTGGCCGTTGTACTCGTGCGCCTGGAAGCGCAGTGCGGCATGCACCAGTTCGCCGGGATACCATTTGCACTGGGCACCGTTGCCAAAGAGGGTGCACACGTACATGTTCTCGTACTTGCCGCCCAGTTCCTGAAGAACGATGCTGCACTTGCTTGTCATGCCCCCTTCGGCCTTCTGGCTGGGAATCTGCTGGGGCTCACCTTGTTTGATTACTTTGAAGATTGATTTCATAGTTTTTCTTTGGTATGCTATTAGTTTTCCGTTTTCCGTTTTGACTTTTCCGTTCGCTGATGCAAAGGTACGGCAAGAAAAAGCCGGATGGAAGTGAATTCCACCCGGCGTAAAGTTTTTGAAAGTTTCCCGTAAAGAACTGTCCGTTTTTGCCCCTCGCCGTAAGGTTTTTCGGAAAATCCGTAAAGTTTTTGAAAGTTTTTCGGGAGTTTTATGAATAAATGGTATCTTTGCATGAAAGCTAACGGGAAACGTTCAACGTTAACCCATAGACCATGGAAATAAACATAGAAACCGACCTGCAGGAAATTTTCCGCCAACTCGAAGCCTCGGGCATGAACCCGCGCCTGTGCACCATACCCGTCCCCTGCTATAGCGGAGGCATACATGCCGGCACACCCACTATGCCCGGCGATATCACCGTGGAGGAGCACATGTTCATGGCGGACGACGTGCTAATGTCAGAGCGTACCTACATAGTGGACGTAGTTGGCGATTCCATGCGCGACGTGGACATCATGCCCGGCGACCAACTTCTGGTAAGGCACATAGAAGATCCCTCGCTCGTACGCGACGGCGATGCCGTAATAGCATGGGTGGCGGGGCAGAAC
>JAZNYM010000059.1:0-38531 GCA_045594385.1 Bacteroidaceae bacterium
GTCTAATACCTGAAAACACCGAGGGGTTTGGGGGCGAGAAGCCCCCATGAGAGAGTACAAATCAGTACAAAACGCTAATAATTGTTAACAGCATACATTTTTTTATTACAGTTCATTAGACTGTTATGCGCTAATGAAACCTTCTTTTTGTCATCTGTTTCGTCACTTATCGGTTACAATGGAACCCCATTGCGCCCTCAAAGTGGCAAAACATCTGTTCAAAAACAAACGCTATTATCGTCATAACGCTAATGACCGATTTGGGAAAATACCTTTTAGCATATAGTCATGGCATCCGTCTTCAACGACAACGGGGACCCGTCCACAGAATGACGAGTCCCCGCTGTCAGGGAAAAAGCCCCCACATGACCGGCAATGCCCGCGACAGGCGGCCGGTGTCAGTTGGCAAGTTCGGAAAGGAATTTAATACGCACGAGGCGGATGTCTCTCTCCTCGTAGTCCGGACCAAGTGTCTTTACTGCCACGGAAAGGCGGTCGGTCTCCGACTCATCGTGGAAGTAGTCATAGATGTCCAGCATATAGTCCTCGTCCATGACATCCTCCAGATAGTAGTTAATGTCCAACTTGGTTCCACTATATACGATAGCCTCCATCTCGTCCAGCAGTTCGTCGAACTCTATGCCAAGACCATCGGCAATGTCCTCGAGGTCCAGTTTGCGGTCCACCTTCTGTATTATGCTCACCTTCAACTTGCTTTTGCTTGCCACTGTGCGCACACGCAGGTCCAGAGGACGTTCTATCTCGTTGTCCTCGCAATGCCTCTTTATCAGTTCGCAGAACTCCTTGCCATAGCGCTGGGCCTTGCCCTGCCCCACCCCGGGAATGTTCTGCAGTTCCTCCAGGGATATGGGATACATGGTTGCCATGGCTTCCATGGAACTGTCCTGGAATATCACATACGGAGGTATGCCCAAGGCTTGCGCGCGCTTGCGACGAAGGTCGCGGAGCATCTTCAGCAGAGGTTCGTCAAGCACCGCAGTGCCCTCCTCGGGTTCTGGTTCATAGTCGCCAAACTCCGTATTTTCCTTGAAGTAGAACGGTTCTGGAGAAGTCATGAACTTCTTGCCGCTCTTGGTCAGTTTCAGCAAACCGTAGTTCTCCACCTCTTTCTCTATATATCCAGACAGAATGCCCTGCTTTACAAGCGCCTGCCAATAGGAGGATTCATGTGACATGCCTACGGCGAATTCCGGCAACTGCTCATGGCAATGGGATATAATCTCCTCCGTCTCCACGCCCATCATGATGTTCACGATGTGGTCCACCTTGAACTTGCCTTTCACGGCCTGAATAACGTTGAGCACCTTCAGCAGATCCTTACTGCCCTCAATGAATTCATGCGGATGCAGACAGTTGTCGCAACGGTGGCAGTTGTCTTCGGGGTAATGTTCGCCGAAGTAGTGCAGCAACAGACGGCGGCGGCACACGCCACTCTCCACATAGGCCTTGGTCTCTGCCAGCAACTGGTTGCCTATATCCTGTTCGGCCACGGGTTTGCCCTCCATGAACTTCTTCAGTTTCACCAAGTCCTTGGGAGAGTAGAACGCCAGGCAAATACCCTCGCCTCCGTCACGGCCAGCACGACCGGTCTCCTGGTAATACCCTTCCAGGCTCTTGGGGATGTCATAGTGTATCACAAAACGCACATCGGGTTTGTCAATACCCATACCGAAGGCTATGGTGGCCACGATGACATCCAGGCGCTCCATGATAAAATCGTCCTGTGTCTGGTTGCGCTCTGCAGTCTCCATACCGGCATGATATGCGCGTGCATTTATATTGTTCGCTCTGAGAATCTCCGCCAACTGCTCCACCTTCTTGCGCGACAGGCAGTACACGATACCGCTCTTGCCGGGATGCTGCATTATAAAACGGACGATGTCCTTGTCCACGTCCTTGGTCTTCGGGCGCACCTCATAGTAGAGGTTGGGGCGGTTGAAGGAACTCACAAAATCAGTGGCCTTCAATATTCCCAGACTCTTCTTTATGTCGCGGCGCACCTTGTCCGTTGCCGTAGCAGTAAGGGCAATGATGGGAGCTCGGCCTATCTCGTTGACAATAGGGCGTATCCTGCGGTACTCGGGACGGAAATCGTGTCCCCACTCGGAGATACAGTGCGCCTCGTCCACGGCATAGAAACTTACCTTTATATTACGCAGGAAGTCCTTTGTCTCCTCCTTGGTAAGCGACTCGGGGGCGACATAAAGCAACTTCGTACGACCTGCCTGGATGTCGTTCTTGACCTCGTCCACCTGAGCACGTGTCAGGCTGGAGTTCAAATAGTGGGCAATGCCATCGTTCTCGCTGACCTGACGTATGGCATCCACCTGATTCTTCATCAGGGCAATCAGGGGAGACAGGACAATGGCAGTACCGTCCATTATCAAAGCCGGCAACTGATAGCACAGACTCTTTCCTCCACCCGTAGGCATCAGGACAAACGTGTCGTTCCCGCCCAGCAGGTTGTTGATGACATCCTCCTGCTGGCCCTTGAAGGAACTGAAACCAAAATAGCGCTTCAGATTAGAAATAAGGTCAATTTTATCCATAGTGGTAGTCGCAGATAGTGGCGCACGTCTACAAAGGTAACAAATATAAACGACATCTCCAAGGAAATATGCAAAAAAAAGAACTCTGCCATTCAGCCTTTTACATCACTGCTGAATGACAGAGTATATTAGATTAAAGTCTGTCTTTTGCTACAAAACCTCGGACTTGGCCAACTGCTCACGCACATAATCGGCGGTGATGGTAAGGTCCGTCTGGCCCGTACCGGGGACAGAGAACTGGAGGTCGGTCATCACCGATTCCACGATACCGCGAAGACCGCGGGCGCCGAGATTGCGCTCCATTGCCTTGTCCACCATAACCTCCAGAGCCTCTGGTGCGAACTCCAGTTTCACACCGTCCATCTCGAAGAGTTTCTTCTGCTGGCGGATGAGCGAGTTCTTGGGTTCGGTGAGGATATTGCGCAAGGCCTCCCTGTCCAGGGGACGCAGGTAGGTCAGTGCCGGCAGACGGCCTATGAGTTCGGGAATGAGACCGAAACTCTTCAGGTCCTGCGGCTGTATGTACTTCAACAGGTTCTTGCTGTCTATGTTGTGACGCACGGACACATTGTTGTAACCCACCGTGTGGGTGTTCATGCGCTGTGCTATCTTGCGCTCGATGCCATCGAAGGCACCGCCGCAGATGAACAGGATGTTGCGGGTGTCCATGTGCACATAGTCCTGGTCGGGGTGCTTGCGGCCTCCCTTTGGCGGCACGTTCACAACACTGCCCTCCAGCAATTTCAACAGACCCTGCTGCACACCCTCGCCACTGACGTCGCGTGTGATGCTGGGATTGTCGCCCTTGCGTGCTATCTTGTCTATCTCGTCTATGAACACAATACCGCGTTCTGCCTTGGGCTGGTCATAGTCGGCCGCCTGCAACAGGCGCGACAGGATGCTTTCCACGTCCTCGCCCACATAGCCGGCTTCCGTCAGCACCGTGGCATCGACAATGGAGAACGGCACGTCAAGCATCTTGGCTATGGTGCGTGCCAGCAAGGTCTTGCCAGTACCGGTGGAGCCTATCATGATGATGTTGCTCTTCTCTATCTCCACATCATCGTCAGCCTTGCCCAATGCCTGCTGGCGCAAACGTTTGTAGTGGTTGTAGACGGCCACGGACAGGGCTATCTTGGCCTCATCCTGACCGATGACATACTCATCCAGCCTGGCCTTGATCTCTGCAGGACGCATCAGGGGCTTGTCGGCATCATAGAAGTCATCCTTGCCTCTGCCAGACTTCAGGTTCTCACGAACCATCTGGTGTGCCATCTCCACACAATCGCTGCAGATGAAGCCTTCAAGGCCGTTGAGCATCAGAGGAACATCCTTCTCGCTACGGCCACAAAAGGAGCAACGGTTCAGTTTCTTTGCCATACGCTCACTCAGGCTTTGCGTGAGAGGACATTGTCCACCATACCATACTCCTTGGCCTCCTGGGCTGTCATCCAGTAGTCACGGTCGCTGTCGGCCCACACCTTGTCGAAAGGCTGGTGCGAGTGGTCGGCAATAATGGTATAGAGTTCGTTCTTCAACTTCAATATCTCGCGGGCAGTTATCTCTATGTCCGAAGCCTGACCCTGTGCACCGCCAAGAGGCTGGTGTATCATCACACGGGAGTGCTGCAAGGCTGAGCGCTTGCCCTCGGCTCCTGCCACGAGCAGTACTGCCGCCATGGAAGCGGCCATACCTGTGCAGATGGTGGCCACCGGGCTCTGGATGAACTGCATGGTGTCGTATATACCCAAACCGGCATACACACTGCCACCGGGGGAGTTGATGTAGATGCTGATGTCCTTACCCGGATCTACGCTGTCCAGATAGAGCAACTGTGCCTGAAGGGTGTTGGCGGTATAGTCGTCCACCTGAGTGCCGAGGAAGATGATGCGGTCCATCATCAGTCGGCTGAACACGTCCATCTGTGTGACGTTCAAATGACGCTCCTCCAGGATGTAGGGGTTCATGTACTGGTTCTGCATGGACACTATGTCGTCCAGCACCATACCGTTGATTCCCATCTTGCCGGTTGCGAACTTACGAAAGTCTTTCATATATACATTATATATAATATAGAGCCAATGACCCTCCCCCTCACCCCTCCGCAAGGGAGGGGAGTAGAATGAACTGAGTTTTCCGTCAGTCTGCAGTAACTACTCCCCTCCCTTGCGGAGGGGTAAGGGGGAGGGTCTTCTTGTGTTATTAACTAAGTTATTCCTCGAATGCCTTGTTGAACTCGTCCAGGCTTACGGTCTTCTCGTCCAGAGTAACCACAGCCTTGGCGGCAGCGCCGAGCTTGCGCTCTACAGTACGGTTCACCAGACCCTCGGCCTGCTGCTTGTTCTCCAGCATACCCTTGGCATAGTTCTCCAGAGCATCCTCGGGGATGTTGCTCATGCCATACTGGGCAAACTGCATGCGGGTAACCTCCTTGGCAGTCTCCATCACGTCGGGCTGCTCAACCTTGATCTCCATCTGGTCGCACAACTGCTCCTTGATGAGGTGCCACTTCAGTTCCTCAACGCTGGGCTTGAAGTTCTTCTCGACGAACTCGTCGTCCTTGTCCTGGTTGTTCATCTTCATGATGCGCTTGAGCAGTTCCTCGGGGAACTCAACCTCGCCTACACGGGCAACGATGTACTTCTTCAGGTCCATAACGAAGCGGAAGTCGCTGTCCACACGGAACTGGCTCTCCAGAGTCTCCTTGATGGCAGCACGGAAACCGGCCTCGTCGCTAACCTTGCCCTCGCCCAGAACCTGGTCGAACAACTCCTGGTTCAGGGCATGAGCCTCGTAACGGGTAATCTCGCTGATCTGGTACTGGAAGTCGCCGGTCTTCTGGGCAGCCTCGTCCTTTGTAATCTTCAGCAGAGAAGAGAGTTCAACATCGCTGTTGTATGCCTTTGAGGGGTTGAAGACGATAACGTCGCCTACCTTGGCACCCTCGAACTTCTGCTTCTGCTCCTCGTCCTTCATGTAGTCGGGCAGCATTACTGCAGCCTCAACCTCAATGCCACCCTCTACGGGCTGACCGTTCTCGTCCAACTCGGTGATGGTACCCTTCACCATGTCCTTGGCCTGGTACTCCTCCACCTTCTGGTAGCTGCCGGCACGGCTGGTGTACATCTGTATCTGCTGGTCGATCATAGCGTCGTCCACGGTGATGTTGTAGTACTCCACGGTGTCGTTGCTGCTCAAATTGGCATCCATCTGGGGAGCCAGGGCAACATCGAACAGGAAAGTCTGCTCGTCAGCCTCCAGACTTACCTCACCCTGCTTGTCGCTGGGAAGGGGCTCGCCCAGGATGTCTATCTTCTCCTCGCGGATATACTTGTAGAGTTCGGTACCCAGCATCTTGTTCATCTCCTCGGCCTGAATCTCCTGGCCGAAGCGCTTCTTCAGCAGGGCCATAGGAGCCTGACCGGGACGGAAACCGGGCAGAGAAGCCTTCTTGCGATAGTCCTTCAGTGTCTTTTCCACATTGGCGGCATAGTCAGCCTTAGCCAGTGTAATGGTCAGCAACGCTGTTACGTTGCCAGTCTTCTCAAACGAAATGTTCATTGGTTTATATCTTTGTTTACGATTTAATCACATCAATAATACGTGCGCATGAGCGCATTCAGCGTGCAAAGGTAATAAAAAATAATGAGGAATGCGCGATATGCAGGCATGTTTTTTCTCCATTTGCGCTTTTTACCCTCTATAACGAACACCGTATAATAGGCTTTGGCATTAAATTCATATCTTTACACACAAATTAACATTAACATACACGTATTATGCTATTCGACCTGCTGAAATCATCGTATTTCGCGCTCTTCACCATCGTTGCCCTGGGCTTCATGCTGGGAAGAATCAAAATCAAAGGAGTGTCACTGGACGTCTCTGCCGTTATCTTCATCGCACTGCTCTTCGGACACTTCGGCGTATTCATTCCCAAGGACTTGGGCAATTTCGGACTGGTGCTCTTCATCTTCACCATCGGCATACAGGCCGGTCCCGGTTTCTTCGACTCGTTCAAGAGCAAGGGCAAGACCCTCATCATCATCACTGCCCTGCTCATTGCATCGGCAGCCCTGACCGGTGTAGGACTGAAATACCTCTACGGCATCGACACTCCGAGCCTGGTGGGCCTGATGGCCGGAGCACTGACTTCCACCCCCGGCTTGGCGGTTGCCATTGACAGCACAAAACACTTGGCAGCCAGCGACCTGGCTCCCATATCCTATGGTATAGCCTATCCCTTCGGTGTAATCGGTGTAATCCTCTTTGTGAAACTTCTGCCCAAGATCATGCGCATAGACCTGGAGAAGGAGGCCAAGGAACTGGATGCCCAGCGCAGAAGCAAGTTCCCCGAGATGGAGACCTGCCTGTTCAAGGTCACCAACGACGCCGTATTCGGACGCACGCTGATGGAACTGAAGTTCGCCAACATGACAGGCGCCATCATCTCCCGTATGAAGTCCGACGACAAGATTACCATCCCCATGGGTATCACCGTCCTGCACGAGAACGACTGGGTTCAGTGCGTAGGCACAAAGGAGGCTCTGGCACAGGCCGAACTGCTCCTTGGAGAGCGTGAAGAAGGAGAACTCCCCTTGGCAGAAGACCAGGACATACAGCAGTTGCTGCTCACCAACAAGAAGATGGTAGGCAAGCAGTTGGGCGAGTTGCGCCTGCACCAGAACTTCGGTTGCACGGTGACCCGTGTCCGCCGAAGCGGTATCGACCTCACTCCCTCCGAAACACTGGAACTGAAGTTCGGCGACAAACTGATGGTCGTTGGCGAAAAGGAGGGTCTGAACGGTTTTGCCTGCATGCTGGGCAACAATGCCAAGATACTGTCTGACACCGACTTCTTCCCCATTGCCATGGGTATCGTCCTTGGCGTCATAGTGGGCAAGATGAGCATCAGTTTCGGCGACGGCATGAGCATATCCCCGGGCCTTACCGGCGGTGTCCTGCTGGTAGCCCTTTTGCTTAGCGCCATAGGCAAGACCGGTCCCATTATCTGGTCAATGTCCGGTCCCTCGAACCAACTTCTGCGCCAGTTGGGCCTGTTGCTTTTCCTTGCCGAGGTAGGTACATCCGCAGGAAAGACACTCGTATCCACATTCCAGACAAGCGGCCTGTTGCTCTTCGGCATCGGTGCTGCACTCACACTGGTTCCCATGCTCATAGCCACTCTGGTAGGCAGACTGGTCTTCAAGATTTCCATGCTCGACCTTCTGGGCACCATCACCGGTGGCATGACCTCTACTCCCGGTCTTGCCGCCGCCGACTCCATGGTGGACAGCAACATCCCCAGCGTGGCATACGCAACCGTCTACCCCATTGCCATGGTATGCCTCATCATTGCCATCCAGGTAATTTCCATGACGGTGATGTAGCATCACGAAGCATCCGGCAGGATTGCTCCCAACATCAATCAACAATAATCATATAGGGTATGCCCCCAATCCGAGGCATACCCTTTTTTGACAGCATTATTATTAAGGATTACTGACACCTATATCAGATGCTACGCCATTGCCATAAGAGGAATCTTATACTCTGTAAACTGGCACTACTTCTATATCAATCCCTTCATAATGCAATGCATCCGTTTGATTGTATGTGATGATTTTACACTTCTTGCAGTTGGTAAACTCTGTGGCGGCAAGCAAACCATCCACCTCGCGCTTCATATTCTTATCATTCAGTTCCCAACACACCTGAACCAACTCCGAAACCTCATCACCTCGCTGTATGACAAAATCGCATTCGTTATTCTCCGAGAAATAAAACACTCGTCCATCCTCTCCAAGAGTGCGCTCTATCATAAGGCAGACAATATTCTCCAAAGCCTTACCCTCGTCCTCACTCTGAGAGAGCAACACCGCATTATACAATCCAACATCTGCCACATAATACTTGGCAGGCATTGAACGCTCCTTTACCAACGAGCGTGTGTACTTTGGAACCTTGTGAAAAAGGAAAATATTGCACGCATAATCAAGCCACAAATACAAGGAATCCTTAGACAACTTCAACCCCAAGGACTTTAGTTCGTTATATATATTATTTATACTTGTAGGCTTGGTCAAATTATTCATCACTCTCTTCAGAAAATAGCGCACCACTTCAGAAGGAGAGGTTATCCGATAATGCTCTATCATATCCCTAAACAGCATTGTGTTGAAGTATGATTGCAATACCTTCACCTTCTCCGATCTACCCACGGTAAGAACCACCTGCGGAAAACCGCCCTCCCTGCAATATGAGCGGAATTCGTTAGCCAATAACGCCACACCACTTTCTGTGTATTTATTTGCCCTTACAGATTTGAAATCCAGATATTCCTGAAAACTCAAGGTATATTCCCTATACTCGTCGGGCCATCCGCGCAAAGCCGAGACCATCTCTTCGGACAGCATCTTGGCAGTACTTCCTGTAATGAATATATTCTTGCAATAACTCTTATATACCCTGAGAACAAAAAGTTCCCAACCCTCCACAAGCTGTATCTCGTCAAAGAACATATACACATCCTTCAAACTTTGAGTTGGGTACATCTCGCGATATGCCATCAGCAATTCGTCCAAATTATCAGTCCTCAGTTCCATCAATCGCTCGTCATCAAAACCCACAAACAGGATTCTTTCTCGCGAGACACCAGCCTGCAGCAACTCATTGACCGCAAGGCCGAGCAGAGAAGATTTTCCACAACGCCGAATGCCTGTAACGGTAACTATACGCTCACTCTTGACAGGCAATTTTGTCTTTCTTTCACATAAATCAAAAGGGAACTCCTCTTGATGCAATGCTATTATTGACTGAAAAGTGCTTTTAAAGTTCATCATTTATTTCACTTTGACGAGGGCAAAGATAATACTTTTCCTTTTCAGAAGGAAACTTTTGTGCACTTCTTTCCTTTTCAGAAGGAAACTTTTGTGCATTTCTTTCCTTTTCAGCCCAAATCGGTTATTAGCGTTATGATGACAATAACCCTTGCTTCTTGAACAGAAGCGTGGTCACTTTGAGGGCATAATAAAAAGGAGGCATGCCGTAGCACGCCTCCAAACGTTGTTTTTATTTCTGAAGCACTAATAGGTATAGTTCACCGATGCCGCCTCGCCATTGATGTTGTATGTGCAGAGTTCGGTCTGTTCCTCCCTGTTGGTGGAGTAACTGAATTCTATCTGATAGTCCTCGCGCTTTGCCTCCTCGGGGAAGTCAATCTGGATGATGTGAACCAGATGCTTTGTTGCTTTGCCCAGCAAACCTGCATAATACAGGTGCTCGAAACCGAAACAGCCCATTTGCTTGGACAAGGTTTCCGGAAGCAGTCCATTGATATTGTATAGTGAAGAGGACGTACAATGGTAATAGGTGGGGTCATCGTTATTCTCGGAATATGTGATGGTAGCAATGTCCCCGTCCTTATATTCAATGGCACCCCTTGCATGCAGGGCCTCTGCCCCGAAGTTGATGTCCTTCAGGGTCTTCTCCCAGGCAATTAGTCTGCCGTCGGCATAGAAGAAGCGGTACTCGTCCTTGTTTACCGTCAGACTCTCTATGCAGTTGTTTCCGTCCAGGGTCACGTGCATCAGCAGGTCTCCGGAATTGGTTATGGTCACGCTGTCAGGGGTGTATGTGAGTTGGCTGGTGTATTCTACCTCATGACTTGTGGGATTGTACAGGGTTCCCTTGGCACCCACCAAACGCCCGTCGATATACTCAAACTCCCAATCATAACTTCCCTCTATGCTACCACTATGTACTACGCTTCTTATGTGTGTCTCGGCACTACCGGGAAGGTCAGGCCGCAGGTTTGGCATTGGCGCAGGTTCTTCGTTTGAACATGCCACCATAAAAGCGGCAACTACGAGGCAAGCGGTTGCGTGTAAGAGTTTCATTATAGTTAAGCGGTTAATATTGTTATTCGTTTTATAGGACAACTCAGTTCTGCCGGTTACGCATCTCGTCCATCTTCTGGAAATCCTTCTTACGAAGTTTGAAGGAGTGCGTCAGGTACTTGTCCAGCACCACAGGGTTCTGCGATAGTTCCTCTGGGGTGCCGTGGAAGAGAATCTGACCTTCAAAGAGAAGATAGGCACGGTCGGTGATACAGAGGGTTTCCTCCACGTTGTGGTCGGTGATAAGCACACCGATGTTCTTCTGCTTCAGTTTCCACACTATGTACTGGATATCCTCCACAGCAATGGGGTCCACACCGGCAAAGGGTTCGTCGAGCATGATGAACTTGGGGTCAATGGCCAGGCAACGCGCTATCTCCGTACGGCGGCGCTCACCACCCGACAACTGGTCGCCAAGGTTGCGGCGTACCTTCTGCAGGCGGAACTCGGCAATGAGGCTCTCAAGTTTCTCTTTCTGATAGGCAAGCGGTTTGCCCGTCATCTCCAGGACAGAGGCTATATTGTCCTCCACACTCATCTTGCGGAAAACGGAAGCCTCCTGCGCCAGATAGCCTATACCCTTGCGGGCACGCTTGTAGACAGGATCGTCCGTTATCTCCTCGTTGCCCAGCCAGATGTGTCCGGCATTTGGAACGACCAGGCCCGTGGTCATATAGAAACTGGTGGTCTTGCCGGCACCATTAGGACCGAGCAATCCCACGATTTCCCCCTGATGTACGTTGAACGAAACATTGTTCACAACAGTGCGCTTGCCATACACCTTGACAAGCCCCTCGCTGCGCAGTTCCACATTCTCCTTGTTGTTCTGTGTTTCCATCTTGCCACAAATGTACGAAGATTTCTTCATTCACAGACACGCAACGGATATTTATTACCTTATTTTGTAGTTAATGTTTCTCAAAAATTCCATCAAGAGGAGAATTTATCGTTCCCGTACCGCCCTTTATCCATTAAAATGCGTAACTTTGTGTCCGTCAAAAAAGACCTTTAAGCATGTTCCTGAATAAGAGCATAACTAAATTTGGAGAATACCTGTGCCTGATGGGAAGGGTCATGTCCGTTCCGGAAAGGTGGCGCATGTTCTTCAAACAATACGTCAAGGAAATGGTGGCCCTCGGAGTGGACAGCATCGGCATTGTCCTGCTGATATCCTTCTTCATAGGTGCCGTGATATGCATACAGATAAAACTGAACATCGCATCGCCATGGATGCCGGCATTCACCACAGGCTACACAACACGAGAAATCATGCTTCTGGAGTTTTCCTCCAGCATCATGTGCCTCATCCTTGCCGGCAAGGTGGGTTCCAACATAGCCTCCGAAATAGGCACCATGCGGGTGACCCAACAGATAGACGCTCTGGAGATTATGGGCATCAACTCCGCCAGTTTCATCATCCTGCCCAAGATACTGGGACTCGTCACCATGATTCCCATGCTGGTAATCTTCAGCATCGTATTCGGTTTCGTTGGAGCATACGCCACGGCCCTGGCAGGAGTAATCACCGTGGACGACCTCACCCTCGGTCTTCAGCACGACTTTGTCCCCTGGTACGTATGGGCCAGTATAATCAAAAGCCTTGTCTTTGCCTTCATCATCTCTTCCGTGAGCAGTTTCCATGGCTATAACGTGGAGGGCGGTTCCTTCGACGTGGGCAAGGCCAGCACAAATGCCGTGGTGAGCAGTAGCATGCTCATCCTGTTTGCCGACATATTCCTAACACAATTACTCTCATGATAGAACTGAAAGATTTGCACAAGTCCTTCGGAGGCAGAGAAGTGCTGAAGGGAATAAACGCACAGTTCGAGGACGGCAAGACCAACCTCATCATCGGCCAGTCCGGTTCCGGCAAGACGGTGCTGATGAAGAACATCGTGGGACTCTTCACCCCCGAGAAAGGGCAGATTCTCTACGACGGGCGCGACTTCGTGCAGATGACGCAGAAGGAGCGCGTAATGCTTCGCCGCGAGATGGGAATGATATTCCAGGCTGCGGCCCTCTTCGACTCCATGTCCGTACTGGAGAATGTCATGTTCCCTCTGGACATGTTCTCCGACATGAACCTGACAGACCGCATAAAGCGTGCCAAGTTCTGCCTGGAGCGCGTCAACCTGAAGGGAGCGGAAGACAAGTTCCCCGGCGAAATCTCCGGCGGCATGCAGAAGCGCGTGGCCATAGCACGTGCCATAGCACTGAACCCCAAGTACCTCTTCTGCGACGAACCCAACTCAGGCCTTGACCCCAAGACCTCGCTGGTTATCGACGAACTCATCCACGGCATCACCGAGGAGTACAACATGACCACCATCATCAACACCCACGACATGAACTCCGTCATGGGCATTGGCGAACACATTATATATATATATGAAGGAGAACTGGAATGGGTAGGCACCAAGGACGATGTCATGACCTCCACCAACGAGCGCCTCACCTCCTTCATCTTCGCCAGCGACATGCTCCGCAAGGTCAGGGATGCGAACAAGTGATTCATACAATGCCGTCGGTCATATAAAGTCAATACACATACCTTATTATATAGGCATCACACGTCCAGCATATAAAAAAAGTATCTCAAGCACCTATCATGTGCTATTGAGATACTTTTTGAATTAGGTTCCTTTTTTGACGAGCTGTCATTTCTACCTAAACCCAAATCGGTCATTAGCGTTATGATGATAATAACCTTTATTTTTGAACCTTTTCGTTAAGCCAATGGAGCTGACTCAAAACTCGTTTGAAGTCAGCCTTGGCGAGAAAAGGTCGGATATAATTCAACAGGTGTTTTGCCACTTTGAGGGCGCAATGGGGTTCCATTGTAACCGAGAAGTGACGAAACAGATGACAAAAAGAAGGTTTCATTAGCGCATAACAGTCTAATGAACGATTTGGGTTAAAGACTCCATGACCTGCGCCAGTAGAAGAAGTGTACAATCTTGAATATTGGATTCCATATTGCCTCAGACGGATAACGGAACACGAATCGTGAACTTCGCCATACCCTGTGCCAGAAACGTTGTATAGGGGTTGTGTGAGTGCTGTAGTCAACCCGTTCGTCATACTGGCCAAAGTTGCCGGATAGCATAATCTCCTCCAATAGGAATCTGCCCTCCTTCTCATCAGCATCCACCAGCAAATAATTGTCATCCATAGCAAACACTGTTTGCAGCACATACATCACGGCACCGGCAAAACGTATCATCCCCAAGGATTTCAGCACCTTTACGGTTTCTTTTCGTTCTTCATCAGAAAATCCTTGGCACAACACATAGTAATAATCCATAAGCTGGCGCAAACCTATCCCCTCAAAGAAGAAATGACGGTATATGTGCACAAGGATGAACACCCGGTTAAATGCAAGAGTAGGCACTGGTATTTCGCTATATTCAGATGTGGAATTCCTGGGGCAGAACATTGAGCGTTCCTTGCTGAAGAAGCGCTGCAAGCGTTTGTTGTTGAAGTAACTGTTCATCCACGACGGCGTGAAATGAACCTCAATTTCCGTATCCCTGACTACATCAAACTCAACATGGTGGTATGTAAGCAATGAATCTGGGGAATATCGCCTTACATATTTCACGATATCCTTCCTTCTTCCCCCAAGCCATATATCAATGTCTCCCGGCGTACGGTATTCCCCTTTCGGATACAGTTTCGCTATCCCCTGCCCCTTCAGTATCACAGATGGGAACCCATCCTTGAGGAAACGGTTGGCAACCATCAGGGCCTTATTGTCCAAGCCCCTGTTTTCTGCCTTAATGTGTTCTGTGGCCATGTACCACTTTATCAGGACCTCCTTCGGCGGCTTTTGCCCTGCCGGAAGTTTTTCTATTCCAAGGAAAGCAATTCCCGTCATTGCCTGCTTTTGCGACAGGGCAAACAGTTCTACCCAATCCTTGTCGGACGGAGCACATGAAAGCTCCCCCCTGTTACCCACAGATAGCTGTAATAGTTCAAAGAAAAGCATAGACATATAAAAGAAAAGCCGATACCGATATCAAAGTGCCCGGTATCGGCTCGTATGTACACCTTATATATATATTATATTAGGGAGTCAAGATACTCTGTACCTAAATATCCTTGCCGGAAACTATCTTCCAGAACGTCAGCCACAGGATTTTCACATCAAAGGACCACGAACGATGTCCCAGATAATACAGGTCATACTCCAAACGCTTCAGCATCTTCTCTATTGTGTCCGTATATCCATTATATAATGTTGCATAAGAAGTCACCCCTGGACGAATCTGGTACAGGTATGTATATCTATGGTCATACTCCAGTATCTGGTTTATGAAATACTGACGTTCCGGTCTGGGACCTATGAAACTCATATCACCACAGAACACATTCCACAATTGCGGCAGTTCATCCAGATGGTGGGCACGCAGAAAGCGTCCTACCTTCGTAAGTCTGCTATCACCCTGCCCCTGCTGTGCAGACAACTGTGGTCCAAGTTTTTCTGCATCCAGCCTCATTGAACGGAACTTATAAATCCGGAATGTCCTGCCAAACCGTCCGATACGTTCCTGAGCATAAATGGCAGGTCCTCCATCATCCTTCTTTATGGCAATATAGCATATCAACATCAATGGAGAGAATAACAGCAAAGTTACCGACGCAACCATAAAGTCAAACATTCTCTTGCTGTTTCTGGCAAACGAACTCATGCCATCGGGAATAAAAACATCCTTAGGCACGAAATCACTCACCATCGTCTTTATATCCAAGTGGTGCATTCCCATTTCACCATCACGATACAGTTTATTCAACCACATCTGGTAGTTGGAACAAGAGAAACCGATATTGTTAGGAATGTCAAAAGCCACATATTGGCCAGCATCCTCTCCTCTCATCTTCAGTTTCTGGCGCAAAGCATTCATCGTCTTATGGCTTATCGTAGTATAGGGCATCTTCAATTCTGTAGAATAAGCCCTCAAACTATCAAAGCCTTCTAACTTCACATATAGCCTCAAGGCAAAAGCAGACTCACCATAAGCCACCCATTGATTATACATCGAGTCATGATACAAGTGAATGTACTTGGAATCCTGCGACTCACGCGTCAAAATAAGGTTTGCATCCATAGTAATTATCTTATAATTAATTTATCTACAATTACACATTATAACAGCAAAAGCATGTACACCTCACAGTTTGAAATGTACGCAAGTAAGCCCGCCCTCACTTGGAAGGCAAGCACAAGTAAAAAAATGCGGAAAATATCAGATTTCCCTCCCTTATGGCACTTCAAATTCAATCACCCGATGTAAACGGGCCATTTAGGCGTACCACCTTTTAGAGATACTTTTGATGAGCGCAAGCGAATAATAGTAAACTTGAAACCGCATAGCATTAATCGAGTAGTGCTAAGCACCTGCTGTACATTTTTATATAGATTTTAAAACAGCTGCACTATGAAATTAACGGGCACCGCCACTAAATCAAAAAAACAGCTATTAATGTAACAGAAATGTAAGGTCAAGCTTTTATTCGCACCTTGATAGCAACGTTTTCCAAAAAAATCATGATATTTTTGGAATCAAATCCAAATAAGTCGCGATATTTTTGGAATCAACTTAAAAAAACTCTACATTTGCATCAAAATCATATGAGATATAATTATGATATCAAGACATCTTGAGAATAATATCCTCCCCATATTGGAAAGCAACAAAGCCATTATCATTATGGGAGCACGTCAAGTAGGCAAATCCACTCTACTTCGTCAAATGTTAGGACAACGTCAGGACGTGATATGGATGAATGGTGATGAATTAGACGTTCAAGACATTTTCTCCAACATGACCTCTACTCGCATACGAGCCATATTGGGCAGTAAAAGGATCCTTGTTGTTGATGAAGCCCAACGAATAGCCGATATAGGTCTACGTCTGAAACTCATCACCGACCAAATCCCCAATGTTCAGGTTATCGCCACGGGCAGCAGTTCGTTTGAATTAGCATCCAAAATCAACGAACCCCTCACTGGGCGCAAGCGTGAGTTCCGCATGTTTCCATTAACATTCCGCGAGATGGTCAACCACACACAATTCCTGGATGAAGTACGCATGATACCACACCGTATGGTTTATGGTTATTATCCAGAAGTTGTCAGCAATCCAGGAGATGAACGCGCCACTTTGAAGGAACTGTCCGACAGTTATCTATATAAAGACATACTCTCGCTCGATAGCATCAACAAGCCCGACATGCTGGTGCGCTTGCTCAAAGCCCTGGCACTGCAAATTGGCAGTCAAGTATCCTACAACGAAGTTGGCACTCTCATTGGGCTTGATCCCAAAACCGTTGAACGCTATGTAGATATTTTAGAGAAATCTTACATTATCTTCCGTCTCGGAACCTTTTCCCGTAATCTTCGCAACGAACTGAAAGCTAGTCGCAAGATTTATTTCTGGGATCTTGGCATTCGCAATGCCGCCATTGGCAACCTCTCACAGGTAGAGAACCGCAATGATGTAGGTGAACTATGGGAAAACTTTGTCATTGCCGAGCGTCTGAAACAAAATGCATATACAGGAAGTTTCGCACAGTCTTATTTCTGGCGCACACGACTTCAGCACGAGATTGATTATCTTGAAGAAGTAGATGGACAGTTGAAAGCCTTTGAATTCAAATGGAATACACGCAAAGCCCACGTCAAATGTCCAGAATCATTCTCTAAAGCCTATCCAGATGCCACCTATCAGGTAATAACTCCAGAAAATATCGAGGATTTTTTGTTAAATGTTAAATAGGAAACGTACATAATCCTTCAGTTCGCTTACAGTATTCACCCCCCCCTCTAACTTCTCTACTCTCCATACCCCTCTCCACTCCCAAACAGCAATATGCTAAAATTGGACGTTTACCATATAGCTACAGTATTATCTGTTGAGGGAGAGTCGACAACATACACCTTCTTCACTATTGGACAAACGTTCTCCAAGCACTTGCGAATATGCAGTTCCTCGTTATAAGTCAGTATGATTGCGGTAATGTCTAATTTATTATACCAAGAGTTTATTAAAATGAATATGTACAAAACACAAAGGGCTGGGAACAGATGTTCCAGCCTATAATTAAAGTCGATAAGAAATATGTAAGTTAGAAAAGCGTTTAACGTTGATGGTTTAACGTATAACGTGGAGCGGTTTATTGTAGATGAAAAATATGGTGGACGCCGCATGCCGCGTCCCTACTTTATATAATATCAGTGAAAATCTGTTATATCTGCGTTATCAGTGGCCCATTGTCGTTAAACATTCATCGTTCAACTTTCAACGTTCCAATATTATCCCTCCACCACCCATCGTTCAATGTTGCGTGTTTCTGCACTGAAGCTTACACCTATTTTATATAGTGTCCGCGAATCCCTTTCAAAGGGTAAGGCATATCCCTTTTCATTAATCTGTGCCAATGCCTCTTCGGCAGTGCCGTTCAACTTGAATTCCATCACATAGATGTAATCGGGAGTCTGCAAAACTAGGTCTATGCGACCATTGCTGGTATGGTACTCCACCTGAGTGTAGAAACCAAGCAGCTTGAAGACAATATAAAGAACGTTGCTATAGTGCAACTCCTGCAAACGTATTACCTCGTAAGTAGTGTCGCTGAAGAAAGAGCGGAGACGTGTGAAGAAACCATCAATGTCAGCTGAGCGAACCTCACGGATAAAGTTCTGGATGGCAAAGACCGACTCCGCCTCATTGGGCATAGAAGTATAAATGGGAGCAAGGAAACGGACAAACCCTTCTTCCACTTCTTTATTTGGAAAACCAAGGGTATATATCCTAAATTCCGGATCATATGATTTTATTGTCAAATAACCGCTCTGGTATATTACCGGTATTGGGTCGTTGCCATATATGTCTATGGCATTGAGTGAGTTTTCGGTTGAAAGCGAACCCTGAAGTCTGCTCAGGTCATAGTTACAGCTCTGAAGCAGTTCGACAAGATATGTAGGTGTGCCAGTCTCGAACCAATAACTGCCGAGCTGTTGCTTGGACAAAACATTCAATAAACTGAACGGATTGTACATGCCATTGGTATTTGGCGCAAAGTGATAGCCGTCGTAGTTCTCGCGCAAACGGTCAGACATACTCCTGTAGGTCACACCATCCTTGTCTGCCAGACTCTGAATGGCTTCTTTAAAGTACCAATGAAGTTCCTTTTCCGAAATACCGCAGATCTCTGTATATCTGCTATCCATGGATATGTCATTGAGGTTGTTCAGGTCGCTGAACACACTCACCTTGCCAAATTTTGTCACTCCAGTGAGCAGGGCAAACTTGATGCATTCGTCCATGCTTTTTAAAACGCCATAGAAAGGTTTTAGGGTAGCACGATATTCATCTTGTAATGATTTGTTGGAGATAGCTTGAAGCAAAGGCTTGTCGTATTCATCCACAAGGATTACAACATGTTCACCAGTCTTTTCATAGGCACGTCTAATGATTCCGGCAAATCGTAATGAAAATGAACGTTCAGATGGTTCTGCACCATATATTTTTTCCCATTGTGTCAAATTTGACTCAAGTATATTGTCCAGACATTCATATTTATCATATTTCTCTGCATTCAAATCAAGATGAAGCACAGGGTGTACACGCCATTGCTGTTCCAGTTTCTCAATAGCAAGACCATGGAATAGTTCCTTTTTGCCTTCAAAGTATGCCTTCAGGGTAGAAACCAGCAGACTTTTGCCGAAACGACGGGGACGGCTCAGGAAATAGTAATTTCCTTCATGCACCATTTTGTGCAGCAAAGCAGTTTTGTCAACATAGACAAAACCTTCCTTGCGAAGCTTCTCAAACGTCTGTATGCCTATAGGATACTTCATAACCTTGCTTGCTTTCTGTATTCATGCACAAAGTTAGTGTTTTTTCTTTAAAAACAAACAAAGAATATCAACCAAACTTAATGATGTTCCTATAAATTAGATTATAGAATTTCATATATTATCGTAATATACGTTATGATAACCGCCATTACGTTTGCATATATATAACTATTCTTTGATACTACCAAACAGAGTAACTGTTTCAATGATGACGCAGTAACGTAATCAAGTGTCTGTGTGCGATAAAAACAATTCCGTAGAATCTATGTCATCGTGTTGAAGAATTTTACTATCAATATTAAACGTTAAACTGTCTCATTTTGGAAACAGCTTTGTCCTAAGCATTCCCAGAACCTTGGGGGCTAATCGTCTGAACATATACAAGGAGGAGGAAACGACCATCCCGTTTTTTCGGAAAGCCCTTAATACATTTCTATTGCCTTTTATTATTTTTCCGATATTTCCTATCGAACCGGTGCTTTCTCCTCCAACACGCATTTTTATAAAATAGCGATCCATGTATCGGTTGCTAATCCCGTGCCTTTCTATAAAGCGGAGCAAGAGTTCAAAATCAGCCGAAACGTCAAAGGAGGTGTCAAACAATCCGAACTGATCATAACACTCACGCTTGGCATAGAATGTCGGATGTGCAGGATGCCACCCTTTCTTGAATCCACCCTTCTGGTACTGCGAACCTTTCCACACACGAACAATAGAACTGGTGTCATCAGCTGCGACAAAATACAGGTTTCCATAGACACAATCTATTTCATCCGTGGCAAATTCCTTTGCTATGTCGCCCAACACATTATCATCTATATACAAATCATCAGAATTCAGGATGCCAACCACATCGCCAGTAGCAGCCTTTATGCCCTGGTTCATTGCATCGTAAATCCCCTTGTCCGGACAGGAGATTATCCTCATCCTGCCCGCAAAGGATGGTTCGTACTCCTGGCATATCTCCAAGGTGTTGTCCTTGCTACCCCCATCCTTTATGATGAGTTCATAATCCTTGTAGTTCTGCCTCAGCACACTATCCAAAGTGTCACGAACAGTAGCACCGCTATTGTATGTAGCGGTGATGATAGAAATTTTCATGGAAGATTCTAATTATGCCTTAATCAAGAGGAGGTTTATGCCATTTTCATTCCTCAATGGCAAGCATATATTTTCAGATAATCTTCTACCATCTTCTCAACGGTCAAGTCTTTTATGAAACGTTCTCGGGCATATCTAGAAAATCGGCAATAGACATCCTTATTCTCTAAAATATATTTTATCCTTTCAGCAAAGACTTCTGCATCATTCTCAATAGTATAGCCATTTTTCCCGTTCTCCACGATTTCGCTAATCCCTCCAACGTTAGATGCAACAACAGGTTTCCCGAAACTCATGGCTTCCAGAATCACCATAGGCAACCCTTCGTAATTACTTGGAAGCATAAACAAATCAGCAATGGAACAATAGGCACCTGCATTAGGAATATTACCTAAGAAGAACACATTTTCTGGATGTTCAGCCACTTCATTCTGATTGCCAATCCACACGAAGGCATATTGAGGTAGAAGTTCTGCTACCGACATGAATAAATCACTCCTCTTCGGAGCCGCCTTTCTTGCTATGCATAAAACAGTCTTCTCGTAATGATTGGGGATGTTGAAATTCAGATACGTTTCTGTTTCTGGCTTATAAATACCATTATATATGTAAGATACATTTTTCTTTATTTTCTCAGAAAGCAAGTTGGCATAATCATATTTGCTCACGGCAACAATCGCCTTGCATGCATGTTGCATCCATTTTTCAATTGGTAAAAATATTCTATGGGCAATGCGGATGGAATCAAAACCATGAACAGTATATACCACTTTTTTAGAGGGAAAAGCAACACGTCCCAACATCCCAGCTTTGGAAGAATGTAAATGAATGATGTCTGGCTTGTATTTCCGATACAACCTTCGCATATCAAAAATTGTCAGCAAATCATTCTTGGGCGACAAAGCTCTTTGCAGATGTGGCAGACGCTCATGCTTCACCCTTGAATCAAGCATCGTGAACATTTTTCCGTCACCCTCTCCTGCAGCCACTATTACTTCGTGTTCCTCACACAGTTTATTGGCCAAGTTGATGACAACACTTTGTGCCCCCCCGAGTTCACAAAGGGTTATGATTTGTAGGATTTTCATTCATAAAGAATTATATAGATTCACTAATCTTTTGTCCATTTCTACCCAACTATACTTTTCATTATATAGTAATAGCATTTTTTCTGACATTAGATGCCATTTGTCTTTCCTTGAAATTAAACGATGTATCCCTTCTACAAAGCTATCTTTAGTATAGTTGATCAATACTCCGATATCATGCTTTTCTACAACATCTGACATGCCTGTATTCCTGACCATTACAATTGGTTTGCCAAGCATAAGACTTTCATAGAATTTGTTTGGTGCTGCAAATCTGTGATTTTCTATACTTGGATCATATATTCCAAGCATAATGTTACACTGACGCTCTAAACTCAAAGTCTGTTCATAACTTAAACAACCATAAAAATAGATGTTGTCATATTTTGCACTTAGATTTGTAAAATATTCCTCATACTTACCAAATCCTGCGATATGCAATTCTATCGAAGAAGATTCGGCAACTGCCTCTCCAATTTCTTTTAGCAATCTAAAATCTTGCAAAATACCGACGTATACTATTTTTGTACGATTTGTCTTTGGAATATTTATGGTATTTGTTTGAATATGTATATTAGAAGGAGTATTGTGTATTACTGTTAGTTTTTTAGGTTCACTTCCCGCTATTTGTAATTTACGTTCTTCAGTACATATTATCGTAGCATCAGCTTCATTGATTAATTTTATTTGTGCTTGTCTGATTATACGTTGAAAGAGATTTTTGGGATCACCATGCAAAAAGTCAAATATATCAAAAATAAACTTTCCTTTTTGCTGTTTGACAACGTCTCGAGAAAAAAAAGCGGTATCAAAATCACATGCATGTATTATATTAAACTTGTGTTTTTTCAACCATTTTCTCATATGAATTTGGAAAGCTAAGTATGGTTTTATATTTTTAAAACCATCACCAAAAGTTGCTTTGTGTCCCAATCGTGTAATCGGGATACTTATGCCTCCGACATTTATATTGTCATTACATTCATATTCTGAAGAACTTCTATCCCAAGCTAAAATATGAACATCGTATCCTGCTTTAATCAATGTCCAAGCTTCTTTTTCAACTCGCGAATCTGGTCTTACTGGGTTAGAGCGAATAATACAAACAGATCTCATAAAACTATTTTATTAATTATAACCATTGGAAAACAAACGGAGATAAATCTATGCTACCCTGTAAAATTTGAACTATGAACATCAACAAGTAAAGTAGCATTAAAGAACACCCCATAATACGATTACACGTTTGATTTGATTTAAACAAATATGAACACGTATAAGTTAATAAATAAATCTTCAAAGCATACAAACACATGGGAACTCTTGCTAAATAGATAGAGAACCCCATTACGTTTGTCAGAAGAGCCCCAACAACAAAACAACGGTAATATACATTATATGATTTGCAAGGGCAATCTTTAACGACCTTACCATACATAACGATTAAATAAATATCTACAATTTTATGGGCGACAATGCCTAATCCAGAGGACAACTCATGCTGTTGGTCAAGCGAACCTAAATTATTTATATATTTGTCACTTAATAAATTCAAAGGAATCCATGATATAAAGTATTCCAATAGGATAGAACTGAATATTAAAGTAATCACATATGCAAATATAACATATAACTTCTTGTCTATTACATTAAAAATTTTTGAATCAATCAAAACGAAAGGATATAAAATTGCAGAAGAGTAATGAAATAATGTAGCAATCGTTACAATTACTATATATTTACTTTTTGAAAATTTAATGTAATTTACAGCACAAAAGAACACTGCCATTGAAATTGCCTGTCTTAAACCATTAAAAGAAAAAGCAAGATATAGACAAAAGTAAAAGAAAATTAACAAAGGCAATTTTCTAATATCATCACTAATTGAATAATATAATAAGATGAAAATTAGAAAAGCTATTGTGGCAAAAAAGACAGAAGGTGTGCCTCCCATGTAAACAATCAAATAGTTTAATATCATATATAGAGGTTCATACCCATCTTGCTCCAACATACTAAAAGAAAAGGGATAATTAACACAATCTAAAAATAGGGCAAGATAGTTAAGCCAATCTGCACCAACTTTATATCGACCACCTATAACTATTGAAGCAATAAAAAAGAAAAATAAACAATATCGATTGCTGATCTTTCTTATATTCGTAACAATATAACAACCTCCTATACAGATAAAAAATAGAGTGATATATACAACGAACGTAGTAAGCATATGCGTATATTAAGAGTAGAAAGTAAACCTTATTAATAAAACACTATTTTACGATAACGAAAAATGCTAACACATGCTGCTAAGCATCTTCTTAGAGGCAAGCCATTGATTGAAAAGATGGTGCGTTTGCACCTATATTAGAGCGGACCTTAGATGCAACATTGAATGATGAAAGGACATTCTTATTAGTACAGGATCCCTGGCTATAATCTTTGCAAAGACAAGACATCAAAGGTTTCAAACTCTCTTTTTTGCAACTACCACTTCCTCCCCTTTAAACTCCATTGAATTTGTTTGAGCAAAGGGTAGATACAAATCTTAGTTGTTAAAAAGTTCAATTTATATTTAGTCGGAATCTTTGTATTTAAAAGTATATCTTGTAATTTAATCTCCGGATATATAGACTTCCATATTTTATACGTTATTAGACTATTAACTCTAATAGAAAAATTTGCACGACAGATTACTTTTAAAACTAATATTACGTTTTTACACAAATCCTCATCAAAATTGTTCCTTTCGAAAAAGTCAACTAAAAGATTTACATTTGCTTTGTACTCTTTTATTCTCTTTAAAATACAATCTAATTTATCATTTTGTGACATTGATTCAGAATGCCAATAATAATAATAATAAGCGTTAGGAAGATAAGAATAGTTTTGAGTATAAAATAATAACTGTATCATTAAAGCGAAATCTTCTCCATTGTTTTCTTGTGGATATAGTATATTGTTTGTGACAAAGACATCTCTCAGCACCAATGCACCACAAAGACTATATAAACCTTTGTTGATTATTGTAAATATTAATTGCTCTTTATTATTTAAATCCCCGAAACATCTCTTTACATCAGAAACATCAGTTCCATCACTTCTATAAAAATTACAAAAAACAATATCTTTCTTTTTCCTATAGGCTTCTTCCCACAGCATTTGATAAACATTTTTATCTACCCAGTCATCGCTATCACAATTGATAACATAATCTCCCTTTGCTAACAATATACCTGTTTTCCTTGCCTGAGGGAGCCCCTTATTCACATCATGATTTACTATTTTTATATCATTCTGTCTATGTGGATAATCCTGTACCACATTAAGCAATATATTCACAGAATTATCTTGTGTACAGTCATTTACAAATATATATTCAATACTATCAAGCGTTTGTTCAAATAAAGAACGTGCACAGCGTTCTATATACAACTCAACACCATAAATAGGTACTATAACTGAAACCTTATATCTTTGCATCGGTTAGATTTGAAGATTGTTTATAATATCAAAATTTAAAAAACAAAATGGGAAATTAAATAAGAACCTAGCTTATTACATTTGTTTTATAATACGCTCAATACAAGCTTTTCTACAATTCTAGCACAAGCCAAACCATCGCCATAGGGATTGATTGCCTTGCTCATTTCGTCGTAATACTCTTGGTCATCAATCAGTTTGGACACTTCATTTACAATCTTGCCGTAATCTGTACCTACAAGCTTAACGGTTCCTGCCTCCAATGCCTCGGGGCGCTCAGTGGTGTCGCGCATAACAAGGACAGGTTTGCCAAGACCGGGTGCCTCTTCCTGAATGCCGCCGCTGTCAGTAAGCACAATGTTGCTCTTTTCCATTAAGTACACGAATGAAAGGTATTCGAGTGGCTCAATAAAGAACATATTACCCAAGTTGCTTAGGTCTTCTCCAAAGACTTCATGGATGGGCCTGCGTACATTAGGATTGAGATGCATGGGATATACAAAATCCACTTCAGCATATTTCTGCGTGAGGTCACGTATTGCAGTACACATATTGATAAAGCCGTCACCAAAATTCTCGCGACGATGACCAGTGACGAGCACAAGTTTCTTTCCGCCGTCAAGACGTGTTACATCGTATCCGGCTGTTGCAAGCAGATTCTTCAATTCGTTGTCAAGTGCCTTGTTCTCCTTGATTTTGCTTACTACCCAATAGAGTGCATCTATTACAGTATTGCCTGTAACGGTAATACTTTCCTCTGCCACAGCCTCACGTAAAAGGTTGGATTTGCTCAATGGAGTTGGTGCAAAGTTATATGTTGCTATACGACCTGTTATCTGACGGTTCATCTCTTCGGGCCATGGGCTGTAAATATTGTGGGTGCGCAGACCTGCCTCAACATGGCCCACAGGTATCTGCTGATAGAAAGCAGCAAGGGCCGCAGCAGTGCTCGTTGTTGTATCTCCATGAACAAGTACCACATCGGGCTGTGACTCTTTCAATACATCACGCATACCGGTAAGCACTCGGGCAGTAACATCGTAGAGGTCCTGACCTTGCTTCATGATGTTAAGATCGTAATCCGGTACTATCTCAAACAATTGCAACACTTGATCCAACATCTGGCGGTGTTGTCCTGTGACACAGACTACTGTTTTGAATGTCTCTGAATACTTCTGAAACTCCTTGACCAATGGAGCCATTTTGATGGCTTCGGGACGTGTGCCGAAGACTAACATTACCGTTTTCATATGTATTTTTTTATTGGTGGTTCTATTGTACATTTATTTAAACAATCTCTTTACCCTTAACAGTCCTGACGTAATTGTTGAACCAAGGCTTCTTACAATACACATCTTTAGTTTATATGATTTACTATGCCAAGAAGCATCAAAATGATGGATTGCCACTGTATTTTCAGCCAAATGCAATTTTCCCGTATAATAATCTTTTGGGCAAAAATATTCCTTAGGATATATCCACACCCCAGCACATTCCTGAATATCATTAACCTGTTTCAACCCATAATTACATAGCATTTCTGTCGTATATGCGACAATAGTCTTTTGATTGTAGGATCCATCTGGATTAACAAAATGCAACGCAGCATACAGGTCCAACAATTCCTTGTACAGGCCGAGGCCGGGGTTTACCCCAAGGCCGAGGCCGGGGGCGACACTCGCTACGCTCGTGTCGCTGGCATCCTTCTCGCATCCCATAAAGGGACCGCGGGCTATGATGTCGTCCATCGGTTTGATTACCTCGACGTCAGTATCGAAATACAGACCACCATAATTATATAATATCCAGAAACGGGCATAGTCACTGACAAAGGCATACTTCTTGGCCTCGTAAGCCTCCCTGGTATAAGGTATCATGTTGACATCGAAATTGTCTTCATTCCATTCCTTAATTTCATACTCTGGAAGGTATTTCTTCCATGATTCAATACACTTAATGGCCAACTGAGGAAGGGGATTCCTTCCAAACCAACAATAATGAATTACTTTGGGTATCATAATTACTTGTATTTGTCTAAATATGAATATTCATCCGGTGTTGCAGAAAGCGGTATCTCAAACATTCCATCAGGATTGTTCTTGTAAAAAAGTCCTATCTCTTTTTCTATCATACTATTTTCTATCTTTCTAAATCCGGTCGCAATATATTTCGCAGGAATGCCTCCTATAATAGAACCTTCTGGTATGCTTGAAAAGTCTTTATTCACAAGGCTGTTGCTACCGACAATGGTATAATCTGGCAATACGGTTCCTCCCGTAACGGTTGAACTATTGCATATCCAACATCCTTTTCCAATAGTAATCGGTGCTGAGTACCGTGGTACTATCCTCTTGGTAAAATTGGCGACAAAATGATAGTTTGAATCCAAGACCTGACATCGGTGAACAATCCTGGATTGTTCACCGATGGTAATTTTCTTAAAACACCCAATGTTACACATATCAGTGATTTTAAAATTTTTACCAATCTCCAACTGCGCATATCTTTCTACAACGATCTTCGTTCCTGTGCCTATCAATCCCTGCCCTCTAAAAATTATATTACCACGGTTTAAGATTTCTGACTGGACACTCATGTTTGAAGGTGCTCCATATTTTACCTGATTGAAACGTATCATTCCCGGCCACAACTTGCCTTCAACCTTCATCGTACCCGACAATCCATATATTCTGGGACGGCCATAGCACCAGACGGGAAAGAACAGGGCCTGCCTTAAAGGAAAACTACGCAAGTTTAACCATAGAGTTGCAAAGGGATTAAACCAATTCACGAAGAGCATCTTTTCCAATAATGCTATTCCGTATCTCTCGTCGATTACACCAATCAGTTCTCTCAGTGTATGTTTCTCTAAATATTGCTTTATTCTATTCATCTATTTATGAAATTATGTATTTTACTTTTTATAAGAGTTCTTTCATTGACAGATGTCCCTAGCATACAAATACATAGCAACGTGATAATGACAGAGGCTGCTGAAATTGCCACAATTCCCCATAAATCATCTGAAAAGTAAGGTTCAATATACAGCATTGTGATTCCAGACAATAAAGAAACCTTGACAATGGGGACAATTACCTTTTTCAAGTAGTCTGCTATAGAGAACTCTATCATACTGCGGAATATAAATATTGTAACAAAAAGGTAAGCCAACCTAACGAAAACCAAAACCTGAAAAACTATAAGCGGATCCCATCCAAACTTTAGAAAAATATAACTAATTGGAAATGCCAATAAAAAGACAGAACTGCCTATCATAATGTAGCCCTTAAGATTACCTATGGCCTGCACTCCACTCCAGAAAGGATTGGTAAGAACATTTACACATTGGTATAGCAATATCCACTGCACAAACTTCGGAGCATAATCCGGTACTTCCTTCAACCACAATTGTAGAATCCCTTCGCTTCGAAGCATAATGGGAAGACAAAGCAACCACATCAAGAAGAAAGAATAACGAGCACTGATGTTTATCAATTTAACGAAATACTCATAATCCTTTCCTGAATAGGACTTTACTATCTGTGGACGAAAAGCAGTATAAAAGTTCATGCTGAAATTATTCACAGCAGAACCTACCTGTGCAGAAACTCCTCGTGCCGCATTTACAACTGGACCAAAGAACATATTCAGTAGCACGTTGATGCCCTGGTCATTGATGGTGTACACGGCTGTGCCAACACCATTCCAGCCTATGAAGCGGAACATTCTTCCGAATAAAGAAGTGTCCCACATTAATCTAAATTTACATTCTGGATAATTCCGGATGCAATAAATGACTGAAATGGATTTAACCAACATATGGGAGAATAAGAACAATACAGCATATAATTGTAGTTTATCAAAGTTCACAAGGGCTAAGAAATAAACTATAAACAATTTTAATAATACCTCTATAATACTTATATATGCATATATTTTCATGTTCTCACGCGCAATCAGTACGGAATCAAACACTGAACTTATCAAGGTAATTGCAAGTCCTATTATTGTTGTATGGAACACCCATTGGGCTGCCAGCATACGCTCTGCTGGGATAACAAGTTTATTATAGATTAACCAAATGCCCACACATTCGGCAACAATAATAACAAGTATTATTATTACCATATACAATAAAAGACTTAGGTTGAATATTTTATTTACACCCGCTATATCATTCTTTCCTAGCTCGACATTCAAGAAACGCTGAGTCGCATTAGACAGTGAAGAGGAAAAGAATGCAAAAGATGTTGCCATACCACCAACAACGTTATATATACCAAAGTCGGTTATTCCCAAAACCTGTAAGATAACTCTAGACGTATAGAGAGTAATACCCATTACTAGAAGCATCCTGATATACAGGTATATGGTATTCTTTGCTATTCTCTTATTATTTGATGATTGAGACATATGAAGAACGGAGAACGCAGAGCGTTTAAAGTTTAAAGTTTCTGGTTTAAGGGCGAAGGGCGAAGGGGCGAAGGGGCGAGGGTTTAGAGTTTCAAGTTTAAGGTTTCTAGTTTAAAGTTTCTGGTTTCAGGGTGAAGTTCGAATTTCGAAGGATGATGCATGTGTGCCCTAATGATGGTGCGGTTTTGTCCTCACGATGACGAGGGTGAATCATTACCGTTCGTTCGGCGAACGATTACCGATGATAAAGTTTATCGTCTGTGAGGGCGAGAGGGGATGAAATGAAGACCCACCCTAGCCCTCCCTGTGAGGGAGGGGAAGGCTAAAGGTTTAAAGTTTCTGGTTTCAGGACGAAGGACGAAGATTTAGAGTTTCAAGTTTAAAGTTTCTGGTTTCAGGGCGAAGGGCGAAAGGGCGAAGAGTTCGGGGGATACAACAATAGGGCGAAACAAAAGTCCCGTCCAAACAAGTTGTTGCCAATAAGTTAAAGGTTGATTATTCTATTTTGATTGTGACAAACATTCCTTGATATAACATTCTATGGAGCCATCAACTAACCTGAGCATCAATACCGAAATCATCACAGTATTTCTGAATATTGGCAAAAAGTTTTGTAGAATAAAAGTCTTCCTTACTATAATGGGCACACATAGTATCTTCCATTTCATTCTTATGGTAATGAACTCCATAAAGAATACCCATCAAAGAAATGATATCATGACCTCGACAGACATCATAATCTCTATACTTGTCTAAATCATGAGAGACTATAAATGTATCAATCTCATTCTGTATACAAGCTGGTTCTGAATTAGAAATAAATGCATCGTTTAGACGACTTTGCCAATCTATGTGGAAACTACGGTTATCAATACTATATACAAAAGATATTTTTACCTTGTCTTTCATCCTGCATATCATTCCTTTGGACTCGTTGAATATTCTAAGGTAGGCCAAATGTCTACAATATGGCATTACCAAGGATATTTTTTCTGTGAGTGTGGTATCGGATGCAAGAAAGGATGCTGATGAAAAGATTGTCATCTCAATATCACGATAATCTGTATGGCAAATACCGTCAGGAGTTTTCTGACCAAGAAGTATACTATAATCCTTATCGCGTATGCCTATAACCCTAGCTTTAGGGTATTCCATTCTAAGTTCACTGACAAATTTTATAACGTTTCTATATCCTGCGTTCTTTCTTTTATCTTCAGCTATAACAACCTCTATGTGCTTCGGGTTAAGTCGTGCACTATAAATTTTATAATCAAGTTCACCCTCAACAAGACAAAATACCTTATTGCGTTTTGAAGATTTTAAACACCTTTCTACATAACGTTTAGCTACCTGCTGTTCTTCAGCTACAAACTGCAATGATTGATGTGCCATGATTACAATCCGCAAATTTCAAACAAATCAATAGATCGTGAATACTGTGACTTAAACACAAATGGCGAGTGAGTAGAAATAATACATTGTACCTGACGGAGAGAAACTATATCAAGAAGGTTGGTTAGATAGTCTCCTTGCCATGAGAGATGGAATGACATCTCTGGTTCGTCTATCAGTACTAATGTACCAGTTGGAGCTTCGAATAATAGATATAGTGCCTGAAGAAGGATGTGTTGCTCACCTGATGAGAGTGAAGACATAGAAAGTTTTGTTTCATTTGGGTCTTGGGCCACGAATCGGAACCCAAATGCTTTATCTACTTCAAAACGTTTATTGGCAAAGTTGCTTCTCTCCACAATCTGTTTCAACACAGAAACTTGAGCCATAGTATCTTCGCTTTCCTCCTGTAGTTTTGCCTTTAAGATTTCTGTAAATCTGATGAGTTCTGATGTATCGGTGCTCTCTCGTAATAGTCTTCTGTCGTCAACAAAAATGCATTTCTCTGATGAAAAAAACAAATCCATTTGGTTAACAATATCGACTACAGTGGAATTCCCAGATTTGTCCATTATATCTGTTTGACAAAGTTGATAACCATTGCTGCCCTTGTTGCCTCCAAATAATATAGTAATGAATGTTTCATCGTTACCATCGATGTTTTCCTGCATTATAGATTGCTTGGTCTGCTCAATACGAACTGCTATTTCATCAATTTGAAAAATTAATGAAGAGAAAGGGACAGAAAAGAATATTTCAAAATTACAATTGTAAAGTCCATTAATAAACTTAAGTATAGTAGTCTTTCCAAAGCCGTTCGGTGCCGTAATAAAACGTATCTTGTCGTCAACAGATTTGGAAAACTGTAGGTTATAGTCATATATGCCAAAGAGCCCCTCAATAATCAATGATTTAAGCATGATATTCTATTTGTATGTATTGGTAACAAATTCTCGCAACACTTTATTGATGGTATGAGAGTTGTAGCATTCTATATTTTTGTTTCCTTTTGAAGTGATTCTGGCTATATAAGAAGGATAATCATCTGCCTTACTTTCATTATTGCGCCAATGCATAGCTCTAAGATTACGAGGGTTGTCGTCGCCTCCTAAACTTTTGGGATACACGTGGTCTATCTGCCACCCATACGGATTGTCCGTAAGACCATATTTGTTGCGGATAATCCATGCTCCACATGGATCCTTACGGAATACAGCAGGATCAAAGCCTTCTACACTATTTGCCTTATCCCATACCGATTGTATTATTTCAGAAGCAAATGCCATATTACATTCATGATGCAGGATGAAACATTTTGTTTATCGTATGCAAAAATACTAATTAAATTTTGTATATGATGAAGAAATGCTCATTAAATTATTATGGCATATCCTTTTTCGAAAATAATAGTCCGAATTTAGTATACTGCCTTTAATATGGAACGGTGAACGATAATGGCACGCGAGGGGCGAAGGTTGAAGGACGAAGGACGAAGGTTTAGAGTTTCAAGTTTAAGGTTTCTGGTTTCAGGGCGAAGGACGAAGATTTAGAGTTTCAAGTTTCAGGTTTCTGGTTTAAGGTTTAAGGGCGAAGGGTCTAATTTGGATAATTTCTCTGCAACATTATACTTTTAACCGAAACAAAAATACACATATACAGGTATCTAAAAGGTAACGTGTCATAACTCAATATCCTTATTCAACGAACGATTGGAGCGTATATCATGCAATATTTCCTCTGCATTACGAGTATCTTCCCACTTACCCATCAAATTAGAGACCCAATTGCTGGCATTTGACTTCTTGTCAACGGAAGTAAGAAGTGATGCCGACAATCTGGCAATAAGGTCAAGTTTGACATCAGTGCCTAAATTTTTCAGAATGTTCCAATAAACATTGCTTACATCCACTCTATGCGAACCATACATACTATCCATTGTTCCTTGTTGTTTTAATTTAATGCAAATACCATCTTTATCCGTCACAAAGATACAAATACTTAGGACATAGACAAAATATTTGTTCTATTTTAACTCAAGAACATTATCCATGACACACAGGAAGTACATATTAACATAGAATGTCCACCGCTCACCGTTAATCCTTTTCCGTTTGAATCCGTATCCTCATAATAGTACTTATATGACGTTATCTGCTCGGAATTGGAAATCACGCGCTCTACAGTTTGTTTATCTTAGCAAGAGCAGCAAGCACATATTCTGTTTTATGCATAGATACCCTCCCTCATAATATCGCGTTTCAGCAATGCATCCATCTCTCGACGAATACGAATAATGTCTACTGGATTACCAAAAAGTTGCTGAAGCTCTTCTTTGATATGTACCATATAGAACAAAGAGGGGGTCTTTAAATCGACACAAATATCAACATCACTCCCTTCGGTATGTTCCCCACGAGCCACAGAACCAAAGATGCCTATGCTGGAAATCCCATACTGCATAGCCTTCATTGCCTTGTAGTCTTTAAGCAACTGTAGATATTCGCTTGTTGTCTTCATAAAATACACGTTACAATAACCGCCACTACGTTTGCAAATATATAAATATTCCTTGATACTACCAAACAGAGTAACTGTTTTAATGATGACAGTTCAACGTTATTAAATCAGATTCCAGCAACAGCGTTGCGAAAACATAGTCTTGTTAAGAAACCATACATGCTCAATTTGAAATCCACTATTGTGACTCAGTCTATCAATTGTATATTTCTTGCCATATCCTCATTAATGACCTTCACGTTACTATCAGGTATTCCCCAACATTTCAAGATGGGTTTCATTTCTTTTTTAAGAGCATCACTCACAGGAAGAAGCCATTCCATGCGGTGATTTTTTATAACAAGAAAAAGTTTATATTCTGCCTTTCTCCAATGGAATTTCTGCATCGCATTTGGCAATATTTCATAAATATCTTCACGACGCTTAATTGCAGCAACATTCATTAGAGTTATTGAGTTTTGGAATTTCTCTATTATGTCTCTTATATAAATAGGGAACTTCGCAGGCTCAATACCTTCGGGATTCGGAGCTGATGTCTTTGCCTCAACAATCCTAACCGTAGAGCCTCCCGTCAAAGAAACAAATTCAGCAGTCTTCACTCCAGACATTCCGTTAATGCAACCTGCCTTCTCTATTTCGAATGTAGTGTCTCCATCCACCACAAATGCCATCCCCGATTCTGTTATTCTCTTCGTACTCATAGCAAAATCATAGCATAACTTCTTCCTGATACAACCTTACAGACTCAGTTATGATAGGATTATCGGGCATCTCCTCCTTCAAATCATATTGGTTCCATCCATTCTCTTCTTCCATTGAGAATATCGGCACTGAGATGCCATGCTGATGAGCCAACAAATACATTTTTTTTATGACGAAGTAGGAGTGAGTAGCAATAAAGAACTGTATGCCAATCTCTGACAGAGTATAGATAATATCCATAAACTTCGATATCAGTTCCGGATGCAGGTTAGCTTCAGGCTCATCAATAAACACTACAGAATCTTTGGATAGATAATGGTTCCCAAGCAATGCATCCAAGACCGCAACCTTTTTGACCCCCTCAGCAGTCATCCCTATGGCGTATGTTCTATTTGCATTATCTTTGAATATCCACTCCTTTTTATCCTTATCGTATTCAATCCTCCCACGAATTGTCTTGTTCAGTTCCTCTCTTGCCGAAGCAAAAGCTTTGTAGTTTTTCCCTTTTGTAGTTGGAGTCAATGCCATAGCGAGGTCATAATAAGTATCATCAAAACCAAATGCATTATACCGTTCGCTCCGCGACTCCTTGATGATTTCTTGCAATGAAACAATTTCCTTTGCAGGCAGGAATATAGAGTTTACATCTGTCGTCTCTACTGTATTTACTGGTGCTAAGATTGTTTTAGATGTACTAGGTCCAAATCCGAAGCTAACGTTTCCCAACCTTTTCCCAACCATCATATCCATATCCATCTCCAGTCGGTTTTCTCCTCTTCTAACAAGATCCCCGATCTTTTCAGGTTGAAAAGTCCAATACAATTTATCTTGTAGCAGTTCTGCAAATGTTCTCTGTTCTTTACCTCTTTTATACTGTTCTGTTACTTTGGTCGCTGCATACAAGGCTTTAAGCAGGAAAGTCTTTCCGTTCCCATTACGTCCGATAATCAAATTCAAGTTCTTTAGCCCGTCTGCTTCCAATGAGGCGATAGGACCAAAATTGGACATTTTAATACGATGAATCATATTCCAAACACATTTACGATGTTGCAAAGATAGTAAAAAAGAATAAGATTCCGCTTATAAGATATTTTTTCTTCGCGAGAATGCTCGCTTAAAGGTTTATATTTTATCTTGCTGATGTCAATTGCTTACCAAAACAACTAATAAATAACAAGCTGATCCGATAATGGGCAATATGCTAAAATTGGACGTTTACTCCTCAAATCTCTAATCTTCTGTGTGAATCAGTATAATCACGTTGATACCCCCAATTCGTTAAACGTTAAACCATCAACGTTAAACGCTCACCTTTTAACCGTTCAACGACCTAAGAATTGCCCTAATGATGGTGAGATTTTGTCCTCACGATGACGAGGGTGAATCATTACCGTTCGTTCGGCGAACGATTACCGATGGTAAAGTTTATCGTCAGTGAGGGCGAAGGCGAAGAAATGAAGACCCACCCTAGCCCTCCCTGTGAGGGAGGGGAAGGCTAAAGGTTTAAAGTTTCTGGTTTCAAGTTTCTGGTTTCAGGGTGAAGGGCGAAGGGCGAGGTTCGAAGTTATATCTCACGCAAAGAGCGCAAAGAGCGCAAAGATTACTTGTCCTATTACGCTGGCGCTGGAAGGGGCGCAGTTGCACGCGACGGAGGGCGCAGAGGTATAGCAAACGGAAAACGGAAAGCAGATTTGGATGATTCTATAGTCTATCATCCTTGAAGATTGGTCTTCGCAACTGTGTTGCTGGAATCTAAATTCCGCAGACCTTTCTAAATTAAACGGTGAATGACAATGGCACACAGATGACGCAGAAGGCACAGATTTTCACTGTTTAATATTATTTATCAACGTGATGACACTGATTCCCACAGAACGATTAGATTCCTGTGTACGCCCTTATATAGAAAACTGCAAATTCATTTGCATCTGTCTATAGAATTGCATACTGACGACAAATGTCTTCGCAACTGTGTTGCTGGTATCTAATCAGAAATAAAATCTTGTCTAAGTTCGTGTCTAAGTTCGTATCTAAGTTCGTGTTGATTAATACAACTGAAGACTATGGCGGGCGCTGCACGCAGCGTCCCTACATTATATGATATCGGTGTAAATCAGTTATATCTGTGTCATCAGTGGGCTCATTGACTCACAGTTATACGCTCACCGACAAGCACCGTTATCCTTCCACCACCCAGCGCTCAATATTGCGTGTCGTAGTGGTAATATTGGCACCAATTTTTATTACCCTGCGTCCATCTGCGGTGAAAGGAAGGGCATAGTCCTTGTCGTTTATCTGTGCCAGAGCCTCCTCCGCACTGCCATCAAGTTTTAGCTCTATCACATAGACATACTTGTCGGTTCCCACCAAAAGGTCTATGCGGCCACGGGAGGTACGGTATTCTGCTTGAACATAAAGTCCCATCAGTTTGATGATGATGTAAACCATGTTCTGGAAATGGACCTCCAGATTGCGTACCAGTTCATAGGGTATGCCAGCCATGAAACTCTGCAACAGTTCCATAAAGTACTCTGCATCTCCACGTTCCAGGCTCTTTACAAACTGTCCTATGATGGTAGCATGGTTTACGGATCTGGAGTAAGTATAGTAAGGCACCAGGAAATTCACAAAACCTTCCTTCACCTCGTCGTTGGGGTAGTCCAGCGTATATACCTTAAAACGGCTGTCGTAGCCCTTTATGGTCAAGTAACCACTCTGATAGAGCACGGCTATGGGATTGTCCACACTGATCTGTATGCTGTCCAGTTCGCTGGCACTGGCCTCGTAGCCAGACAATGCAGAGGGATTCAGGTCGGCCTCCTTCATCAGCTGTACCAGATATGTTGGAGTACCTGTACTGAACCAGAAACTGCCATATTCTCTCTTTTGCAATGCCAGAAGTACGCTAAACGGATTATACATTCCCTGAGCATTGGGGCAGAAGTGGTAACCATCATAACGCTGGCGCAATGTCTTGTAAGCCTCCTCCTTGCTTTGCTCATTGGCAACAGCCAGTTTGCCAATCTCTTCGTCAAAGACATCATGCAGTTCCTGTTGGGATATTCCGCATATTTCATTGTAGCGGTCATCCATGGAAATGTCGTTTAGGTTGTTCAGGTCGCTGAAAACACTCACCTTGCTGAACTTGGTCACACCTGTCAGCATGGCAAAGCGCAAGTCACCGTCGGCACTCTTCAACACACCATAAAAGGCCTTCAAAGCATTGCGGAACTCAGTCTGCAACTCCTCGTTGCCTATGGCCTGAAGCATGGGTTTGTCGTATTCGTCCACAAGAACCACAACATTGCGGCCTGTCTTCTGCTTGGCAGCACGTATCACAGAACGAAAACGTTGCGATAAACTTGGATTCTCTTTTTCTGTGGATTCATATTTTCCTTCCCATTCGCGAAGATAGGTATCCAGAATGTTAGTCAAATCCTCAAAGGCTGTGTATTTCTCAGCATTGAGGTCAAGATGCAGTACCGCATGTTCTGCCCATTCCGTTTCCAGTTGCTCTATGGCAAGTCCCTTGAACAGATGCTTCTTTCCTTGGAAATAAGCTTCCAGAGTGGACAACAGCATACTCTTGCCAAATCGGCGTGGACGGCTTAGGAAAAAATATTTTCCTCCTGCTGCCAAATTATATATGTGTGCAGTTTTATCCACATATATCCAATCGCCCAAACGATTTTCCTCAAACTGCTGTATGCCTATAGGGAACTTCATAACCTTGCTTTTGTGTATATTCAAGCACAAAGTTAATGTTTTTTCTTTAAAAACAATAGAAAGCCAGTCAAATAATCCTTAGGCGATACTTCTGACTGATTTAAGGTTTCAAGGTTCAGGTTTCAGGTTTAAAGTTTAAAGGTTCAAGGTTCAGGTTTCAGGTTTCAAGTTTCAGGTTTCAGGTTTCAAGGTTCCCGTTTCTTTGAGTTCGTCGATGACCTTGAGGAGGTACTGGCCGTACTGGTTCTTGATCATTGGCTGGGCAAGCTGGCGCATGCGTTCCTCTGTAATCCAGCCTTGGCGGTAGGCGATGCCTTCGAGACAGGCTACCTTGAGACCCTGACGTTTTTCCAACACCTCGATATAGGTGGATGCCTCGGAGAGGGAGTCGTGTGTACCGGTGTCGAGCCATGCAAAACCACGGCCGAGGGTCTGTACCTTGAGTTCGCCGGCTTTGAGGAATTCCTGGTTGACTGTGGTGATTTCATATTCTCCACGGGCAGATGGCTGGATATGGGCTGCCACATCGACCACCTTATTGGGATAGAAGTAAAGTCCTACTACGGCATAGTTGCTCTTGGGCTGCTGCGGTTTCTCCTCTATGCTGAGGCAGTTGCCATACTTGTCGAACTCGGCAACGCCATAGCGTTCGGGGTCGCTGACCCTGTAGCCGAAGACTGTGGCTTTATTCTCCTCCTCGGCCGTGCGGACGGCCTCCCTGAGCATTCCGGTGAAACCTGCTCCATGGAAGATATTGTCGCCCAATACCAGGCAGGCA
>JAZNYM010000060.1:0-13702 GCA_045594385.1 Bacteroidaceae bacterium
TGATACAGGGCGGTGTGAAGTGGGACGGCACAGAGACACCCTTCCAGTGGGTCATGGTGGCTCTGCTGATGGGCATGCTTCTCCTTCCTGCCTATCCCGGTGCAGGGTATGACGTGCGAGGCAACGGGGAGATGTACTCGCTGAACGGTCCCAGTTGGTCGCTCTTCTTCGAGTACCTTGGCAACATCATGTACGCCCTCTTCATACGCCGTCTGTCCAACAAGGCCTTGGCGTGCCTGGTGGCCGTCACAGGTGTTCTGTGGGCATGGTTTGCCATTGGCAACGTGTCGGGCTACGACATGCTTGGTGTGGGGTGGACGCTGGACGGAACCAACTTCTTCGGAGGTCTGCTCCGCATGACCTTCCCCTTCACCCTGGGTATGCTGCTTGCACGCAACTTCAAGCCTGTGCGTGTGCCGGGCATCTTCTGGCTCTCCATTGCCGTGATGTTCGGCCTGTTCTCCGTTCCCTATATCCCGGCCGACCTCTGTCCGTGCCTGCAGGGCATAAGCCTGAACAGTGCCTATGAACTGGCATGCATCGTACTGGTCTTCCCCGTCATCGTATGGCTGGCGGCATCGGGCAGCATGACCACCAACCTGTCGTCCAAGGTGTGCAAGTTCCTGGGCGACATATCCTATCCCCTCTACATTGTCCACTATCCCGTGATGTACCTGTTCTATTCATGGCTCATCAAGAACAAGATGTACACCCTTGGCGAAACGTGGCAGGTGGTAGTCCTCGTCTTTGCCGTAAACATCACACTGGCCTATGCCTGCCTGAAATTCTACGACGAGCCCGTGCGCCGTTGGCTGGCCAAAAGATTTACGAAATAATGACAATACGGAAATCCACAATACACGATCTGCCTTCCATCCTGCAACTCATAGAGGATGGAAGGCAGAAAATGATTTCAGAGGGCAATACCACCCAGTGGACAAACGGCCATCCCTCGGTCAAGCAGATTGAGACGGACATTGCCCACGGTGTCAGTTACATGATTACCGAAAATGGTTGTCCCATTGCCACCTTTGCTCTTATAGAAGGTCCCGACCCCACGTATGCCGAAATCTACGAAGGCCAGTGGCTCAATTCCCTACCCTACTACGTCATCCATCGTGTTGCCTCCGCGCCGGGTGTCCATGGCATCATGCGACGTGTCCTTGACTATGCTTTCTCACTCACGGACACCATCCGCATTGACACCCACCAGGACAACCGCACCATGCGTATCCTCCTTGGCAAGTACGGTTTCACCTACTGTGGCATCATCCTGCTGGAGAACGGAGACCCGCGGCTGGCGTATCAGAGGACGGTCCTTAACGGTGAGAGGTGGTTTTATCATACCCCCTCCGCTTCGCTTTGCCCAGAGTCGCACTGGGTAGTGCTCCCCTCAGAGGGCACAGAATGACATTCGGTCATTCTTCTGAAGACCCTCTTCGCCCCCTGTCTCAGGGGGACAAAGAGTGTGAGAGGTGAACGGTGAGAGGTGAGCGATTGCATAATTCGGAGTACTCGGAGTATTCTGAGTATTCTGAGTATTCTGAGAACTCAGAGAACTCAGAGAACTCAGAAAATACCTTCCCGTTTTTCCATCCCCTTCTTCCTCCCATAGAGGGGAGGGCCGGGGAGGGGTCTATCCCATTTGCAAAAGCAAGCCCTTGCACCCCTCCAGGCAATCGCGCCATGTGGCGTCGAAGTTGCCCGTGTACCATGGGTCGGCCACATCACCGGGGCGCGAGGTATAATCCAGGAGCAGGCTTATCTTCCCCTCCGGGTCGCCGCCGAAGAAGCGGTGCATGTTCCTCAGGTTGCTGGAGTCCATGCCTATGATAAGGTCGTAATAGTCATAGTCCGCTTTGGCTATCTGGCGTGCCGTCTTACCCTTGCAATCTATGCCGTGCTCCGCCAACTTGCGGCGTGCCGGCGGATAGACGGGGTTGCCCAACTCCTCCGTACTGGTGGCGGCCGAGGCAATCTCGAACTCCTCTGCCATGCCGGCTTCACTGACCAGACGCTTCATCACGAACTCCGCCATCGGGCTGCGGCAGATGTTGCCCAGGCACACGAAAAGTATTTTCTTCATCTGTCCTTACGCATTATATATTTGTAAATCATAATATACAGCACACATGATAACAGGCGAGATAAAGAACCGCATAGACTCCATCTGAGACACGTTCTGGACGGGAGACATAACCAAGGACATAGTGGTGAACAGCGCTCCCTTCGACGAGCGCCTGATCGTGTTCCAACCCTACATGATTCCGCTGGGCAAGTACATAGACAACATACACACGGTAATCAGTCCGCAGGAGTATGCATAGGCGCAAAGGGCCTACAGTTCCTCAAGCAGGAGCATGGACATGAAACCCAGCAGGAGGGCATACGTTGCCTGCTTCTGATAGCCATGGGCATGGGTTTCTGGTATCATCTCGTCGGAGGTGACGTAGAGCATGGCACCGCCGGCAAAGCCGAGCATAACGGGAAGCAGTGTGGCAGACATGGCACCGAGACCGTAGCCGACGAGGACTCCCACCACCTCCAGCAGACCTATGGCAAGGGATATCATGAAGGTGCGCGCATGCGACACTCCTGCCAACAACAGGGGGGCGATGATTACCATGCCCTCGGGAATGTTGTGGAAGGCAATGCCAAGGGTAACAGCCCACGAGGTTACCTCGTCGCCGTTCATGCTCACACCGGCGGCTATGCCCTCGGGGAACTTGTGTATGGCTATGGCCATGACGAAGAGCATGATGCGGTTCAGCGAGGCATTGTTGCGGTGCTCCTCCGTGTCCAGTCCCGTGATGGTGTGCATGTGGGGAGTCACAAGATCTATGACGTTAAGGAAGAAGGCACCTGCCATCACTCCCGCCACTATAAGCCACCAGGGCATACCCTCTCCCCCCCCCTCGAAGGCAGGCACTATAAGTCCTATGGTGGATGCCGCCAGCATAATACCGGCACAATATCCCAGGACGGTGTCGTTCCACTTGTGTGGCAATTCCTTTATAAAGAAGCCGAGCACGGAACCCAGCATGGTGGCTCCGCATAGTCCGGCTGCGCTAATCAGTACTTGTTGCATAGTGTGCGTATGTTATTGCTCTGCAAAGATACGATTAAGTGAGAGAAATCCCAAATTTATTAGAGGATTTCCAAGTGAGAGTATCTTGGAGCCGCAAGACTCAAGTATACGATTAAGCGAGAGAAATCCCAAAGAATCAGTTCTGTGATAATGAAAAAGGGACGGTCTGCTACAGATAGAAATCCTTACATAGGAGGGAATATTCCTGACTACGTCCTCCATCGGGAGAGTGGAGGGTCATGACTGTACAAGAAGCACTCTCACTTGTTTGGAAACCAAACTCTAAGAGCACACGCTTTGGAGTTTTCCTTGAAACCGTCTGCACACGACATTCCCTGCGGATATGAAGTCCGTTCTTCAGGGCTGCACCTACGAAAAAATCCCTTGCCTGCATGGGGATGACGAGGGCAAAGGTTCCGTCCTCCCTCATCAGGCGGCAGACGGATTTCACAAGGGCACCGAAGGACAGGTGCACGGCATTGCGGGCCATGCTGCGCCGTTGGTCTGGCGGAAGGGTGTCTTCTGTGTAATAAGGGGGATTGCACAGAATCAGGTCAAAGGATTCAGCCGCAGATTCCGCGGCCAGGTTCCTGACGTCGGCCACCTGGAACCGCACCCTGCCGGCAAAGGGGCTCTGCCGGGCATTTTCCGTGGCCTCCTCTATGCTGGGCACGTCTATGTCTATGCCAAGCACCTGGGCGCGAGGACAACGTTGTGCCGCCATGAGCGAAATGACACCGCATCCGCACCCTATGTCCAGTATGGATGCCTGTGGACGGGTATTGCAAGCCTGCACGTCTGCCCATGCCCCAAGCAGCACGGCATCGGTGCCGACACGCATGGAACTCCTGTCGTGGCTGACCTGGAATTTGCGGAATCTGAAGGGTTCTGTTGCCATAATCGGGGACAAATTTACCACTTTCCCTTCAATAACCTGTGATTTGCGCGGGAAAAAGAAATTAAGGCCGGGCATAATTTTGTACTTCCCCCGGTTTTTCATATCTTTGCAAGCCAATATTATATTGTACACGTACACGCACACAGAATCTTTTAAGACACACGTATATGCGGAAGAACTCTTCGTTTTCATTCGTTACAGAAATAGATGCCGACATAGAAAAGGTAATACGCCAGAGCAACGACGGCGACATGGGCATACTGGCTCTGCGCGACAACATACTCTTTCCCGGCACGGTGACCCCCGTCACCATAGGCAGGAAGAAGAGCCTGAAGACACTGAAACTGGCCGACAAGAAAGGCGCCCTGGTAGCCGCCTTCGTGCAGAAGAACCCAGAAACGGACGAGCCGGGCATGGACGACCTCTACCACGTGGGCACGGTATGCAGGATAGTCCACCTGATGAAGTTGCCCGACGGCAACCACAACGCCCTGCTTCAGGCACTCAACCGCGCAGGACTGGACTCTCTGGAGGAAACCGCGGACGGACTTGTGGGACACGTGACGGCGATACCCGAGATAAAAAGCCCCGACAGGGAAGCCGAACTCACCGTAACCACGGAGATGATACAGGAGCGCATCAAGCGCCTCTCCACCATGAGCGAGGACATACCCATGGAGGTGATGGAATTCATCAAGAAGATGCCCACGGGAGTGTTCTTCGTGAACTTCATCTGCACCAACTTCCCCTTCCCCACCGAGAAGAAGGCGCAACTCGTATGCGAAGACACCGACCTGGGACGTGCCACCCTGCTGCTGAAGTTCCTGAACTTCGAGATACAACTGGCCAAGATGCGTCAGGACGTGGAGGCAAAGACACACGCCGACCTGAACCGCCAGCAGCGCGAATATTTCGTGAACCAGGAGATACGCAACCTGCAGGCAGAACTGGGCAATACGGACGAGTTCTCAAGCAAGTTCGACGACCTGAACATACTGCGCATCCAGGCAAGGGAGAAGAAGTGGAGCATAGCCATTGCCGAGACCTTCGACAAGGAACTGACGAAACTCTCGCGCATCAACGCGCAGAGCCCCGACTACAACGTGCAACTCAACTACCTCCAGACAATGCTGCAACTGCCCTGGGGAGAGTACACGCAGGACAATCTGGACCTGAAGCGCGCACAACGCTTCCTGGACGAGGACCACTACGGAATGGAGAAGGTGAAGGAACGCATCCTGGAACACCTGGCCGTGCTGAAACTTAAGGCCGACAAGAAGAGCCCCATCATCTGCCTGTACGGCCCTCCCGGAGTGGGCAAGACCAGCCTTTGCAAGAGCATAGCCAATGCCCTGAAGCGCAACTACGTGAGAATATCCCTGGGTGGCATGCACGACGAGAGCGAGATACGCGGACACCGGCGCACCTACATCGGAGCCATGCCCGGACGCATAGTGAAGAGCATCATAAAGGCCGGCAGTTCCAACCCCGTCTTCGTGCTGGACGAGATAGACAAGGTGACACAGGCCACCGTGCACGGAGACCCCTCCAGCGCCCTGCTGGAAGTGCTCGACCCCGAGCAGAACACCGCCTTCCACGACAACTTCCTGGATGTCGACTACGACCTGTCGCGCGTAATGTTCATAGCCACGGCCAACGACATACACACCATACCCCGTCCCCTGCTCGACCGCATGGAACTCATCGAGGTGGGCGGATACATCACCGAGGAGAAGGTGGAGATAGCCAAGCGCCACCTCTTCCCCAAGGAAAAGGAAAACAACGGCCTGGACAAGCAGAAAGGGCTGAAGATAAAGAAGGGCGCCATAGAGAAAATCATCGAGAACTATACCCGCGAAAGCGGAGTGCGCTCGCTGGAGAAGCAGATAAACAAGATGCTGCGCAAGGTGGCCCTGGAGTTTGCCAAGGCACAGGGCGGCGATGCCGGCACCGACATCCGTGTGGACAAGAACATAGACGAGAAGGAGGTGGAGCGCCTGCTGGGCAAACCCCTTTTCACACGCGACACCTACCAGGGCAACGGATTTGCCGGTGTGGTGACAGGCCTGGCATGGACAAGCGTGGGAGGCGAAATCCTTTTCATTGAAACCAGCGTGTCCGAAGGCAAGGGAGGAAGGCTCACGCTGACCGGCAACCTGGGCGACGTGATGAAGGAATCGGCCACCATAGCACTGGAGTACATACGTTGCCACACACGCGACCTGGGCATAGACCCTCGCGTGTTCGACAACTACAACCTGCACATCCACGTGCCCGAAGGCGCCGTGCCCAAGGACGGACCTTCTGCCGGCATAACCATGGCCACCAGCATAGCCTCGGCGCTGACCCAGCGCAAGGTGCGCAAGGAACTGGCCATGACGGGCGAGATAACCCTGCGAGGCAAGGTTTTGCCTGTGGGTGGCATCCGCGAGAAGATACTGGCCGCCAAGCGTGCCGGCATAAAGCACATAATCCTGTGCCAGGACAACAAGAAGGACATTGAGGAGATACCCGCCATATACATCAACGGCCTGGAGTTCCACTATGTGAACACCGTCATGGACGTGCTGGATTATGCCTTGCTGAAGGAAAAGGTGGCCAACCCCATAGAGTTCCGCTTTGAAGAGGCAAAGACCGAAAAGGATTCAAAGAAATAAAACGTCCATCACTACCCCACCCCCATAAAAAGAGCACCAAGGAAGAATGACATTCGAACTACAGCATACAGACACACTGAGCAATGCCCGTGCAGGCTTGCTGACCACCGGCCACGGACAGATACAGACACCCATCTTCATGCCCGTAGGCACCGTGGGTAGCGTGAAAGGCCTCACCGTGCGCGACCTGAAGGAGGAAGTGAAGGCACAGATCATCCTGGGCAACACCTATCACCTCTATCTGCGCCCCGGCACCGAGATACTGGAAAAGGCAGGAGGCCTGCATAAGTTCAACGGTTGGGACAGGCCCATACTTACCGACTCGGGCGGTTTCCAGGTGTTCTCCCTCACCGGCATACGCAAACTGACGGAGGAAGGTTGCACCTTCCGCAGCCATCTGGACGGTTCAAAGCACATGTTCACCCCAGAGCGTGTAATGGACATAGAACGTAGCATCGGAGCAGACATCATCATGGCTCTGGACGAGTGCCCTCCCGGCACAAGCGACTATGCCTATGCAAAGAAAAGTCTGGGACTTACGCACCGGTGGTTGGACCGTTGCTTCAAGCGCTTCAACGAGACGGAACCACTCTACGGTTACAACCAGAGCCTCTTCCCCATAGTGCAGGGATGCACCTACAAGGACCTGCGTCGTGAGAGTGCCGAGTTCGTGGCATCGAAGAATACCGACGGCAATGCCATAGGAGGACTGGCCGTGGGCGAACCTGCCGAGGTGATGTACGAGATGATAGAGGTGGTGAACGAAATACTGCCCAAGGACAAGCCGCGCTACCTGATGGGAGTGGGCACACCGGCAAACCTGCTTGAAGGCATAGAGCGTGGCATAGACATGTTCGATTGCGTGATGCCGACCAGAAACGGACGCAACGCATGCCTGTTCACCAGCGAGGGTATCATGAACATGCGCAACCGCAAGTGGGCGGACGACTTCACACCCATCGACCCCAATGGCACGGCATCCGTGGACCTCTTCTACACAAAGGCATACCTGCACCACCTTTTCAAGGCACAGGAACTCCTGGCCCTGGAGATAGCATCCATACATAACCTGGCCTTCTACCTCTGGCTCGTAGGCGAGGCAAGGAAGCACATCATCGCTGGCGACTTCACCACATGGAAGGCCATGATGATAAAGCGAGTAACAAACAGATTGTAAGCACAGGGGAGCATGAAACTATTCACCCGACTGGACAAGTACATAATAAAGAAGTTTCTGGGGACATACGTCTTCAGCATCATCCTTATCATCAGCATTGCCGTGGTGTTCGACTTCAACGACAATGTGGACAAGTTCACCACCAACAATGCTCCGTGGGAAGGTATCATCTTCACATATTATGCCAACTTCATCCCCTTCTACTCCAACCTGTTCTCGGCCCTGTTCGTCTTCATCTCCGTGATATTCTTCACGGTGAAACTGGCGGACAATAGCGAGATAATAGCCATGCTGGCGGCAGGAGTGAGTTTCCGGAGGCTGATGTGGCCCTACATGTTCAGCGCCGCACTCATTGCCGCACTGAACTTCTACCTGGGCACGGACGTGATACCAAGGGGCAGTGTCGAGCGCCTCGCCTTTGAGAACCAATACAAGAAAAGGATAAAGGTGAAGATGTGGGCGGACAACGTGCACCTGCAGGTGGACAGCGGTGTGGTGGCATTCATGGAGCACTACGACGGAACATCCAACACGGGATACCACTTCTCCCTGGACAAGTTCGAGGACAAGAAACTGGTATCGCACCTTACCGCCACATCCGCCCAGTACGACACCATCTCCGACGTGCGCTTCAAATGGACGCTGAGAAACGTGAACATCCGAGAACTGAGCGGGCCCCGCGAGAAAATCACGCACTACAACCAGATAGACAGTATCATAAAACTCGAGCCACAGGACTTCCTGCTCACCAACAAGATGCAGGAAACCATGACCTCGCCCCAACTGAAGGACTTCATCGACCGCCAACGCATACGAGGCATTGCCGGATTGAGGGACTTCGAGGTGGAGTACCACAAACGCATTGCCGCTCCATTTGCTGCTTTTGTACTCAGTATAATAGGAGCAAGCCTGTCGGCACGCAAGCGCAAGGGAGGCATGGGTACCGCACTGGGCATAGGTCTTGCACTGAGTGCCACATACATCCTTCTTCAGGGCGTATGTGCAACGTTCAGCACGCAGGCAGGCATGCAGCCCTGGCTTGCCGCATGGCTTCCTAATATAATATATATACCCATAGCCATATATCTGTACACGAAGGCTCCTAGATAATAACATAAGGACCGCACATCACATACACTCCGACACAACATAATGTACTTCTACGACCTTAACCTCAGCGATCCCGTGCTTGATGCACTGGACGACATGAACTTTCAGGAAACGACCCCCATACAGGAACATGCCATACCGCCCATTCTGGAAGGGCAAGACGTGTTGGGTGTTGCCCAGACGGGAACCGGCAAGACGGCGGCATACCTGCTGCCCGTCCTCTCGGAATTGTCCTACGGTGACTACCCTACCGATGCCATAAATTGCGTTATCATGTCGCCCACACGCGAACTGGCACAACAGATTGACCAGGCCTTGCAAGGATTCTCATACCATCTGCCATACATCAGTTCCGTTGCCGTGTACGGTGGAAACGATGGCATACGCTATGAGCAGGAAAAGCGCAGCATGCAGCAGGGAGCAGACATCGTCATTGCCACCCCCGGAAGGCTCATCAGCCACCTGTCGCTCGGCAACATAGACCTCTCGCGCGTGTCCTTCTTCATCCTCGACGAGGCCGACCGCATGCTCGACATGGGTTTCTCTGACGACATCCTGCAGATAGCCAAGCACCTGCCCGCCAAGCACCAGACAATAATGTTCTCGGCAACGATGCCGGAGAAGATCCGCCAACTTGCCAAGACATTGCTGAATGACCCGGTGGAAATCCGCCTTGCCGTAAGCCGGCCGGCCGACAAGATTCACCAGATGGCCTACGTATGCTACGAGACACAGAAGATAGGCATTGTAAAGGAACTCTTCAAGGAGAAGAAACCGGAACGTGTGATCATCTTCACTGGCAGCAAGGTGAAGGCCAAGGACCTGGCCATTTCACTGACCAGAGCCAAGTTCAACTGCCGTGCCATGCATAGCGACCTGTCGCAACAGGAACGCGACGAGGTGATGTATCTGTTCCGTAGCGGACAGACGGACATTCTCGTGGCCACGGACATCGTGGCACGAGGAATAGACATTGACGACATCACGCTGGTCATAAATTTCGACGTCCCCCATGATGCCGAAGACTATGTGCACCGCATTGGTCGTACGGCCAGGGCAGGAGCCGGCGGAAGCGCCATCACGCTGGTATCGGAAAAGGACCAGCCGGAGTTCAAGAAGATAGAGCACTTTCTGAAGAAAGAGGTGGAAAAGATGCCTGTACCCAAACACCTGGGAGAAACTCCGGAATACAATGGCAAAGCCCAGGACAAGAAGCCCTCAAGGAGCAGGAAACGCAATAACACAAGGAGAAAGAACGGCACAAAAGGCCAGGCAGACCCCCAAGCCAATGCTCCCAAAAGCCAGGCAGAAGCCCAAAACAATGCCCCAAATGGCCAGGCAGAAACCAAAAACAATGGCGGGGAAAAGGCAAAGGCAAAGCGCAGGAAACCCCGAAACAAGAAGAATCACGACAAGCCGAAAGCACAATCTTCTGAAACTCAAAAGAAAGCATCAGAGTAACCTTTGAATAGTACTTGATACACTCCTGGAAGGACTGAAAATTATTTCAGAAATAACCTTTCAGGAGTTGCTTTTTTAGAGATAAATGTTGTACCTTTGCCGTCGTGAAAGATTTAAGCAGACATATAGAATATCTCCTTTGCGAGCATGACTCGGTGGCAATACCAGGCATCGGAACCTTCATCACTGAAGACCTCCCTGCACGGTATTACATGGAGGAGAACACCTATCTCCCGCCCGTTAAGAGCGTGCGCCTGGATATCGGGCAGAAGCAGGACGACGGCAAGTTGGAGAACTGCTTGATTCAATTGCATCGTGTCACACGCAATGTTGCCCAGAAGTGGATAACGGATTATACCAACGACATCAATCAGGCTCTTGCAGAGGCCGGCTTCATGGACCTTGGCACAATGGGCAGATTGGTGTATGCAGACAATGTGGTTTCCTTCGAAGCATGCGAAGCCGGTGTCAATTCACCCGAATGGTATGGCCTTGACTCTTTCCAGATGCCCAAGTTGCCTGCATATGCGCACAAGCACAATGGATACAAGGATCCCACACACTTCACCATAAGGCTTCGCCGTAGCACGGTACACCGTGTCATGACCGCGGCGGCAATGATCATCGTTGCCCTTACGGTCATCGTCCCCAACTATGGTGCCTTCAGTCTCAACGGCAAATGGCAATCGCACTTTGCATCGGCAGAGAGTATTATTACATTATTCACCGCAAATCCCAAGCCCATTGCCGAGCAGACTTTGCAGATAGCCGAGACCAAACCTGTTGCTATCGCCCCGGAAGAGGATATCCAGGATAATGCCGTTTCAGCAGAAGCAAGTCAGGATTCCACAATGCTTTCCGCAAGCACCGCAGAACCTATGGAACAGGTGCAGGAAAATAACGTTGAGGTGCCTGCCCTGCAGACCTCCACCGTACAGGAACCTGTCACACACGAACCCGCCATGCAGGAAAAGGTTGTGGAGGAAGCCGTTGCCGAATCCTCATCCGAAGTGAAGGGCTATTGTGTTGTCATGGCCAGCGCCATTACCCACAAGGGTGCCGAGCATCTTATCAGCAAACTCAACAAGGAGGGGTTCATGAATGCCGTGAAGTATGACGACAAAGGCATGCTCCGCGTTGTGCTTGTCGGATATGATAGCGAAGAGGCAGCACGTGCCGATATGGCCGTTGTACGCGCTACGGACAAGTTGTACTCCGGTTCTTGGCTGAAGCAATTCTAACATCATTCTCTCTCCCCCATAATTTTATCTATCACAACATGAAGCGTGTACGTTGTCCCAAATGTGACAGTTACATTACTTTTGACGAAACGAAGTACCAGGCAGGCCAGCAACTGGTATTCCAATGCCCGGAGTGCTCCAAGCAATTCGGCATACGCATGGGCACGAGCAAGGTACGCGACACACGCAAGAACGAGGTTCTGGACGAGGAGGCCAACAAGGACCAGTGTGGTAGCATCGTGGTAGTGGAAAATGTGTTCCACTACAAGCAGGTCCTTCCTCTCAGCATGGGCGACAATGTGCTTGGCAGATATGTAAAGGGCACGAACATAAACCTGCCCATAGAAACGGTGGACCCCAGCGTGGACACCAAGCATTGCATCATCCGCGTGCAACGCAACAAGCGTGGGGAGTTGCAATACATCCTCTGGGATGCCCCTTCCAACACCGGCACTTTCTATATGAACGACATCCTGGGCGACAACGAGAAGGTGTCGCTTTCCGATGGCGACATCATCACCATAGGTGCCACCACGCTCATCCTTCGCACAGCAAAGGATGACGAGGCTCTTTTATAATATCTATATTATCTTTACTACTGAAAGATATAAGGTATACTTATGATTCTCTAAAACTCCTCCTTGCCACCTGTCTCAGGGAACAAGTGAGTAACATTGCTATGTGGAGTTATGGATATATCCTATTTCCAAATATCTTGCTTCCTATGCGTACGGTGTTACTGCCTTCCTCTATTGCAATGCGGTAATCATCGCTCATTCCCCAAGAGCGGAACTGCATACTTTCGCCCAACTCGGGAAACTCCCTGCAACATTGTTGGAAGAACTCGTTTGCCGTACTGAAATCCCGTCTTATGCGTTGCTCGTCGTCGGTGTTGGTGGCCATGCACATGATGCCGGAGATGAGCACCCCCTGGAGGTTGCGGAACTCTCCGCCCCGCAGGTATTCCATGCACTCCTCGGGGGTGAAGCCGAACTTGGTCTCCTCTTCGGCAACGTGGAGTTGCAGGAGGCAGCGAATCTGTCTGCCGTTGCGCAGTGCCTGTTTGTTTATCTCGTTAAGCAGGCGCGGGCTGTCCACGGCATGAATCAGGCTTATATAGGGGGCGATGTACTTTACCTTATTTGTCTGCAGGTGCCCTATGAAGTGCCATTCTATGTCATCGGGCAGTATGGCGTGTTTCTGCTGGAGTTCCTGGACATGGCTTTCCCCGAATATCCTTTGGCCGGCATCGTAGGCTTCCTGTATCATTTCCGCAGGATGGTACTTGCTCACGGCACAAAGCCTGACACCTTCCGGCAGACTGCCTATGATCTCCTTTATGCGTTCGGCAACCATTATTCTTCTACTTTATGACGGAAAACGTCAATAAGCGGTGTTTCCGTTACACTGATAATCTTGTAGTCCCCCAGTGTGCCCTGCATGCCCTTTTCCAGGGTCTCTATGGCATTCTTCAGGTCGGTGGCCTGTACCAGGTCTGTCTGTGTGATGACCTTCTCCTTCTCGCTCTTTTCGTCGAAAGAGATGAAACCAACCTTGACACGATACCAGCGGTCGGCATTCAGGTCTTCGTTCTCGAAGAGTTCTGCTATGCGTGCACGCTTGATGTCGCTTACCACGAACTCTCCACTCATAAAGGGTTCCATCTCCTTGGTTATGGTTTCCTCTGCTTCCGTGAAACTGAGGGCGTCTACCAGATATGCTTCCTTTGTTGACTTGATAAGACCGTTTTCCTGTGTCTTGTCGTATTGTACTTTACATTCAAACCATTCCATGATTGTATATATTATATAAATAAGGTGTATTTGTGTTCTTGAGTTTTGTGGGTCCGGTGCCGAGACGGCCTTACCCGGCGGACCCCTCCCCAACCCTCCCCTGTATGGGAGGGAGTAGTTACATCATACAAGTTGCCCCCTAACTTAGAGGGACAGTTGGCTGCGCGGTGTTGTTTTTGTCGTGCTATTAGTTTTCAGTTTTGACTTTTTCGTTTTCCTTGTTTCCGCTCGGGGATGTAGGGACGCTGCGTGCAGCGTCCGTTTTGTTTGTCGTTCT
>JAZNYM010000061.1:0-79824 GCA_045594385.1 Bacteroidaceae bacterium
AGCACAAAACGCTAATAATTGTTAACAGCATACATTTTTTTTATTACAGTTCATTAGACTGTTATGCGCTAATGAAACCTTCTTTTTGTCATCTGTTTCGTCACTTCTCGGTTACAATGGAACCCCATTGCGCCCTCAAAGCGACAAAACATCTGTCCAAAAATAATGGCTATTATCATCATAACGCCAATAACCGATTTGGGGTTAAGCAAATCCGTTATCAACTGACACCGGAAAACAGTTATTGTAGATCTCTGTTCATTACACTTTGTGAATGAATGGTATCTTGTAATAGGCGAATAATAGTACAAGGGCACACAGTGCCCCGAAACTGTTGGCATACACGTCCAACCAGTCGCCGTGGCGGCTTGTGGTGAGGTAGGCCTGTCCCAATTCCATCAGTCCTCCATAGACGGAGGCTATGATAGCGATAAAGAGGAACTGCCGGATGGTGGTTCCTTTGCTTTTATGTGCTTGCTCCCGGATGTCGGGTGCGGAGGCTTTTTTTCTGAGGTATTCGTCTCTGAGCACACATTCTATGCCCATCACCAGAGTGAGGAAACCGTACATTACCCAATGCGCCCATTTGTCGGCAAACTGGATGTCCGTTTGCGGGAACTCCTGTGCCGGCATCAGGCTCAGTGCTGCAATGAGCAGGAATGTAAGCAAGGTGAAGATGTGCCGTCTAATGTATTTCATAGGCTTTTGCGTATTCTTTGGCTACGCGGTCTTCGCTGTAATCGTGTGCGGCACTGTGCCGGGCGGTCTCTCTCCATTCGGGGTGGAGCAGCGTGCACTCTATGCCTCGTGCCAGGTCTTCGCTATCGCAGTATCGTGCTATGTAGCCGTTCTTCATGTGAGAAATCATTTCCGGTATGCCACCCGTGTCGAATCCTACGCATGGAGTACCGCAGGACATTGCCTCGGCTATGGTGTTGGGAAGGTTGTCCTGTAGGGACGGAGTTACAAAGCAGTCTACCGCCGAGTACAGGCGTGCCATTTCCTTTTCTCCGTTCACGTATGGAATGAAGTGTATTTTGTCCGTGTCCATGCCCAGATCGGAGTTCAGAATCTCTTCCGTATTCCCGCCCACGACCACCAGATGCGGTTTGGGCTCGTTCAGGTGTTTCAGCGCTTCCAGCAGGTATGTCATGCCCTTGCGTTTGTCGGTAACTTTCTGGCAAGTGAAGAGAATCAGTTTCTGTGTGCGTGGCAGGGAAAAGACCTCCCTTGCCTCCTGCTGGCTTTGGGGATGGAAAATGTTGTGTGGAATGCAGTTGTTTATGTGCCTGACGTTGGCTTGTGGCATGGCCTCTTGTGCAAGGCCGGTAATCCACTGGCTGCACCCCACGAACCTTATATTGCCCAGGCCGTATATCTCCTGTTTGGTCTTGAACAGCCTCTCTTCCAGGGCAGATATTCTCTTGTCTTCCGTGGCATTTCCCTCTTCCGTGTAGTGCCTTATGCCACGGAAAGGCCACTCGTCGTGCATTGTCCAGACGATACGTTTGCCCGACAACATCATCTGCCTGAGTTGTTTCAGCGATAGCATGCCCTGGTTTACCCAATGCAGGTGAATGACATCGGCCTCCTGATATTCCGGTGTGGAAAGGATATCTATTCCGTCCGATGCCAGGTCATATTGCCATGTCTGCCGGAAAGGTTTCCGAAGCAGGCACATGAGGCGCAGGCGTTCCAACGCCTTGGGGATGGTGTTCCCGTAGGCTGCCACGTTGACATCGTCTGTCTGTTTGTCGCGCACCAGCATCTTGGCCTTGATGCCGTTTTTGTTCAGTGCCGTCAGCAGGCGTCTGGCTGCTATGGCGCCACCTCCGGTACGCTCTGTAGTGGATATTATCAGGACCTTCATTGTCAGTTGTACTCCTTTCTGCCCATCCATTTCTTCACTCTGTTCCTGATGGCTTGCCCTATATATGAGAAGTTGCCATAGCGTAGGTTCAGGAACAGTTCCTCAAAACTCCGTGCCACTTTGATGCCGGGATTCATCCATCCCATTATGCGGTACACGCGCTGGCGGTACGGCACATGCTCAATGATGTGCTTTGGGTGCACCAACGGGGAGGCGGCCTTGCCAACCGGCATGTATGCATCCATCTCGTAGCGCTTCATGGTGAATATGCGGCGGTAGCCTCGTGGCAATGTCTCCAGCGTGCCGCCGAAGTGTGTGCTGTCGGCCGTGGCTCCGAGATTGTTGATGAGGTTTCTTTTGGGCACTATGCTGAGACCGTTGGTCAAGAGCATGTGTGACCATAGTATGGTTTCATAGAAAGCCTTGCCCTGACTGCGGTGCTTGCGGCACATGGGCAGGAAGTCGTCGCGGTAGCCACGCTCGCGAACGATCTGTTCCAGTTGTGCCACCGTCTGCTCGTCATCCAGCCAGGTATAGTGCTCGTCCCACTGGTCTATGACCCTTCGCCACGAAGCCCATCCCCAGATGCTGAGGTTGGTAGAGAAGAAATAGTCCTCCTGCACGTCCTTTGTCTCCTCCTCCACGTTGAAACCGGCAATCATGGTTATGCGTGTGTCGTGCTCGTAGCGGTCCAGCATCTCCTTGCAGAAGTGGAAGAAACTCTGGCTCGGTATGTCGTCATCCTCCAGTACAATGCATTTGTCGCTCATGGAGAATGCCCACTTCTGCGAGATGTATTCCGAAGGGTCGCAACCGTAGTTCTTCTCCTGATACAGGGTGTGCACCTCGCACTCCCAGTCAATGTCGCTTACCACCTCGCGGCATGCCAGTATGCCGGGCATGTCCTTCTCGCTTCGGGGACCGTCCTGGTAAAGGAACAGTTGTGTCGGGCGTGCTTTCTTTACCTGTTCGAAGACTTGTCCCAACTGGTTGGGGCGGTTGAAGAACAGAATGAGTACGGAAACGTCTACTAAGGCTTCTTTCATGGCTTATTCGTGCTTAAGGCGTATCAAAGATACGATTTAGCGAGAGAAATGCCAAATTTATTTTGCTTTTTCGCTTGCTTAATCGTAACTTTGACCACACTAACAGATAAAATGACAGGTATCTACCCAAGAATAGGACATTAAAGACATGTTTGACATCAGACTCTTCATCGAGAAGTTGAAACTCTCCTTCCAGAAGCGTACGGGAGTAGTGCAGGCCAAAAAGAGTTATGCCACCTGGCTGGCAAAGGGCTATGTAAAGGAACCGTTGGTAAGTATAGTGCTGCAATCGCACAACAAGAGTTTGCAGATAAGGCACATTCTGCCCAAACTGCGTGCTTGGGGCGATAGCCTGGAGATTGTCATCATTGATGACGGTTCGGACATCAGCCATACGCAGGCCCTGGCCGAGTCTCTGACCGGAGCAAACGAATTTCTCGTGCGTGCCAACGACCTTTACGAGAATGTCACTTATGATAAGGCAATACGCTTTGCCAACGGCAAGTATATCGCCTTGTTGCAGGACGATGACGACTTCGATGACACCTCGTGGATAGACAATGCCCTGAGACATTTTGATGCTCACCCACACCTGGCCATTTTGGGAGGCAAGGATGGGTTGGATATGGATTTTGAACACGACAGACAGACTGCCCATGGCGGCAAGAAGGCAGACGGCGACAGGGAATTCCAGTTTGTGGTGAGCGTGAACCGTGCCCCCATGTGGCTTAACAAGGAGTTGTTCTGCCGTCATCTTCATCACATCGATTTCAGTTTCGCGCCCTTCCAGTTTGACGACTACGAACTGTGTGCCCGCGCATGGTTGCAGGGCTTGCAGGTTGGATGGTACGATGCCAAGTTCAAATCGCTCAGTGTGGGAGGCATGCGCCTGTGGAATGGTTCTTTCACCCAGGAGCAGACGCAACGAAACGGCAAGAGGCTTTATGCCATGTATGCCGACAAGATAGAGGAGATACGCAAAAAGGTAGAAGCATGCAATGCCCTGGAAGCGTGAGCGCCTGTGTGCTTGAACTACAATAGTATTATCCGAAGAATAATCGTTTAGAAGACATGAACATAGCCATACTGTTGGCCGGAGGGAGCGGAAACCGTTTCGGTGCTGACCGCCCCAAGCAGTTTCTGGAAGTGGGCGGATGCACGGTGCTTGAACATAGCATCAGGGCATTCCACCGCTCTCCGTTGGTGGATGAGATTGTAATCATCACCCGTCAGGATTTTGTGGAAGAGGTAAGTCAGATGGCCTCTGCCTATCCCAAGGTGAAGCACGTCCGCCCCGGTGGCAAGGAGCGCTACCACAGCACCCTGTCGGCTTTGGAGGTCTGCACGGATGGCGAGGACCTGCTTCTTATCCACGATGCCGTGCGCCCCTTGGTGAGCGAGGCAATCATTTCCAGATGCGTGGAGGCGCTTGCCAGATATGATGCCGTGGGAGTGGCGGTGCCCAGTACGGACACCATTGTCCGTGTGGATGAGAACGAATGTATTGTAGAGACCTTGCCGCGTGCCGTGCTCCGTAACATGCAGACTCCCCAGGGATTCCGCCAGAAGGTTCTCCGCCAGGCTTTCGACCTCGGTTTGCAGGACCCGCATTTTGCCCCCACCGACGATTGCGGTGTGGTGAGAAGGTACCTGCCCGATGTGCCCATACGCATAGTGGAGGGCGAGGTTACGAACATCAAGATAACCTACCCCAAGGATCTGGAGATGATCAGGAAGGTTTGACGTTGAAGATTTGGAACTCCCTCGGTTAGGCGGACTCTGAGCGTCTCTATCCTGCCCCAGTCCTCTTAATAGGAGTACTCCAGTCCTCATAGTAGGAGTACTGCAGTCCTCTTAGTAGGAGGACTGGTTTGTTGTCCTGATGCAATGATGGGGTTGACGGGTAGAAATTCATGATTTTTTGTGCAGGATGTAGCCGATGGCCTCGCGCATGATCTTTGCGCCGCTTATCCACATGATGCCGGCATAGAGCAGTGCAGCCATGGCTATGCGGGAGAGCATGAGCGCCCAAAGGTTCTCTATGGGCAGGGTAATCCACCATGTGAAGGCAAGTACTGCGATGGTGAAACCAAGGAACGGCATAGTGTCCATAGCCGCCCATCGCCATTTCATGCCGATGAGCCGTTTTGCCCACCATTGCCAGATGCCGAGCCAGAGTACGTTCAGTGCTATGAAGAACACCACCATCAGCAACATGCCGTATCCGTTTATGTACAAAAGGATGAGTCCTGCCCATACTGCCAGGCACTGACCTATGGTGCAGGCCATGTTCACGCCGCTATGTCCGCGGCTTATGGTCAGGTTGCTGTATAGGGTGGTGATGGGGAAGAAGGCGCCGTGGATGCACAGAAGGGTAAGTATCCTGCCGCTCTCTATCCACTTTTCTCCGCCTGCCAGCAGGATGAACTCCTCGGCTATCATGCCCAGGCCCAGCAGGGCGGGGAAGGAGACGAATGCAACGAAGCGTAGCATCTTGCGGAATATCTGCACATAGCGCCCCGTGTCGTCCGCCACCTGTGCCAGGGTGGGTTGTGCCACGGCCGCAACCATGCCGTTTATGGTGCCGGCGGCCATGTCGTCCCACTTGCGTGCCGTGCCGTAGATACCTGCCTGGCGGTTGCCGAAGTATTTGCCCAAGAGCACGCTGAAGGCATGGTTATTGAGAATATTGAAGATGTTGGTAATTAGCAGTTTGCTGCTGAAGTTGAACATCTGCCATGCCGGTCGCAGGTCGATGCGCAGGGACGGACGCCAACTTGAGTAGTACCAGTTCATCAGTTGCACCACGAACACAAACGTCACACTCTGTGCCACTATGCCCCAATGGGCAAATCCGTTCCACGCCATGGTCACGCCCACGGATCCCGATACAAGCATGGCCGTTATGCCGCAAATGCTTGTCTCCCTCACCATCAGGTGTCCGAAGAGATAAGCCCTCTGCACTGTGCCAAGGCCCGAAAGCAGGAAACCGAGGAACAGGAAACGTGCCAGAGGGATAAGGTCGGCGTCGCCATAGAATCCTGCTATCAGCGGAGCCAGGAACCATAGTATGACGTACAGGCTTCCGCTCACTATCAGATTGAACCAGAAGACGGCGTTGTACTCCCGGTCGGTCGGTTCCTTCTTGTTGCACAGGGCGGCAATGAAACCGCTCTCCTGCAGGGTGCTTGCCAGTGCGGCAAAGATGTTGAGCATATACACCTTGCCCCAGTCGGCAGGAGTGAGCAGTCGCATCAGCGCCAAACCGAACAAAGCACCGAGCAACTGCATTATGCCATTGCTCATACCGCCCCAGATGAGGCCGCGTGCCGTGCGTTCTTTCAGAGATTTCTCGCTCATAACAGTGCCAAAGTTACGATTAAGCGAGCGAAAAAGCAAAGGAATTTTGATTTTTCCGAGCGTGAGTAACTAAGACGGGAGCCAAAGTTACGATTAAGCGAGCGAAAAAGCAAAAGTTTTTTTGATTTTTCCGAACAAAAGTAACTAAGACTACAGTCAAAATTAGTAAATCTTACCGAGTTTTGCTCCCCGATGGCACTTAATTGTCCTAAAAAGCATGCACGCGGGCATTTTCTGTTCCTCGCGCGTGCGTTACTTCATTTCTTTTTGCTACCTTTGCGGGGATTAAAGCCTTGTTTTTGGGCTTTTATGGCAGAACGTAACGTAAAACAAAACCTAAAATAATGGAAAAAATTCAAGAACTCACAGAGAAAATCTATCGTGAGGGCGTAGAGAAGGGTCAGGCCGAGGCCGACCGCATTATCCAGGAGGCCAAGGAACAGGCCGCCCAGATCATAGCAGAGGCCAAGAAGAAGGCCGCTGAGATAGAGACCGCCGGCAAGAAGACCGTGGCAGAACTGGAAACCAACACCAAGAACGAGTTGAAGTTGTACACTGCCCAGTCCCTGAGTGCCCTGAAGAGCGAGATCGCCAATGTGCTCACCTCATCAGCAGTGGGTCAGGCTGTTGACAAACTGACGGCCGACAAGGATTTCCTGTGCAAGTTTACCGTAGCCCTGGCCAGCAAGTGGGTGGAGAACGAACCCATCGTCATTGAGTCTGCCGATGCCGACGCCCTGAAGGCATATTTCGTCAAGGAGGCAAAGGCTGTTCTGGACAAGGGCGTGAGCATAGAGAAGGTGAATGGCCGCAACAGCCTGTTCACCATCCAACCCGAAGACGGAAGTTACAAGGTAAGTTTCGGCAAGGAGGAGTTTGAGGATTACTTTAAGTCGTTCCTGCGTCCACAACTTGTGCAGATGCTGTTCTAAAGGAAGAAGATGGCAAGCTACTATTGTCTTATGGCCGGTTTGCCCGAGATTAACTTCTCGGACCCTAAGCCGGGATGCGACATGGAGGAATTCATGGAGCAGTTGCACGAAGCGCTGGTTCCATGGGATGCACGCCTTATGGCCCAATACTATTTCATGCTTCAGGATTGCCGCAATCTGGTGGCACTGCTGAAGGATCCCGAGGCCGATATCAAATACAACGGAAACTTCAACAAGGAGCAGTACAAGGACCTGATAACAAGCGCTCAGGAAATGAACTTCAACGTGCACCGCTATCCTGCGTTCATGAGCGAGTTTGCACGTGCATGGAACTTCAACAAGGACAAGAAGGGCTACTTCCCCGAGGATGAGATGCTCTGCCAGTTCTATGAGTATGCCATAAACACCTGCTCCAACGAGTTTGTCCGCAGCTGGTATCAGTTGAACATGGATATCAACAACATCCTCACGGCCATGTTGGCCGCCAAGCAGGGATGGAAGGCCAGCGACTACATTAAGGGAGAGGGCGAGGTGCAGACCATGATACGCGAGAACAACGCCAAGGACTTCATCAGGCACGTGGGTATGGACAATATCCAGGAACTCAAGAAGATCGTGGAGGAGACCGACCCTGTGAAGAAGGAGAAGATGATAGACACTTTCAAGTGGCTATGGCTGGACGAACAGACGTTCTTCGACCCCTTCAACTTCGATGCCGTATTTGCCTACATGTGCAAACTGGAGATGCAGTACCGTTGGGCCAATCTGGACGTGGAGCACGGCAAGGCGCGCTTCCAGAAGATAATCGACGACCTGCGAGGTTCCGCCCAAGTCCCCGACGAGTACAAGCGCAAGGGTGCATAGGCGTAAGTGCATAATTCAATCCCCCCAACTTATTCAAGGAAATAACATAACAAGATATGACAAAAGGTATAGTTAGTGGCGTAGTCTCCAACATGGTGACACTCCGTGTGGACGGACCTGTCCTGCAGGGCGAGATATGCTACATTACGACTGGCGGCGACCGCCTGATGGCCGAGGTCATCAAGGTCGTGGGCAGCGACGTGTACGTTCAGGTATTCGAGAGTACACGTGGCTTGAAGGTAGGCTCCCAGGCCGAATTCACCGGACACCAGCTGGAAATCCAGTTGGGCCCCGGTATGCTGAGTAAGAACTACGACGGTCTGCAGAACGACCTCGACAAGATGGACGGCGTCTTCCTGCGCCGCGGCCAGTACACCGCTCCTCTGGACGAGGACCGCCTGTGGGACTTCGAACCCATAGTGAAGGCTGGCGACCGTGTGCAGGGAAGCGACTGGCTGGGCAAGGTGGAGGAAAACCACCAGCCTCTGAAGATCATGGCTCCCTTCCAGATGGAGGGCACTGCCGTGGTGAAGAGCATAGTTCCCGCAGGTCAGTACAAGGTGAACGACACCATTGCCGTGCTGACCACAGAGGCTGGCGAGGACATCAACGTGACCATGGTACAGCACTGGCCCGTGAAGTTCGCCATGACCAACTACAAGGAGAAGCCCCGTCCATTCAAGTTGCTGGAAACAGGCGTGCGTACCATTGATACCTTCAACCCCATCGTAGAGGGCGGTACAGGCTTCATCCCCGGTCCCTTCGGTACGGGTAAGACCGTGCTTCAGCATGCCATATCAAAGCAGGCCGAGGCCGACATCGTTATCATCGCCGCCTGTGGTGAGCGTGCCAACGAGGTTGTGGAAATCTTCACCGAGTTCCCCGAACTCATCGACCCCCATACAGGCCGCAAGTTGATGGAGCGTACCATCATCATCGCCAACACCTCCAACATGCCCGTTGCCGCCCGTGAGGCATCAGTGTACACCGCCATGACCATGGCCGAGTACTACCGTTCCATGGGTCTGCGCGTGCTGCTGATGGCCGACTCCACCTCCCGTTGGGCACAGGCTCTGCGCGAGATGAGTAACCGTATGGAGGAACTTCCCGGTCCCGACGCCTTCCCCATGGACTTGGGTGCACTGGTGGCCAACTTCTACGGCCGTGCCGGATACGTTTACCTGAACAATGGCGAGGTGGGCAGCGTTACCTTCCTCGGTACCGTGTCTCCCGCCGGTGGTAACCTGAAGGAGCCCGTAACCGAGAACACCAAGAAGGTGGCACGTTGCTTCTACGCTCTGGAACAGGACCGTGCCGACAAGAAGCGCTATCCCGCCGTTAACCCCATCGACTCTTATTCCAAGTATCTGGAGTATCCCGAGTTTGCCGAGTACATCAAGGGACACATCAACGAGGAGTGGATTCCCAAGATCCTGAACCTCAAGACCCGTATGCAGCGCGGTAAGGAGATTGCCGAGCAAATCAACATTCTGGGTGACGACGGTGTGCCCGTGGAGTATCACGTTACCTTCTGGAAGTCCGAGATTATCGACTTCGTCATCCTCCAGCAGGATGCCTTCGACGAGATAGATGCCGTTACTCCCCTGGAGCGTCAGGAGGAGATACTGAACCTCGTTACCGCCATCTGCGACAAGGAGGATTATAAGTTCGTGGAGTTCGAGGAAGTTACCAGGTACTTCAAGAAGATGATCAACCTGTGCAAGCAGATGAACTACTCTGTCTACAAGAGCGAGCAGTACTACGACTTCAAGAAGCAGGTAGAAGCAATGTTATAATATATATAAGGTATGGCAACAGCATTTCAGAAAGTATATACAAAGATAAGCCAGATAACCAAGGCCACATGCTCCTTGAAGGCAAAGGGCGTGGGTTATGACGAACTGGCAACCATCAACGGCCGTCTGGCCCAGGTGGTAAAGATTGTGGGCGACGACGTTACCCTGCAGGTGTTTGAGGGTACCGGCGGTATCCCCACCAATGCCGAGGTTACCTTCCTTGGCAAGGCTCCCTCTCTGAAGGTGAGCGACGACCTGGCAGGCCGTTTCTTCAATGCCTACGGACATCCCATCGACGGAGGTCCCGAGATTGAGGGCAAGGAGGTGGAAATCGGCGGTCCTTCAGTGAACCCCGTGCGCCGTAAGCAGCCCAGCGAACTCATCGCCACCGGTATTGCAGGTATCGACCTGAACAACACCCTGGTGTCCGGTCAGAAGATTCCCTTCTTCGCCGACCCCGACCAGCCCTTCAACGAGGTGATGGCAATGGTGGCCATGCGTGCCAAGGCCGACAAGATCATCCTGGGCGGTATGGGTATGACCAACGATGACTATTACTTCTTCCGCAACACCTTCTCCAATGCAGGTGCGCTGGACAGAATCATATCCTTCATCAACACCACCGAGGACCCTGCCGTGGAGCGACTGCTCATTCCCGACATGGCGCTTACCGCAGCCGAGTACTTTGCCGTGGAGAAGCATGAGACCGTGCTGGTACTGCTTACCGACATGACATCGTATGCCGACTCTCTGTCTATCGTAAGCAACCGTATGGACCAGATTCCTTCCAAGGACTCCATGCCCGGTTCGCTGTACTCCGACCTGGCTAAGATCTACGAGAAGGCCGTGCAGTTCCCCGAGAGCGTGGGTGGCGGTTCCATCACCATTATTGCCGTAACTACACTGAGCGGTGGCGACATCACCCATGCCGTGCCCGACAACACGGGTTACATCACCGAGGGTCAGTTGTACCTGCGCCGCGACAGTGATGTGGGCAAGGTGGTAGTAGACCCCTTCCGTTCGCTGTCTCGTCTGAAGCAGTTGGTAGCAGGCAAGAAGACCCGCAAGGACCATGCCCAGGTGATGAACGCTGCCATCCGTCTGTATGCCGATGCCGCCAACGCAAAGACAAAGTTGGAGAACGGTTTCGACCTGACAGACTACGACAACCGTTGCCTGGACTATGCAAAGGACTACGCAGAGAAACTTCTGGCCATCGACGTGAACCTGAACACCGAGGAGATGCTGGACGTGACATGGTCTCTGTTCAACAAGCACTTCGAGTTGGAGGAACTTAATATCAAGAAGGAGTTTACCGACCAGTATTGGACTAAGAAATAGTCATGGCAATAAAATATCAGTTTAACAAAACGTCGCTGCAGGCCCTGGAGAAGAACCTGAAGATGCGCCAGCGTACCTTGCCTATCATCAAGAGCAAGGAGACGGCACTGCGTCTTGAGGTGAAGAAGTGCAAGGACGAGGCCGAGGTGCTGGAGGAAAGGCTCCAGCAGCAGATAGAAGGCTACGAGTCCATGTATGCTCTGTGGGGAGAGTTTGACGCCTCGCTGGTGTCGCTCAAGGACGTGGAACTCGGCGAGAAGAAGATTGCCGGCGTTCGCGTGCCCTTGTTGCTGAACATCAGCCTGGAGGTCCAGCCCTTCGGACTTTTCTCTGCCCCCAAGTGGTACTTCGACGGAATACAACTCCTGCAGGGACTGGCCAAGACGGCCGTGGAACGCGAATTCGTGCTGGCAAAACTGGACCTGCTGGACCATGCCCGCCGAAAGACCACACAGAAGGTGAACCTCTTTGAGAAGGTGCAGATTCCCGGCTATCAGGAGGCCATACGCAAGATTAAGCGCTTCATGGAGGACGAAGAGAACCTGTCCAAGTCCAGCCAGAAGATTCTGAAGAGCCTTCAGGCCAAGCGTGCACAGGCAGTGGAACCCGAATCATCAGCAGAAGGAGAGGAGGTAGAGGCTTATGATTGAAAAGATGAAGAAGTTCACCTTCTTGGTGACTGACCGCGAATACGAGAGTTTCATAGAGACCATCCGAGAACTGGGCGTGGTACACGTAACCCAGTTGCAGCAGGGTGCCACCAGCACCGAGCTGCAGGAGGCAATCTATCTGGAACGCCGATACTCTACAGCAATCGACTTCCTGAAGATTTACGGCACAAAGTATGCATTGAAGTTAGGTGTACAGACTCCCGAGTACGACACTCCACTCAGCCTCTTGCAGAAGGTGGAGGACCTGCAGGTGCAGGAGAACGCCCTGCTCCACAAGGAGGACGAACTGAAGAAGGAGTTTGAAATGCTCGACCCCTGGGGCGACTTCTCTCCCGAGAAGGTGCAGAGCCTGGCCGAGACCATAGGTATGGAGATTCACTTCTACCGTTGCACCAGCAAGAGGTTCAAGGCAGAGTGGCGGGACCAGTTCTTTGCCGTACCCGTCAACGAGTATGACAAGAAGACTTACTTCGTCACCTTCTCCGAGACACGTCCGGAGATACAGGCGGAGCACCTCACCCTGCCACAGAAATCACTCTCTCAGGTGCATGCCGAGATTGGCGAGGTGAAGAAGCAGAAGTTCATGGTGCGCCAGCAGATGTCGGCCGTGGCCAATAGTCTGCTCCCCGTTTTGGAATCAGGCCGTGTTGAGGTGGAGAACGAGATTTCCCTTAGTAAGGTGCATCTCAGTTCGGAGAAGACCTGTGGCGATGTCCTGCACCTGATGCTCGGTTGGGTGCGTGCCGATTCTACCGCTCCCCTTACCGAATACCTCAACAGGGAACACATCTACTACGAGATGGAGGACCCTGCCTTCGAGGACGATGTTCCCGTGCATATCACCAACGGACGCTTCTCGCGTCTGTTTGAGCCCATCCTGAAGATGTACTCCCTGCCCAACTACAACGACCTTGACCCCACGCAGTTCTTTGCCCCCTTCTTCATGCTCTTCTTCGGATTGTGCATGGGCGATGCCGGTTACGGACTGCTCATACTCCTGGTGGGACTTATACTTGCGAGGAAGCCGGCCGAGGAAATGAAGGGCTACGGCAAACTGGCCATGTGGCTGGGCGGTGCCACCATTGTGTGTGGCCTGGCCACGGGTACAGTGTTCGGCATAGACCTTACACAACAGGACTGGGCCTTCATACAGCCAATCAAACCCTTCTTCCTGAATGACAACGGTGTCGGTCCCATCTTCGGTTATAGCCCCATGATGGTGCTGTCAGTGATAATAGGTCTTGTGCAGGTAATTCTGGGCATGATACTGAAGGGATGCAAGGCAGCGAGAAACTACGGCTGGCCTTATGCCGTGGGAACCTTCTCATGGGTAGTGGCCTTGCTTGGAGCCATAGTATTGTATGGCTTGCCTGCATGTGGGGTGGAACTTGCTGCATGGATCAGGTACATCCTCTTCGGAATAATAGGTATAAGTGCATTGGGTATATTCCTCTACAACAACCCGGCAAGTTACAAGAATCCCGCCCTGGGTGTACTCAGCAACATCGGCGGAGGCGTGTGGGAAACCTATGGCATGGCCACCGGACTGCTGGGCGACCTGTTGAGCTACATCCGTCTGTTTGCCCTCGGTCTTACCGGCGGTGTGCTTGGCGGTGTGTTCAATACCCTGGCGCTGGATATGACAGCGGATTTCCCCCTGTGGGCACGCATATTGATAATGGTACTGATCCTGCTTCTGGGTCATGGCATAACCTTTGCCCTCAGCATGATCAGTGCATTTGTGCACCCCATGCGTCTTACCTTCGTGGAATTCTTCAAGAATGCCGACTTCACCGGCGGAGGCAAGGCTTATGATCCTTTCCGTAAAATCAAATAAAAATCAATATCAATTAAATTAAAACAAACAAGAAAGTATGGAAATCTTTTTGGTTTATCTGGGCATTGCCCTGTGTGTTGCCCTGTCTGGTGTAGGCAGTGCTTATGGTGTGACTATCTGCGGTAATGCCGCTATCGGTGCTTACAAGAAGAACCCCAATGCCAGCGGTTCATACATGGGTCTTTCTGCCCTTCCCTCATCTCAGGGTCTGTATGGTTTCGTAGGCTTCTTCATGCTGAAGGACCTGGCTGTAGCCGGTGTTGACATGGTAACCGCTTGCGCCGTATTCGGTGTAGGTCTGGCATGTGGCCTGGTATGTCTATTCTCTGCTATCCGTCAGGCCAAGGTATGTGCCAACGGTATCAGCGCCATCGGTGCCGGTCACAACGCCTTCGGTACCACCATGGTATTGGCCGTGTTCCCCGAGTTGTACGCCATCTTGGGTCTGCTCGTGCTCATCCTGACCGCAGGTGCACTGTAATAGAGATTCTAAAAACTTTTATGCCAGCAGAGGGCAACTTAACGGTTGCTCTCTGTTTTTTCTACTCGTTATTGATTGACTTTCGGCAAGCAAGGAACCAATCAGAAAACTAATATAGAACCATCTTTTGTCACATATTTCGTCACACTTCGGTTACATTGGAATGGCATCAAGTCCTCAGAGCACCAAAACATCTGTTCAAAAACAAAGGCTATTATCATCATAAAGCCAATGACCTATTGGAGTTAAATGTAAACACTTCCAAAAATATTAGTCCATTTCTTTGGTGAATTGGCCGAAACTTCATACCTTTGCACTCGCAAGTGAGGGCGGAGCCTCGCTTTTTTCATGCTCCATTCCTTGTCTTGTATGATGGTTCGGTAGCTCAGTTGGATTAGAGCAGCAGCCTTCTAAGCTGCGGGTCAAGGGTTCGAGCCCCTTCCGAATCACTGAATAGGCAAGAAGACGACAAAAAGAGAACTCTGAAAATGAGTCCTCTTTTTGTTTATATACAACATGACATTTTAGAGTAGTTTGCAATTATAAATATAGGTGAGTTCCCTACTACTTGACAGGGAACTCACCTATTTATATATTATGTATTAAGGAATAGATACTTACTTGACCTCCTTCATCTTCTGTGCCATGATAGCAAGCTCAGCCTTGAGAGCTTCCACTTTCTTCTGCATCTGGTCAACCAGAGAGTTGCCCTTCTTGGAGGATGCGGTGAGGAAGCCGATGTTGTTCTCGTAGGTGCGGATTTCAGCCTGCAACTGCTCGTAGATACGCTGCATGCGCTGGCGGTCGCCTCCTGCAACCTCCTGTATCTTCTGGAAGCGTCCGGCTGTGCGAGCCTGTATGCGTGCACCGCGTGCACGGTCATAGAGTTGGTCGCACACCTGACGATATTGGGTGTAGGCCTGGTCCTTCTCCTTGAAGGGAACGTGGCCAACGGCATTCCACTTGGCTTGCAGTGCCTTTACCTCGTCCAGGTTTACCTCACCCTCGGTGTCGAGCAGGGCCTGGAGTTGTGCGGTAATCTCCTGCTTCTGCTGGAGGTTCTGCTTTTGCTGGTCGCGCTCGCCGCTATTGGCCTGCTTCTTGGCATCGAAGAATGCATCGCATGCTGTGGTGAACTCCTTCCAGAGTTGGTCGCTGTACTTGCGGGGCACGGGACCTGTGGCCTTCCACTCCTTCTGCAGAGCCACCATGGCGTCTGTTGTGGCACGCCAGTCGGTGCTGGCGCTCAGTTCCTGAGCCTTGGCAACGAGAGCCTTTTTCTTTTCCAGGTTCTCTGCCTGGCCGTCCTTGATGTTCTTGTAGAATTCCGCCTTGCGTGTGAAGAACTGGTCGCAGGTCTGGCGGAAGCGCTCGAAGATGACGCTGTTCTGCTTCTGTGGTGCAAAACCTATGGTGCGCCATTGTGCCTGAAGTTCCAGAACCTGCTTGGTCAGGGCGTCCCATTCAATCTTCTTGCCCTCGCCCTCGGTTTGCAGAAGCAGTGCTTCTGCCTGCTCGCACAGGGCGGTCTTCTGTGCCAGGTTCTCTGCCTCGCGGGCCTTGATGCCCTCGAAGTGAGCCTGATGGCGCTTGTTTATCTCGGTGGAGGCGTTCTTGAAACGTGCCCACAGGTCTTCGCGCAGGTCACGCTCCACGGGACCTGTCTCCTTCCACTGCTGGTGCAGGGCCTGCAACTGGCCGAAGGCGCTGATGACGTCCTCCACGGCAAGCAGTGCTTCTGCCTTTTCGCACAGGTCAGTCTTTATCTCCAGGTTCTTGCGGAAGTCGTAGTCGCGCATCTCGTGGCCCAACTTCAGCAGGTCGTAGAACTGTTCGGTGTAGAGTTGGTAGTTCTTCCATATCTCCGTGCTCTGCTCGGCAGGAACGGCACCTATCTCCTTCCATGTCTGCTGCAACTGCTTGAACTGGTCGAAGTTTGCGCCCACCTCTTCGGGAGTGGTGGTCAGTTGCTGTATCTGCTCCAGGATGGCGGTCTTGCGCTGCAGGTTCTCTGCGCGCTCTTCCTGAAGGCGCAGTTGCTCGGCGGCACGACGTTCGCGTATGGCCTGCATGGCCTGGCGGAATGTCTCTTCCTGGGGATCCATTACGGGAACATAGGCTGCGGGGTCGCCACCCTGTTCGATGTACTCCTGGCGTGCCTGCTGGAGCGCCTGGTTGTGATAACGGTAGAAGAGTTGCTTGAGTTGTTCCACATCGGCCTTTTCGGGGATGAGTTCTGCCTGTGCCAGTTCCTGTGCACGGGCCACAACCTCTTCTTTGGTGTTGAGTTGTATGTTTTCTGTATTTTCCATAATTCTATGTTGAACGTTTAACGATAACGTTTAACGTTTAATGTTTAACGATGAAGTTAATGTTCGTATCTGTTTCCTATTGTAGGGACGCTGCGTGCAGCGTCCGCATTATGCGTTCTTTATCGTTTTCGGACGCTGCACGCAGCGTCCCTACTGCCTCTCGTTTTCCGTTTTCCCCTTTCCGTTTTCCGTTTCTATATACTCCCTCCTATAGAGGGGAGGGTCGGGGAGGGGTCTTAAATCCACTTCTTGTGTCTGAAGAACCACCAGAGCAGCATGGTTATGCATACTGTCAGTACTATTGCCACTGGGAATCCCCACCATACACGTTCCATGCCGTTGATGAGGTTCATGCCGAACAATGACGCTATGAGTGTGGGGAACATCATTATAATGGAGATGGACGTCAGCATCTTCATGACCTGAGACACGTTGTTGTTGATCAGGTTGGCATAGGTGTCCATGGTAGAGTCCAGAATGTTGGTGTATATTCCTGCCGTTTCCCTGGCCTGTGCGAACTCGATGTTCACGTCCTCGATGAGGTCGGCGTCCAGTTCGTCCACCTTCAGTTTGAACTTCAGTTTGGAGAGCAGTGTCTCGTTGCCTCGGATGGAGGTGACGAAGTATGTGAGCGAATCCTGCAGGCGCGACAGGGCGATGAGGTCGGCATTGTCCACCTTGCGGTCCAGGTTGCGCTTGCTCTGGTCTATGAGCGCCTGTATCTGCTTCAGGCGTTTCAGGTACCACACGGCACTGCTCAGGAACAGGCGGAACACCATGTCCACGGAGTCCGTGAATCCCAGGCCTCGTCTCTGCTGGTAGGTGACGAAGTCAATCATCATGTTTGTCTCGAAGTTACACACCGTGATGCAGATGTCGCCCTTCATGATGATACCTAAGGGTATGGTGGTGTATGGCGTGCGCGAGCGCACCTCCTTTACGTATGGGATACGCAGGATTATCAGAACCCACCCCTCGTCGCGGTCGTAACGAGGCCGCTCGTCGGTATCGGCAATGTCGCCAAGGAAATATTCCGGTATGCCCAGTGTCCTTTCCAGAAACTGGGTGTCTTCTTCATCGGGGCAGGTCACCTGAACCCAGCAGTTCGGTGCCCACTCCTCGATGGCCCGGAGTCCGTTTTGTGTATTCCAGAAGGTTCTCACTTCAGTACGTATTTAATGCCGTTGAGACAAAATTGCCTACAAATATACTAAAAAGTGCTAAAATATAAAGGCGTGGGAGTGTTTTTTTATAAAAGATGTGTCTTTTTGTGTGGGTGTTGCCCGAAAAATGTGGCAGAGAAACATAGCTGTTCCTCTGCCCATTGTATGCTATTGCTGGAAAAATCGATGTTTACCAATCCTGTGCCTTGGCGTACTCTTTGGTTGCCATTTTCCTGTCCAGCGTCTGTCGGCTGAAACATGGGAAGATGTAGTCTTTGCCATGTGTGGCGCCAACGTTGCCAAACCATGCGGAATAGTGTTGCTTTTCCTCCTCGGGATACCAGCCCATTACCCAGTTCATGTTGGAATTGCCACCAGCTTCGTAGTCTTCATTGAAATACTTTTTGAAATTGGTATTGTCGTTGAATGGATACTTCCATTCTGTTCCCTGAGAGGAGGTTATCACCTTGTAGTCGCCGTTCCACTTGTGACACAGGCCAACTGCGGTGATATAGTTGTTGCGGTCTGAATTGGGACCTGCAAATTTCAGACAAACCCATTTCTCGTCAATTTCGGGATAGTTCATACCTTCCTGAGACGAATCTCCACGAGGCGTGTAGCCAAATTCGTTTGATTGCTTTTTCTGCATGAATGCAATATTTTCGATGGGAATACATGAATTCTCGTAGTCGAGAGCCACATACCAAAGCTGGTCGGTATTATCAGCTACTGACAGGAAGTTGTTGCTGGAGGTCTCTACCATCTTGCCCCACTCGTCGGAGTCGTGGAAGTTCTTGTTCAGTACCAATGGAACATAGTTGCGCACAACGCCATCAGGACCTTCAAACTGTCGGTCAGTAGCAGGCTCCTTGTGATCGTTTTCGCCTCTTACCATCATGAAATCGGCTACGACAAGACGGTTATTTGTGGTGTCGGCGTTTTCCTGGATGTACTTGTCGAGATTTTCTTTCAACGCATTTCGGCGAGCCTCGTCGGCAGCAAGGTACCACAGGGGAATCAGGCAGCACATGTTCTCAACGGGACTATAGGACACGAGTGCAAGGTTGGAGTTTTCGTCGGCTATGCTTGCACTCCAACTGTCGAAGTCGCCAGACTCATTGCCACCACGTACTTCAAATTTGTACTCTTCTTCGCTTGTTTCCTGGAGGTCGGAGTTTGAAGACTCTATGTCAACATTTAATGTGCCACCTTGCATGGCCTGTGCCTGCAGGTATGACTCCATCCAGTTCTTGGCTGCGCCCTGTCCACCCTTCTTGCAAGAGAGAGACAAACTAAAGTCTTCGGAAGTAGAGGTGTAGTATGATGTTGCTTTACGGCGATAGTATGCAGTGAATGTACCGCCAAACACACCACCAGTTGTGACGTGGGTGCCGTATTTGTCAAGCAATTTAGATATGCCTTCGTAGTTGTTGGGGTAGGCTTGATAGAGAGAGCTTTCAGGGTCGTTTAACAATTCGTAGGCATCTTCTGACATATAAGGGGTATAGAGATCGGGACCGGAATTTTCTTCTGTGAATTTGCCTCCAAGATAATAGGCAACGAAATTCTTCTTATATATATCTATATGGTATTCGAATTCCTCGGCACTTTTTGTAGATTTGCTCCAACCTTTAGACAAAGAGCCATTGAACATGGAACCCTTCCAAAATATTTTGGTCCAGTTGCTCGTGGCGCTGATGCCTACGTTACCGGCTATTTCTGATGTTGCCTCGGAGTATGAGGCATCGCTGATTTCGGTACCGCCGCCAACGGGGTTGTGCGATTCCTGCACCTTATTGTCTGCCCACAGAGCTTTTATGCTCAGCAAATCGAAGCGGGGAGTGGCGAGGAGCTCTCCATTGACAATGTTTACACCCTTGCCAATCTGGTCAAGATAAGGATGGGGGAGAACTACGTTTTTCATGCGCTCTTCGTCCTGACAGATTAGGTAGACAGTATCCTCGCTTTCCTCTGATGTTTCGGCACGAGTACTGCCTGGTTTGGGTAAATATACCTTTGTGACGAACGGCGTCATGTCTGACTTGTCCTTTAGCTTCAGTACCAGGAACTCATGCTTCTCCCCTTGTCTTACAGAGTATTCGATTTTGTCGTTTTCTGTCTCAATGCCACGAATCGCTACTGCGTTCAGGGGAATTGCAATCTCTTCGGTAAGCCAAGGGTTGAGTTTAAAGACTTGCTTGCTCATGGTGCTGGTGCTTGCAAGCTCAAATTCAGCGATAATCTCCTTTTGGGGGATGTAAATCTCTGGGGTCTCCGACTCACAGCTTGTTGTTGCAAGCACGGAGAATACCAGCACTAATCCATTGATGATGTTTGAAAATGATAATTTCATAAGCATTATATTTAAAGGGTTGTTATTCCTGTTCGCTGAAATAAGTGTCTATCCTTTTCTGAGCATTCTCGGCAATGTTGTAATAGTATAGCTTAAAATCGCACCCATGCAGGGCATATTCGCCAATACCCTGCTCGTTCTCAGGCTGCTCAGGCATACCTACTATAAGAACTTCGTACTTACGTACTGGGTCGTACATTACCTGGGCAGAGTAGCGCTCGCGTGTGCTGAGTGCTCCAAGGTTTCGGGGGTCATCTGCCTCCACCTTCTCGTAGTCGTGCTTCCATGAAATGGGGTTTATGGACATGGCCCCTTCGTGGCATACCAGATTGTATGAACCGAATTCTCCGTTTTCCATGCGTTCGCAATTCCATGAGATTACCACACGTGTGTCGGTCTCTCCTTCGGCAAACTTCAGGTGTGTGTTTTCTTCAAAGTAGTCTTGGGAATAGGAATATCCCAATGGGTAGGCAGCAATCATGCGGCCATACACCTCGGGATGGTCTGCCATGTAGTCTGAAAGAAGGTATTTCAGTACATTAGAACCCTGCGAGTGTCCGGCCAGGATAAAAGGACGCCCGCAGTTGTAGTGTTCTAAGTAGTATTCAAATGCCGCCTTTGCATCTGAATATGGTGTGCCAGCCACCATTTCCTCCTGTTCTCCCAGGGGATAGTTGAGCAGTTTCATGGCATCCAGCTGGCGATAATAAGGTGCATATACATTGGCAACACTTTCGAAGCATGAAGCCTGTTCTTCATATACGCCTGGAACCTTTGCGCGCATGCTGGCATTGTCTATGGTATTTATAATATTGTCTTCTTCGGTTGCCTCCCAGCTGGTGGGGTAGAGATAGAACACGTCTACCGCCTTTTCAGCAGTAGAAATCTTTACCCAATTGTTGGTGTCGGAGTAATCAACGGAAGCTTGTTCGTTCTTGGTATCTGCCATGTGTATTGCTATGTCATTGGTCAGTTGTACGAATTGCTCCACGGAAAGTTGTTCGGGGCGCATGGCGCCAAAGGGATGCTCTGCAGGTATCAGACCCTTCAGTGAACCGCGCAGCATCTTGCGCCTCTGCTGGAAACTCTGCTTCACTATGCGGGTGAGCAGGGATACATCGCATCCTGGGTCGCTGACACCGTTGCGTGTCATGCGTATGACGGCAGAGTGAACCTTAGGTGGAGGGTTGAACACACCTGGAGGCACGGTGAACAGATACTCCACATCGTACCACAACTGTATGAGCACCGTGATGATGCCGAAGGCCTTTGTGCCGGGCTTGGCTGCCAGACGTTCGGCCACCTCCTTCTGTATCATGCCCGTGCAGCAAGGGATGTAGTCCTTGTAGTCAAGCATCTTGAAGAATATCTGCGAGGAGATGTTGTAGGGATAGTTGCCCGTCAGCACGAACTGTCCTCCCTGGAAGGTGCGGTCGAGGTGCATCTTCAGGAAGTCGTCGGCAATGATGTTGTCCTCAAAGTCAGGATAGGTGCGCCTGAGGTAATCCACGCTCTCCGAGTCCAGTTCCACCACCTTCAGGGGTCGTGGCTTCTGCATCAGGTATTGCGTCATCACGCCCATGCCGGGCCCTACTTCCAGCACGGGAAGGTCGGGGCAGGCATCCACGGTGTCTGCTATGCGGCGTGCTATGCTCAGGTCTGTCAAAAAGTGTTGCCCGAGAAACTTTTTCGGCTTAACGAGGGACATATACGGGAAATTTTTGTATTTTTGCATACGAAGATACGGAGATTTAAGTAATGTACCAAAGAAATCGCCTTTTTATTTCGTGAAGCAAGCCCTAAAATACATACTGAGAATAGGTTTCCCGCTGGTCCTGGCTGCCGTGATATTGCACTGGATGTACCGTGGCGTGGATTGGGGCGCCGTGTGGGCGGCCCTGGAGGGCGGCATGAACTGGTGGTGGATGCTGCTGAGCATGCCCTTCGGCGTGTCCGCACAGATGTTCAGGGCCCTGCGTTGGAGGGTGGTGCTCAAGCCTATGGGCGAGCCCCCCCGTCTCTCTACCTGCTGCAACAGCATCTTCCTGAGCTATGCCTCTTCCCTGGCCATCCCCCGTGTGGGAGAGGTGCTCAGGTGCGGCGTGCTCTCGAAGTACGAGAATATCAGTTTCACCCGTCTTGTTGGCTCCGTGGTGAGCGAGCGCGTGGTGGACATGAGCATGGTGTTCCTCTTCTCTGTGGTGACCATGCTCACGCAAATACCCGTCTTTCTGGACTTCTTTGAGGAGACGGGGCTTGACCTCCGTGGTTTCCTCGGGCGTTTCTCTGAAACCGGTTATTGGGTTACCGCCCTGTGTGCCGTGGCGGCATGCGTGCTGATGGTGTTGCTTATGAAGAAACTGAAGCTCTTCTCCCGTACCAAGGCCAAGTTTGCCAAACTCGTGGAAGGCATGACCAGCGTGGCACGCCTCAAGAATCCGTGGCTCTTCCTCCTGTATAGCGTGGGCATCTGGGTGAGTTACTACCTGCACTTCTACATAGCCTTCTATTGCTTCGACTACACCGCCGGCCTCGGTCCCGTGGCTGCCCTTGTGGCCTTTGTGGTAGGATGCTTTGCCGTGCTGGTTCCCACCCCCAACGGAGCAGGCCCCTGGCACTTCGTGGTGAAGACCGTACTGGTGCTCTATGGCGTGCAGGACAACGATGCCGCCGTCTTTGCCCTCATCGTGCACACCCTGCAGACAATGCTCACCGTGGTGCTCGGCCTCTATGCCCTGGCCGCTCTGGCAATGACGAGAATGGTGAAGGCAGACCCCTCCCCGGCCCTCCCCTCTATGGGAGGGAGTGTGTAGAAAAGGGGTATGGGGGAACGCCTCGTGAAGGGCGCGCACAACCATAGGCTTTCTATAGCCCCTATAGTTTCTATAGCCCCTATAGCCCCTATAGCCCCTAACCTCCTATTAAAACAAACCTAAAACCAAATATTATGACTATCAACGACCTTAACCCAAGAGAGATTTGGCAGAACTTCCATCTGCTTACACAGGTGCCCCGTCCGAGCGGACATTTGCAGAAGGTACAGGAATTCCTTCTTCAGTGGGCTGCCGAGCGTGGCATAGAGGCATTCAAGGACAATGCCGAGAACATCGTCATGCGCAAGCCCGCCACTCCCGGCAAGGAGGGTTGCCGCACTGCCGTGATGCAGGCGCACATGGACATGGTGCCCCAGAAGACAGACGAGAGCACCCACAACTTCGAGACAGATCCCATCCAGACATGGGTGGACGGTGAATGGCTCAAGGCAAAGGGTACCACCCTGGGTGCCGACGACGGTATCGGTGTGGCTGCCATCATGGCCGTTTTCGAGTCAAAGGACATAGAACACGGACCTCTGGAGGCTCTGATCACCGCCGACGAGGAGACCTGCATGTACGGTGTGAACCATCTGAGTGCCGACACCCTGAAGGGCGACATTCTGCTGAATATCGACAACGAGAATATGGGCGAGTTCGTCATCGGCAGTGCCGGCGGCGTGAACATCACCGCCACAATGAAATACCAGGAGGTTGACACCGATGCCGAGGACGTTGCAGTCAAGGTAAGCGTGGCAGGTCTGCGCGGTGGTCACTCCGGTTTGGAAATCAACGAAGGCCGCGGCAATGCCAACAAGCTGCTGGCACGCATCGTTCGTCAGGCCATCCTGGACGATGAGGCCCGTCTGGCCACATGGCACGGCGGCAACATGCGCAATGCCATCCCCCGTACCGCCGAGGCTGTGCTCACCCTGCCCAAGGAGAATGTGGAGGACCTGAAGGAACTCTGCGAGTTCTGCCAGAAGCAGTTTGTGGACGAGTACCGTGGTGTGGAGCACAGCATAGAGGTAAGCATGGAGCAGGTGGAACTGCCCGCAAAGCAGGTTCCCGTGGAGATTCAGGACAATCTGGTCAGCGCCATCATGGCATGCCACAACGGCGTCCTGCGCTTCATCCCCAGCATCCCCACCGTGGTGGAGACCAGCAGCAACCTTGCCATCATCAACATCGGTGGCGGTGATGCCGAGATCCTCATCCTTGCACGAAGCAGTTGCGACACCCAGTTGGAGTTCCTGCAGGAGATGATGGTATGCACCTTCGGCATGGTGGGCATGAAGGTGGAGTTCGGCGGCCAGTATGGCAGTTGGCAGCCCAACTTCGACTCTCCCATCGTGGCAAAGATGGTGGACGTGTACAAGCAGTGCTTCAACGAGGATGCCAAGGTGGAGGTATGCCATGCCGGCTTGGAGTGCAGCATCATCGGTGCCCTGTATCCCAACATGGACCTCGTGAGCTTCGGTCCCACAATGCGCTCTCCCCACACTCCCGACGAGCGTTGCAATATCCCCAGCGTAGAGAAGTTCTGGACATTCCTCAAGGCTCTGCTGGCAAGCATTTAAGGAAACGGAAAACGGAAAGGTGAAAACGGAAAACTACTTCGCTTATTACTCATCCTTCAGTTTTCACCTTCCCGTTTGAAAAAGTTTTCCGTTTTCCGTTTTCCGTTTGAATCGATGAACTTAGACGAACTATACAAGGCACGTTACGTGCTCAACGGCATTATCCGCCGTACGGACCTGGTTCAGGCACCGCGCCTGAATCCGGATGCCGACATCTACCTGAAACCCGAGAACCTGCAGGTGACGGGTTCCTTCAAGGTGCGTGGCGCATGCTACAAGATATCCCAACTCTCCGACGAGGAGAAGGCCCGTGGCGTTATAGCATGCTCGGCAGGCAACCATGCCCAGGGTGTCGCCCTTGGTGCCACGCATGCAGGAGTGAAGTCGCTTATCTGTCTTCCTGAAGGTGCCCCCATCAGCAAGGTGGAGGCAACACGCCGCTATGGCGCTGAAATCTGCCTGGTGCCAGGAGTTTACGACGACGCATATCAGCATGCGCTGAAGTTGCGCGACGAGCACGGTTATACCTTCGTGCATCCCTTTGACGACGAAAAGGTGATAGCAGGCCAGGGCACTATAGGCCTGGAACTTCTGGAACAGTTGCCCGATGTCCGGTGCGTAATAGTACCAATCGGCGGAGGCGGTCTTGCCAGCGGTGTTGCCTATGCCATAAAGAGCCTCAACCCCTCTGTGGAGGTTTGGGGCGTACAGGCGGCAGGAGCGCCAAGCATGTACCATAGCGTTGCCGACGGCCATATCATGCGCCTGCCCAATGTCAGCACCGTTGCCGACGGCATTGCCGTGAAGCAGCCTGGCGAACTGACCTACGACCTGTGCCACAAGCATCTGGACGGCATAGTCACCGTAACGGAGGACGAGATATGCGCCGCCATCCTTGCCATCATCGAGCAGCAGAAGATGGTTGTCGAGGGCGCCGGTGCCGTGGCGGTTGCCGCTGCCATGTTCAACAAGGTTCCCATTGCCGGCAAGAAGACAATCTGCATCCTCAGTGGCGGTAATGTGGACGTTACCATCCTGAACCGTGTCATCCACCGAGGTCTGGTAAAGAGCGGACGCATCTGCAAACTCACCCTCACTCTCGAGGACAAACCCGGCCAACTCGTTGGCGTCAGCCAGATAATATCCTCCATGGGTGGCAATGTGGTGAAGGTGAACCACGAGCGTAGCGACGACTCCAACCGCGTAACCGACTGCATCCTGCAACTCCAGGTTGAAACCCGCAATCACGAACACGTCGAGGCTATCCGCAATGCCTTGATGGAGGCCGGCTTCAACACTCAGTGCCAGGTGTATTGAGGAACGGGAAACGGACTTGCGTAGCTTGATGAGCGAAGGCGAATAAAGGGGAAAACGGAAAACTGTTAGTAAGCGAGAGCGTGGTAGGGACACGGTGCCGTGTCCGCCAATTCCGAATACTCCGAATACTCCGAATACTATGAGTACTCCGAAAACTCCGACCAAACACAATACATTATTATAAAACCATAATCTATGAAAGTAATCAGCACAGACAAGGCGCCTGCCGCCATCGGTCCTTACAGCCAGGCAATAGAAGCGAATGGTATGGTATTCTGCAGTGGCCAGATCCCCATCGACCCAGCCACAGGAGCATTTGTTGAAGGTGGCATACAGGAACAGACACGTCAGGTGCTCACCAATGCCTCTCAGGTATTGGCAGCAGCAGGAACCGACCTGTCCCATGTTGTCAAGACAACAGTTTTCCTCAGCGACATGGCCAACTTCGTGGCTATGAACGAGGTGTACGCACAGTTCTTCTCCCAGCCCTTCCCCGCCCGTTCTGCCGTGGCAGTGAAGGACCTGCCAAAGGGCGCACTGGTAGAAATAGAGGTTTTAGCAGTGAAGTAACCTGTACGAACAAAGAAGCAAGCCGGATGTGCACATGAGCACATCCGGCTTGCTTCTTTGTAATTTATATAGTATGCGATTTGATACTTATCAGTCCCATTCCAGAACCACCTTGCCACACTGTCCTGATTCCATGATGTCAAAGCCCTTCTGGAAATCGGCAACTGGGAAACGGTGTGTAATAACGGGACTAAGGTCAAGACCTGAGATGAGCATCTGCTCCATCTTGTACCATGTTTCCCACATCTCACGGCCATAGATACCCTTGATGGTAAGGGCCTTGAAGATAATCTCGCTCCAGTCAACGGTAGTTGAGGGAGGCAGGATACCCAACTGGGCAATCTTGGAACCGTTGTACATGTTGGCAACCATGTCGCGGAAAGCGATGGGAGAACCAGACATTTCCAGACCTACGTCGAAACCGCGGATTCCGAGTTTCTCCATAGCCTGTGCCACGGTCTCGCCCTTGGCGGCATTGACGGTGCATGTGGCACCCATCTTCTTGGCGATGTCCAGACGGTAGTCGCTCAGATCGGTAACAACGATGTTCTTGGCACCGGCAAACTTGGCAATAGCAGTAGCCATAGTGCCGATAAGGCCTGCACCTGTAATCAGGACGTCCTCACCCAGCAGGGGGAATGACAGGGCGGTATGTGTTGCATTGCCGAAGGGGTCCATGATGGAAGCCATATCGTCGGAGATACGGTCGTCCAACTTAACCACGTTGCACTCGGGGATAGAGAGGTATTCTGCAAAAGCACCGTCGCGGTTCACGCCAACACCGATGCTGTTCTCGCAGATGTGCTGCAAACCACGGCGGCAGTTACGGCAATGTCCACAAGCAATGTGACCTTCACCAGTAACACGGTCGCCGACCTTGATGTTACGCACACCAGGACCAACCTGTTCTACAACACCCACATATTCGTGACCTATGGTCATGGGAGTCTTGATGGTCTTCTGACTCCACTCGTCCCACTTGTAGATATGCAAGTCTGTACCGCAGATAGCAGTCTTCTTAATCTTGATGAGAACGTCGTTCACGCCAACCTCTGGCATGGGAACTTCTTCCATCCAAATGCCCTTTTCGGGCAGTTTCTTTACTAATGCCTTCATTGTGTTATTTCTTATGGATTGGTTATACTGTTTTCCGATAGCAAATTTACACTTTTTTCGCTTCCTTTCAAAGGATTTTAGATATTTTTATCCACTGTCCCCTTGCAATATTGCCGAGGTCTATAGCCACTCTATGGTCAAGTACTCATCCTCCCCGTTCCAGACGCACCCATCGTGGTCTTCATAACCCTCAATGTTGTATTCAGCATGATAGGGTTCTCCCTTTTTCAAATGTACGTACTGAGGGGGACATTCACAACTCAGGCATATCTCCGTATCTGACAGTTCCTTTACAATGAATGTATAACGCTTGGGGAAAGCCTTGTTTACGACGAGTTCCTCGCCCACCTGTGTAACCTCACTGTCCAAAACATAGGACGTGGTATTGCTCTTACCACCGATATCCCACTCCGAAACGGTCAACTTAATGTGAATGTGTACCATATATATGTATTTTATGATGGTCATACCCTCTTCTCTCCGCCCAGTCGCTACGGTCAAGGTTTCTGTAGCCTATGGCCTCGCCAACATGGTGGCTCGTCGGAAGTGGATCATGAAAATGCGTGCTGCAAAATCAAGGAGGAAAGGTCCGTTGCAAGACAACATTGGCCTTATTGGGCGAATACCACAAAACCGTCGTCGTCGTATGCTCCGTTGCAAGTGCTGTCAGCGAGTGGCACATCTGCCTGGATATGGTATTTCGTCCTTTGCTTGGACAGAGGTATTGTAAAAGCTACGTTACCGTTGTCATCGGTCATACCTTCGATGCCTTCAATCACTATGCGACAGTGGGCGACCGGCTGGTAGCTCTTGCTGTCGATGAGTCTGAACCTTATCGTACCGAATTGGCTGGGGTTGCGACAGATGTCCAAGGTCATGTCGGCCAAGAGTGTCAGGATGGTATCTGTCCGATGGTAGAGATTGAGCGAATCCGTGACGGTCACCCTTACCTCCTTGCCGAGTTCCTTTCGGGGAATGTTGGGGAATATGGCGGTGTGGTTGATATCGCTGATAACCTTGGTTATCTTGTCATTGCCGAGTGTGAGGGTCACCTTCACATCACGCAATGGTGGCAACAATGAGTTGACGACAGAGGTCTCCCGAAGCCCGACGTTTACATCCACCGGACGGTTTATGGTCCATGCAACGTACAGGGCCGACAGCACCAGCACTGTACCCAGACACCATGCAACAGCCTTCTCTATCAACAGTCTCCGGTGGCGTTGCCAGATGGCATCGAACTCCACGCCCAGCAGTTTGGTTACCAATTGCACGTAGGCTCGTTCCCTGTTCAGGTAGGCGCTATGGAACACCTGTTCGTTGATGTTCACCCCTAAGTAGTTTGCCAACCCCAGTTCCTTGATGACAGGGTTGTAACACTCCGTCTCCTCGTTGCCACTGTTGGGAACACCGTCTATGATGAAAAAATAGATGCGGTCGGCCCTTCCGAGACTATGGAAATAGCGGATTTCCTTACCCACCCACTCCGATTGCGCCGAGTGGGGCGAGCACACTACTATCAGATGCTGCGATGCACGCAACCTTGCCTTCAGCTCCTCGTCCAAGTCCCCGGGTTGTATCTCATAGGGGGCAAAGAACACGGGCTGTATCGGCTTCCGCTTCCATCCCCTATCGTTGCACAGCGTGGCCGGCATCTTGTAGGATTCCAACTTGCGCTGCAGCCGCTTGCCCCACTTCGTATCCTTCTGGTTATAGCTGATGAAGGCGAAGTATTTGTAGGTGGTGCTATTGTTCATTTTCTTTCTTCCATTTACGATAAGCGGCATTCACTTGCAGTCTCTCTTCTTTCCCGACATACTTCAGCCCCAGTCTCGCGCCGATTATATTTTCGAAATGATATCGCTTTATCAGACCATCTTTCATTAAAAGTAAAGATTTAGGTTTCCCTTTCAGTTCTGCATTTTTATCAAACAGATTCATTGAACAGTCCTGATTCCAACCCGCATATTCCAACAATACATATTCACCAGCCAAACCATGTTTCGCAGCGGGAGTATCGTCACCAACTATAGTGGCAATAAACACATATTCCGCTTTCACCTTCAAATATTCTCCCAGGGAATAGTAAACCCAACCTATATTGTTCAGACTGTTGGCAACATCGGGATGGTTGTCTCCAAAGACTGCCCGCCGAATCTTCAAGGCTTCTTCTAAATGGCACAACGCTTGGGAATATGCTCCCTGGGAATGGTAAACAAAACCTATATTGTTCAGACTGGTGGCAACATCGGGATGGTTGTCTCCAAAGACTGCCCGTCGAATCTTCAAGGCTTGCTCGTAATGGGGCAACGCTTGGGAATATGCTCCCTGGGAATGGTAAACTGAACCTATATTGTTCAGACTGGTGGCAACATCGGGATGGTTGTCTCCAAAGACTGCCCGTAGAATCTTCAAGGCTTGCTCGTAATGGGACAACGCTTGGGAATATGCTCCCTGGAAATCGTAAACTGAACCTATATTGTTCAGACTGGTGGCAACATTGGGATGGTTCTCTCCAAAGACTGCCCGATAAATCTTCAAGGCTTCTTCATAATGGCACAACGCTTGGGAATATGCTCCCTGGGAATTGTAAACTGAACCTATATTGTTCAGACTGAGGGCTATCCATTCACTCTGCTCTCCATATTGCTTTTTCGCATTATGCAAACATCGTTGATAATAGGATAGAGCCTTTCCGTAGTCAGCCAAATTATCGTCAAGATATCTCCCTACCTCAATCTGCCACTCCACCCTCGTGGTATCCAACAGTGCCCGTCGCTCCAAATAGAACGCGGCAGAATCATGCTGGAACTGTTGCGAAAAGATTTCGTAACGCTTATAAAAGTTGTCTGCAATCTTTTCCAGCAGCTGTTTTTCATACTCTTCGTTTTGAGTCTGCATAGCCTTGTCGCGGGTCAGCGATGCCTCCTTGTCTGCAATGATCTTGCGCCCTGCGGCATTCTCCTCGCGTATCATGCGCAGTGTATCCTCCATGGCAAACACATCTCCTTGGGTGCGGAGCAGCGAGTCGGCACGAACCAGTTGCCCCGAACGGATGAAGTGGGCAAACTCCCGATCGAATTCGCTCATGCGGTCGAAGTCCATCTTGGCATAGCGTTCGGCCATGTCGCTGACAAGTTTCTCTTCGTTGGCTTGGGCATCGGCCAGCTGTTGGCGAAGCCGTTGCGCCTCTTCCCGGCTTATCTGGTTAGCCGCCTGCAACTGTTTGATTTCCGCTTGCCGCTTACGGTAATTGGCCATCAGCACCTCACGGGCACGCATCTCCTCGTCCAGGCGGTCTTCGTTTATCTCATACGGTGTAGCCACCAGAATATCCTTGGGAGTGGGTGAGTATTTGAAAAAGCGCCCCAACTCATCCATGTCCAGCAGTTGGTATTGCTCTTGCGATGTGTTATCCACATAGGTCACCTTCTCGATGGAGTACTTGCCACCCGGTACGGGAAAGGACAACAGTCCCCCCGCTTTGCTCTCATGGGTATTGCCATCAATGATTTTCACAAATGCTCCAGACAGGCCTCGCCCGGGAATCACATTGCCTTTATCATCAAGCTTGCCTCGTGTCTTCACTATGGCCTGTTGGTTTTGGGCCAATAGGCCGATAGCAGTGAAGATTGCCACTGAAATGGTTAGAAGTTTCCGCATAGATAGAATTCTATAAAACGTTAATGGGCCATGTAAATGTATTATATGATATTATCCTCGTCTCTCCGCCCAGTCGCTACGGTCAAGGTTTCTATAGCCTATGGCCTCGCCAACATGGTGGCTCTGTATGCTTTCCGAGCCTTCAAGGTCGGCAATGGTACGCGCCACCTTCAGGATGCGGCTGTAGGCTCGGGCAGAAAGTTGCAGGCGTTCCATGGCCATGCGCAGGAGTTCGCTGCTCTCGGTATCCAAAACACAGTATTCGCGCAGATGCTTTTCCGACATCTGGGCATTGCAATGCACACCCTGGATGGAGGCAAAACGCTGGGCCTGTATGTTTCGTGCCCTCAGGACGCGCTCGCGGATGACGGAACTGGGTTCGCCGGGTGCTGCCGTAGAGATTTCCTGGAATGAAAGAGGCAGTATCTCGCACTGTATGTCTATGCGGTCAAGCAAAGGACCACTGATTTTATTAAGGTAGCGTGAAATCTGCCCCGGGGTACAGACACAGGCCTTGGTGGGATGGTTGTAATATCCGCATGGGCAAGGGTTCATGGATGCCACGAACATGAAATTGCAGGGATAGTCCACTGTGCCTTGTATGCGGCTGACGGTGATATGGCGGTCTTCCAAAGGTTGACGCAATACCTCGAGCGCCTGGCGCTGGAACTCAGGCAGTTCGTCTGCAAAGAGCACACCGTTATGTGCCAGAGAGATCTCGCCCGGTTGCGGATTGGAACCGCCACCCACAAGGGCCGTCTGGCTGATGGTGTGGTGAGGGCTGCGGAAAGGCCGTGTGGCAATGAGCGAGCAATGGCGCACTCCGTCGGCACCGACAGGCGGGACCTGAAGTTTGCCTGCCACGCTATGTATCTGTGTGGTTTCCAGACTCTCCTGCAAAGTGAGAGGGGGCAGGATGCTGGGCAAACGCTTTGCCATCATGCTTTTGCCACTGCCCGGAGGGCCTATCATTATGAGATTGTGTCCTCCTGCGGCCGCCACCTCTATGGCACGCTTCACGCTCTCCTGCCCTTTAACGTCGGCAAAGTCGAGGTCGAAATGTGACTGGCGGTCATAAAAATCCTTGCGCGTGTCTATCTGTACCGGGTCAAGGTGATGCGTGCCGTTCAGGAAACCCACCACCTCGGAAAGGTTGCTGACGCCATAGACCTGAAGTTTGTCCACCACGGCAGCCTCCTGGATGTTCTGCATGGGCACGAACAGGGATTCGTAGCCAAGGGCACGTGCCTTGATGGCAATGGGCAGGGCGCCGCAGATGGGTTGCAGGGAACCGTCAAGACTCAGTTCGCCCACCATCATTATCTTGTCCAGACGGCTACAGTCCACCTTCTCTGCCGTGGCCAGTATGCCTATGGCAATGGGCAGGTCATAGCCGCTGCCCACCTTACGCACGTTGGCAGGGGCAAGGTTAACGGTAATCTGCTTGCACGGGAAGGGGAAACCGCTGTTCTCCAAGGCTGCCGTTATGCGCTCGTGACTTTCTTTGACGGCATTGTCGGGCAAACCCACCAGAACAAAACGGATGCCTCGGGCACTGTTCACCTCGATGGTAACCTGCTGGGCTTCCAACCCCTGGACCGATGCACTGTAGACCTTGGCAAGCATGATGACGTGGTTGGGTTGTTATTACTTGAGCAGTTCGCCTATGCGCTCGTCATAGTCAAGACTGTCGTCCACAAAGAACTTCAGTTCGGGGATGATACGCAGTTGCAGGCGCACACGGTTACCCAGTTCGTAGCGAACGGACTTCACGTTGGCATTGATGTTGGCAACGATTTCCTCTGCCCTGTCGCTGGGAAATACGCTAAGGTATGCACGGCAGACACTCATATCGGGGCTGATGCGGCAGGCGCTGACGCTTACCAGCACGCCACGCATGCCGGCCGTCTGCTTCTGGAACATGTCGCTCAGTTCCTTCTGTATCAATCGTGCTATTTTCTGTTGTCTTGTTGTTTCCATATATAATATATAATGTGTCTATTTCTTCCTGATAATGGTCAAACCATCCCTGAGGGGCAGTATAACCTTCTCCACTCTGTTGTCTGCCGCCACAAGGTCGTTGAACCTCTGCAATCCAAGGGTCTGGAGGTCGCTTTCGCGTGCCTGTTCCGTGATGCGTCCGTACCAAAGGGTGTTGTCGGCCAAAATGTAGCCACCACTGCGCAAACGGGGCAGGATCATCTCGTAATACTCCACATACTCCCTCTTGTCGGCATCTATGAATGCCATGTCCCACTCCACCTCCATCTGCGGCACGAGTTCCTTGGCATCGCCGATGTGTATGTGAACGAAGTGCCCGTAGGGACTGCCCTCTATCCATGGCCGGGCAAAGTCCTCCATCTCGTCAAAGACCTCAAAGGTATGCAGTTCCGCACCATCCTCCAGTCCCTCTGCCATGCTCAGGGCCGAATAGCCGCTGAACATGCCCAGTTCCAGAACGCGCTGCGGACGTATCATCTGCACAAGCATCTTCAGCAGACGCCCCTGCAAATGTCCGCTGGCCATCTGGCCGTACGACAGTTTCAACTGGGTGTCACGCCAAAGTCTGTGCAGATACTCCCCCTCTGCATCTATGTGGGAGAGAATGTAAGAATCAAGGTCGCCCAAGCGTCTCCTTTCCTAAATTATGTTTTACTTCATGTGCAGCAAAGCCTCTATGGCCAAGCGGTAACTGTCCAGGCCGAAGCCACAAATTACTCCCTTGCAGGCAGGACTGATGACGCTGTGGCGGCGGAATTCCTCGCGCTGGTGCACATTGCTGATATGCACCTCCACCACAGGAATGTTCACGCTCTTGATGGCGTCCATCAGGGCAAGGCTGTAATGCGTATAGGCACCGGCGTTCAACACGATACCGTCCAGGTCAAAGCCCACCTCATGTATCTTGTTTATCAGTTCTCCCTCCACATTGCTCTGGAAGTAGTCAATGCGGATATTTGGAAATGCGTTGCGCAGGACGTGCAGATATTCTTCAAAACCCTTCTTGCCATAAATCTCAGGCTCTCTGATGCCCAACAGGTTCAGATTGGGACCATTGATGATTTGAATTCTCATAATATTTACGTATATTTGCGAGTTCAAAGATACGAAAAAAATACACTATCACCAAGCGTTTGCACGGGTGATGTAGCAAAAAACATTGCAGGGCAATAACGTTCCCAGCACACAGACCATATAAAGACATGCCGAACATAAGCAACACGGGAAACGTATCCCGGGATATCGTCAGAAGATATATCCAATACCTGCGACTTGAGCGCTCGTATAGCGTGAACACCCTGGATGCATATTGCAAGGACCTGCAAAAACTGTTTAATTTTTATGCAGACAACGGCATAGACTTCCGCTCCGTCACATTGGGCGAACTTGACCTGTTTGCCGGCAGCCTCAGAGACAAGGGCATTTCTCCCCGCAGTCTTGCCCGCATACTCAGCGGCGTACGTTCGTTCTACCGTTTCCTGTGTCTTGAAAAGGAAATAGAGCAAGACCCGACAGAATTGCTTGAATCACCTAAAATCGGGCGTCGTCTGCCGCAAGTCCTTTCCGTCGGGGAGATAGACGACATTCTTGCCGCCATAGACATGAGCAAGCCAGAAGGAGTCAGGGACCACTGCATCATAGAGGTGCTGTATAGTTGCGGACTTCGCATCAGCGAACTGACAAATCTCCTTATCTCCAACCTTTTCCTTGAAGAAGGCTTTATCCGCATTCATGGCAAGGGCAACAAGGAAAGGCTTGTCCCCATTTCCCCAAGGGCGATAAAGGAACTGAAGATATGGCTCGACATTCGCAAACACATAAACATACAACATGGTTATGAGGATCATGTTTTCGTATCCCGCACCAGAGGCAAGGCCCTGTCACGCATATCACTTTTTGTCTTTATACGTGAATATGCGGCCCAGGCTGGAATAACCAAGGAAATATCACCTCATACATTCCGCCACAGTTTTGCCACCCACCTGCTGCAGGGCGGTGCCAACCTGCGCGCCGTACAGGACATGCTGGGGCACGAAAGTCTGGGGACAACAGAAGTGTACCTTCAATTGGACACCACCCATTTACGCGAACAAGTCCTTATGTATCACCCCAGAAGCGAAGTAAACAAGGCAAAAAAGCGCAATAAGGGGCAAAATGAACATTTTTAAACAACAGAAACCCATGATGTTGCCGGCAAGTATGTTTTTTTTTGTATCTTTGCACGCGAAATTAAAGTTAACGGCAGTAACAACATCAATTTTTATCATATTTATCAACAGAATGAAAAAAAGTTTACTCCTCGCATTGGCAGTAGCCGGTGCCGCAATTATGAGTTCCTGCAGTAAGCTGGGCAACCTCAGTGCAGACAATTTTAGGGTAAATCCCACTCCCCTTGAAGCAATAGGCGGTGAAGTTCCCGCTACCATCAATGGCATTTTCCCCGAGAAATATATGAAGAAGAAGGCCGTTGTCACCGTTACACCGGTTCTGAAGTATGAGGGTGGCGAAGCTGTTGGCCAAAGCGCTACATTCCAGGGCGAAAAGGTAGAAGGCAACGGAACAGAGATTAGCTACAAGGTAGGCGGCACATACACCATGAAGACCAACTTCAAGTATGCTCCCGCCATGCTGAACAGCGATTTGTATGCACGTTTCGAGGCAAAGTTGGGAAAGAAGACCGTATCCATTCCCGAGGTTAAGATTGGTTATGGTGTCGTTGCTACCAGCGAACTTCTCGGACGTTGCGCCATCACCGCCAGCACTGCGCCTGACGGATTCCAGCGCGTTATCGAACAGAAGCAGGAAGCCAACATCAAGTTCCTCATCGGCCAGGCCAACCTGCGTACCAGCGAACTTTCAAGCGTAAGCATCCAGGATCTGGTGAAGATACTGAAGGAAATCAACGACATGCAGGAAGAGCGTGCATTGCAGAGCATTGAAGTAAGCGCATACGCCAGTCCCGACGGAAGTTTCGAACTGAACGAGAAACTTGCTGAAAAGCGCCAGGATGTTTCCTCAAACTATTTGCAAAAGCAACTCAAGAAGATCAAGATGGATGCGGATGTGGATACCAAGTTCACGGCAGAGGACTGGGAAGGCTTCCAGGAGCTGATCAACCAGAGCAACCTGCAGGACAAGGACGTTATCCTTCGTGTGCTTTCAATGTACCAGGATCCCGAGGAGCGCGAGCAGCAGATCCGCAACATGAGCAGTGTATTCACAGAAATTGCCGACGGCATCCTGCCCGAGTTGCGCCGCGCAAGACTCATCGTCAATTATGAGGTTATCGGCCGCAGTGACGAACAGATCATCGACCAGTACACTCAGGATGCCAGCATACTCAGCATAGAGGAACTGTTGTATGGCGCCAACATGCTCATGGAGGACGCCGCAAGCCGCAAGCAGTGGTATGAAACAATCATCAAGCTCTACCCCAACGATTACCGTGCATATAACAATCTGGCCCAAATCGCAATCATGGAGGGCAACGTAACCGCAGCACAGAACTGGTTGCAGAAGGCCAAGAGCGTAAACAGCAAGGCCCCAGAGACCAATGCCAATATGGCCATCCTTGCCCTGAAGAACGGTGACACCAACAAGGCAGAAACCCTGATGGGACAGGCAAGTGGCAGCGACACCTTCAACGAGATTCTTGGCAATCTGAACATCGCCAAGGGCAACTATGCCCAGGCCCAGCAGAATCTGGCCCAGTCACAGACCAATAGTGCAGCACTTGCGCAAATCCTGAACAAGGACTATGCCAGCGCACAGAAGACACTTGCTGCCATAAAGACTCCCGATGCCACAACCGCTTATCTGAAGGCTGTTCTTGCAGCCCGTACAAGCGACGTCAGCGCAGTGAAGAGCAACCTGAAGGTGGCCGTAACCAGCGAACCCTCTTTGAAGGCACGTGCCGCCAAAGACCTGGAGTTTGCCAAGTACAAGGAAACCATTGCTGATTTGGTACAGTAAATACGGCAGTATCATGCACCGTGCATTGATAACTATACGTTACTCGATTTTCATACTCACCCTTTTTGTCCTCGCATCATGTGGGGGCAAAAAGGGTGAATTGCGTATCAAGGGCAAGTTTGCCGGGCTCAACAATGCAGATTTGGTCATTTTCAGCCGTGACGGATTATTCCAGGGGATAGACACCCTGCATGTCCGTCAGGAAGAAATAGACTGGTCATGCCCCTGCAGTAAGGAGCAAGGCAGCCTTACCATAGTATATCCCACCTATTCCACCCTTACCGTTTTTGGCGGCAGCGGAGATGTCATTGAAATAAACGGAAATGCCAAGCATCTGAGCGACACAAAGGTTGGCGGCAACGCAGATAACGAGGCATATACGCTGTTGAGAAAACAGATGGAAGAAGCAACGCCTACGGCAAAGGACAGTCTGCTCAAGGCTTTCATGGATGCCAATCCAGAATCACCGGTTACCAGGTTCCTTCATTTGGAGAATTTGGCCAGACAGACACCGGAAGCACTGAAAAAGGGCGAACCCTTGCCAGACATCTCCATTGTTACCCGCAAGGGGGACACTGTCACCACCGACACGCTGAAAGGCAAGTACACGCTACTGGCCTTTTGGGCCAACTGGCGTGGCGGCACAACCTCCATAAATTCCAGAATCAGACGACTTATCCGTCAGGCCAAGCAACCATTGGTGTGCCTCTCCTATAATTTGGATGTAGGCACCACCATTCTTGACTATATCGAACGTACGGATACAATGACGTGGCACTGCTATTCCGACCAGAAGGCGTTCCAGTCTGATCTCGTATACCGCCTGGGAGTACGTGATGTACCATTCTATGTGCTGGCAGACACTGCAGCACGGATCATAGTAAGCGGTACGGATTGGCAGAAGGATATTGAACCGGAACTGGAGCAAATCACTTCAGACAAACCCGATGAGGAGAAGTCAAAGTAGTCTCTGACATATTCTGCAAACCGCCCCGATGAAATACGAATCCCTGATATCCACCCGTTATCTGTTCTCCAAGAAAAGCCACAATGCTATAAACATAGTGTCTGCCATATCGGTAGTAGGCGTCGCCGTGGCAACTATGGCTATGGTCATAGTCATGAGTGTCTTCAATGGATTCCAGGGACTCGTTGCGGATCTTTTCACCGGTTTCGACCCTGAACTTCGCATCACACCGGCACGTGGTGCCACAATAGAACTGTCGGACGAAAAGGTGCTTGCCCTTGAGGCATGCCCCGATGTCGCAGTACTTACCCCTATAGTGGAAGGCCAGGCTCTTGCAAGTGTCGGAGGGATGCAGAAAGTGGTTATGCTAAAGGGCGTTGCCGACAATTTCCTTCAGCAGTCCAATATTGTCGAAACCTTTTATGGCGATGCCGAACCCGTTCTGCATCTGGACGTATTGGAATATTGTATTCCCGGAATGCAGTTATGCAACCAGTTAGGGTTGCCCCTTTATTTTACCCAGCCGTTGCAGATATATGCCCCCAAACGTGGCGAGAGGGTAAATATGGCCAATCCCGCGTCAAGCTTCAATCAGGACGAACTGTATGCCTCTGGCCTTGTCTTCAGCGTTCACCAGGCAAAATATGATTCTGAATATATTCTGTGTTCCATTGGCTTTGCCCAAAGAATCTTTGAACAAGAGAACAAGGCGACAGCCCTGGAGGTGAAATTGTCTCCAGGAGCAGGCAGACAGAGTATAGAGGCCTTGCTCGGAGATTCCTACTGCGTACAGGACCGATACGAGCAGCAGGAAGACATTTTCCGCATCATGCAGATAGAGAAACTAATATCCTATGCTTTCCTGTGCTTCATCCTGCTTGTTGCTTGTCTGAATATCACAGGCAGTCTGAAGATGCTTATGATAGAGAAGCGGGAAGATGCGTACACCTTGTCTGCACTCGGTTCCACCCAGGGACAAATCCGCCGCATTTTCATGTTTGAAGGTATGCTGATTGTAGCCGGCGGCGCATTTGCAGGAATGCTGCTTGGCCTTGTCTTGTGCCTAATGCAACAGTATTTCGGTTTCATCCGTATGGGACAAAGCGAAGGCAGTTTCATAATAGACGCTTACCCTGTAGTCGTAGAGTGGCAGGACCTGTTGTCAATCCTGCTTACAGTACTCCTGCTTGGAAGCATTAGCATTGCATGGGCGACAAGGAAAATGCATTTCATGAAGTGCAAGGCCTGCTGATTCCCGACTGTACCGGCTGTCCGATATCCCAAAAGGACACCCCCACCCTTCTCTAAAATTTGCCTTGTCTCCGGCAGAGACGGATTTTGTCACCGGTAATCGTTCGACGAACCGTCAGTAATCGTTCTTTTTACCGTCGGTAATCGCTCGACGAACCGTCGGTAATCGTTCGACGAACCATCGGTAATCGTTCGGCGAACCATCAGTAATCGTTCGGCGAACCGTCGGTAGCGATTCTTTATCGCCCTACAGGAATGACGGTAAGACGCATTAGTATATTGCCTCAGTCGGCAGATTATTTCGAGGTGCCATTCTTCAGTTCCTCCTCCTTCAGTTTGGCGTTGAGCTTGCCTGTGGCAGGAGCGCCTGGCACGGCCATGCCCTCACTGGTGCATGGCGACTTGAATGAACTCTTCACCTTCATATTCTTCACCTCCAGGTCGCCGCCCTTTATGTCTCCCTTGGCCGTCACGTCGCCCTGCAGGGTGGTCTTGCCGTAGAGGTCCAGATTGCCGCCACCCACAGAGGTGTTGCCACCGGAGAGTTGCACCACGGCCTTGGCCTGCTGCAGTTCCAATGTGGTGTCGGCCAGTATGGCGGTCTTGTCGCCCACCACCTGCATCTGCTTGCTGCGGGTCTTGGAGTCGCGCGAACCCACAAACATCTTTTCCGACAGGAGAAGCATGCTGCTGCCTGCGGCAAGGGACTTTTCCGTGCGCTTTTCCTTGTCCACGTCCACGGACTTCACCTCCACCTTCTTGGCGTTCACTTCCACCCGGCCAGTGGCCTTGCCCTCGGTTTCGGTGGCAGAGAGTTCGGTATTCTCTACCCGGATGCTTAGCGAACCATTCTTCGTAAGAGCCTTTTCCTGAAGTTTATTGTCCTTCCACTCGTAGTCTAAGGATTCCAGTATGATATCCTTGGATGTAACCCGCACATTGCCCACGGCAGGGAAATCGCCTTTAGTGATTTCCCCCTTATCGTTACGTTCTACCTTGGGGTTCTGGGTGCTTACATCCACTTCCTGAGCGGATAGTGTTATTCTGCCGTTCTTTTGCAGTGCCTCGGTGGGAAGCACACTGCCTATGTTCACGTTTTTGGCCGTGATGCTCACTATGGACTCGGGGTTCTCGCGATAGTTGCCATCGCCGTCTGCCGAAATGGCATCTATCCTCTCCGAACGCATGCTTATATATGTACCTGTGCTTTCGTCCTTGAACTTGGACTTCTTCTTGTCCACCTCCTTTTCCATGGTCTCTATGCAGGACATCTGCCTGTTTGCTTCTGCCAGGGCGGAAAGCAGACGGAAATAATTTGCCATGGACGAGTACAGAGACACAGAACTCTGGTTGAATTCCGCATATAGTTCTTCTATGTCCAGGAAACTGGTCCTTGTGGTTATCAGGTCTTCTGTCATGTTATCAAAGTCCAGCAAGGCATTCATGTCTTTCATTCCTGTCTGCACCTGCTTTTTCGACTCCTTGACCTTCTCCTCAAGATCCTTGATCTGTTTTTTAAGGTTTTCTGCGCAGTTCTTCAGATTGTCCTTCTTGTACTTGTTGGACAATGTGGACGAAATATTTATTCCCGTTTCCGATTTCAACTGGATTCCGGTAGTTGGCGTTACTGAGGTGGTGAACACTCCGTCCGCAGCTTCGCTGTTCAACATGATTGCTCTGGCCTGGGAGACAATCTCGGAACAGGCATACACCACATGCTCCTGGCCATCCTTGCCAGGATCTTCGGCAATATTGCGTATGCTGGATGCGCGAGACGTAATGCGTCCACCTGCCCCCTCGCCCACGCTGCTGCCTTCCAGATTTACGTCGTTGGCCCGGATTACCACACTGGAGGAGGTGTTCCACAGCACTCCGTCCTTGTCCACATTGCCAATGATTATTTCTGGTGCGGAAATGATGATACGCTCATCATCGCAAATATACTTCCCCCTTGTCAGACTGGGCAGTTCGTCCAGCATATATGTCAGGTTTTCCTTCATTTGCTGGACTTCTTGCTTGCTCTTTCTGATTTCCGCCAGTTCTTTCTTGACTTTATCCTGCAGTTCATCAAGTTTCTCCTGCCAATTTTCAAAATTATAGGCCGTGGTTTTCATTGTTACTGTGTTTTGTTTAAGGGTGGGGGCTTATTCAGTAGGCTGTTGTTGCGGAGCCGCAGGAGCTTGGGGAGGGGGTGGTGCTGCGGCATCCTGCCCCTGATTAGGTTGCTGGTTCCGGACTACTCCTCGGACTACTCCTAACTGTCCATCATCAGGAACAGACCTCAACTGTTGAATAAGGAAATTCTGCCATGCGGCGTCAATCTCTGGGACGTAACCCTTAAGTTGCCCCTCCTTTGTGATTTTATACATCGCATCTTTGTGAGCGGAAATCAAGATTCCTCCTTCATCGTTCTTACTCCATGTGTGGTCGTCCAAAGCACCGCTTAAACCAGTGGCTTTTGCCAATATGCCTATTGTTTTTTTGACACGCATGTGATTCATGTCGGGATGCTTTATGGTAATTTTGTCTTTCAAGGTTTCTGCGTTGTAATTCCTATTTTGATTTGGAACAGTTTCGGCAATCGTGACTAAGTCCTTTATTTCATTCTGTTTATTATGAATATATTCGTATAGTTTCTTCCGGACATGTAATTGATTCAAAGGATTTTCAGTTGGTTTTACAAATATTGTCACTAGACCTCCATTGATGTCTACTTTTAGATTATTAATCCAATCATTTATGCCTGCGATTCTTTCATTAACTTCGGCTTGCGTCCATTCTTGTTTAATGGCTCTCAAATCACCTACGATTTCTTTGTAAATATCGTTAGCCGTTCTAAAGTAAGGATGGCTATTTCCGGAGGATACATTTTTGATCTGCGCCTGAAGATCTACTTGTAGTACTTGCTGTACTGGCAGAGTACTAAATGCACATCGTTGTATCTCTTGGAAAAGTTTGTCCAATTTACCATCAGCACAATAAATACCATTGATCAACTTACAATCTCTTATAATGTCAGCCTTGTAAGCCACTATGTCGGCCATTGTCTGATCCTTGGAAGCTTTGCCGACAAAAGAGGAACTGATTAACCACTTTACCGCATTTCTGCCACGCTTGGCAAAACTTGTATGGATTGCTGTTCTACCCTTGCCGGCTTCCAGTTTCATGAAACGATGTGACTTTATAAGCAGGCTGCCTCCTACGGGCCTAAGCAGCACTTCCAACCAGGTTCTGTATAGAGAGAGGTCTAGTATACCCCTTACAACACCAACAATCCATGGTGCCAACATATGATCGATACCCAGATACTTTGCAACTTTCCTAATCTTGGTTCCGCTAGGGTCACTCTTTTCATAGTCCATTGCGTCACGGCTTCCCCAGCGTGGTTGGGCAATGTTGGTGCCGGAGGTGATGGACAGATTGTTGCGTGCAATGATGTCCACGTTCTTGCCCTCTATCTTTATGTTGCCCGACGGAGCGCTGATGGTGATGCCCTGGAAGGCATCGATGGAGACATCGCCAAAGGGAGACTTTATGCTCACCTTGCGTTCGTGCGTAGAACCGGTGATGGAGTAGAATCCATAATAGTCTGCCAGTTCGAAGCCGCCACCCAACCTGTTGTCATCAGGCATGAAGCCCAACTGATCCATGATGCCAAACTTGGACAGATATGTCCATGGAAGCAGGTTGGCTCCGAATCGGGCGCCAGACAAGTCGGTGAAAGTGAGGTGATGTCCGTTGGACGAAGTGATGGACTTTACAAGGCCTGCGTTTTGCGTGGTGGCATGGAAGGAGGGGAGCCTATCTTCACGGTAAAACGAACCGACCACATATGGGTGCTCCACATTGCCGTCCACAAAGTCAACAAGAACTGTATCGCCAACCCCAGGCAGGAACATAAAACCTGAATCCTTCGATGCCATCGGGTATGCCACATTTATCCAGGGGGAGGCATTTCCTGAGTCTTCGGAGTCTTGCCAATCAAAAAGCACCCTGACTCTTCCCAATCGCATAGGATCGTTGTTGGCAGACACTGTGGCCCTCTGTGCAGTGGCCTTGCGGACACGCTTGTCCAACAAGGGCATGGGGTACGGGTAGGTCACGGCAGAATCGGATTTGGCTATGTATGGAAGCAGGACCATCTCAAATTCCTCCCTGTACCTTTGTATGTTTTCAGACCCTAGACTTATGGGACCATCTATTATTTTCGCGCCGCCTGTGATTTGGCAGACAACATAATTATTGCCATTAAAAATTACAGTATCACCCAGTTTGTGCGACTTGTATGTGGAACTGGTGACTATGAGCTTATGCTGTTCTGCCTGTTTTTCGTAGTTAAGAATATTTGTGTAAAAACTGTTGCCGAAGGTTGAAGACTCACTATTAACAAACTGGTATATGTCTCCTTTCCTGTAGTCGCCGAAATTTTTTATAAATCCCTCATTTGCTTTCTTCTTGAATGATTCTGATATACCAAACGTGGCTGCCAATGCCATGGCTGTTTGGGGGGCGGAATCCAGAATGTTCTGTGATTCAACGACAGGTTTTAGAAGGTTTAGGCCAATGGCTCCGCCGATATAATAGTCTTCGTTCTTGGCAAAGTCATCATCCAGCTTTCTTATGGGTTTATAGTATTCTGCAGGAAAGAGTGTATTCCCCGATACAGTGCTGGCGTCATACATCTCTTCTGCTTCGGTCTCTTCTATCTCATAAGCACCATCGCCAGTAATGGTAACTGCGGTGCCTGCTTTTGGAATTCCCACATGCAGTTTGTTATCCTCGACATAGAGGAATTCACCGTTACGGTTGCAAACACGAACGAGAAAGTCGTAAAAACTCTCTTCGAATTGAACATTATAGGGGAGTGAAGGTTCTACAGTTGGATAATAATCCTTTACTTTACTTCGTTCTTTTTCACTAAGTTCACTCTCCTCTTCACTCGTTATGAGTTCCCCATTATAAAGGTAATGGGTTGTACTTGCCGTAGTGGAAACGTACTTAAGGTGCCTCAGATTGGCAATGTCCGAATACTCATTCTCAACATGTGTTACATTGTCGCAGAATACCTCAATCTTGCTTTCCGATTTCTTATAGTTGTTCAAGGTGGCATTTACAATGTCCTCTATGAGTTTCTTCCCGGTAAATGCCTGGCTGAATTTGTCTATGGTCAGGAACTTGTCCACGCTGTATGCCCGGAGGGTGACGTATTTGTTTTTTTTCCTCTTCTCGAAAATGTAGTAGGTTGAGGCCACGACTTGTTTATCATATTCCAAAGTAACGGTGCCAGAAAATGCAGACATGGAAGCCTCTGTTTCAATGACAAGTTCCAAAAATCCCGGTTTATATACTTCCTTGTGATAGGATATGGATGTGAGAAGCAATGCAGGAATGGGAATGGATGTCTCGTCTGCCTTGTCTACCTTCCTTCCTTGTAAAAGGGGTATCGTGTACTTTTTATCAACGTATAGGAACGTATTCAGCGTAACGCAATATTTGGAATCTGCATTCTCATCAAATTGTTTCGCATAATTGTCGGCAAAAGCGACAACGCTGTCTTTGGTCACTACCTCCACTGCTACCGAGCACGACGCCGTCAGATGCTGCCCTTGGGAATTGGTTCCTTTTGTCTCTGCAGAGATAGTGGCGACGCCAGCACTAAGGGCATGTACATTGCCGCTTTGATCAACTGTTGCCACATTCTCGTTGCTGCTACTCCACTTAACTCCCTTGACCGAGGCATTTTCTGGCCCAACTTTCGCAGAAAGTGCTCCGGAAGCCCCTTCGTTTAGGGATAGGGTTGTGTTGCTAATGGCAATGCTGTCTATGGAGACTCCGAAGACACTAACGTTGCATGTGTCTGCTACAGCAATACCGTTTACAGTTACACTGATCGTAGCTGTTAAATTTGCAACCAGTGCTTTTATCGTGGCTGTATTTGAACCCTTATTTTCAACAGAGACGCCTGTGGAGTTGTCGCTTTCCCATAAAACCTCATCATCGTCACCAATCTCTGGTGTGCCTGGGTATGGATAGACAGAAATAGTACTCTGTTTCCCTACTTCCAGACTTATTGATGAAGAATTTAGATAATATGCCTTATTGGTGCTTGTGTTTTCTGCCATAGTAGTGTCGTAAGGTATCATTGATTAACCATAAGTTTCCTTTCCACTCTGCTTCCGATATAGTCCAGCGAGTGTAGCAGAATCTTCATGTTCAGAGTCATGCCGTTGTGCTGTGGGTCCATGGTATCGAAGAGTTCCTCTATCTCCACCACGTAGCCGTTCACTATCATGGCATCAGCATAGTCCTGGAGGATGCGGAAGTCATCGTAGGAAGCATTGAAAATCATGGAGAAAGCAAACTGTTCCATACTGTCCAAGCGCTGGTACAGTTCCTTGTATCCGTCGGAGGAGATGGTCTTCAGTGTAATCTGCATCAGCGAAGCATTGGATGGACCGAATGGCACTCCAGCCTTGTCCCTGCTTCTGAAACAGGAGTAGTCGAAATGCTGTACTGTGAAGCCGTTTTCCTGACGCAAAGGTATCCCTTCGGTGATGTCGTCCAGAAACATCACGGCCTTTAGTTGCTTGGACATGTATTCAGGCATGATAATATATATAGGTATAGTGGAGGCGGTTAGTAGTTCTTGAAGGATATGGAGTCCACCGTCGTTTCCTCAGCTGTGATTTCTATGTGCAGGAGACGGCGGGTTTCTTGGTCTATGTGGTAGGATTCGCTCAACGAGAAGCACGATGCTCCTTCGAACATAAGAATCTTGGGGTTCTCGTCGAACATGGCCTGGCCGGAGAGGTCAAACACGATCCGTCCGCTCAACAGGGTGCGGTTTATGTACCAGTCGTACAGGCTGAGGTCTTCCTTGCCCGGTGCGACAATGGTAATGGCTATACTCTTGTTGCGTGCCACGGTATCCGGCATGCGGAAGTTATAGCCTCGGGAAAAGTTGTATTGGCAACGTACAACCTTGTACTGGCGGTTGTAGACTCCGATGTGGTTGTCACCAATCTGTAGGGTTGCCGATAATGACATAGTTTTGTTTTTTAGAAGAAAAAGCAGGGCACAGGAAACCCTTCCGGTCAGCCTGTGCCCTGATAATGCTGTATTATCTCCAGGGATTTACGAACTCTACGGGTCCGTTCTTCAGTTCCTGGCAAACGATTTCAATCTCTTCGTAGTGGCCCATGCCGTCTTCCCACTTCTCGATGAAGTGTACGCAATAGCAACCTGTGCCATTGAGTTCCTTCATGGTGGAACCGTCGATGGTGTTGAAGAATGTAACCTTCACGTCGCGCGGGTCGTTGGGAGCCAGCATCCACTGAAGCAACTGGTTGTTGCCGTCGTTCATGGCCTTCACGCGGATGGTAATGCGGCCGCCACGGGGAATACCGGAAATCTGGCCTTCGCGGTCTACTTCCTGATTGAACTTATAATCTATCAACATCACTTCACGTACCTCGAAGCCACCGACTTCAAGCTGTACAGGTGTCAAATTCTCTGCCATATTGCATCAAATGTTTTTAATTACTGATTAGAACTAAGGTATCAAGCCCAGTCGTTCTCGAACACTACGGATTCGAACTCGATCTTCTGGCATGTGATTACGATCTCCTCGAAGTGGCCCTTCTTGTCTTCCCACTTCTCGTCGAAGTCGATACAATAGCCATTGGTGAACTTGATGGTTTTCATCACCTTGCCGGTCTTTGTTTCCATGAAGGTAACAACGCCGTTCTTGGGCAGATTGCGCTCCACCATCCATGCCAGCAGGTCGGGGGTGCCGTCGTTGTGTGCCTTAACTCTAATCTTTATCTTACCGCCACGGGGGATACCAGACATCTGGCCCTCTACGTCGGTTGCCTGATCAAATTCGTAGGTTACCATGAGCACTTCGCGTTCCTTGTAACCGTCAATCTCCAATTTAACAGGTGTCTTTGCCATAGTTTCTTTGTTTTAGGTTTTTACTGTTGTATGTGTGATGTTAGACTGCATTATGCCATTTGTGCTTCCTTGTCCTTCTTGTCGGCAGCCACTTTGATGACAAAGTTTTTGGCAGAATAGAAGGGGGTAAGGCTGATGTCACAGGTAATGCGCTTTGTGACGGGATCCTGTGTGGGTTCCTTTATCTCGTAGTTCTGGAACAGGTTGCCATAGCCCTTGTAGTCGTTCAGGAATGCCTGGATCTTTGCCTTCAGGTTCTTGGGAGAGTTGTATGGATCCCAGTTTTCCAATGCCACTTCGTGAACGAAGTTCATCAGCACCTTCTTCACCCAGTCGAATACGCGTACGATGGGGTACTCCTTCATGGCGGTGTTGTCGCCGTTGTACAGGGTGGAGTTGTTGAATGCCATCACGCGGCCCTCGGAGTATACCATGGGGATAACCTGGTTGTCCATCAGAGATGCTATCTCGGACTTGAGCAGATCCAGTTTCACGCCCTTCACACCGTCCAGAGTACCGTACTTCTTGCCGCCTGCACCTTGTGCCATGCTTGCGCTCTCGTCGTACAGTTTGCCTGCCAAGGCACCGGAACCGGCAATGTAGAATGCTGCATTTTCCTTCTCGTCCTCAGACAGTTTCTCTGCCTCGCGGCCAACCAGCCAGTTGGCGGTCATGATAACGTTCTGCAACTCGATGTCGCTGTCCTTGTAGCCCTCGGTGTTGGCAAAGAGGTCGTCGAAGGAGTATTCGTCGGCATGGTCGGTAATGAGCATCACCTTGTACTTGAAGGCTATCTTTGCCCACTGGAGCAGGGAAACCTTGTCCTGGAACACATTGCCGGGAACAACCATAAGGCTGTAGCAGTCCTTCAGGCTCAGACGGTCGAAACCGCCGCGCAGGATGTTGTCCACCTCCTGTGCAAAGCCTGAATCGTCATCGGCGATGTCGTCCTTATATACGTTGATTACACGCAGGTTCTTCACCTTCTCTGCATTGGCAGTCTTGAAGAAAGAGTCCAGAGAGCGGTAAGAGCGCTCCAGGTTCTGGGTAGCATACAGAGCATCGGTAATGCCCTGGCTCAGCACGCCTGTAAACTTCTCCTCCTTGGCCTTGCATGCATCTACAAACTCTGTGGCGCTGCCGTGACCCTCGTCCAGAATCTCCAGCCAGCCCTTGATGTCGTTGATCAGGGTCTCGCGCTTGTCCTTGAAACGCTTGTCACTCAGGAAGACAGCCTTGGCAGCCTTCTTGGCAGGGTTCAGGTTGTCGGCATCGGGCATGAAGCCACGTACGGCATTGAAACCACCAAAGGCAGACAACAACTTGGAGGTATCCTTCTTCTCTGCGGAACGAACTTCTGCACCTGCAGCCTGTTCGGTTATAATTGCTTTTTTTGCTTCTGTTTCAGCCATGACTAATAGTTTTTATTTGTTACCTTCCAATTCTTCCAACATTGCCTGAAGCATTTCCTTCAGTTCTTCACGTGCCGAAGCGTCCTTCAGGATGTCGCGCAGTTTGCGGTTCTGCTCAATGCTCTTGCGTATCTTGGCGCTGGTGTCTATCTTCTGCTTCACGCCGGAGAGGAACTGGCTGTTTGATACCAGTTTGCCCTTGCCGCCCTGAGCCTCAAAGTCGCGCAGTTCGTTGAACTCGAGCACTTCGTTTACCGAACCGCCTTCGTCGTCCACGAAATCAACCTCAACCTTGGGCTTGAAGTGTGCAAATGCGTCGGCGATGCACTGGATGTCCTCCACGAACTCCGGGTTGCCGGGTTCTGCGTCGGATGTGTACTGGTCAATCATCAGGGTCTTGTTATTGTCGACCGGAGAGACTTTCGCATTGGATTCTTCATCTGGAGCCATCGAGATGAAATTCTCTTTCATTGCCATAATAGAAATTGTTTTAAGGTTTATATTGTTTTTATATTTATCCTATATATTTACAAGGTATGCCTACTTGGAGCCTGTTACCACAAAGTCGGGCTTGCCGTCGGTTATCCTCACCTCCACATTGTCGCCAGACTTTATTGCGCCCGAGATGATGAGTTTGGACAATGGGTGGCGCAGTTCCTTGCGTATAATACCTATCAGTGGGCGGGCGCCGTACTGCTGGTTGTAACCCTTCATGGCTATTTCCTGCTTCACCTCGTCGGTCATGGTCAGGGTTATGCCCTGCTCCTCGAGCAGTTTCAGCAGACCTTTCAGGTGTATGTCGAAGATGCGTACCACACCCTCCGGCATGATTGGCGAGAAGGGTACAATCTCCGTAAGGCGTGCCAGGAACTCGGGGCGGAAGTGTCCCTGCATGATGTCCATCAGGTCGTTGTTCTGTGGGATGTTGCCCTGGTTGAAGGCATCAACTATGAATTGGCTGCCTATGTTGGAGGTAAAGAGTATCAGTGCATTGGAGAAGTCGCCCACGCGTCCAAGACGGTCGTGCAGTTTGCCCTCGTCCAGAATCTGCAGGAACAGGTCGAATACAGACTTGTGTGCCTTCTCTATCTCGTCGAACAGCACCACGGAGTAGGGCTTCTGGCGTATCTTGTTTACCAGCAGACCGCCTTCCTCATAGCCTACATAGCCCGGAGGTGCACCATAGAGGAGCGCCACAGAGTGTTCTTCCTTGAACTCGGACATGTCGAAGCGGATCAGCGAAGATTCATCTTCGAAAAGGAAGGCTGCCAGAGCCTTGGACAACTCGGTCTTACCTGTGCCCGTGGGGCCAAGGAAGAAGAACGAACCCATGGGCTGGCCTTTCTTGTTCAGGCCGGAACGGGACTCGAACACGGAATCCAGCACTATCTTCACGGCATGGTCCTGACCTATAACACGCTTCTTCAGTGTAGCCTCGCCGTTGGTCAGACGGTCGCGCTCCTTTGACTGCACCTTGCCCAGGGGTATGCCCGTCTGCTTTGCCACTACGGCATAGAGATCGGCGCTGTCCAGGGCGGTACGCTTCTCTGCACTGAGTTCCACCAGTTGGCCGACAGTCTTCTGCAGGTAGTCCAGACGCTCCTGAACAGTAGGTATCTTGCTGAAGTCGGTATCTGTGTCCAGTTGTGCAAGCAGGATGCAACTCACCTTGTTCATCAGTTCATAGTTGAGCCAATCCAGTTCCTTCATCAGTGATTCCGTTTCTTCGTCATTCCCTGCTTTTCCTGAGAGCACGTCAAGTTTCTCCTGTATGGCCTGCAGGTCCTTGCCGGACATGTCGTTCATGGTCTTCAGCAGGGCCATGGTACGGTCTATCAGGTCGAAAGCGGAGTCTGGCAGGGCTTTCTCGGTCAGATAGCGCTTTGCCAGACGGATGGCATCGGCCATTACCGTTTCGTCCATACTGAGTCCGTGGAATGTCTCATAACCCTGTGAGGCACCCTTCAGGATTCGCAGGCAAAGGTCGGCATTCGGTTCCTCTATGCTTATGCGCTCCAGTTTGTTCACAAACTCCTTGTCGGTCTCTATGTTTTTTGTGAAACCGTCTATGGATGAGGTGCATAGCAGTAGCACGCTGCCCTTGCCCAGTTCCTGTTTCAGCATGGTGGCGGCTCCGTAGAGTGTGCCCTGCTTGTCAAACAGTTTGTCTATGGACTCGATGATAAGGATGGCATTCTTCTGCTCCTTGATTTCGGCCAGCAGTTTCTTGAAGCGGTCCTCCACCTCGCCTTTGTATGAAGCGTCGGCCGAGAGTGCTGCCAGGTCCAGTTCGTATGCCACGGCATTGTTCAGGAAGCCTGGCACTCGTCCGTTGGCCAGTTGTATGGCAAAACCGTTGACGAGCGAGGTCTTGCCCACACCCGATTCGCCAGTTATGAGCAGGTTGGACTTGGTCTTCCTGCCCAATATCTCGTAGATGGTGGAAATCTCGTTCTCGAAGCCCACTATGCTGCCCAGTTTGCCGGCCAGGGCTTCTTCGCTCTTGTTTATGCAGTACTTCTGTATGTTGCCGCCTCCCTTGGCACTGCCGGAAGCGGAAGACGAGGCCGATGCCACAGTATCGGGACTTACCTGTGTGCCCGTGCCCATCTTGTCGCATATCTCCGAAGCATTCAATGGCAGGGTCTTCAACTGGTCGAAGGAGAAACCTACGCCGGGAGTGACCAGAGATGCCAGTATGCAGACGGGGGCGCACTGCTCCAGACCGAAGCGCATCTGGTACGATTCGGCCTCTTCCATTACTGCCATAGACTCTTCAGAGAGGTTCAGGTCCTTGGAAGGTCTGGTGGCGCGGGGGGAAAGTTGCATCTGCACGTCTGCCCATTCCTGCAGATAGTAATAGTCCTTGTTCAGTTCCGTTTCAATGAAGTGAATCAGTCCTGCCTCCTTGTGGAGCACGGCTTTGAACAGATGTGCGGGGTATATGGCATCGCTGCAATATTCAACTGCAAAGGAGTTGGCTATTTGTCTGATTTGGTCTTCCATAGTGCGCTTTTCGTGTTTATTTTTTCACAAAGGTAAAGGTTCAATAAAAAATACAACAGATTTAGTAATCTTTTCTGTTGCCAATTACGTTTTTTTAAGAAATCCTCAGCAAAGTGTTTACGAATTTAGCAACTATGCCATAAGCGTGCGAGAAAAAAGGCAAACGATTAAATGAACACAAGAAAGTTCGCATTTATGTTGAATGCGAGTTTTCTTGACGGAATCAAAAATAATAAAGGAGGCTGCCCATGTGGGCAACCTCCTTGTGCAGTTACTTCTGTTAGGCAGAAGACCGGATAATGCATTACTTACGCAGACCCAGAGCCTTAACGATAGCACGGTAGCGGGTAATGTCGCGCTTCTTCAGGTAGTTCAGGAGGGCGCGGCGCTTACCTACCAGGCCGGTCAGAGCACGCTCGGTGCTATGGTCCTTGCGGTTCTGCTTCATGTGCTCGGTGAGGTTCTTGATGCGGAAAGTGAACAATGCGATCTGGCTCTCAGCGCTACCTGTGTCGGCAGCACCCTTGCCATAGGTGGTGAAGAGCTCGGTCTTCTTCTCTGAATTCAAATACATAGTGTTTGATAGTTTGAATTGTGTAACTTGTTTGCCGTGCAGCTTCCATACGTTCGGGCACTGCCTCCGGTCAAATGCGGGTGCAAAGGTATGAAAAACTGCCGAATAAGACGCATCTGTGCCTGAGTTTTTTCCGTTAAGTGCCTTATTTTGTACATTTGACGGCCTTGAAGGCGGTCATGTAACCATTTTTATGTATCTTTGTGCGCGTTTAAGGTAATAAGATTGAAACTGATAAAAGTAGAGACATGCAGAATATCCGTAACATAGCAATAATAGCGCACGTAGACCATGGCAAGACCACCCTGGTGGACAAGATGCTTTTGGCCGGAAACCTGTTCCGCGAAAACCAGCAGTCGGGCGAACTGATGCTGGACAACAACGAGTTGGAGCGCGAGCGTGGCATAACCATCCTGTCCAAGAACGTGTCCATCATGTACCGCGACACGAAGATAAACATCATTGACACCCCGGGGCACTCCGACTTCGGAGGCGAGGTGGAGCGTGTGCTGAACATGGCAGACGGTTGCATCCTTCTGGTGGATGCCTTCGAGGGTCCCATGCCACAGACGCGTTTCGTGTTGCAGAAGGCTCTGGAAATAGGCTTGAAACCACTTGTTGTGGTGAACAAGGTGGACAAGCCCAACTGCCGTCCCGAAGAGGTGTATGAGATGGTCTTTGACCTGATGTGCGACCTCAATGCCACGGAGGAGCAGTTGGACTTCCCTGTCATCTACGGTTCTGCAAAGAACAACTGGATGGGTGAGGACTGGAGCACTCCCACCACGGATATCACATACCTATTGGACCAGATTCTGGAGCATGTGCCTGCCCCTAAGCAGTTGGAGGGCACACCGCAAATGCTCATAACCAGTCTGGACTACTCCAACTATACCGGTCGTATTGCCGTAGGCCGTGTGCATCGCGGTACCCTGCGAGAGGGAATGAACATAACCATCGTGCACCGCGACGGCAGCAAGGAACGCACCAAAATTAAGGAGGTACACACCTTCACCGGCATGGGACGCAAGAAGACTGCCGAGGCAGGAAGCGGCGACATCTGTGCCCTGGTAGGACTGGAGCGCTTCGAGATAGGCGACACCATCTGCGACTACGAGAATCCCGAGGCTCTGCCCAGCATCAGCATCGACGAACCCACGATGTCCATGCTCTTCACCATAAATGACTCTCCTTTCTTCGGCAAGGAAGGCAAGTTCTGCACCAGCCGCCACATACAGGAACGTCTGGATAAGGAACTGGAGAAGAATCTGGCCCTGCGTGTCTCTACCATGGAGGGTTACACCGACCGTTGGATTGTGAGCGGACGTGGCGTGCTGCATCTCTCCGTACTGGTGGAGACCATGCGCCGCGAGGGTTATGAGTTGCAGGTTGGCCAGCCACAGGTTATCTACAAGGAGATTGACGGTGTGAAGTGCGAGCCTATCGAGGAACTGACCATAAACGTGCCCGAGGAGTTCAGCAGCAAGATGATAGACATGGTTACGCGCCGCAAGGGTGAAATGACCAGTATGGACAGTCAGGGCGACCGTGTGAACATAGAGTTCAACATCCCCTCACGCGGTATCATAGGTCTGCGAACCAATGTACTCACCGCCTCTCAGGGCGAGGCCATCATGGCGCACCGCTTCAAGGAGTACCAGCCTTTCAAGGGCGAGATAAACCGCCGTACCAACGGTTCGCTGATTGCTCTGGAGAGCGGCAATGCATATGCATACGCCATAGACCATCTGCAGGACAGGGGCAAGTTCTTCATAGAACCACAGGACCAGGTGTATGCCGGTCAGGTTATAGGAGAGCATGTTCACGACATAGACCTTGTCATCAACGTATGCAAGGCAAAGCAACTGACCAACGTCCGTGCCAGCGGTACCGACGAGAAGGCCCGCATCATCCCTGCCACCATCTTCTCCCTGGAGGAGGCCTTGGAGTATATCAAGGCTGACGAATATGTGGAGGTTACGCCCCATTCCATGCGTATGCGCAAGGTGATACTGGACCACCTGGAGAGAAAGCGTGCGGGAAGGTAAGGAAAACGGAAAACGGAAAACGGAGAACGGAAAACGGAAAACGGAGAACGGAAAACGGAAAACGGAAAACGGAAAGGTAACATACCCCCTCCGGAACTCCGTTCCTCGTCCCCCTGTCTCAGGGGGACAAAGTAGCAAGGAACGCGATATTAGAACGGAAAGCGGAGAACGGGAAACGAAAACGCAACAACGGAATGACATGCGGCGCTGAGCATCCCTGTGTAAGGATGATAACGATTGGCGTTGAACGAATTTATAATATGATGAAAAACTACAAGAAATATTTGATTGAAGTAGGCGTGGTGGCATTGTTTGCCATCATCAGCGTGGCATACTTCTGGGAACCTATCATGGATGGCAAGGTGCTGTCCGGGCACGACCATACCGGAGGCGTAGGTGCAGGTGTGGAGATGAACGAGTACCGTGAGAAGCACAACGGCGAACGTACCCGTTGGACCAATACGCTCTTCTCCGGCATGCCCACATACCAGATGGCACCGTCCTACGACAGCACCGACTCGCTGGCAGAGTTGAAGCAGTGGTACAGCCTGTTCCTGCCCACCGTGGCATCCTATGTATTCATCATGCTACTGGGCTTTTATATCATGCTCCGCTGCTTCGATTTCAAGGTATGGATGGCGGCCTTGGGTGCAGTGTTATGGGCATTCTCCAGTTACTACTTCATCATCATAGCGGCAGGACATATCTGGAAACTCTACACCCTGGCTTTCATACCTCCCACCATAGGTGGTATGGCACTCTGTTATAGAGGCAAGCGCGGTTGGGGCATAGCAGTCAGCGGCCTGTTCATGGCATTGCAGATTGTTTCCAACCATGTGCAGATGACCTATTACTTCCTTGTACCCATCTTTGCCTTGTCGATAGGATGGTTGCTCTCCGACCTGAGCCGTGAGGGCATGATGCGCTGGCTGAAGGGCAGTATCGCCTTTGCCGTTGGTTGCCTGCTGGGCGTGGCCATCAACCTGTCCAATCTTTACCACACATGGGAATACAGCAAGGAGACCATGCGTGGCAAGACAGAACTGACACATAAGACCAAGGACGCTGCCGACCAGACGTCAAGCGGTCTGGAGCGCAGTTACATTACCGCCTGGAGTTATGGCATAGGTGAGACATGGACCCTGCTCGTGCCCAACACCAAGGGTGGTGCAAGCATGCCCTTGTCGCAGAGCGAGACGGCCATGTCCAAGGCAGACAGCCAGTACCGCCCCCTGTACCAGCAGTTGGGACAATATTGGGGCGAGCAGCCCGGCACCAGCGGTCCCGTATATGTGGGCGCCTTCGTGTGCATGCTGTTCGTGCTGTGTCTGCTTATCGTCCGTGGACCCGTATGCTGGGCCTTGCTTCTGGCCACCATGCTTTCCATAGCATTGTCGTGGGGCAAGAACTTCATGGGGCTTACCGACTTCTTCCTGGACTACGTGCCCATGTACGACAAGTTCCGTACCGTGGCATCCATCCTGGTGATAGCGGAGTTCACCATCCCCCTTATGGCCATGATGGCACTGAAGAGATTTGTGGAAGATCCCTCATGCGTGCACGTGCGCGTGCCTATAATAAATAAGGAGATAAACGCCCTTTGGCTCAGTTTTGCCATAACGGCCGGTATATGCCTCCTGTTCTGGCTCATGCCGGATGCCTTCTTCGGCAATTATGTGTCCACAAGCGAGTACAACGGCATACAGGGACTGGTCAGTGCCGGTTATGTTGACCAGCAGTTTGTGAACGGTTTGCTGGATAACCTCAGCGATATGCGCCGTCATGTGTTCTCTGTGGACGCCATGCGTTCCTTCTGGATCATCGTTATCGGCACAATCCTGATGATGCTGCATTACTTTGGCAAACTGAAGGCTATTCCCATGACACTGCTCATTATTCTCCTTTGTCTGTGGGATATGTGGTCGGTGAACAAGCGTTATCTGAACGATGACATGTTTGTGTACCCACGCCCAGCGGAGCAGAACTTCCAGCTCACCCATGCCGATGAGATGATTCTGCTGGACCCAGATATGTATTACCGTACACTGGACATGACCGTAAGCACCTTCAACAGCAACGATGCATCATATTGGCACAAGAGCATCGGTGGTTACCATGCAGCCAAGTTGCGCCGTTATCAGGAGGTTATAGAGTCGCACATCAGTCCCGAGATGGTACGCCTGCAGAAGGCTGCGGCCGAAAGCGGTGGAGACCTGGCAAAGGTGAATGGCGACAGCCTCTTCCCTGTGCTGGACATGCTCAACATGAAGTATGTCATCATGAAGACCAGCGACGGCAACAAGGTGCCCGTGTTCAACCCTCATGCCATGGGCAACGCCTGGTCGGTGTCTTCCATACATTGGGTGGACAATGCCGATGACGAACTGGCAGCCATTGGCAAGGATGACCTCCGCCGTGTGGCCGTTGTGGACAGGAAGTTCCAGGATATGCTAGGCAGTGTGCCTGCCGATGCAGATTCATGCCGTGTCAGTGTGAAGTTGACAAGTTACGAGGCCAACCGCCTTGCCTACGAGATAGACTCAGAGAAGGGTGGCGTGCTGGTGTTCTCCGACATATACTATCCCGGATGGACGGCGACAGTGTCGGGTGAGGAAGTCCCCGTGGCACGTGCCAACTACATCTTGCGTGCCATACAGGTTCCTGCCGGCAAGCACGAGGTGGTCATGACCTTCGACCCGCAAACCGTGCACACCACCGAGGCCATAGCCTATGGTGCACTGGCCTTGCTGGGACTGATAATAGTAGGAAAGATAATAACACTAATATTAAAGAAAAGAAAATGCCAGAAGTAGACCCTGCTTCGCCTGTGCCTCCGTCGAGCACGAAGACACAGAGCAACACTTTGGATGAACCTTACCAACCAAAGTTTACTGTAGTAACCGTAACGTACAATGCAGAGCAGACTCTGGAGCGTACGTTGCAGAGTGTAGCATCACAGACCTATCCGCACATTGAGCATCTGATAGTCGACGGGCTGAGTAGCGACAGCACGCTCTCCCTGATACAGGAGTATGCCGAGGACAACTCGGTGTGTGCCCACCCGCACGACATCCAGTTTATACGCGAACCGGACAACGGTCTTTACGATGCCATGAACAAGGCCATCGACAATGCCAATGGAGATTACCTAGTTTTCCTGAATGCAGGAGACAAGTTCCATTCAGACGATACGCTGGAAAGGATTGTAGAAGGTGTATCCTCTGTGCACAGCAAAGAGTTTGATGAGGAGACTTGGCCGGCTGTCCTCTATGGCGAGACCGACATCGTCGACGACAAGGGAGAGTTCCTTCGTCACCGTCGTTTGCAGGCTCCCGAAGTCCTTTCATGGCGCAGTTTCCTCAGCGGCATGCTGGTGTGCCACCAGAGTTTTTATGTGCGAACGGATATGGCACGCAAGTTCCACTATAACCTGCGCTACCGTTTCAGCGGCGATTTCGACTGGTGCATACGCATCATGAAGGAAGCACAGCAACAGGACATGCCGATGTTCAATACACGCCTTATACTGACTGACTACCTGGCCGAGGGAATGACCACGAAGAACCATCGCAAGTCCCTTTGCGAACGTTTCCGCATCATGTGCCGCCACTATGGTTTCGTAGCGGCTATACGCCAGCACCTATGGTTTGTGCTGAGACTGGTTGTGAAGAGGTAAGAGGCTTTATTTCCGAATATTGGTGTCCGGCAAAGGTTGGAGGGAATGAAACGTGTGCCACATTCTTCTTAATGCCCCCTCCTTTATCGGACAACACATTACATTGAAAGTTATTCCTTATCGCAAAACTTCTGTTTCAGTTTATCCATGAAAGGAGCCGAATGTTCAAAGAAACGTTGGTAACCACGGCAAAGGTAGTTCAGTCCTGGTTCTCCGTCCTTAGTTTTGGCAAAACGGTTTCTTGGGCATTCCCCATGGCAGGCGAACTGCCACTGGCATTGCCTGCACTGTGTGGGTAACCCCTTTGTTTTCATGCCTGCAAAAGCCATCTGCTTTTCACTGTTCAGCATTTCCAGAATGCCACGGTTACGGATATTGCCCAAATAATACTCCGGGAACACAAAATGGTCGCAACAATAAATGTCTCCGTTGTGCTCCATCACGGCTGCATGACCGCACCAGTTAGAAAGGGAGCATACCCCAGGCGTTACACCAGCCCAATTGGCCAACGTTGCCTCAAAGGTCTGCACGAACATCTCCCCTACGTCATTATTGTACCACTCGTCAAATATGGCACATAGGAATTCTCCCCAAGCCTCGGGAGTCACGCTGAAAGGAGCCACCTCATATTCCTCGCCATCCATAACATGTGCCAGATGGCGTCCGTCGCTATGCCGGTGTATCCTTTCCACCACAGGAGTAAACTGCAAATACCGGCACTCCAGTTCGTCTCGGAAGAACCTATAGAAATCCAGCGGACGTGCAACTGTAATATCGTTCACCACAGCCATTGCGTTCCACTCCACTTCATAACGCTCAAGCATTTCAATACCTCGCATAACCTTTTCCCATGTCGGAGCACCATTACGCTTCGTACGGTATGCGTCGTGCATATCCTGCGGACCATCTATGCTTATGCCAACCAGCCACCCCTCGTCGTGCAGAAAGCGGCACCATTCCGGAGTAAGCAATGTACCATTGGTCTGAAGGCAGTTCAGGATAAGCCTACCCTCTGCATATTGCCGTTGCCATCGAACCACCTTCCTGTAGTAGTCTAGCGGACGTATCATGGGTTCGCCGCCATGCCAGGTAAAATTCACTTCACGAACGAACTGAGACTGAATGTATTCGCGGATAAAGACCTCCGTAAGCTGGTCGGACATAACATGCCTATCCTCATTCTTGTACAGGTTCTGCTTTTCCAAATAGTAGCAATAGTCACAGGCCAAGTTGCAATGTGCTCCGGCCGGTTTTGTCATCACGTACAGCGGACGTGCGAATGGATTGATAATACTGCTCATTGGTGCTTAATCTACATTATCGTAAAAGTCATTACAATAATAAAAGATACATGTATTTATTATTAAAGAAGACATCCGAACTTCACGACACTTTGCCTATATCCTCAATAATGGTAAATTTTACCATCGGTAATCGTTCGGCTAACGATCACTAATGATTCGTTTGCATCATCATGAGAACAAAAAGTGATCCTTAGGAACAATGCCGCAACAGGCTGTTATTTTGCCTTGGTATTCTCCGTGTGCCCTGGATTGGTTATAGAGATATTACCTCCATATGCGCACATCAATTTGCAGTTGTCCAACAATGCCGGCATGTTAGTTATCAGTTCCTTGCCTCCTGGTGCCCAGGGTGCAACCGTAACCGGAATACACGGCATCGGTGTCAGAACCCCCATAGCGGCAGCCGTAGCCGATGCAACCGTGGGATTTGCCATAGAGCGACACATACCGAAAGGCATTATGTTCATCATCGGAACGAAGTCCATGATGGTGGCCTTGGGCTTATTCTGTATCATAGGGCGCATGGGGACTGTGACCATCAGCATGGAAGGTGTCATGCCAAAACTGCACTTTAACATGGCGCCCATACAAACATATTTTGCCATAGTAGTTTAGGGTTTTCGAGGTCAATGGAAACTTAGCGTTATTCGTCGTCGTCGTTCATGTTAATACTGAAGATACTCTGACCGCCCTCGGCAGCCTGTTTCTCTTCCGCCTGCTTGTTCTGCTCTGTCTGTTCGGAAAGATATTTCTGGTACGCCTCTTCCACCTCCTGCATCTTCTCGTCACGTAACTTGTCGCACATCTGCTTGTGCTGGTCATAGACCTCCTGAAGTTTTTCCTTCACCCTGTCCACGGCCTCAGTTTCTGCACCCATCATTGTCGCCGCTATCTTGGCTGAACCTGCGGTGAAGGCAACATCCATTTTGGCAACGATGACATCGTACTCGGTCTTTATGAAGTCATTGCAAACGTCGCGACGCTCTTCGTTCACTATGGGCATGGTGTAGTAGATGACGGTCTCCTCCTCGTCGGAGAGTTCATTGCGCTCCACCTTCTCCTCCATCTTGAATTCAGGATGCGCCATTTTTATGGCCTTGCATACGGGGAAGACATATTCCGCTGCCCTGGGAGTGATGTAGAATGTATAGTCATCGGCCAGTCCGGCGTCGGCCACATCCTCCAGATTCAGTTCTGCGCCATCCATTTCCACAGTAGTGGAGAGCAGTGCCAGGGGATCGGCCTTGATACAGATGTTGGCCAGATGAAAGTAGAACAGCATGGCATAGCCGTTCAGTTTTGACTTGGTCTCATTGAAGAGTTCGTTTACAGATTTATCGCTCATACCTCGGTTTTTGGGGGTGTCATTTCCTTTTCAGTTTTACTTTTATATCACGGATGTCGTTGCCTCTTGGCGAAACGGTTATTTCCTTGGTTTTGTATCCCTCCTTGCCTACCTTAATGACATAGCGTCTGGAAGCAGGCATGGGAGGCAATATGCATGGTGTCCTGCCGGCCGGCACTCCGTCCAGCCACACCTGGGCGTCCACCACGTTACATGATACGCTCAGCCAGCCATAGGAGGCGTATGGAGTGGGCATCTTCACTTGCTGCCGGATTCCGCCTCCTACCTGCACATACTGGGTACGCGACTCCATACCGTCCTTGCGCGTGCTTACGGCATATATGCCAGACTCCAGTTGTCCTTTCCACGAGCCGTAGCCCACCTTTTCGCGGCTCACCCAAATCTCCGTACTGTCGTCAAAGGCACGGATATGGAAGGAATCGGGTTGCTCATCATGTGCAATGAGGGATGTGGCGGCATCATGAGCGGAAAGCGTATCGTTGGCGGACAAGGCGTCGGAATGGTTTTCTGCTGTTTCACCACCGATGGACAGGATTCGCCGTTCGCCCGAAGCCAGGGTAACAGAACTGCGGTGAATGCATAAAGGACCACGGTACAATGAAAGTTCGTGTACCCCGGGGGAGATGCGTCCGCTGCGTGCCTCGCCCTTACCAATCGGATAACCGTCGAGACGGATTTCCGCCCCCGGTACTTCGGAAGTCACCTCCAAATATGAATACAACGGATGCAGACTGATGTGCATGTCCAATCGGGCGGCATCCGAAATGACGAAGGTGTCTGTAAGTTCCTCGTAGAACGGAGCCTCCACTCTGATGCTGTGACTGCCGACAGGCAGCAAGACCTGTATCTGCCCCGACAGGGTACGGTGCATGGTACTGTCTATGGTTACTATTGCCTGAGCAGGCTGCAGGCGGAACACCACCCACTGATGGGCGATGGAAAATTCCTTGTCAGGACTGTCCGTAAGAAGTTGCGCATAGTAGCGTTTCTTCCTGTGCAGGGGACCATCGGGAACCTTCCATACGAGTTGTCCGTAATCGGGATGCCTTATGGTAAAAAATGCGGTCATGTCGGGCAACATCAGAGTTACCATGCCGTCCCCTTCCTGAACCTGCACGGGTTGCTGACCGATGAGGAATTCAAAACCCTTCTCCTGTGTGTAAAGGTCCAGCAACGCAAACTGCTTGTCCACGGTGTATGGCCTTGGACGCAGAAACGGTTTCCTGAGCCTTGCAAAGTCTGCCACCTTGATTTGTTGGGCAGACATCAACACAGGGACTAGGCACAACATGCATAGTATGACACGAAGAAGCAGGTTCATTCCTCTCGGCATATGATTTCCAACATTTTGAGTCCGAAGGTACGCTTTTTTGCAATAAGTAGAGAGAAATGGCACCGTCTTTTTGATGTTTTTGAAAAAAAAATGTTACAAAGCGCAGTATTTCCCAATGTTTTCCTACCTTTGTACCTAATAAAACGCGAGCGCGAGCAATGGAAACGGCCAACACCAGCCTTGAAGAAGCACACATGGGATGGGGAGAAGACATCTTCCCGAAACTCTCGTGGTGGAAGCAGCACAAGGTGAGCGGTGCCCGCGTGATGGTGGTCGGATGCGGAGCCTTGGGCAATGAAGTTGCCAAGAACCTTGCCCTCTTCGGAGTAGGGCATTTGTGGCTGGTAGACTTCGACAGGGTGGAATACAGCAACCTTACGCGTTCCGTGCTGTTTACGCAAGAGGATGCCAGAGAAGCATGCCATAAAGTCCATGCCGCTGCACATGCCATAAAAAGGCTCAACCCTCACGTGGAGGTAACGCCATTGGTGGCCGACATCTGTACGGAAGTCGGGTTGGGACTGATAAGGCGCATGGATGCTGTAGTTGGATGTCTGGACAACAGAAAGGCCAGGTACATGCTGAACCGTCTGTGCATGAGGGCAGGAGTGCCCTGGGTGGACGGAGGCATAAAAGGCATGGAAGGCGTGGCAAAGGTGTTCGTTCCCGGCAAGAACTGCTATGCATGCACCATGGAACCCAGGGCATGGAAGGAACTGAAACGAAACGTGTCGTGCCGGGAACTGATAAAGCAGGACGTGGAGGCACAGCGAGTGCCCACAACACCGGTGGTGGCCTCGGTAATAGGAGCCGTACAGGCACAAGAGGCAATGAAACTGATACACGGGGAAGAAACCCTGCAGGGAGAACTGACCTCGTTGTGCGGCAAAATGTTCTACTATGAAGGACAGCATCTGACCTCACGCCTGATAGAACACAGAGGATGGGACGACGACTGCCCTGTGCATGACAAATGGGAACCTATAACGCTACACCCCACACTGACCTTCCGCCACACGCTGCAGGAGACACTGAAACAGTTGGAAGGGCACTGGGGCGAACGCGGCACAAGAATAGTACTCAGGAACCAGGCCTGGGTAGACTACATAGAACAAAGGAGCGACGGCAGGAAAGTGCAGGTGATGCTTCCCGAAAGCAAGGTGGCACGCTTCCTGACCGATGTCTTGGGATTGGAACCGGATGAGATTGAAGGTTCCTGCCAGCACGAGTTCAGGGTGATGGGAACAGACTTCCCGTACGGCAACCTGACCTTGCAGCAACTGGGCATACCGGACATGGACGTGCTGCACGTGAGGACGGACAGCGGAGAACACTTTGTGGAACTGGCCCCGGCGGATAGCGTGGCACAGGAGAAACAGAACAAAGACAGGGCAGAAGAGCAATGACCATACAGAACGACATACAGGGACTGAGAGCGGAAGTGCTGCTCAACTATCTCTACCCCGAACTGATGCAACGGTGGGTGGCCAACTGCAAAGGCACCTTCTACCGCAATTACAACGAGGATGCCATCAGGATAGACGGGGAAGAGGGATGGGTGACTCTGGCCCGCGACGGTATGCTGAAACTGCTGCCACAGGGGCTGATAGCCACAGAGCAGGAACTCCGGGGCAAGGACTTCAAAGGCAAGTATGAGCAGGTCAGGAGGAGAAAGGCAAGACTGGAAGAACTGTTCAGGCCTTTTGATTCGCGTATGCTGAGAAGGAGCCTCAGGAACGAGGAGAAACTGGCAGAACTGCTGGAAAACAAACTGGACAGCCTCCTGGAGACATATTTCCACCTGAACCGCAAGGAAGAGCAGAACGTCTATGTGCGCCAACTGATGGCACTCTTGCCTGTGGTGAACCGGAGGAGGGGCGACATACATGCTTTGTGCGATGTGCTGCAGGCCCTGACCGGACACCGGGTGACGATGACAACCGGACAATACAATCACACCGGACGGAAAAACGGAAGCCAGCCCCTGGTAGAATACCAGGTGTGGATGCCTTCGCTGGGCAACACCGCCTACAACGACAAACAGAAGCAAATGGAGGAACTGTGCCTGTTCATGCAGGAATGGTTCATGCCCTTCGATACAAAATGCCTGATAGAGTTGAAATGCAACCGCCCGGCAACAATGGGCGCAGGCTTGACTCTGAACTATAACACACGGACCGATGAAAGACATTAATGCCAGAATAGACTGGAAAAACGGAATGGAACTCTCCGCACAGACCTTTGTGGAGATGGACAACTGCACTGCCGGCAACATGACGCTGACAAGGCGGATAGCCTACGGTACGCAATTCGGCATCCTGCCGGGCACCACATTCTGCCAGTCAGGCGCCTTTGTCAAGAAGACGCTGGAAATATCTCCGCTCACAGTGACGGCACTGATGCCCTCGGGAGACCTGCTCCACGTGGACGAAAACGTGGTGGTGGACATACCCATGCTCTACGGCAGGGAATATTACCTGGGATGTTCGCAAACGGAACAGATGCAATCCTATACCAAGGAACGTGTACCCATGCTGCGCCCAGTAACGAAATTCGGAATCTACACTCTGGAAGAACTGGAAAGGGACGGACACATGCCACTGATGAAGTTCAGGGTGGAAGAGGGCATGTTCTCCATAGACCGTGACTATATACCGCCGTTCCTCGTGCTGGAATCTGAAGAAAGGTATGCAGCAATACTGCAGGATCTAGCCGACAAGGTGGGGGCACTTGCCGTTCATGGGCACCTGCAATCAGGCGAAGCCAAAAGAAGTCTGATGCACTATGCCTTCGTGCTGAGAAACTTCAGCATGAAAAACAGGGTACAGCAGATGGTGGAGACATTGCAGGAACTGGTGCAGGCAGTGGACTACTATATCATGTCGCCCAACACGGAAGGCAGGACAGAACCGATGGAATGTTCCTTCTACGATGTGGCGGCATGGCTGAAATGGCTGGCTGAGTACCTGCATGGGGCGTCAACCCTGCTGGACGGGGTGACACCTGAGGATGACAAGATAGACTTCGAGGAACTAAAGGCACAGATCAAGGAGGAACTGTACCGGAAACTGTATCCCGAACTGAAAGAGAAACTATACACCGAGGTGCACGATGCTCTGAAACGGGAAATCTATGATTCGCTGATGGACTCCCTGTCGGAATACATAAACGGAAACTTCAAGCGGGAACTGTACCAGTGGTTGGAAGAGGATATGGCCAAACAACTGCACGGCCAACTGTACCAGGGGCTTTACGATGCATTGTACAACGCCTTGTACGTGCCTCAGGAAGAGGAGGAGGAAGACGAATTCATGCCACTAATCTAAGCCGACAATGAGACTGAACATACCTCTGACCATAGAAAGGGGAAGACTGAAACGTACATCCTCGGACAAGCAGTCGATAGACCAGCACCTGGACATGCTGCTTACCACACAGGTGGGCGGAAATCCGTCGGACCAGGAAATGGGATTCATCTTCAATAACCTGAAGTTCGAGATATTCGACGAAAAGGAGGGCGTGGTACTGGACTCCACAGAGCACGATACGACAGACGTTTACAACAAGAAGATTTCAGGCTCATCAAGGAATGTGAACACCTTTGCCGTGGACCTGAAACAACTGATAGAACGGTACGAGACAAGATTGCGCGATGTGGCAGTGACGATGTCCTACATCCGCGAACACAAGAAAATATACATAGTGGTGAAGGGCACATTGGCCGAAACAGGCAGCGAATACAAGTACCAGAACACACTTGACATCTGGGCCTGACGGCACAGGATGCATTAAGCACAGGAGCGTATGAGACAGAAGATATATGCAACCCAGCAGATTGCGGAGGAACTGACAAAGGAAGCCATAGCCATCTGGAAGCAGGGAAATCAGGCAGAGCACCTGGAAGGGATAGAGAAAGACCCTGTAGTGTCGCTGCTGATGACGGCATTGGCTTACCAGGAATATATCGCCGAGGGCGAACTGGAACGCCTGAAGGCTGAGGTGCTGGATGACTTTGCACAAATGCTGATTCCACACGAACTGACGCATGCCATACCCGCAAGCACGATCATACAGACCTCTACCGACGAAAGCGTTGCGGAAATGGAACTGGACAGCCGGCATACATTCCAGATCGGAGGTGCCGAGTGCGACTTCATGCCATTGCTGAAGACAAAGGTCTTCCATGCTTCCGTGAAAGCCATTGAGAGGATGGATACACGAAGATGGAAGGTAACTTTGAACTTCAAGGAACCTGTTACCAGTCTGGGAGGGCTGGCCTTCATGGTGGACAACGAGCAATTCAAGGATCTTGAGGTTACACTGAACGGGCGCCGGGTGGAACTGGTAAAGCCTTGGCAATACGCTAACCTGCCGCTGGCAGACTGCTTCTCCATAGACACACAACTGTACAACACGGCATTGGCGTTTGATGCCGGTGCAACATGGTTCGACCTGTTTGCCCGGCACAACAAGAGAATGTTCGTGGTGGACCGTTGGCAGGAGGAGCCGGTAAAGCAGGCCAACGACAGCCTGAACCTGATTTTCGAATTCAAGGGAATCGGCACAGACTTTGCCTTCGACAAGACAAAACTTCTGTTAAACACCACCGTACTGGTTAATGTGGCGCAAAGAAGCGTGCGCTTGTCCTCCGATGCTCCCATAGCCCACATTGCCCCCAAGGAGCAGATGCTGCATCTGCTGAGACCGTCTGCCGACCAGATGTTTGGCGGAGACACCCCATTCGTGATACGCCGTGCGGCAACACAACGCTTCAACGTGAACGGTCTCCTGAGACTGTTGCACTGCATACTGGACAAGTATTCCACAGACTACTATGCCTTCATGCAGGTCGAGAGGGCACGGAACGGACTGGATGGGGCACGCCTGTACCAATGGCTGAAGACTCTGGTGAAATACGTGGAGGAAACGCCGGATGCCTTCACCTCCGGGATGTACCTGATACTGAAGAAGGCGGAAGGGCACGAGGAGGAGTCGCTTCACGTAAACTATCTTACCACACAGGGAAGTGCCGCCAACAACGTACTGGAGGGAGGCAACATTACCGGCGTGCCCACAGGTTTGTCGCTTGCCGGGACGAAAAGGACCGGCGGGTATGTGCCCGGCCATGATGAAGTGCAGGGAGCAGATGCCCAGCATAGTCTGTCGCGCTACTTCATGGTAACGGGAAACAGACTGGTGACACCTGCCGACCTGAAGATATTCTGCTACAATGAGATGCTGGTAAGATACAACATTGCCTCATCACAGATCAGGAATATCAGCGTAAGGAACAGCGTAAGTGCAGACCAGGGCGGCGGCGGCTTTGAAACGGAAGTGGTCATAACGCTGGCGGACGACATCTTTGTGCAGCGAAGTTTTGCCGACAAGATTCCGCAGGCAGAAGTGGTGTTGCAGAAGATGATGGAAGTACGCAGCGCGTCAATGTACCCGATACAGTTGAAAATTGTCATCGGGTAACAACATAAAGTGAATAATACAAGGAAAGAGATATGGAAGACTTTTTTCTGAACATAATCTACAAGAACAAGAAAGTGAAGTTCCGCATAGTAAACCCCGAAGCTCCGCTTTCAACGCTGATGAGCAACCTGAAGCATGCTATCGGCAAGGACGGAAGGCTGATATTCGACTTCCCCTCAATAGACGAAACAGGCGCTCCCCTCGACTACTTTTTCGGCAAGGAGGATACAGAAGTGAATGAAATAAGGGTGCTGAGACCCCGCATAGGCAAGACCGACCAGACCTTGGCAGACTACAACATCCAGAACGGGGATTCCCTGTTTCTGGTTCCGGACCCGTTCCCGGGATAAGACAGATGACTGCACAGAACACTCTCCTGACACCAGGGCCGGAAAGCATAGACGGACAAAAACTGACCGGACGCAACCGCAGGCTTCTTTACGAATGGAAGCGGTTGGAGGAGCGTGTGGCTGCAAGGCAGGACATCGGAATTGAGGTTACCGGTCTGAACGCGGCAGGACTGCCGACACGGTATCTGGTAACATACCTCATCCGCAGTATATGCGGAGTGGAACGCCTGGAGAGGCTGGACGAACCGGGTGTAAGCAACGAACCTGTATTTGCAACAACCTTCAGGATGGCAATAGATATCCCCGAGGACTATCCTTGTATTGACAGCCAGCCTGCCTTCCGTTTCCTGACACACGACGAAGAAGGCAACCCCATCCCTCATCCCTGGCATCCCAATATACGGTACTTCGGGGACTTCGCCGGCAGGGTTTGCCTGAATGTACCTGATTCCTACATGGATCTGGCTTGGTATGTGGAGAGGATAGCATCGTACCTAAGATACGACCGCTACCATGCCAGACAGGAACCTCCCTACCCGGAAGACATGAAAGTGGCAAGATGGGTGATGAGACAAGGAGAACCGATGGGCTGGATTGCCTTCGACTGAATAAAGACCTACAGACAACGATGAAAAGATACTTACATTATATTGCAGCAGCTCTGGTTTCCGTGTTATGCGGCCTATGCCCGTTAAAGGCACAGAACCAGAAGACCGTTACGGTAGCACACGGAAAGTCCTATGCAGAATCCATTTCACTGAAGAAGGATGCAAGGGACATGGACATGATACTGAAGATTATCTTTGACGAACCGACAAATTCACTGACGGTCAGTCTGGTGTCTTACCGCAGTCTGTTTGTCTTCAACGAGAACGTACGTTACAAGCAGGTTGTACGCAGAGGCAAGTTGCGCCCGGAGCATTTTCCTTATGTGGTGGAAAGCGCACCTGATATGAAATACAAGCTTACTGATGAACTTAAAGACCAGATTCCGGGCTGCAACAAGAAGTTCGTATTCCAGCGTTGGCTAAACTACGACGGACTGACGCCACAGCCCACAGACTACAAAATGGAGAACGACTACATAGAGCAGAAGTTCGACATTGCAGGCATGGACACGCTGGCCTCCATATCACTGCACGACATATTTGTAATGGAGCCATCGGCAAAAAAAAGGAACCGTTATGATGTGCTGCACCTTGCAAGACTGGACCGCAAGTACAACATACGGATTGTCCGCAACCCGTGCTTTGGCAAGGAAGAGGAAATAGAAGCGGCCCGACTGTCTGCCGAGACCATACGGACCGCCTATGGGAACCTGCACCAGCGATATGTGTCGGAGGAAAGCATGAACAAGGAGTCTGTGCAGGTACTGGAGGAAATGAGGCAGTTGCTGGAACAGCAGTTCCCCAAACGTAAGGACACTTATACGTGCCCTACCATTAACGCCTATATACGGGATTACAACAACTATGTAGATTCCATCTGCCGCCTGAAGGACATCTTCATCTCCATCAGGAATGAAAGGCCCGAAATGCCCTTGCCTGCAGAAAGGATAATGGGTATTGCCAAGATTATTGACCGGAATGTGATAAGATGGGTTACATCGTCTGACGTTGTGGAGAAAGAGGACCTGATAAAAAGATGCCGGACATTGCTTGACGAGGTGAACCAATATCTGTACACCGACGTGGAATTGAACGAAGAGCAACAGATTGCCGTAGATGTGTTCCTGAAAGCCGAAAGGTACTTTAAGACGACTTGCGAGAAAGACAAATGAGAAGAAACGGACTGACAGCCCTTGTTTGTACTGTGCTGCTTTTCCTTGGTTCGGGGATTAGGGCACAGAGTGCCGGAGACAGCGTTTCCTTTGATATGCTGGAACTGGAAGGGAAACTGTTGCTCTTTGTGGACAAGATAAATGCCATATCGGCAGATGTGCCTTATGCCAATCTGAAGCAACTGGAAAAGGCAGACAAGGAAATGGCTGCCATCGACAATAAATGGAACGTGTTCACGCAGGCGTACCAACTGGATATAGCCTCGGACGAAAAACTGTTGGACCTGACGACAAAATACCAGGAGGACAAGCAGCAACTGACCGACACCATACAGTCCCTAAGGCAAAGGCTGGAGTCGTTTGAGGCTTTCCTGACGGCAGAGAGGTATATAAAGGGACTACAGGAACCATACCATAAATGGTTGGAAGAGGCAAGGCAGTATTCGCAGTTGGAGCAACTGGCTCCCATGCTGGAGAAACTGAAGGTAAAGGAGCAACTGGCCGTTGCCGAGTTGGACAAAAACTATGAAACGGCAAGAGCAGCGGCACAGACCTATGCTCAGTTGCAGGAGCGCATGAAGAAGGTCGAAGAAAACTACATAGAACTGAAAAGCATATCCGAGACCATACAGGCGGCTGAATACAAACCTCTCATCGAGAGGATAAAGGATTACCTGCTCAGTTTTGCTGCCGTGGCAATCATACTGATGTTCATCAACATGGTTCATGCCAAGATACAGTCATACAAACAGCTGCGCAAGAGTGCTGAAGAATACAAGAAAGCGATGATGGGGAACGACGAAGACATCCCGTCCATCTGAAACATAACAAACTATTGACACGATGAGATTCTACAAATACCTTTGGATAGTATTGCCGATGATTCTGGCAACTGCATGTTCCGGCAACCGGGAGCATGCGGCAAGGCCCAATGCCGAGAAAGAAGGCTTGGAGGTTTGGAATCTGGGGTTTGACGAGAGCCACAAGAAGTTCTGGATGGACATAAAGATAAAGGACGAATTCGCCCCGTCTCCAGCCATTATAGAGAAGATGGATGTTGCTGTCCGGGAATTGGACATCACCATGGACGAAGTGGACGAAAAGGTCCAGCCCAAGGTGACGGGTAAACACAGCCTTATCTCCGACCTGATAGGAGAACGCAACCAGCATGCCCTTATCCTGTCTGACCTCACATTGAGCGAAAAGGACATCAGGACCCAGATGATACTGGTCAGCAACCTAAGAGAGGTTTTTCCTGAGAACAATCTCCGCATTGCATTCATCAAGGGCAGCGAACTTACCGAGTCATTTCCCGTGACCGATTATCTCATAGAAAACTTCTTCCAACCTGTAACGGAGGAATATGGCGACAAGATGCTTTACCGTTCCATGCTGTCCAAACTGGATGAAATGAACGGCAGGAAGTCCCGTTTCTATCCTTCCATCAGGCAGGATTCCGTCTGGAGGAATCTTAATGACAGGCAAAAGGTGATGATAGTCCTGTCCGACGGCAGCACCTATTCTGGAGACCGTCCTATGGACCCCATGCATTTCGACCTGCAGCGCATGCTGCTTAACGACAAGGATACCATATGCAAGTTCCCGGTGTACTATGTGGACTATGCTGCCAAGGATACCGAATCTGAGGACAACCAGAACAATGCAGAAGCGCTGTTAGGCATTTTCACCCGACATACAGGAGGCAAATACATATCGTCATCTGCATGGATAAACCTCTCCAGAAGTATCCTCAGCCTGGAAGGCGACAGTTGTGCCGACACACGCATATACCTGGAGAATCCCGACAACAAGGTCTTCCGTGGCCAGCAGAGATGGCTTAAGGTGGAGATGTTCAACAGTGACACCGTCTTTGCCGTAGGATACAGGCATTACGCTGTAGGCAGCGTATATAACCCCATCACCGTGAACGGCATTTCAGATTGGAGGGTAATAGTGCAGGGTGTGGTTATGGTTGCTTGCCTGTTACTGATTATCTATCTCGTGTTCCAGTTCATCGTGCCCTGGATACGACACAGGCTCTTCCTCAGGAAGTACGTAACGAAATACACCGGTCGCAATATGGGGTTCAATGGCATACAGGTAGACGAAGTATGTTATTTCTGTAAGGCACCTTTCCAAGAAGATGATGACATCGTGGTTCGTTGCGAGCATGTCATGCACAAGTCCTGTTGGGACGAAAACGAATACAAATGTCCAGAATACGGACGTAAATGCCAGACCGGCAGCCACTACTATAATACGCACAAACTGTATGACTCGCTCAATGCGCCGTACTATATGAAATGGCTTCTGGCAGGCGCATGTGCCGGCGCTCTGGCCTGGTTCTTTTTCCTGATTAACCTGTTTGGAACAGGATATGAGTACCTCATAGACATGGTTTCAAGGATTCCCAACATATCCGCTGACAACAGCATTTCTGCCAGCATGGTAAGGATAAAGTTGGCCGATTTGTCGCACACACCATACTTCGGCCTGTACATCTGCTCCTTCCTTACACTCCTGCTCAGTATCCTTTCCAGTTCCGGTAACTGGTGGTGGAAGCGCATAATGGCGGTCATTGCCAAGGCACTTATAGCCGGATGTTGCGGTTTCATTGCCTTCGTACTTGCCAATATCGTCAAGCATGTATTCAATCTTTCCGGCGATGTAATATTCATAGACTGGATACCATGGACGCTTAACGGTTTCATGATAGCATACGTGGTTTCCTACGGCACCGACATCAAACTGAGCAAGGCGTTGTTCGGAGCACTTGTAGCCATCGTCTTCGCTCTCGGTTCCATGTATGTATGGGACTATGCCCTGGATTCGCAAGTGGATTCGCGCGATTTGCTGCTCGTCAGCAGTCTCATATACAGCATAGGCCTGTCCATCAGTCTTGCAACGCAGGCGCCACAGGCCAAGAGGTATTTCCTGCGTGTTGAAGGTCCGATAAAGACCATGGAGGTGGCCTTGTACAAATGGATGAATGCCCAGACCATTCACAGAAGGGTTACCATAGGCAAGTCCGTGGACTGTAACCTGCAGATGTCTTGGGACGTAAACAGCCACATTGCCCCCATACATGCCGAGATTGTTTCTGCACGCGGCAACATTTATCTGGTAGCCTGCGAGGACGGTGTTGCCAGGGACACAAAGAACCTTGCCATTGGCAAGCGTGTGAGACTGTATCATGGCGACAGGTTCTCCATAGGTCAGACTACATTCACATATATCGAACACTATACATAATTATATATAATGAGCATACAAGAAAAGATTATCTCTGCCGCACTGAACGGCGTGAAAGACCTCTATGGTGCAGAGGTTCCCGAGAAGATGATACAGTTGCAGGAAACTCGTCCCGAGTTTGAGGGCGAACTGACACTGGTGGTATTCCCTCTGCTGAAGACCACCAAGAAGGCTCCCGAAGCCACGGCACAGGACATGGGCGAATACCTGACCCAGAAGTGTCCCGACCTGATAAGCAAGTTCAACGTGGTGAAGGGTTTTCTGAACCTTTCCATTGCCAGCGCCCAGTGGATACAGTTGCTGCAGGAGATAGAGCACAATCCCAAGTTCGGTTTCCTTCCCGTCACCGACGAGTCTCCCCTGGTAATGATAGAATACTCCAGTCCCAACACCAACAAACCCCTGCATCTGGGACACGTGCGCAACAACCTGCTGGGCTGGGCCCTGGCACAAGTCATGGAGGCCAACGGCAACCGTGTGGTGAAGACCAACATCGTGAACGACCGTGGCATACACATCTGCAAGAGCATGCTGGCATGGCAGAAGTACGGCAACGGCGAGACTCCCGAAACCAGCGGCAAGAAGGGCGACCACCTTATCGGCGACTACTACGTGGCCTTCGACAAGCACTACCGCGAGGAGGTGAAGCAACTCGTGGCTCAGGGCATGGACGAGGAGATGGCCAAGCAGGAGGCTCCCCTCATCAAGGAGGCACACGACATGCTGGTTCGCTGGGAACAGAACGACCCCGAGGTGCGTGGCCTTTGGAAGACCATGAACGACTGGGTGTATGCCGGTTTCGACGAGACATACAAGGCCCTTGGCGTTGGCTTTGACAAGATATACTACGAGAGTGACACCTATCTGGAGGGACGCGAGAAGGTAGAAGAAGGCCTGGAGAAGGGCTTCTTCTATCGCCGCGAGGACGGTTCCGTATGGGCAGACCTCACAAAGGAGGGCCTGGACGAGAAGTTGCTCCTGCGCAGCGACGGCACCTCAGTGTACATGACACAGGACATCGGTACCGCCAAACTCCGCTTCCAGGACTTCCCCATCGACAAGATGATATACGTGGTGGGCAACGAGCAGAACTATCACTTCCAGGTTCTCTCCATCCTGCTGGACAAACTGGGCTTCAAGTGGGGCAAGGACCTCGTACACTTCAGTTACGGCATGGTGGAACTGCCCAACGGCAAGATGAAGTCGCGCGAAGGCACCGTGGTGGATGCCGACGATCTGGTAGCCACCATGATAGAGGATGCACTGCAGATGTCGGAGGACAAGATAAAGAAACTGGAGGGCATCACCGAGGAGGAGACCCGCGAAATAGCACGCATCGTGGGCATGGGCGCACTGAAGTACTTCATCCTGAAGGTGGACGCACGCAAGAACATGCTCTTTGACCCCGAGGAAAGCATCGATTTCAACGGCAACACCGGTCCCTTCATCCAGTACACCTATGCCCGTATCCGCAGTATCCTGCGCAAGGCTGCTGAGCAGGGAATATCCATCCCCGAAACCCTGCCCACAAGTGCAGAACTGAGCGACAAGGAAATCAGCCTCATACAGCACCTCAACGGGTTCACCGCCACCCTGCGCCAGGCCGGTGCCGACTACAACCCTGCCTCCATCGCCAACTACTGCTACGAGTTGGTAAAGGAGTACAACCAGTTCTATCACGACTTCAGTGTCCTGCGCGAAGAGAATGCCGACAAGCAGGCTGTACGTCTGGCCTTGAGTTCTGCCGTGGCACAGGTGGTGAAGAACGGCATGTCACTTTTGGGCATTGAGGTTCCCGAGAGAATGTAAGTAATGAACGAAATAAAAGAAGCCCTTTGTGTGGACGCCGCATGTAGCGGAAACCCCGGCCCCATGGAATACCGTGGGGTACACATGCCAAGTGGCAAGGAGGTTTTCCGCTTCGGCCCCATACAAGGGACTAACAACATCGGCGAGTTCCTGGCCATAGTGCACGGTCTGGCACTGATGGAACAGAAGGGCATCCGCATGCCCATCTATAGCGACAGTGTCAGCGGTCAGGCATGGGTCAGGAACAAGAAGGCCAAGACCACCCTGGCACGCACCCCGGAGACAGAAAAGGCACTCGACCTTGTTGCAAGGGCAGAAAACTGGCTTCGCACGCACACCGTAAGCGTGCCCATACTGAAATGGAACACCGAAGAGTGGGGAGAGATTCCTGCCGACTTCGGACGTAAGTGAAACGGAAAGGTGAAAACGGAACCGACGCAGGAAGCGAGAGCAGAAGCAAAATTTATTTTAATTATGCCGAGCAACAAGGAGGAAAAGACCGCGAAGCGGGATTAAAACGGAAAACTGTTAGTACATACCCCCTCCGCTTCGCTCGTCCCCCTATCTTAGAGGGACAAAGAAAAACGCCATCACCAACTTTCTCCCCCTGAGACAGGGGGAGTTCCCGAAGGGGGAGGGGGTATGATATAAACGGAAATGTGAAAACGCAAAACGTAAAACCCCAATATCTCTAAACATTGAAACGCACACTATACATCCTTTCGCTGACGGCATTGCTGCTTGTCGCTACCATCTTGGGTAAGGTGGAGTTCCTTGCCTACAACAAGGACATCACTTTCTTCACCATGTCAGAACTGATGCAGGTACTGTGGCACGGACTGCCGCTGGACATAAGCACGGTGGCCATGGCCGTACTGCCAGTATGGTTCATAACACTGCTTACCGTGAAATGGCCCTCCATGCCCCTGCGATGGATAGTGGGACCATACATCGGCATAGTGACCTTCCTGATGGGATGCGTAACCGGAGCCACCATAATCATGTACGAGAACTGGAAGTTCCTGCTTGATGCCTCCATTTTCAGTTACATGTCCTCTCCGGGCAATGCCACTGCCAGTGCATCGGTGTACTACATCGTCACACGCATCGGCCTTATCCTGCTGTCCTCCATCCTGTTGTCGTTCCTGTCGGTAGCCATCACACCAAAAAGCATTGTTCCCCGGAAGAGCAGATACGGAGGCGGCGGACGCAGACAACAGCATGCTCCGCAACGCCATACTACCTACCTGCTGACAGGCTTGTTGCTCTGTTTCATGCTTTGGGGGGCGAACGGGCGTCGTGCCGACGAGCGCAGTGCCTTCCATAGCAAGAAGATAATGCTCAACCATGCTGCCATAAATCCGGTGGGGCACATGATCCGCTCCCTGTGGACGTACAGCAAGGATTTTAAAGAGCAGTTCCGCCTCATGCCCGAGGACGAGTGCAATACCATCTTCGCACAGATATTCCCCACAGACACGGAGGACATTACCGACACACTGCTTCGTACCAGACGACCCGACATACTGACCATCCAGTTGGAAAGCATGGGAGCGCCTTTCATCGAAAGTCTCGGAGGCGCAAAGGGCGTGGCACCTGAACTATGCCAGTGGATGACACGCGGTGTGAACTTTACCAACGCATGGGCCACGAGTTTCCGCACCGACCGGGGTACTGTCAGCGCCCTGTCCGGCTACGTGTCATACCCCACCACCTCACTGATGATGACGGACTCATGCCTGCCACTGCTGCCAAGCCTGGCAAAGACGCTGAAGGGATATGGCTACACAGCCGACTACATGTATAGCGGCAACTCCAACCACATGAACAAGCGCAAGTACATGGAGGCGGTGGGATTCCGCATGTGGGATATAGAAGACATCGACGTTGCCCCCGAAGAGCGCGATGTATGGGGGGCCAACGACAGCATTGCCATGAACCGCATGCTGGGACTTATCCGGCGTACCAAGCAGGAGAATGGTCCCGACAAGCCTTTCTTCTGGGCATGCCAGACCATCAGCAGCCACGAACCGTGGGAGGTGCCCTACCACCGTCTGGACAACAAGGTGCACAATGCCTTTGCCTACACCGACCATTGTGTGGGACAGTTCCTGGACAGTCTGAGCCGCACCTCCGTTTGGGATAACCTGCTTGTGGTGGTGTATGCCGACCACGGACATACCTACGGACTGACGTTCGACAATCCGGAATTCTTCCACATGCCCCTGTTCTTCATTGGAGGTGCCGTAAGCAAGGTGCGTACCTATGACACCATCATTGCACAGAACGATATGGTTGCCACCATACTGAGCCAGATGGGCATCCCCCACAACGAGGAATTCCCCTGGAGCCGCAATGTCTTCAGCCGCAACTACACCTATCCCTTTGCCTATTGCAACTATCCTGCCGGTGCCCTGTTTGTGGACGGCAGCGGCAAGACCATGATGGATGTGCAATCCGGTTACATCATGGCCGACGAACCGGAGCCAAGTGGGGAAAGGTTGAAGCACCTGCAGGTAATGCTCCAGAAAACATACGACACCATACCGCAGGCAGACAAGACAGAGTGACTGAAGTCCAACTAATCACTCTTGATTACCATCTGCTCCTAATCCCTATAATACATTATTATACATATAGCCCCCGCAATACCCAATAGTAGGTAATGCGGGGGTATATTGTATGTATTCATGTAGTTTTTTCGTAACTTCGCACGCCAAAATATAGCAAGTATGATAAAATTATTACGTATTTTCCTGTTACTGACACTATTGTTTCCCACCACCTTCGTATGGGCCGACGACAAGCACACCGATGCCAACATCATCGGGCACGTAATCGATGCTGACGAGAAGCAGCATCTTCCTCACGTTGTAATACGCGTGCTCGGAACCACCATCTCCACCATGACCGACGGCACCGGACACTATTTCTTCAAGAACCTGCCCAAGGATACCGTCACCCTGGAGGTCCGTTACACTGGGTTTCGCACTATCACACGCAAGGTAGTCATCCGAAGGAACGAGACACGCGAGATAAACTTCGTCATGCAGCCCGACGACATCGACCTGGACGAGGTGGTGGTTTCCGCCAACCGCAGCGAGACAAAGCGCCGCGAAGCGCCCAACCTGGTGAACGTGCTGGACGGCAAGGAGTTCGAGACCACCCAGTCCACCTGTCTGGCACAAGGACTCAACTTCCAACCCGGTGTGCGCACCGAGGACGATTGCCAGAACTGCGGTTTCACACAGGTACGCATCAATGGTCTGGACGGTCACTACTCGCAGATCCTCATCAATTCGCGCCCCATCTTCTCCGCCCTGACCGGCGTGTACGGTCTGGAGCAGATTCCTGCCAACATGATAGAGCGCGTGGAGGTGGTAAGAGGCGGTGGTTCTGCCCTCTATGGCGCATCTGCCATAGGCGGTACCATCAACGTCATCACCAAGGACCCCTTGCACAACTCTGCCGAGGTGGGACACACGCTCATGAACATCGGGGGGAGTTCATCTTTTGAGAACGTTACCACGGCCAATGCCTCGCTGGTAACGGACAACCGCAAGGCCGGCATCTTCCTGTACGGACAGATACGCAACCGTGACGAGTATGACCACGACGGGGACGGCTACACGGAACTGCCCGGCATGAAGAACAAGACCCTTGGCTTCAACTCCTTCCTGCGCCTGAGCACCAACTCGCGCCTGACCCTGGAATACCATGGCATCAACGAGTTCCGCCGTGGCGGCAACCTGATGGAGCAGCCTCCCCACATGGCCAACATTGCCGAGCAGACAGAGCACGACATCCATGGCGGCGGTCTGGGCTACGACTTCTTCAGCGACAATACCAAACACCACCTGAATGCCTACTTCTCCTTCCAGTACACCAACCGCGACAGTTACTATGGCGGCATCGGTTCCGGTTCGCCCGAAGAGGTGGAGGCGGCAAACCTGGCCTATGGCAATACCAAGGACTTTACCTATGTGCTGGGAACACAGTATGTCTACAAGTTCGACCGTTGCCTGTTCATGCCTGCCGACCTTACCGCCGGCATAGAGTACAACTTCGACGGTCTGGACGACGTCATCCTGGGCTACAACCGCAACTTCAACCAGGACATCCACATTACCAGCGCCTTCCTGCAGAACGAGTGGAAGAACAAGCAGTGGAGTTTCCTCATTGGCGGCCGTCTGGACAAGCACAACCTCATTGACAATGTCATCTTCAGCCCCCGTGTAAACCTTCGCTACAACCCCACGGAGTCTGTGAACCTCCGTGCCTCCTATGCCGGCGGTTTCCGTGCGCCACAGGCTTTCGACGAGGACCTGCATGTGGGTGTGGTAGGCGGTGAACGCCTTGTCACCGTGCTGGCCGACAACCTGAAGGAGGAACGCTCGCATAGTTTCAGCCTTTCTTCCGACATGTACTTCCGCTTCGGCAACGTGCAGACCAACTTCCTCGTGGAGGGCTTCTATACCAAACTGAACAACGTATTCGCACTCCGCAAACTTAGCGGCACAGATGCACAGGGCAACATCGTGCAGGAGCGCTACAATGCCTACGGGGCACACGTCTACGGCGTGAACCTCGAGGCCCGTGCCTCCCTGACCAAGTGGTTCCAGTTGCAGGCAGGCTTCACCCTGCAGCGCAGCCAGTACGACCGCGAGATAGTGTGGAACGAGGACGTCCCCGACCAGAAAACCAAGCGCATACTGCGCAGCCCCGATGCCTACGGATACTTCACCGCATCGCTGACCCCCATACGCAACCTCACCGTTGCCCTGACCGGCAACTACACCGGCAGCATGCACATAGGCCACAATGCGGGTTCCGGCACTCCAGTCCCCGAGATAGTGGAGACTCCAGCTTTCATGACACTGAATGCCAAGGTGACATACGAAATGTCCATCGTGGACTCCTTCCGCATGCAGATAAGCGGTGGTGTGCAGAACATCGCCAATGCCTACCAGAACGACTTCGACCAAGGCTGGGAGCGCGACTCCGACTATATGTACGGCCCCAGCACTCCCCGTAGCTACCACCTGGGTGTAAAACTAGTATATTAGACGTCAGTTCGGGATAATAAAGTTTTCTAAAAAGTTGGTAATCTGAGATATATTTTGTATCTTTATATGTGATTTCCAGTTACTTATAAAGTTTAACACAAGAATACACTCATGATTACCAACGACAAAATTATAGAAATT
>JAZNYM010000062.1:0-65695 GCA_045594385.1 Bacteroidaceae bacterium
GGATGTTAAGGAGTGGGGGCTAAACATTAGACACAGTCTTTACGACGAATGACCGAACGGCCTTATTCCACTTCTTGATGTCGTTAACAAATGCAAAAGTATAAAGGATATTGGAATATACAATGACCGATTTGGGATAATCGTTGGTTTTCTGTAGTATTGGATTCATAGGGGGCAGAGAGAATACGAAAACCGGATACGGGTAAATAGCAACAGTTACTTCACATGAAGCAATTGTTGCTATTGTTGTACAGTATGCTGGTGTCACGTCTCAGGCTTTTCTTAGAAAAGAATGAAATAATATCCAAAAATTACTCAAAATCTTGAGTAATTAAAAAATAATATGTATCTTTGCAGAAGAATACGGGAATAGCTCAGTTGGTAGAGCACTGGTCTCCAAAACCAGGTGTCGGGAGTTCGAGCCTCTCTTCCCGTGCAGAGTAGGGACGTGGCCTAATTGGTGACTAAAGTTCAGACTCCGTAATTGGAGTTTACGGTTTAGTCTCTGTTTTATTTCAAATACATTGCAAATGTTGTATTTGAATCAATAAATTCCTGTTGATTACAAAACTTTACGATATATCCTCCAAACATGGAATGATTGTGTGTGGATTGTTATGAAAAAAAGGTGTGCCTTTTATAGCACACCTTCCTTTTGTGGAGAATATCGGGCTCGAACCGATGACCTCTTGCATGCCATGCAAGCGCTCTAGCCAGCTGAGCTAATCCCCCTTTTGACTTTTGCTCTGCAAAGGTACGGCATTTTTTCGAAATTAGGAACTTTTTCCCGCTTTTTTTTGTCAGTAGTCCTAAAAAAATGTACCTTTGTCAAAGTTTTGAGACTTTGTATATAGATATACATTATATAATAAAGAGAATTTTGGATATGAGACACGTAAGTGCAATAATCGGATTGTTTTGTGTTTTACAGATTTATGCACAATTTCCTGGTGGAGTAACAGAAGGAATACCTACTGTAACAATATCTCGTCGACAGTGTGTTCAAACGGAGGATGGGCAAGATACCCGTTCGGTTTTGCGAACGGCCTCTGTACAGGAAAATGCTCCTTTGAAAGCTTTTGGTTCTCCAAAGATTGTTGTGTGTCTGGCACAATTCCCTGATGCTGAATTTTCTGTTGCTGGCGACAAGGAATCCTTGATGCGTTTGTTTGAAACGTTCTTTAACGGTAAAGGAATTGGAGCTGGTGACAATCCATACTCTGTGGCGGATTATTTCAGAGCAATGAGTAATGACATGTTTAATCCGGAGTTCATCATTACAGAACCAGTTACACTGTCCGAAAATCGCAGTTATTATGGTGATGCAAACGGTTCCAACCGTAGGAATGTCTTTCGTAATGAGGCACTTGATTCGCTTGCAGTCCAAATTAAGGACAGAGTGGGTGAATTGGATACAAATGAAGACGGTATGATAGATGGTGTAATTATAGTTTTTACGGGATGTGGTGCTAATGTCGGGGATGACAACGGAATGCATCCGGCATGTTGGACTGGTTCTTTGACGAGGGATAATATAACTTATGCTACAGAACTTGTTGCTCCGGAGCTTCTGGGAATGGATGATTCTGAAAACGGCGGTACAAACAATGCCAAACTGAACGGTATCGGAGTTTTTGTTCATGAGATGTCCCATATGCTTGGACTACCCGACTTCTACGACATCAACTACAAGGCGCCTGGCATGGATTATTGGAGTTTGATGGATTACGGAGAATATTGGAACAATGGTTATCATCCAACACCGTATACAGCCTACGAGCGGCATTTCATGGGATGGACATCCTTGGTGGAATTGTCGGCACCTGCCTATGTGGAAGAAATGAAATCCATTGCTGACGGCGGTTCTGCTTATGTGGTTTATAATGATGGCAATCCCAACGAGTACTATATTTTGGAGAACCGTAATGACAATGATCCTTGGAGCAAGTCCTTGTGTACGGCTTTAGGAAGTGGCATGATGATTTATCATGTTGACTTTGATGCGAATGCATGGTTTAACAATAGGGTCAATACCAACATGTCACGTCAGCGCATGACCATAATTCCTGCTAATGGGCACTTTGAGATATGTGATAATCTGATGGATGATGGAGACAAATATGTCTCTGAATTACGCGGACATCTGTGGCCTCTGAAAGACGTAGAGTCTGTTTTGGCCTACTGGGGTATACGTGGAAACAATGCCCTTACTGACGAGGAGCGCATTGAGGGCGACCGTATTGCCCCCGCTGCAAGTCTGCATACTCCCAATGTGGATGGGACATACTTGATGCACAAGCCTATCACCGGGATATCTTACGACAATGTCTTGAAGACGGTTTCTTTCTCCTTTATGGGAGGTACTTCTACAGGAATTGACGAAGTTGGTTCTGCAGATGGATATGCCGGTGATGCTGTTCTGAAGGTGTATGGCATAGATGGAAGAATGGTGCAGACATGCAGTGAAAACGCTTTGGAAACATTGCCTAGGGGCATATATGTGATTAGAAACCTAATGACGGGTGAGACCAGAAAACATTTTGCTGGCAGGTGATGCTTAAGGTGAACCAGCAAGTATCTTGAGACACGTATTTTTATACCGTCGACAATGTCAAATTTCACCATCGGTGGTGTTGAAGTTTGTCATTATCGACGGTAAATTTTATCACCGGTAATGGTGAGATTTATCATCGTAGCGCTATGGTCGCCTAATATCTGTGCAAACATGATTACTGGCGGCAACCATGAGCGAACCACAAAAATTGTATTCGGCAATCAGATTGTCAACCGCAATAAGGGTGCCTACGGTTGTCAGCATACTACGGAGCGCCATCGCCATCAGGCAGCTGTGGAGTTGGCGGAGTGAAACGATGAAGCGGAAAGGTGAAAACGGAAAACTATGAGGAGAATTCAATTATTCCGATTATTCTGATTACTCCGAGGACTCCGAATACTCCGAGGATTCCGAATACTCCGAGGACAGGAATACTTTTATTCGCTTTTGCTCATCAAACTCCGCAAGTCCGTTTTCACCTTTCCGTTTTCCGTTCTTAAAGCATCTCCATCACCATGCGCACTTTTTCCTCGTGGGGCAGGGTGGCGTCTATCCAATGGATGGGGATGCCACGGCGCTCCTCCATGCCGCGGAACCAGGTCATCTGGCGCTTGGCAAACTGGTGGATGGCAATCTCCAGTTGGCGGAACATCTCGTCGTAGGACAACTGGCCGATGCAATAGAGGGTGACGTACTTGTACTCCAGGCCGTAGCGGATGAGACGCTCGGCGGAGACGGTCTTCAGGAGTGTCTGCACCTCCTCTATCATACCTTCCTCCAGGCGGGCCTTCAGGCGGCGGGTTATCTTCTCGCGCCTGAGGTCGCGGTCTATCTTCAGGCCTATGGTGAGGCTCTTGCGCTCGGGGAAACGGACCTGCCCCAGTTCGTAGGACTTGAGCACGCTTTCTATGTACAGGCCTGTGCCTCCGCACATGATGGGCATGCGGTGGCGCGCGGTGATGTCCATATAGGCATTCTGGAAGGCGCACTGGAATTCGTACACGTTGAAGCGGTATCCCGGTTCGCAGATGTCAATGAGGTGGTAGGGCACCTGCTCGCCGTCCACTATGTAGTCGTCCAGGTCCTTGCCGCTGCCTATGGTCATGCCTCGGTACACCATGCGCGAGTCGGCGGAGATTATCTCTGCATCGCCCATGGCATGTGCCAGACGGGCGGCAAATGGTGTCTTGCCGCTGGCCGTGGGGCCGAGGATGGTAATCAGGTCTACGGGGTACTTGCTCATTTGTATGCTCTGTGTCTGTGCGTGCCGCTAAAAAAGGGTGGGGGCGGTGTCAGCCGATACGGGAGATTTTCTCCAGCCCCTGCAGGTTCATGAACTTTATCTTGCGTCCGTCTATGGCTACGAGTTTCTCGCCGGCAAAGGCAGAGAGGGTGCGGATGGCGTTGGAAGTGGTCATGTTGGAGAGGTTGGCCAGGTCCTCGCGCGACATATATATAGATAAGGTGGAACCGTCCTCCTCCAGTCCGTAGGATTCCTTCAGGAAGAGCAGACTTTCTGCCAGTCGTCCGCGTATGTGCTTCTGGGTGAGGTTTACGGTGCGCTCGTCGCTCTGGCCCAAGTCGTGCGCCAGTTTCTGGATGAAGAACCATCCCAGGTGTGCGTTCTCCTGAATCATCTTGGTGACGATGCCCAAGGGTATTTTCAGCACCACACAGGGTTCGAAGGCCGCGGCCGCCGTGATGAAGGGTTCGTCGGCCATGTATGCGCGGTAGGCAAAGTATTCCGTCTCGCCCAGTACACGCATAATCTGGGGTCTGCCTCCCACACCGTCCTTGTATATTTTCACCTTTCCGCTCACCAGACAGAGCAGGTTGGTGGGCAGGTCACCCTCCTTATATATAATTTCGTTCTTCTTGAATTTCACCACTGAGACGTGCTCCAGCAGAATTTCGCGTTGCTCGTCCGTCAAAGTGTCCAGCATATCGCTGATTTTATCCAGATATTCCTCCCAGGGAACCCTCTTTTTGGCCATTTATACCGTTGAAAATATGTTATTGGGCACAAAATTACGTCAATTATGCCGATTGGCAAAATTTTCTCAAATAAAAGTGCTAACTTTGAGGTGCTAAAGACTAACCCAGATATATAATACCTATGAGTTATTTACGTTTTGACAAGACTCTGATGACGAATCTGGAGGACAGCCTGCCAAAGGAAGTCCTGCGCTCGAATCGTTCCGGAGCCTATTCTTGCTCAACAATCGTTGACTGCAACACTCGTAAGTACCACGGCCTGCTGGTAGTGCCAGTGCCAGAATTGGATCAGGAGAACCACGTTCTTCTTTCCAGTCTGGACGCCACCGTCATCCAGCATGGAGCAGAGTTCAACCTCGGCCTGCACAAGTATTCAGGCGACAGCTTTTCTCCCCGTGGACACAAGTACATCCGTGAGTTCGACTCACTGAAAGTTCCCACAACAATCTATCGTGTGGGTGGTGTGATCCTGAAGAAGGAACAGATGTTCCAGCACTTCGAGGACCGCATCATCATCCGCTACACCCTGGTGGATGCACACAGCGAAACTACTCTGCGCCTGCAGCCCTTCCTGGCCTTCCGCAGTGTTCGCGAGTACACCCACGAGAACAGCCTCGCTTCCCGCGAGTACCACGAGGTGCAGGGCGGTATCCGCACCTGCATGTACGAAGGCTATCCCGAATTGTTCATGCAGTTGGACAAGGAGAACAACTTCGTTTACAACCCCAACTGGTACAAGGGCGTGGAATACCCCAAGGAGCAGGAACGCGGCTATGCAAGCAACGAAGACCTCTACGTGCCCGGTTACTTTGAGTTCAACATCAAGAAGGGCGAAAGCGTAGTCTTCAGTGCAGGTCTGAGCGAGATTGACACCAAGACACTGGCAGAACTGGCTGAGTTCGAGGTGAACATCCGCACACCGCGCGACAATTTCTACAACACCCTGGTGAACAGCGCACACCAGTTCATCGTGCACCGCGAGCACGAGGACTATGTGCTGGCAGGCTACCCCTGGTTCAAGTGCCGCGCACGCGACCAGTTCATTGCACTGCCCGGTTTGACCTTGACCAACAACGAACTCACCAAGTACGACGATGTGATGGAGACCGCCGAAAAGGCTATCCGTGCATTCATGAAGGACGAGAAGATAGAGGTCAGCATCCAGGAAATGGACCAGCCCGATGTGCTTCTGTGGGCCGTATGGTGTATACAGCAGTACGGCAAGTTCGTGGGCATGGACTCCTGCGTGGAGAAATACAGCGCACTCGTACGCGACATCATGGACTGGATACTGGCAGGCAACCATCCCAACCTCAAGGTGATGGAAAATAAACTCGTCTACAGCGAAGGCCGCGACAAGGCCATCACATGGATGAACTCCACTTCCAACGGACGCCCCATCGTGCCACGTACAGGCTACATCGTAGAGTTCAATGCACTGTGGTACAACGCCATCAAATTCTATATTGACCTGTGCACACACACCGGCGATGCCAAGAACGTGAAGGTTCTCTCTGAACTGGCAGAGCAGGTGAGCAAGAGTTTCGTGGGCATGTTCTGGAACGAACACGGCTATCTGTGCGACTATTGCGTGGACGGTTATCGCGACTACCTGGTACGTCCCAACATGATTTTTGCCGTAGCCTTCGACTACAGCCCTCTGGACAAGAAGCAGCAGAAATCCGTACTGGACTTCTGTACCAAGGAGTTGCTCACACCCAAGGGTCTGCGCAGCCTCTCTCCGAAGAGTTCCGGCTACAACCCCATGTATGTAGGTCCTCAGGTGCAGCGCGATTATGCTTACCATCAGGGTACCGCATGGCCATGGCTGGCAGGTTTCTACATGGAGGCATGCCTGAACGTCCACAAGATGTCTCGCGTAAGTTTCGTGGATCGCCTGCTCGTAGGTTACGAAGAGGAACTCTTCTACCACTGCATCGGCACTATACCCGAACTCTTCGACGGCAATCCTCCCTTCCACGGACGTGGTGCAATATCATTTGCAATGAACGTGGCAGAGATCATGCGAGTAGTGAAACTTTTGGACCAGTATAACGAATATTAAATAAGGAGGACACATACATGAAAGTACTAATGTTCGGTTGGGAGTTTCCTCCTAAGATTTACGGAGGTCTCGCAGTTGCCAGTTACGGTATAGCAAGAGGACTGGATCTTCAGGGTGACGTGGAAACCACCTTCTGCCTGCCCAAACCTACAGGCGAGGAGGAAAAGTTCCTGAAGATTATCAACATGAGCCAGGTGCCCGTGGTATGGCGCGATGCCAACTACGACTGGATAAAAGACCGCTTCGTGGGACACACGGCAGAGGACTATTATCGTTTCCGCGACCATCTCTATGCAGACTTCAACTACCTGCAGGGACTGGACGACCTGGGTTGCATACAGTTTGCCGGAGGCTATCCCAGCAACCTGCATGACGAAATCAATAACTTCAGCATCATATCAGGCGTACTCGCACGAAGCGAGGACTTCGACCTGATACACGCACACGACTGGCTGACATACCCCGCTGGCGTACATGCCAAGATGGTAAGCGGCAAGCCACTCTGCATACACGTTCACGCTACAGACTTCGACCGCTCTCGCGGTAAGGTGAACCCCACCGTATACAGCATCGAGAAGAACGGTATGGACCATGCAGACTGCATCATGTGCGTATCAGAGCATACGCGCCAGACCGTCATCCACCAGTATCACCAGGATCCGCGCAAGTGCGTAGCCATGCACAATGCCGTTTATCCGCTCAGCCAGGACCTGCTGGACATCGTTCCCAACAAGACTCCCGGCGAGAAGGTTGTGACCTACCTTGGACGTATCACCATGCAGAAGGGTCCCGAATACTTCGTGGAGGCTGCTGCAAAGGTGCTCCAGCGTACACGCAACATCCGCTTCTGCATGGCAGGTAGCGGCGACATGATGAACGCCATGATTCAGTTGGCGGCAGAGCGCGGCATTGCAGACCGTTTCCACTTCCCCGGATTCCAGAAGGGCAAGCAGGTGTACGAGTCATACAAGAACTCCGACGTGTTCGTGATGCCTTCAGTGTCCGAACCCTTCGGTATCGCACCTCTTGAGGCCATGCAGTGCGGCTGTCCTTCCATAATCTCCAAGCAGTCTGGTTGCGGCGAGATTCTGGACAACGTCATCAAGGTGGATTACTGGGACATCGACGCCATGGCCGATGCCATGTACAGCGTCTGCACCAACGAGGCACTCTACAACTATCTGTCAGAGGAGGGCATCAAGGAGGTTGACCGCATCACCTGGGAGAAGGTGGGCTTGCGCATTCGCGAGTGCTACAACCAACTCTGCGGCCGCGGATACTTCAACAACGATGACTACCTCAACGCAGTAAAGAATATAAAGTAATTAAAGAAGCGACTACGCTAAACATATTAGAAATCAAAGATTAAGAATTCAAGTTATGAAACAGATTTGTTTATATTTCGAGATACATCAGCCTGTTCATCTGAAGCGCTATCGTTTCTTTGAAATCGGCAAGGACCACTACTACTACGATGACTATGAGAACGAGCGCGCTATCCGCGACACAGCCGACAACAGTTATGTTCCCGCACTGACCACCCTGTTGGAAATGTGCAAGCAGAACGACAACTTCAAGTGCTGTTTCTCACTCTCCGGTGTTGCCATCGAGATGCTTGAGCAGTATGCTCCCGAGGTAATTGACCTGTTGCAGCAGATTGCAGAGACCGGCAAGGCCGACTTCCTGGCAGAGCCCTACAGCCATGGTTTGGCTTCCATCGGCAGCGAGGAGAGTTTCAAGAACGAGGTTGCCCGTCTGGCTGGCCGCGTTAAGGAACTGTTCGGTGTAGAGCCTAAGGTTATGCGCAACTCCAACCTCATCTATAGCGACGAGATTGGCAGCATGGCAGCCGACATGGGCTACAAGGGTATCATCGTTGAGGGTGCAAAGCACATCCTCGGTTGGAAGAGCCCCCACTACGTATATTCTTGCGCTGTGGACAACCGTATTTCTGTCCTCATGCGCGACTATAAGTTGAGCGACGACATCTGCCTGCGCTTCTCAGACAGCAGTTGGAACGAGTATCCCCTCATGGCCGACAAGTACATCGACTGGATTGCTAACCTGCCCCAGAGCGAGGAGGTTATCACCATCGGTATGGAACTCTGCGCCATCGGTATGTTCCAGCCCTTGAGCAGCAACATCCTGGACTTCATCAAGGCTCTGCCCGTATGTGCAGCACAGCGCGGCATCGGTTTCGCCACTCCCGCAGAGTTGGTGGAGAACCGCAAGGCAGTGGACACCATCGACGTTCCTTACCCCATGTCTTGGAACGACGAGGAGCGCGACATCTCCGGCTGGTTGGGTAACACCATGCAGCGCGAGGCTTTCGCAAAGTTGTACGAAGAGAAACTCGTTGGTCGTATCCTGGCATGCAAGGACCGTCGCATCAAGCAGGACTGGGACCGCTTGCAGGCAACCAACAACTTCCAGTACATGACCACCAAGCCTCAGGCAGTGCCCATGTTGCGTAGTTTCTATGACAGCGCTTTCGATGCCTTCACCAACTACATGAACATCCTGGGTGACTTCCTGAAGAGAGTGAACGACCTCTTCTCTGAGAACGTGGAGAACGACGAGTTGAACGCACTCTACACCCAGATTGCCAACCTTGGTGACGAACTCACTGTCAAGGAGAACGAAATCAGCGTACTGCGTGCACGTCTTGAGAAGTTCGAGGGCAAGGCTGAGAAGGCTGAAGAGCCAGTTCCCGCCAAGAAGGCTCCTGCCAAGAAAGCACCTGCCAAGAAGGCTGCCCCTGCAAAGGAAGAAACTCCCGTGACGGAAGAGGCTCCTGCAAAGAAGGCACCCGCCAAGAAGGCTTCTGCCAAGAAAGCAGAGAAGAAGTAACCTTATATAATTAAGGAAACAGAATAGTATGGAATGGATGTAGTGCCTTGTTCGCTACATCCATTCTTTTGTATAAACAAGATTGCTGATATATGTCAACACAAGTAAAGATACACACATCCATGGGCGACATCATTGTGCGCCTCTACGACGAGACACCCAAGCACAGGGACAACTTCATCAAGTTAGCAAGCGAGGGCTATTACAACGGCACGCTCTTCCACCGTGTCATCAAGGATTTCATGATTCAGGGCGGCGATCCCGACAGCATCGGTGCACCTGCCGGCAAGATGCTTGGCACGGGAGGACCGGACTATACCATACCTGCCGAGATAGTCTATCCCAAACTCTTCCACAAGCGCGGTGCCCTGAGTGCTGCACGTTTGGGCGACGACATGAACCCCGAGCGTGAGAGCAGCGGCAACCAGTTCTACATTGTATGGGGTCAGAAGTACAATGCTGGCCAACTGAAGCAGATGGAGCGCCAGATGCAGATGCAACAGGAGCAGACCGTGTTCGATCGCCTTGTGGCAGAGCACAGGGCAGAAATACTTCAGATGCGCAAGAACCGCGATAGGGCAGGGCTTCAGGAATTGCAGGACCGGTTGAATGCCGAAACGCATGCCATCTGTCAGGAAATGGAAAAACCGCACCTCACACCCGAACAGACCGAAGCCTACACCACCATAGGCGGCACCCCACACCTGGATGGCCAGTACACCGTCTTCGGCGAAGTCCTTGAAGGTCTCGACGTGGTGGAACGCATCCAGTCATGCGAAACCATGCGGGGCGACCGTCCCAAGCAGGATATCAGCATGACCGTAGAGGTAATGGCGGAATAGAAAGATTCCTTTCGGGAAAATGGAAACGGCTCAGTTGCGATATTGCAACTGAGCCGTATGTATTTCCTTAACCCCAATCTGTCATTAGTGTGATGATGATAATGGTCTTAATTTTTGAACAGATGTTTTGTCGCCTTGATGGCGCAATGAGGTTCCATCATAACAGAGAGGCGACAAAAAGGATGTCAAAAAGAAGCCTTCATTAGCGCAAACAGTCTATTGACAGATTTGGGTTAAATACCGATTTATAAAATAGCAGTCATAACTGCATGGAATGGTGGATATAACGGTTACGTATTCTTGTGTCACTTTATTAAGTACTTGTCACCACTCTCCTCCACCATCTTGCGCAGATAGTGTTCGGGATAGCCGGGGCGCTGGGGAGCTACGGGTTCGCCACCGGGGGTGAGGATGTAGTCGCCCTTTTCGTCAACTTTCTTCACGCACATGTCGTTGTACTTGACAATGAGTTTCTGTGCCAGTTGCATCCATTCGTCCAGCATCATGCCTGACATGCGGAGGCTGTAGTCGCTGAGGAACTTCTTGCCCTCGGCCTCTCCCATTTCCTTGGCCTTTGCCTCCATGTAGTCCTGAACGCTATTGAAGTCCTTCTCCAGACGGTCGCGCACGGCTTGGAGTTCGGGGAAGAGGAGGTCGTAGCGGTAGTACACCATGTTGCTCACCCAGTTGCACACCCAGTAGGCATTACGGAAACTGAAGGTTGTGGCATTGGCGTGCTTGGCACTATAGCAATCGGGCACGCTCTCCAGGCATGAGTAGATGGGAGTCAGAGCCACCATGTTGGCATCGTCATTGCCGAACCAGAGGACACCGCCGATATAGTCGGGCAACCAGTCACGCATCTGAGCCACGTAGATGGCACTGGACTGTACGGTGCTGATGGGACGCTCGTTGAAATACTCCTTGCCGTCCACCTTGTAGGACAGAGGAGTAACGCGGTAAGGCATCTTCCAGGGCAGAGAACCGAGACCCTCGGTGATGTCCATGGGAGTTCCCTCATAGTGGTCGCGCATCATATCCTTGACATCCTGAGTGCTCAGGAACTGCTTGGGCTTCACCCAAAGGGGCATTTCATGAGGTATGCCGTCGATGGGTTGCTTTGTCTCGGGATTCACGTCCTCGCCCATGGCATAGGGCAGATAGGGTTTCATGTCCTCGGCAGCCCACTTGTTGAAGAAACTCCATACGCGTGCCTCGCAATAGCGCTTGGCACCGAAATCTATGGGAGCGTATGCCTCGGAGAAGGAGAAGTCCTTGTCCTTGCCGGTGAAGTAACCCTTCTTGCGTGCGAAGGAGATGACATCCTTTGAATAGAGGCAGTTCTCCTTGTCCTTGAGAGGGAACTGACGGATACGGCTATGGTTGGCATGTGCGCTGATCATGTCGTCGGGCATGCGGCGTGCCACCCATACGGCACCCATTTCGTCCTTGCCCTTGCCGATGAGTTCCATAATCCACACCTCGTTCTTGTCGGCAATGGTGAAACTCTCGCCACTACACTGATAACCGTACTTCTGGCACAACTCGTCGATGAGTTTGATGGCCTCGCGTGCGGTTTTGCAACGCTCCAGGGCTATCCACATCAGTGAACCATAATCCATGATGCCGGGACCTCCGTCCAGTTCGGGGCGGCCACCGAAAGTGGTTTCCATGATGCTCAACTGGTATTCGTTTAGGAAACCAGTTACCTGATACGTTTCCTCTGCTTCGGGAATCTCGCCCAGGTAGTTGCTTGTCTCGTAGTGATAGATGGGACGCATGGTTCCCTTGGCATGCTTCGTGCGAGGCTTGTAATAGAGAGACGAGAACATGCCATAACTATCGCTGCTATAACTGATTATCACACTGCCGTCGGTGGAAGCCTTCTTGCCCACGATAAGGTTGGTGCAAGGCATGGCCATCACAGAGACGAGCAGGAGACATATGAATGAGAATATCTTACGCATAAATATTTGATTAAGGATTATTCAGAGTTTTCTGAGTACTCCGAGTATTCAAAGTAGCCAGAAAACTCGGAGTACATACTTTTACTTTATTACCAACTTGTCTGAGCCTGCGGCCTTGAAGCTCATGTCCAGACCCTTGACGCTGTGTGTCAAGGCACCGAAACTGATGAAGTCCACACCTGCCTGGGCGTATGGTATCATGGTGTCGAAGGTAATGCCACCGCTTGATTCGGTTTCGGCACGGCCGGCAACAAGTTCAACTGCCTTCTTGGTGTCCTCTGGAGTGAAGTTGTCGAACATTATACGGTCGCAACCCTCGGCCAGAGCCTCCTCCAGTTCCTTCCAGTTGCGAACCTCGCACTCTATCTTCAGGTCCTTGCCATGGTCCTTGCAATACTGCTTGGCACGGCTGATGGCGTTGTGCACGCCACCGCAGAAGTCAATGTGGTTGTCCTTCAACAGAATCATGTCGAACAGGCCTATACGGTGGTTCATGCCTCCGCCAATCTTCACGGCCTCCTTCTCCAGCATGCGCATGCCGGGAGTGGTCTTGCGGGTGTCCAGCACGCGGGTCTTGGTGCCGGCATCTATGAGGGCCTGCTGGTACTTGTGGGTCATGGTGGCTATGCCGGACATGCGCTGAAGGATGTTCAGCATCAGGCGCTCGGTTTGCAGAAGGCTCTGCTCCTTGCCCTTCACGCTCATCACTATGTCACCGGGCTTCACGTGTGCACCGTCTTCGATGTACACCTCCACTTCCATAGTGGGGTCAAATCTATGGAAGACCTGCTTGGCTATCTCCACACCGGCAAAGATGCCCTCTTCCTTGATCAACAACTTGCTCTCGCCCATGCTGTCCGCCGGGATGCAGCACAATGTGGTGTGGTCACCATCGCCTATATCCTCGCTGAAAGCAAGGTCGATAAGCCTCTCGTTCAATTCTTCTACACTAAGCATAATTGTATATTTTATTGTTTGTATTTCGTTTTATAATATTTCCGCTCACCCGCTAATCGTTAAACGTTAAACGTTCACCCTCTCCTCCCCATACAGGGGGACTGAGGGGGGCCTGCCTCTCATTCGTGATGATAAGGTTCTCCGTTCAATATTGTCATGGCACGATACACCTGCTCTACGAAGAGCAGTCGAATCATCTGGTGGGACAGGGTCATCTGCGAAAGGGAAATCTTCTCGTCGGCCCGGTCATATACGGCAGGAGCAAAGCCATAAGGTCCGCCAACTATGCACAGGAGGCGTTTGGTGCCCGAAAGCATCTTCTTCTGCATCCAGGAGGCGAACTCCACGCTACGCCTCTCCACGCCATGCTCGTCGAGGAGCACCACCCTGTCGCCCGGCTGTATGCGTGACAGTATCAGCGAAGCCTCTGCCTCCTTCTGCTGGGCCTCGGACAGGGCCTTTGTCTGGCGAAGTTCGGGGATTACCTCAATATCCGTTGGCAGGTAATGCTTCAGGCGTGCCAGGTATTCGTCCACCAGGGCAATGATATGCTTGTCCGTGGTCTTGCCCACGACCAACAGGGTTACCTTCATTCCTTCTCCTCCTTGTCTTCTGCTTCTCCCTTGCTCTGACGCAGAACATTCTCGTACGCACCTATGTCGGCACGTCCGTCTGCTTCGCGACTTCTGCCAAGGCGGTCGAGGGGGAACTCCTCTGCCCAGTAGACATCAGCACTGTCACAGAAGTGCGCCAGCGTGTCGGGCGTGAAGTCATAGAGTCGTGCGTATGTGTCAAAGAGCAGGAACTGACGTCCGTAGGACATGGTGTCCTCGGGATTCTCATAGATATTGCGCACGAAGCGGACGGAGTCGCCATCGCTATACACCGTATTCAGGAAACAGCGCTGGAAACGATATTGCACGGAGTCCTGGAACTTGCTCTCTTTCAGGAAACTGCCCGAGATGACGTCATCGCCATAACCTGTGATGATACAGTTGGTAAAATTGGCACGCGAAACGTCGTAGAACATCGTATCACCGTATTCCACATCATAGTCGCTCAAGTTCAATGCCCAACCTCTGTTGGCATCGAAATTGTAGAACTGTGCCAAGGTACAGAAGGTCATTTCCGTCTCTCCGCCTATCATCTGATAGAGGTTGCCGAAGGCATTGCTTATCTGCGTGTTGTATGCCTTGACACGGCAGTTCTTTGTCCACAAGGCATTACCTCCTGTGTTGTGAATCACACAGTTGGCCAGTTCTATGTCAGTATCCTCGGCCTTGATGCCGAAGGTGCTGCTGTGTAGGTCCAGGTAAGTCAGTTTGTGCCCCGACCCGTTGAGGTACACACCGCCCCATTGCTGGGGTGTATTGTCATAGGGCAGATAGTCGAACAGGTTTCCTGTCCTGTCGCCACGGAAGACAACGGGTTCCTCCAAAGTGCCGTTCACCACCAGTGTGCCGTCCACACGCATGGAGGCATGCTGATGGAAGTACAAATTAGTGCCTGCCGCCACGGTAAGTGTTGCACCGGAAGATACATAAAGACTATCATATATTACCACGGGACGACGGCTTTGCAGGGTTGAGTCCCTGTCTATTACCCTTACCCCTCGCCAATGGAACGCGTTCTGTCCGCCTGCCATGAGCGTCACATACTGTACCGTGCCGCTTTCCAATGTGAAGCAAAGGCTGTCGGTATGCATTGCGACGGTGTCCGTATCGGTATCCGGCAGGGTTACCTCCACGAGGACAAAGATGCTGTCGTTCTTCCTCACCTCAAAGTCGGTGCCCTGACCCTCATGCAGGAACTGGCCGTCCATGTTCACACGGAAGGGGCTCTGGCCGGCATGCTTCAGGCGCACGTCGCTGATGCGCACTCCGCTCTTGTTGTGGTTATACACCAACAGGCGTTGGGTGCTGCTGCTCACCGTGCTTATCAAGGTGTCAAAACTGACGGTATCGCGCCCGAATGTGAGTTGCGCATGAGGGTCAGCCGTCCACGAATCATAGTCATCGCAACTGCTGACCATCGCCAACAGTACACCTATTATATATATATATAAGGGGAATCGCTTCAAGTTCGTTTCCTTTGTTTAGATATTTGCCAATATAGCCAGGAGGTGATCCCATACCAACTGTACGCTGGGGATAAGCATGCGCTCGTCGGGGCTATGCACACCACGCATCGTGGGACCAAGGCTCACCATGTCCATTCCGGGGAACTTCTCGCTGAAGAGTCCGCACTCCAGTCCTGCATGTATTCCGCCCACAAAGGGGTCCTTGCCATAGAGTTTCCTGTACTGCTCCACGGCAACCACCAGCAACTTGCTGTTGGGGTTCATCTTCCATCCGGGATAACCCTCTCCGCTTACCACTTCTGCACCTGCCAGTTCAAAGGGGGCACGGAATGTGGCGGCCATATTGTGGCGTGCACTGAGGATGCTGCTTCGCTGGCTGGAATTGACAACGATGGTATGCTCCTCTGCGTTCTTTCTGATACTGGCCAGATTGGAACTCGTCTCCACAAGGTCTATGTCCTGGCACATGGCAAAGATGCCGTTGTCCACGGCCTGCAGGGCAAGGATTAGGTTGCGTGCGGTCTTTTTGTCAACCACGCTCTCTGGAGCATCCACACTTTCCAGAATGAACTCCATGGTCTTCTCCGTACGGCTGTACTCCTCCTCCACGTCTGCCTGGAAGATGTTCCAGTCAACGCGGATCTGCTCCTTGTAGGCATAGGGTACGGACACCACGCATGATGCCTCGCGGGGGATGGCATTGTGCAAACCGCCTGCCTGTATGTCGGCCAGTCGCAGGTCGGTCTTTGCCTGCTGCATGTAAAGGAAGCGTGCAAGCAACTTGTTGGCATTGGCACGCATCTTGTTGATATCGTCGCCTGAATGGCCGCCGGTCAGGCCCTTGATGGTCAGGCGCACGAAGAACATGCCGTCCTCCACAGGTTCGTCCTCATAGCGGAAAGTCGCCGTGGTACGGCAACCGCCGGCACAACTTACAAAGATATAGCCCTCTTCCTCGTTGTCGAGGTTCACCATCATCCTGCCCTTCAGAAAATCAGCAGGCATGGCCTCGGCACCTGTCAGGCCGGTTTCCTCGTCACGTGTGAAGACACACTCCAGAGGGCCGTGCTTTATGTCATTGGCACGCAGGATGGCAATCTCCATGGCACAGCCGATACCGTCATCGGCACCCAGTGTAGTGCCTTTTGCCTTCATCCATTCTCCGTCCACGTATGCCTGGATAGCGTCATTCTCGAAGTCGAACTCCACATCGTTGTTCTTCTCGCACACCATATCCATGTGGCTCTGTAGTACCAGTATGGGGCGGTTCTCCATGCTGGGGGTGGCAGGCTTGCGGATGACCACATTGCCAATCTCGTCACGCTGGGTTTCCAAACCAAGACTACGGCCTACCTCCAACAGGTATTCCATCATCTTGTCCTCCTTCTTTGAGGGGCGGGGAACTCGGTTTATCTCACTAAACGCCTCAAATACCGAGGCAGGTTTCAAATCCATCATATCAATTCGGTTATTAGGTCGTTAATATTAAAATAACGCATTGCCAAGGTGTTTTATTTGGCAGATTAGCAAATATTCACTATCTTTGCCAACCGAAACCATGACTTTGCGCATGCAAATATACAAATAAATGTTGAAACTATTACTTCTGACGCTTGGAATTTGCGCAATCAGCATACTGCTGCTCTCCATACGCATAATCCTGCAAAAAGGAGGCAAATTCCGCAGTCTGCACATAGGGCAAAGTCCCGAGATGCGCAAGAAAGGCATACACTGCGTACAGAGTATGGACAGGATGATGCGCCATCAGAGTCCGCACAAAGTCAAGGAACATACGAATAAATAACATAGAAACAGAAATGAAAAAGTATCTTTTTCTCGCCATGAGCATCGCCCTGGGCCTTGCATCATGCAGCAACAACAAGGAAACAGGTAACGAAGAGGTTGCACAAACAGCTGAGACAGAGGTAACAGGCCTGCGCATAGCCTACGTGGAACTGGACAGCCTGATGAGTCAGTACCAACTCTACAAGGACTATGAGGAAGTTCTCACACGCAAGGGTACAGACATCCAGAACACACTGGCACAGAAGCAGCGCAAACTGGAGTCAAGCGCAACTGCCATGCAACGCAAGTACGAGAACAACGGCTTCCAGACACGCGACGAACTGGAGCGCGCACAGCAGAGCCTCCAGCAGCAGGAAATGGAACTCCAGCAACTGGCCGCCAAGCTGAACAATGAGTTCAACGAGGAACAGGCACGCATCAACCAGGAAGCACGCGACAGCATACAGGCTTTCCTGAAGATATATAACCAGACAAAGAAATATGACTACGTGATGATCAAGGCCGGCGACAATCTGCTTATCGCCAACCCCAAGTACAACATCACCAAGGACATCGTAACAGGTCTGAACAAGCGCTACAACGCAAAAAAGTAACAAATTAGCATCCTATTTCTTGCACATCTCGCAGAAATACACTAACTTTGCACCCGATTTATGCCGTTGAGGCCCGAAAAAGTGAACCACGAGATGGTTTCGCCCCGCGGTCAAACCCGTTAAATAATAAATAAACAAATGTACGCAATCGTTGAGATTAACGGTCAGCAGTTCAAGGCTGAAGCCGGCAAGAAGCTCTTCGTACACCACATCGCTGGTGCCGAGGCTGGTCAGGCTGCTGAGTTTGAGAAAGTGTTGTTGGTAGACAACAACGGTACAATCACCGTAGGTGCTCCCACCGTAGAGGGTGCCAAGGTTGTATGTGAAGTGGTATCTCCCCTGGTAAAGGGCGACAAGGTTCTGGTATTCCACAAGAAGCGTCGCAAGGGTTACCGCAAGCTGAACGGTCACCGTCAGCAGTTCACCGAGTTGACTATCAAGGAAGTTATTGCTTAATCACTAAAATCACAGGAGGAACACAGAATGGCACATAAAAAAGGTGTTGGTAGTTCAAAGAACGGCCGTGAGTCAGCATCACAGCGACTCGGTATCAAGATCTTCGGTGGTGAGAAGTGCATTGCCGGTAACGTAATCGTTCGTCAGCGTGGCACACGCCACTATCCTGGCAAGAACGTAGGCATCGGCAAGGATGACACTCTGTACGCTCTGGCAGACGGTATCGTGACATTCCGCAAGGGTCGTCTGAACCGTTCAACCGTAAGCGTTGAGCCCATCGCAGAAGCATAAGTTCAGAATACACAAGGAACAAACTAAATAAGGTTCAAGGCCATTAGGTCTTGGATCTTATTTTTTTTCCCCAATCGGTCTTGGCGTTATGATGATTATACCTTCATTAGCGCTACAGTCTATTGACAGATTTGGGTTTATTGCTTGTTGTCCGCAAACAAATGAACTAATGTCTGGTAATGCTCATATTGTCGGATATCTCTCCTTTTGTCTTATAGAAAGTTGTTGACGTATTGGCGTTCAAGACTTGCATCACGTATTTCTCGGGCTGCTTCATGCTGGTTTGCAAATGAACCATTATAACTGAAAAGTTTTGCCGTCGCTGGTGATAAGTTTTGCCGTCGCTGGTGATAAGTTTTACCGTCACTGGTGATAGATTTTACCACCAGTGATGACTGGAGTGGGTTCTAATCGGGAACGATTGTAAAGACTGTTACGCGCTAACGAAACAATGCTTTTCGTCATTTGTTTCGTCGTTTCTCTGTTACAATGGAACCTCATTGCGCCCTCAAACCGGCAAGACACAGTCCATTATCATCATAACGCTAATGACCGTTTTTGTGTTGATGTAGTTTTATCTGACAGCAATAATTTTGTTATGGACATCAATATTAAGGGGAGGATACAAAAAGCAGGATTGCACATTCAAGTAGCAATCCTGCTTTTAGTTTGTTGTTGTAGTATGTTGTTGGCTTACTTCTGGTTCCAGAAGTCTTCCTCGGCCTTCTTCTTACGCATGTACTCGTTGTACTCGGCCTGCATTCTTGCGTTGGTAGCCTGCTGTGCAATAGCCTCGTTGAGACGCTTCTTCATGTCCTCGGCACGGTTGGCATAGGTGATGTCGGCCTGTCCTGCCTTGTCGCAATAACCGACGGCACCCTTCAGGTCGTGTGCCTTGATGAGACTCATGGCCATCTGCCAGTAAGCGGCACCGGTGAGGGCAGGGTTGAAGGCGATTGCCTTGTTGATGTATTCCTCGCCCTTTGCGAAGCCACCGCTGGAGATGAGTGCCTGGGCAACCTTGATGCAGATTTTGCCACGTGTGGCGTCGTCGGCAGCGAGTTCCAGAGCCTTGTCGTAGTAGGAGAGGGCTTCGGTAGCCTTGCCGTCCTTCTGTGCCTTTTGTGCCAAACCGATGGAGGCGGTGAAGGTGGGTTGGATGTCGTAGGCTGCCTTTGCATATACGAAATAGATGGAGTCGTTGTCACAACCGTTCTGGGCCATCAGGTTCAGAGAGGAGTTCAGCTTGGCTGCATCGGTCTTGTATACATCAAACTTCTTGGTGTAGATGGCAATGATCTGCTCGCGGTCAGCCGCACCGCTGTTTGCGAAGGTCTGCTCGATAAGGGCCAGAGGGCCTTCGTACTTGGCCAGCAACTTCTGTGCCTTGGCGTCTTCGCCGGCAGCCTGGGCCTCCTTTGCCAACTGGAGCATGGTTTCGCAAGCATCCTTTGAGTCCAGGTAGTCCTGCAGATACTGCTCGCGCAGGGCGTTGGGAGCGCTCTTGTACATGGCATCAGAGGTCAGGAAGAAGTTCTGGAGCACAGAACCTTCAACCTCGCGGCCGCCCTTTTCGTTAATCATCTTGATAGCTTCTGAATAGTTCTTGTAGCTGGTGTTCAGAGTGTAGTTTGAACCAGGTGTGGATGGAGCGGTCCAGTTGTAGTAGTCAGCCTTGATGGCGAGAACGTCACCCAGAGTGCTCTTCAGGTTGTCTCTCTTCTCCATGCTGTTGAGCGTGTCCAGACGTGCGGCACGCTGGTCGAACATGTACATCAGGTCGTTGAAGTATTCCAGTTTCTTTGTCTGGTCCTGTTCGGCTATAATCAGCTGGTAAAGCATGAAGGGGGCATGTCCCTTGTAGAGGCCAGAGATGGCATATGGGGCGTGCTTCATGAGCCATTTCCATGAGATATGGGCATCTTTCCAGTTCTTGTTCTCAATGCCCATCTGGAAACTGCTGATGTGTCCGCGACCTACAACAACGCTGTCTTCGCCGGCGGTGGCAGCAATTCTTTCGTCAATGGTCGCTCCTTCAAACTGTGCCATGGCTGCAGATGCAAATGTAGCCAGGCATGCAAAAGCAAGTGTTCTGATCTTCATAATTGTCTGTTATATTCTTTTGTGATTATTTCTCAATTCGTACATTCTCGGTCCAGAGTTCCTGCATCTCCGTAACGTTCACGGCCTTTACAAGTGTTTCTCCTCCGTCGGTGGTGGTGAGGCAGAACCTGTCGGTGTAGTTGCGTATGCTGCCATATATGATGCCGGGGTTTCCGGTGATTTCGCTTTCTTTGTTAATGTATAGCGTATCTCCTTTGTCCGTAATGAATTCCAGTACGCTCATTCCGGTACCTTCTCCCAAATGTCCCCATAAGGCATTCTCGGGCATGGTTATGACCAATAGTGTGTCGCGGGAGGGAGTGTCGGGCTTTTTAATTTGGGTGTCTGGCTGATGTGGCCCGTCTGATGTCCTCCCGTTGTGGCATGCTCCAATACTCATTCCACAGATAAGTACTGTGAATATGTAGACTATCTTTCTCATGTTGCGCACAAAGGTAGCGCTTTTTCTGCACAAAAGGTAGGTTCGTTCCTTTAAAAATCAAAAAATAGTTCAAATAGAAGGTCAAATTATCCAAAATACACTATCTTTGCAGTCAATTTTTGTGAAACTCGACTATGGTCAAGGTAATATAATAATATTAAATAGGTATAGGAGATTAAATCAATGTTTTTGGACATCGTTTTGCTTTTAGTTGGAATTGCAGTAGTCGTGTGGGGTGCAGACAAGTTCACCGACGGAGCGTCCAGCATGGCTCGCAGATGGAATGTCAGTGAGATGGTTATCGGTCTTACTGTGGTGGCCATGGGTACCAGCATGCCCGAGTTTGTGGTAAGTTTCTTCAGTGCATTGGATGGCAGTGCCGATATGAGTGTGGGCAATGTTGTTGGCAGCAATATCTTCAATGTCTTGTTGATTGTGGGTTTGTCAGCGATGATGATGTCCATGTCGTTGACAAAGAAACTGCTGACGAGAGATATTCTCTTTGTGATATATTCCTCGCTTATCCTGGTAGCATTGTCTCAGGACGGAACATTGAGCAGATGGGACGCACTTGTCCTGCTGATGTGCTTCAGCATGTACATGATATATTCATATAATGTTGCGCGTAGCGGAGAAGAGCAGGAAGATGGCGGCGGAATTATATATGGTTGGGGCAAGACCTTGCTCTATATGCTGATTGGTTTGGTATGCCTTGTAGGCGGTGGCCAGTTGCTTGTGTCCAGCGCTTCGTCTTTGGCCACATCGTGCGGAATGAGCGAAAGGGTAGTGGGGCTTACCATCCTTGCCGCGGGTACCAGTTTGCCGGAGTTGGCCACCAGCATTGTTGCTGCAAGAAAGGGCAGCAAGGGGTTGGCGTTGGGCAATGCCATAGGCAGTAACCTGTTAAATATCTTCTTTATACTGGGTACCAGTGCCTTTATCTGTCCGATGAACATCAAGGGTATCGGAACGCTTGACTGGATTGCGCTGGTGGGCAGTGGCATAGTGTTGTTCGTCTTCGGAGGCACCGGCCACAAGATAACAAAAATGGAGGGCGCGGTAATGATTGCCTTGTACGTCCTGTATATGGTTGCCCTGGTGATGGGGTGGCAGGTCAATCTCGGTTTTTAAACATTTTCAGAGTGGGCGTAATCTTGTGAAGTTTGCGCCCCTCTGCTCTTTTTACCACGGTGGAACCGAGAAGTTTCAGCGTGTAGGTAGAGTCTGATGTCTGACTCAGTTCTGCCTCCTGGGTTTCGCTGCCCATGTCGTTGGAAAGCCTGAGTATGGCCTTGTTCTTCTTTATCTGAAACGAGGTTACTGTCCATACTCCGTAGATGTTCCCTCCAAGATAGCCGTTCATGGGACCGAACATTTCCATGCCTGGGACATCAATGCTTTCCTCGTACAGGTCAATGTCCAGGGTTATCTTTTCTTTCGGGTCTGTCAGGCTGAGTTTCCAGGGTTTGCCGGCATTGGCGGACAGGCATAGCGATAGTGCAAGCAGTGCAAAAAAGTGTCTCATTTCCGTATGTGCTTATGTATGCGATTCTCATGCAAAGTTATTCAAAAAGGAATACTAAGTAATAAATTGACAGCGATTTTTACGTTTTTTAAATAAAAAATTGTATCTTTGCACGCGGTTTAAGGTAATTTATAAGATTAAAACTATCATAATGGCAAATACAAAGCTCTCTCCCGACTTCATTTTTGAGTCAAGTTGGGAAGTCTGCAACAAGGTCGGTGGTATCTACACCGTCCTTTCTACTCGTGCCAAAACCCTCCAGGAAGCCATGCCTGACAAGGTTGTTTTTATTGGCCCTGATTTTTGGCAAGGAAAAGAGAATCCTCTGTTCATCGAAGATAAGAAGATGTGGAAGTCTTGGACAGCCAAGGCCCGCAAGGAGGGACTTGAAGTACGTGTAGGTCGTTGGAACATTCCCGGCCAGCCATGCGTGGTTCTGGTAGCCTTCAACAAATACTTCCCCATGCGCGACCAGTTGTATGCAAACCTTTGGGAGTATGCCAAGGTGGACAGCATGAACGGTTATGGTGACTACGACGAGGCCAACATGTTCTCTTATGCTGCCGGTCTTGTGGTAGAGAGTTTCTACCGTCATTCTCTGGAGAAGACTTGCATGAACGTGGTATATCAGGCTCACGAGTGGATGACCTGTCTCGGTGCGATGTACATCCAGCAGAACGTACCTGCCATTGCAACTATCTTCACCACCCATGCCACAACCATCGGCCGCAGCATAGCCGGCAACAACAAGCCCTTGTACGACTATCTCTGGGCCTACAACGGCACACAGATGTCCAAGGAACTGAACGTGGAGGCCAAGCACAGCCTTGAGCGCGAAACCGCTCACCGTGTTGACTGTTTCTCTACCGTCAGCGACGTTACCGCACACGAATGCGAGGAACTGATGGACAAGAAGTGCCATGCCGTCCTGCCCAATGGTTTTGAAGCTGATTTCGTGCCCAAGGCGGCAGAGTTCAAGCGCAAGCGCAAGGAAGCCCGCGAAATGATTTTGCACATAGCAAATTGTTTGACAGGCTGCGACTTCCCTGAAGACACTTTGATTATCGGTACAAGCGGACGTTATGAGTTCCGCAACAAGGGCATTGACGTATTCATCGAGGCAATGAACCGTCTCAGCCGCGACAGGAACCTGGACAAGCAGGTCCTGGCATTGGTTGAGGTACCCGCTTGGGTTGGCGAGCCCCGTGAAGACCTTGTGGAGCGTCTTTGCAGCCCAGATAGGTTCGATACTCCTCTGGAATGTCCTGTAATCACCCATTGGCTGAACGATATGAGTCATGACAACGTTACCGGCATGATGAAATATCATGATATGTGGAACCGTCCCGAGGACAAGGTAAAGCTGATTTTCGTTCCCTGTTATCTGGATGGCAAGGACGGTGTGATAAACATCAGTTATTATGATGTCATCATCGGCAAGGACCTCAGCGTATATCCTTCTTACTATGAACCATGGGGTTATACTCCCCTGGAGAGTGTGGCTTTCCACGTTCCCTGTGTCACCACCAGCCTTTCCGGTTTCGGCATGTGGGCAAACAGCGTGAAGGGAGGCAATTCCACCATCATGGACGGTGTGGAGGTAATCCGCCGTACCGACTATAACTACAGCGAGGTTGCCGACCGTATCAAGGAGACCGTTTCCGACTTCTCCCGCCTTTCCGACAAGGAAGTGGAAGAGGTGCGCAAGAAGGCCAAGAAACTGTCTGACAAGGCCCTGTGGAAGAACTTCATCAAGTACTACTACGAGGCTTACGATATAGCATTGAAGAACCGCGATATCCGTGTCGCTTCAAAATAAGACCACCTTATTCTACCTTATTGAAAAATACAAGAATAAACAAATAAAAACAAACAATTATGAGAATTAAAGCAAGCAACGCCAATGCGGCTGCATGGAGAGCTGTCTCTGCAAAGAGCAACATCCCTGCCGAGTTGGAGAAGTTGAATGAACTGGCCCATAACATGTGGTGGGCTTGGAATCACGATGCACGTAGCCTGTTTACCAGCTTGGATCCCAAGTTGTATGCCGAGTGCGGCCAGAACCCTGTTCTCCTGCTGGAGCGTCTCTCTCATGAGAGAATGGAGGAGTTGGCTCAGGACAAGGCCATCGTGAAGAAGATGAACGACGTGTACTCACAGTTCCGTCAGTACATGGACGTGGAGCCCGACAAGAACCGCGCTTCCGTTGCATACCTCTGCATGGAGTATGGTCTGAACCAGGTGCTGAAGATCTACTCTGGTGGTCTTGGTATCTTGGCCGGTGACTACATCAAGGAGGCTTCTGACAGCAACGTGGACATGTGTGCTGTAGGTTTCCTGTATCGCTACGGTTACTTCACACAGACCCTGAGCATGGACGGCCAGCAGGTTGCCAACTATGAGGCTCAGAACTTCGGTTCACTGCCCATCGAGCAGCAGCTCAACGCTGACGGCACTCCCATGGTTGTGGATGTTCCCTACATGAACTACTTTGTTCACGCATACGTTTGGCGTGTAAACGTTGGTCGCGTTAAGCTGTATCTGCTTGACACCGACAACGATATGAACAGCGAGTTTGACCGTTCCATCACCCACGCACTGTATGGCGGTAACTGGGAGAACCGTCTGAAGCAGGAGATCCTGCTGGGTATCGGTGGTGTTCTGCTGCTGAAGCAGCTCGGCATCAAGAAGGACGTTTACCACTGCAACGAGGGTCATGCAGCACTGTGCAACGTACAGCGTCTGGTTGACTACGTTAAGGAAGGTTTCAGCTTCACCGAGGCTCTCGAGCTGGTTCGCGTAAGTTCTCTCTACACCGTTCACACTCCCGTGCCTGCAGGTCACGACTACTTCGACGAGCAGCTGTTCTCTAAGTACATGAGCGGTTATCCCCAGCTTCTGGGTATCTCTTGGGACGAGTTCATCGGCATGGGCCGCATGAATCCCGAGGACAAGGGCGAGCGCTTCTGCATGTCTACCTTCGCTTGCAACACCTGTCAGGAGGTTAACGGCGTGAGCTGGTTGCACGGTGAGGTCAGCAAGAAGATGTTTGCCGGTATCTGGAACGGCTACTATCCCGAGGAGAGCCACGTTGGCTACGTTACCAACGGTGTTCACTTCCCCACATGGTGTGCTAACGAGTGGCGCAAGCTCTATGCTAAGCACTTCGATGCCAACCATCTGGCCGACCAGAGCAACGAGGAAATCTGGCACGGTATCTACAACGTAAGCGATGACGAGGTTTGGAAGACACGCATGGAACTGAAGACCAAGCTGGTCAACTACATCCGCGAGCAGTTCCGCGACAGCTGGCTGAAGAACCAGGGGGATCCCTCACGTGTAGTAAGCCTGATGGACAAGATCAACCCCAATGCCCTGCTGATCGGTTTCGGCCGTCGTTTCGCTACCTACAAGCGTGCACACCTGCTGTTCACCGACCTGGAGCGTCTGGAGAAGATCGTCAACAACCCCAACTATCCCGTACAGTTCCTGTACACCGGTAAGGCTCACCCCGCCGACGGTGCAGGTCAGGGCTTGATCAAGCGCATCTACGAGATCAGCCAGATGCCTCAGTTCCTGGGCAAGATCATCTTCCTGGAGAACTACGACATGCAGTTGGCTCGCCGCCTGATTTCCGGTGTTGATATCTGGATGAACACTCCTACACGTCCTCTCGAGGCCAGCGGTACATCTGGCGAGAAGGCTCTGATGAACGGTGTTGTAAACCTCTCTGTACTTGACGGTTGGTGGCTCGAGGGCTACCGCGAGGGTGCAGGTTGGGCTCTGACCGAGAAGCGTACATACCAGAACCAGGCCCATCAGGACCAGCTGGATGCCGCTACCATCTACAGCCTGCTGGAGAACGAGATCATGCCTCTCTACTATGCACGCAACTCTAAGGGTTACAGCACTGGTTGGGTGAAGGTTATCAAGAACTCTATCGCTACTATCGCTCCTCACTACACCATGAAGCGTCAGTTGGACGACTACTATAGCAAGTTCTACAACAAGCTGCGCGACCGTGGCAACGCCCTGCGTGCCAACGGCAACAAGCTGGCCAAGGAGATTGCTGCATGGAAGGAAGAGGTTGCTACCAAGTGGAACGACATTAAGGTTCTCAGCGTTGACGCCAACGAGGCTCTGATGAACGGTCAGGTAGAGGCCGGTAAGGAGTACAACGTGAAGGTTGTTGTTGACGAGGCTGGTTTGAACGATGCTGTAGGTATCGAAATCGTTACCGTACGCACCGACAAGGACGGCGTAGAGACAATCTACAGCGTTGAGCCCATGAAGATGACTGGCAAGAACGGCAACGAGTTCACCTTCGAGGGTACTCACGTTCTGGACAACGCCGGCAGCTACAAGTCTGCCCTGCGTATGTTCCCCAAGAATGAGAACCTGCCTCACCGTCAGGACTTCTGCTACGTAACATGGTTCTAATCCGCTCCGTGCGGACATGATAGGGCAATTTCTTTTGAAATTGTCGGCATATAAAGGAGACGAGTGTCTGTCAAGGGCGTTTGTCTCCTTTGTTTTTGACCCGTTTTTGCACAAAACGCGCGCTTTTGTTTGGGTATGTCAAATTAAAGCACTACTTTTACCTTCCGTAAAATCTATCGTTAACATAAATTATTAATCTTATTTTCACTATGAAGAAGACATTTATCAGTTTTGCCGCCATCGTGGCGGCGGGTTGTATGCTCTTTTCCTGTTCTGCCGAAGTGAAGCAGGCCGACTACAATGTCATCCCTGTCCCTGCCGAGGTGGTAATGGGCGATGAGGGTGCATTTGTGCTTACCGACGGCACAAAGGTGTTCTATCCCGAGGGCAATGCAAAGATGCAGCGCAATGCCGAGTTTCTGGCCGAGTACATGCTGGAGCAGACAGGCAAGAAACTGGTGCCCATGGAAGGCACCGAGGGCAACGGTATCGTCCTGCAACTGGCTCCCAATGCTGAACAGCCCGAGGGTTACAACCTGAAGGTTACTCCCAGTCAGGTAATTATCACCGGCGGTTCAGAGGCTGGCGTGTTCTATGGTATCCAGACTTTGCGCAAGTCTGTTGCCGATGCCAAGGACGCAACCGTGACTCTGCCCTGTGTGGAAATCAACGACGCTCCCCGTTTTGCCTATCGTGGCAACATGCTTGACGTGTCTCGTCATATCTTCAGCATGGACTCTCTGAAGCGTCATATCGACATGCTGGCCCTGCACAACATCAACCGTTTCCACTGGCATCTGACCGAGGACCAGGGCTGGAGAATAGAGATCAAGAGCCGTCCTTTGCTCACCGAGAAGGGCTCTATGCGTAAGGAGACCGTCATCGGCTGCAATTCCGGCAAGTACGACGGTATCCCCTATGGCGGCTTCTACACTCAGGAAGAGGCCAAGGAACTCGTCAAGTATGCTGCCGAGCGCTACATTACCATCATCCCCGAGATTGACATGCCCGGCCACATGATGGGTGCCCTGCATGCCTATCCCGAACTGGGTTGCACCGGCGGTCCCTACGACGTATGGACCATGTGGGGCGTTTCCGAGGAGGTTCTCTGTGCCGGTAACGATGCCACATTGCGCTTCATCGAGGACGTTCTGACCGAGATTGTGGAAATCTTCCCCTCTGAATATATCCACATCGGTGGCGACGAGTGCCCCAAGACCCGTTGGAAGGAGTGCCCCAAGTGTCAGGCACGCATCAAGCAATTGGGCATAAAGGGTGACGACAAGCACACTGCCGAGGAGTACCTGCAGAGTTTCTTCATCAGCCATGCCGAGAAGTTCCTCAACGAGAAGGGACGCCAGATTATTGGTTGGGATGAAATCCTGGAAGGCGGTCTTGCACCCAATGCCACCGTTATGGCTTGGCGCGGCGAGACCCATGCCTACGAGGCAGCCCGTCAGGGACACGATGCCATCATGGCTCCCACATCTTATTTCTATTTCGACTACTACCAGACAAAGGATGTTGAGGGCGAACCTCTTGCCATCGGCGGTTATGTTCCAGTTGAGCGCGTGTACAGCTTCGATCCCCAGCCTGCTCACCTTACTCCCGAAGAGCAGAAGCACATCATCGGCGTGCAGGCCAACCTGTGGACAGAGTACGTTCCCACCTACAGCCATGTTGAATACATGCTCATGCCCCGTATGGCTGCCCTTTGCGAGGTACAGTGGAGCGCTGCCGACAAGAAGGACTATGAGGACTTCCTGATCCGTCTGCCCCAGTTGGTGGAAATCTACGACATGAAGCAGTACAACTATGCCACACATGTATTTGACATCACCGCCAAGATGACTCCCGATACCGAGGAGGAGGTACTGAAGGTTGCTTTCAAGACCATTGACAACAGCCCCATCTACTACACTCTGGACGGCACAGAGCCCACCGCTCAGTCAACGAAGTACACCGACACGCTGAAGATCAACCAGGCATGTACCATCAAGGCCATTGCCATCCGCCCCACAGGAAACAGCCGCGTGTTCCAGGAAGAGATAAATATCCACAAGGCCAGTTTCAAGCCCATCACCATGCTCCAGCCCATCAACCGTCAGTACGAATTTGACGGTGCCGGCACATTGCTGGATGGTCTGAAGGGTAACCACAACTACAAGACCGGTCGTTGGATAGCCTTCTTCAAGAACGACATGGAGGCTGTCATCGACCTGAAGCAGCCCACTGAGTTCAGCACCGTTTCTATCTCTACCTTGGTGGAGAAGGGTGACTGGGTGTTCGATGCACGCCGCTTTGCCGTTTCCACCTCCGAGGACGGTGAGAACTTCACCGAGGTGGCTGCCGAGGATTATCCTGCCATGACTCTGGACAACCCCAACCAGATTTACGGGCACAGCCTGACCTTTGAGCCCGTTACCGCCCGTTACATCAAGGTGTACGTGCAGCCCGAGCATAGCCTGCCCGAATGGCATGGCGGTAAGGGTCATCCCTCGTTCGTGTTCCTGGACGAGATTACCGTCAACTGATAAAGATAAAGGAGTAGGGCAGGGGATAAACCTCTGCCCTCTTTGTATCCTTTCTGCTCCCCAGCGTGAGAAGGTCGCTGGCGATGTTTTTATAAAACCACTATTCTTTGTCCCTCTGAGTCAGGGGGACGAGCCCGAAGGGCGGAGGGGGTATGTAAAGAGCAACTGAGCGGTGAGTTTCCCGTTTCCAGTTTTCCGCTTTCCCATTTCCGTTTCCCGTTTCCCGTTTTCCGTTTATCATCCCCCTTCGTTTCGCCTTATCCAATGTCGCAATGGGGATTGTGGCCCTCAGATGGCACAGAATGACATTCACTCATTCTTCTAAAGACCCTCTTCGCCCTCTAACTCTGGAGGACAAAGTAGCGGGACACCTGAAACTCAGAAACTTTGAAACCTGAAAGCAGCCTACACCCACTTTCCTCCCCTAAGTTAGGGGAGGTGTCGCAACGCGACGGAGGGGTCTGTACTTTACTCCATGTCCAAATAGGGGCTTGGCACAATATAAACACCTATAACTCAATCAGATTGCTTTGTTTACCGGACACCAATCGAACAGGAATCCCCTTTTACAGGACAACAACAAAAAAGCAAGCCCGTGGCATAAAGCGTGGGCTTGCTTGTCTATTTTTGTTATGTATCTCTTTACTGCTTGTTCTTCAACAGGTCGCGTATTTCGGTCAGCAGTTTCTCCTCTGCGCTGGGTTCGGGTTCGGGAGCGGGAGTAGGTTCTGGAGCGGGTGCTTCCTCTTCCTTCTTCTTCATGTTGTTCAGCTTGGCAATGCCCTTGACCATCAAGAAGATGCAGAATGCAATGATGAGGAAGTCGAAGGTCTGCTGCAGGAAGTTGCCGTAGTTCAGAGTCACGGCAGGAACGGCAGCCTCAATCACCTCGCCGGCCTCGTTCAGTTTCTCGGGAACGGCCTCCTTCATGGTGAGTTTCAGGTCGGTGAAGTTCACACCGCCCACCAGCATGCCCACGGTGGGCATGATCAGGTCGTTTACCACGCTGGTTACGATCTTGCCGAATGCACCGCCGATGATCACACCCACGGCCATGTCAATAACATTGCCCTTCATCGCGAAGGCCTTGAAGTCCTGTAAAAATGTACTCTTTGCCATTAAAATGAAATTTTTAGTGTTTAATAATATTGTCTTGTTAAAATTTATTCTTCAATTGCGGTGCGAAATTAAAAAGAATTTTGTAAATTTGCGCAAAGAAAAGAAAGAAAAGTGAGTAAAAACTTAGTTTATGCCCTTGCGAGCATTGTGATGCTCATGCTTATGGCAGCATGCAAGAGTGCAGAATACTGCAATTGCGGTTGATGCCGGGGCGGAGCACTGCCCATCCCCTGCCAAACCGCGGAAAAGGAGCATACATAATATATTATAATAGTATAAGAGTTAGTAAACCATAGTTTTTCATTTTAAAATTAAATTAAAAGTAAAGAAATGGCAACAAAAGTAGGTATTAATGGTTTCGGCCGTATCGGTCGTTTCGTATTCCGTGCTGCTCAGACTCGTGATGACATCGAGATTGTAGGTATCAATGACCTGTGCCCCGTTGACTACTTGGCATACATGCTGAAGTACGACACAATGCACGGCCAGTTCGACGGCACCATCGAGGCTGACGTTGAGAACAGCAAGCTGATCGTTAACGGTAAGTCTATCCGCGTAACTGCTGAGCGCAACCCTGCTGACCTGAAGTGGAATGAGATCGAGGCTGAGTATGTAGTTGAGTCTACAGGTCTGTTCTTGTCTCAGGATAAGGCTCAGGCTCACATCGAGGCTGGTGCCAAGTATGTTGTTATGTCTGCTCCTTCAAAGGACGCTACTCCCATGTTCGTATGCGGTGTAAACTTCGACAAGTACGAGAAGGGCACTCAGTTCGTATCTAACGCTTCTTGCACCACCAACTGCTTGGCTCCCGTTGCTAAGGTTCTGAACGACAAGTGGGGTATCAAGGACGGTCTGATGACCACCGTACACTCTACCACTGCTACTCAGAAGACCGTTGACGGTCCCTCTCTGAAGGACTGGCGTGGTGGCCGTGCCGCTGCCGGCAACATCATCCCCTCTTCTACAGGTGCTGCTAAGGCTGTAGGTAAGGTTATCCCCGAGCTGAACGGCAAGCTGACCGGTATGGCATTCCGCGTTCCCACTCTGGACGTATCTGTAGTTGACCTGACTGTAAATCTGGCTAAGCCCGCTACTTACGCTGAGATTTGCGAGGCAATGAAGGCTGCTTCTGAGAACGAGCTGAAGGGTGTTCTGGGTTATGTTGACGAGGACGTTGTATCTGCAGACTTCCTGGGCGACGCTCGCACCTCAATCTTCGACGCTAAGGCTGGTATCGCTCTGACTGACACCTTCGTTAAGGTTGTTAGCTGGTACGACAACGAGATCGGTTACTCTAACAAGGTTCTCGAGCTGATCGCACACATGAAGAAGGTTAACGGCTAATTCAAAATCCGTTATAACATCAATGGCGCCCGAAGGTTTCCCCCTTCGGGCGTCTTTCTTTTTTTTGGGGCAGGTTTCAAGTTTCAAGTTTCACCTTTCACCTGAAACCTCAAAGAACGGTTTTTTGGAGCGAAAATCAGTGCGTTTGCCGTTTTTGTTGCCGCATCTGCAGTATCTTTCGTGAAAAAGTTGTATCTTTGCACCCGCAATTACGGGTTAATTGCATTATTTCAAACCTATAAAACCATTAATTAAAAAATTATGGCAACAAAAATTCGTTTACAGCGCCACGGCCGTAAGAGCTACGCTTTCTACAGCATCGTGATTGCTGATGTAAGAGCACCACGTGATGGTAAGTTTACAGAAAAGATTGGTACCTACAACCCCAACACCAATCCTGCCACTGTAGATTTGAAATTTGACCGTGCATTGTACTGGGTAGAGACCGGCGCACAGCCCACCGACACCGTACGTAACATCCTCTCCAACGAGGGCGTGTACATGATGAAGCACCTCCGTGGTGGCGTCAAGAAGGGTGCGTTCGACGAGGCTGCCGCTCAGGCAAAGTTCGATGCCTGGAAGGCTGACAAGCAGAAGGGTCTGGCTGCATTCGCCGCCAAGGAGGCCGCTGCCAAGAAGCAGGCCGAGGCTGCACGTTTAGAGGCTGAGAAGAAAACCGCAGAGGCAATCGCTCAGAAGGTAGCTGACAAGAAAGCTGCCGAGGCTGCCGCAAAGGCTGAGGCTGAGGCCGCAGAGACTGCTGAAACAGAAACCACAGAGGCTCCTGCAGAGGCATAATCAACAAATTCAAACATTTTCCAAGACAAATTCCAAACAAACATAAGAGGACTTTGCTGTGAAGCAGAGTCCTCTCCTTTTTTTATATTATAATACAGCACCATGGTACATTCAATACTTTTCGGTACTTTCCTGTGTTTTACGAAAAATAGATGTACTATAACTTGGTAAATACCTCACTTATTTGTACCTTTGCATCGTTATAAACCTACCAAAGGAGTCATGAAGTTATTATTACTTAGCAGCCCCAACTTTTTCGTAGAGGAAGACAAGATACTGGCAACACTTTTTGAGGAAGGCTTGGATATTTTGCATCTGCGCAAGCCTAACTCGGAACCCGTATACTGCGAACGCCTGCTCACACTGCTTCCTGAAAAATACCACCAGCGCATAATAACCAACGACCACTTCTATCTGAAAGAGGAATTCGACCTGATGGGCATACATATATCTGAGCGTAATCCAAACATACCGCAAGGCTACAAAGGCGTGACCACACGCACATGCTACAGCCTGGACGAACTGCCCGAGGCCAAAAAGAAGAACCAGTATGTCATACTGAGGGACGTGTACGACAGCGCTTCCGGCAACGGAAGCAAGGCGCTATACACACACGAGCAACTGCGCGATGCCAGCCGTCGTGGTCTTATAGACAAACGCGTGATGGCACAGACTGGTATCAGCCTTGAGAACATCCAGCAAGTGCGCGAACTCGGTTTCGGAGGAGCCGTAGTGTGCAGCGACCTATGGAAACGCTTCAACATACACAGCGGCATGGACTTCAAGGATGTCATCAAGCACTTCCACAAACTGAGGAAAGCATCAGAATAGGCTCTCACTCAGAGATAGCGACAAGATAAAAGAACCCTATATATTCCACAAGACAATGATTGAGAACAAGTCATTCAAGGTATTCTCCGGCACTGCTACACGCTATCTTGCCGAGAAAATTTGCGCCAGCCTTGGTTGCGAGCTGGGCAACATGACAGTAACCCGTTTCGCTGACGGCGAATTCGAGGTGTGCTTTGAAGAAAGCATACGTGGCAAGGATGTCTACCTGGTTCAAAGCACCTTTCCCAATGCAGACAACCTCATGGAACTCCTGCTGATGATAGATGCTGCCAAGCGAGCCTCTGCACGCACGGTAAATGCCGTTGTCCCCTACTTCGGCTGGGCACGCCAGGACCGCAAGAGCAAGCCCCGCGTGAGCATCGCCGCAAAGTTGGTTGCCGACATGTTTACCGTTGCCGGCATCGACCGCATGATAACCATGGACCTGCATGCCGACCAGGAGCAAGGTTTCTTCAATGTCCCCGTTGACCACCTCTATGCCAGCAGCGTATTGCTGCCCTACATCAAGTCCCTGCAACTGGAGAACCTCGTCATAGCAAGTCCCGACGTGGGCGGCAGCAAGCGCGCTTCCTCCTATGCCAAATTCTTCAACTGCCCCATGGTAATGTGCAACAAGACCCGCAAGAAGGCCAACGAGGTTGCCCACATGGATGTCATCGGCGACGTTGAGGGTGCGGACGTTGTCCTCATTGACGATATGGTGGACACCGCAGGCACAATCACCAAGGCTGCCGACCTGCTGAAGGAGAAGGGTGCACGCAGCGTCCGTGCATTGGCCAGCCACTGCATAATGAGCGGTCCTGCCAACGAGCGTGTTGAAGCGTGCGCACTGGAGGAGATGATTTTCACCGACTCAATCCCCTACCACGGTTCCTGCGCCAAGGTGAAGCAGCTTTCTGTTGCCGAACTCATTGCCAACACCATACGCAGCGTACAGGACAACGAAAGCATAAGCGACCAGTACCTTATATAATATAAAAAGGTAAATTACATCATACCAATCCCACCATTACCGTCATTCCAAGATATGGCTGTATGGTGGGATTCTATTATTATATGAATAGAAGCAAAGAATACAGATGACAACATTGCTGTTGCGAACAAGTAACCTTCTCGCCTCACACTCCTCGCTCTATGTCATAGCGGCAGCCATTTTGGCGTTCTTCCTGCCGGAGACATTCGCTTGGGTAAAAGGAGACGTTTCCAGTGTCATCCTGGGCATCATCATGCTTACGATGGGGTTGACACTAACCACTGACGACTTCAGGGAACTGTTCAGACGTCCGTTGGACATATTCATCGGGGCCTGTGCACAATACACCCTCATGCCACTGATAGCATGGACGCTGACTCAAGCCTTCAATCTCAACCCCTACCTCTCCATAGGCATAATCCTGGTAGGATGCTGCCCTGGCGGAGTATCCAGCAATATCATGTCCTACCTGTGCCGTGGCGATGTCGCGTACTCGGTGGGCATGACCACAGCCTCCACCCTTCTGGCCCCACTGATGACTCCGTTGCTTGTATGGTGGCTGGCTGGAAGCAGGATTGAAGTGGACGTTATAGGCATGTTTCAGGGCATACTCCTTATCACCCTCATACCAGTGGCCATAGGTTTCACGGCAAATACCCTGATGGGCAAGAAGCGCGTATTCAATGACATACAGTCGGTCATGCCAGGTGTCAGCGTAACGTGCCTCGCGCTTATCGTCGGCGGTGTTGTGGCACAGGTCACTCCACAACTGATGAACAGCGGCCTTCCCCTGTTCCTGCTCATGCTGTGCGTCGTTTTCTTCCACAACACCTTGGGGTATGCCACAGGATATGGTATCGGATACTTGTTCCATTTCAACAAGGCCAAGAGACGTACCATATCCATAGAAGTGGGCATGCAGAATGCGGGCATGGCCACAGTGCTTGCAACCTCGTACTTTGCAAACCCCGAAATCCTCGCCACCAATCCCGAGGCCATACTTTGTGTGGTACCGTGTGCCATCAGTTGTGCATATCATTCCATTTCCGGCACTCTGTTGGCAAACATCTTCGTGATGTCGGACAAGAAGGGAAAGGATTAGACACTGCATTCACGAGACAGACAGGAATCAGAGGAGCGCCATGATAACAATGTATCACAGCGCTCCTTTTTATAAATAATTCCGTCTTCCGGAACAAGCGTCAATCCAGTGCTATGGCCTTCTTTACCTGCTCGGCAATCTCGTCGTAAGACTTGGTGGGATCGGGCATGATGGCAGGCAGATACTCCACGGTAATCTTGTGGGGACGGGGCATGGACTTCTGGCGGGGCAGAGCCTCGAAAGCACCCGTTATGCGCACGGGGACGATGGGAACGCGAAGTTCCTTGGACAGGATGGCAAAGGTCTTCTTGAACTGCCCCATCTCGCCTGTGTTGGTACGGCGGCCTTCGGGGAAGATAATCAGGTTCTTGCCGGCACGCAGTACCTGGGCCATGTTCTGGATGGAGGTCTTCAGGTTGGCACGCTGCATCAGGATGACATTGCACTGGCGTGCAAAGGATTGTCTTGCCTTGGACTTCACATGCTCCTCGGTGGCATAGAAGTAGCAGTCCTTCAGGGTACTGAATGACAGGCCACTGGTAACGACAGGTCCGTCCAGGAAACTCTGGTGATTGGGAGCAATGATAAAGGGACCATTGGCGGGGATGTTCTCCTTACCCTTCACGGACAGGCGGAAGTACAGGCGGTTGAACAATTCGGCCAAGCCTGCGCTAATGGGGAGCAGGGCAGTAGGTTTGGAAGGCAGGACGGCAGGAGTGTTGGTGAGCAGCGTGTGCCAATCCACCTCCTCTGCCACTTCGGTATGCTTCTTCTGCTTGGCAATATGCTCGGCAAGAGCCTGCAGGGTGGAGAAAGACAGGATGCTGTCTGCATTCACCTCAGCGCCGAAGGTCTGCTCTATGAACTCCTGCATGCTGACACGGTCCAGTGAGTCAAGGCCGAGGTCGGTTTCCAGATGGTCGGTAGGACGCACGGCATCCAGACGCTTCTCCTTCATCACATAGTCGCGCATGATGCGGTACTCCTCCATATCTGGCTCCACAATCTTTGCCTCAGCCTGAGTGTTGGCGGCAGAAACGCCGTTCTTCAGCATATCCAGCACCTTGAAGCGCTGAATCTTGGACAGGCGTGTACGGGGCAGGGCACCGTGAAGGACGAAGATGGACATCACCTTCTTGTAGTTCATGGCCTCGTTGTTGTAGGGCTCCAGAACCTCGTGCTTCAGCAAAGCCTCTATTTCTGCATCTGTCTTGCCCTTGGCTATATCGTCCTGGGGCACGATGACGGCCACCAATTTGTCGTTGTAGTATGATACAGCACATTCCTTAACGAACTGGTCGTACTTCTCCAACTTGAACTCTATCTCCACCGGTTGCACGTTCTTGCCGTTGGACAGAACGATGATTTCCTTCTTGCGGCCGGTGATGTACACCCTACCCTTCTCGTCCAGACGGGCCAGGTCGCCGGTATGCAGATAACCGTTCTCGTCAAAGAGTTCGGCTGTCTCCTCGGGGCGGTTGTAATAGCCCTTCATCACGTTGTCGCCCTTCACGCACATCTCGCCGTCTATAATCTTGCACTCGCAACAGGGCAAGGGCAGACCAGAGCATCCGGGGATGACATCACCGGGACGTGTGAAACATATCATGGGGGAAGTCTCAGTCATACCATAACCCTCGAGCACGGTAATGCCCAGCGTCTTCATGCCATTGCCAATCTCCTTGTCCAGAGCGGCGCCACCGCTGACGCAATATATCAGGTGTCCGCCCAACTTCTTATGGACGCTGGCAAACACTTTCTTGGAGAAGCCGTAACTGCCCACCTTTTCGCACAACTTGTAGAGTGTGCTGGCAAGGGCGCTTTCGTCTATCTTCTTCTTTATGCCGTTGTAGAGTGTCTGCCACAGACGGGGCACACCCACCATGACGGTCACCTTGCCTCTCTGCAACGAAGCCATGATGTCAGGACCCGACATAGTGGGACACAACACCACCTGCGACTCGCTGAATATGGGGGCAACCAGCGTACCAACCAAGGGCATGACATGGTGCAGGGGCAGAAGGATGAGCGTACTGCTGTTCTTGTTGAAGATGGGCACTTCCTTGCTTGAAATGGCATCGATGTTGACCAGCAGGTTCTTGAAGGTGAGCATAACGCCCTTGGGGAAACCTGTAGTGCCGGAGGTGTAGAGGATTACGCACACGTCGCTATCCTCGAAACTGATACCCGTTTCCTTTGTCTCGGCATGGGCGACAAGACCAGACAGGTCGTCCATGCGAAGCACCACGGTGTCTACACCGGCCTTCTCTATTGCCTGGCGTGCCGTTTCCTCTGTCTGCTCGCTTACCCATATAGCCTCGGGACGGGCATCGTTCAGGATATAGGCAACATCGTCCACGGTGCTGCTGGCATCCACGGGAATGGCAATGCCCTTGTTCTGCCAGATGGAGAAGAAACTGTATATCCACTCCACGGAGTTCTCGGCAAAGACGATGGTCTTGGCCTCCTTCTGCTCAGGAGTATAGCGTGCAAAAAGACGGATGTTCTCAAGCATCTCGGCATAGGAAATCTCCTCGGTGGGAGTCACTATGGCCACGCGGTCGATGACCTTTATCTTGTTTTCGTAATACATAATGCTGCTCTTTTGTTGTTGTTTAGGCACGACGGAGAGTACCGCCCGTTTTCATAAATTTGAGCGGCACCTCCCTTTCCTCTGGCTCGGCCAGTAGGGGCATGCCGCTCAAAAGCAGAATAGTTACTTATTTAATGTATGTATTGGTATGTACATTCTTGATTACCAAGCGAAGTTGAAGCCAATACCTACAACATCGTTGGTGCGAGAATAACGGTCAATCTTGTTACCCAGTGCAGTTACAGACGTTACCTCGCGGTCCTTGTAGAAGGTGTGCATGTAACCAAGGTCTATATTGAAGAGTTTGGTGGGATGTATACGTATACCAAGACCCATTGAGTTGCTGCTAAGGTTGAAACTTACGTCACTCATGTAAGCGTCAGTCAGGCCATAACTGGTGTTCTGCCAAGAGCAAGAAGCTGTAATCCACTTGCAGAACTGCCATTCAACACCTGCCAGGAACTCCATGGTGTTATGATCGATGTATGCGCTGGTGTGCTTGTCACCATACTTGGTGGCAGACTTGTCGAAGTAATAGTGCCATGCACCGGCAATGCGCAAATCCTTGATGGGGCTGTACTGTGCACCAACGGTCAGCAGTGCAGGCATGTCCTCTGCAATTTTCTTGCCATCAGCAAACTGAGACAACAGGTGTGTGGGATCAGCGGCAAAAGCTGCGGCAGCCTCGCTCATACGTGAGTTGTTCTCAAGACGGATACGAGTCTTAAACTCATACTTGGCTGCCAGTTCCCAATGCTTGTTAGGACGGTAGTGGATACCCAAGATAGGAGTAACGCCGAAACCAACCTGGTCACAATTAAGACTCAGTTCGGTACCTGTAGCAGTACCGTTCACTGTTACGTCCTCAACGAAGCCGTTGTAGTTACATGTAGCATAAACGCCACGGATACCACCATAAACGGCAAGATTGTCCAGCACCTTGTATGTAGCACCAACCTGCAGACCGAAGTAGTACTGCTTACCCTTCATGTAGGAATTCACGCTGTAGTTCTTGAAGTTTTGTGCGCCAAAAGCAGCAGCATCCTTCTGCATCTGTGCCATAGCCTGCTCCTGACTCATACCCTGTTGCATATAACCCATAACAGTTGCTTCACCAACGGTCATGCCAGTATTGCCATAGGGAGAATTTGCCCACATGTTGGCTATACCCTGAATACCGCTCTGTACAGTAAGAGCCTCTAAAGAACCAAGGCCGTTCTCAAATTCGCAAGCACCACCGCCACCTACAAGACCGAGGTGAGCAGAAATGCTCCACTTGTCCTGATTATAGGTAACATCCAATGAAGGCACCACAGGGGCAAAAGCCTCGCCCTTAAAAGTGTGTGTCGGATTGGGGTTGTTTGTGTTCAGGGCAAAAGCGGGGAAAGTTGTATCAATAGTACGGCTCTGAATAGCAGTCATTGAAGAGATACCCATGTGCCATCCGTTATGCAGGAAAGCTTGACCTGCGGGATTGGCATAAAGACTGGAAAGTGTAATGTTGGCATCCTGTGTGAAGAAACGCAGGTAATGAGCGTTCTGGCTTGTTGTTGTCAACAGACCACCGGCGAAAGCACTTGTTGTGGCCAAAGCGGTGGCCAAAGAAATTACAATCTTTTTCATATATTTTACCTTGTTTGTGTAAATTCGACTGCAAAGGTAACACATTTTTGCAATATATGTGCATAAGTTAAGTTATTTTAGTTGTCAATGAGTGTTTTTTGTGCACTTATATTGGAAAATATACGTAGAACACCTTATATATTATATATAACATAGGCACATGCTATAATGCAATGCAAGCAATGGTACTGCAAGAAATCCGATTTATATGCTTGTCAGTACAATCAATTGTATAGAAGAAAAAGAGGTTGGAGTCCTAAAACTTCAACCTCTCGTTCCATATATGAGAATATTATAAGAATGGTATAAAACTATTCGGCAATGTTGATTGACAAGCAAAGTTCGTCCAACTGCTTCTGGTCGATAATGCCTGGGGCATCAAGCATGACATCGCGGCCGCTGTTGTTCTTGGGGAAGGCGATGACATCGCGGATGCTGTCCAACTCTGCAAAGAGACTGACGAAGCGGTCCAAACCATAGGCGAGACCACCATGAGGTGGTGCGCCATATTTGAATGCGTTCATCAGGAAACCGAACTTCTCCTGTGCCTGTTCGGGGGTGAAACCGAGAATCTCGAATATCTTCTGCTGCAACTTGGCATCGTGGATACGGATGCTGCCGCCACCAACTTCAACGCCGTTTATTACCATATCATAGGCATTGGCACGGACGCGTGCAGGGTCGGTGTCCAACAGGGGCACATCCTCGGGCTTGGGAGAGGTGAAGGGATGGTGCATGGCCATCAGGCGCTGCTCCTCATCGCTCCATTCGTACATGGGGAAGTCCACAATCCACAGGCATGAATACTTGTCCTTGGGACGAAGACCCATACGCTGGCCCATCTCCAGACGAAGTTCGCAAAGTTGCTTTCTCACCTTCATGGCATCCTCGCCGGAGAGGATGAGGATAAGGTCGCCTGGCTTGGCGTTCATCTTCTCCTTCATCACCTGCAGGGTATCCTGATTATAGAACTTGTCTACGCTGCTCTTCACATTGCCATCGGCCTCCACACGGGCATACACAAGTCCCTTGGCTCCGATTTGGGGGCGCTTCACGAAGTCTGTAAGCTGGTCAATCTGCTTGCGGGTCAGAACGGCCTGGCCTTCACAACAGATGGCGCCGATATACTGGGCAGAGTCGAATACACCGAAGCCTTCGGGGAAGATGCTCTCAACGATTTCCGTGGAAGCGTTGTCCTGCTGGAGATTCTTCAGTTCCACGAACTTCATCTCGAAACGTGTGTCGGGCTTGTCGCTACCGTAGAACTTCATGGCATCGGCCCATGTCATGCGAGGCAAGGCAGGGATGTCTATGCCCTTCAGTTCCTTGAAGAGGTGGCGGCTCATGCCTTCAAACACTTGCAGTACATCTTCCTGCTCCACGAAAGACATCTCGCAGTCAATCTGCGTGAACTCGGGCTGACGGTCGGCACGAAGGTCCTCGTCGCGGAAACATTTCACTATCTGGAAGTAGCGGTCCATGCCGGCCACCATCAGCAACTGCTTCAGGGTCTGGGGGCTCTGGGGCAATGCATAGAACTGGCCGGGATTCATGCGTGAGGGCACAACGAAGTCGCGTGCTCCCTCGGGGGTGGAGTTTACAAGAACGGGGGTCTCTATCTCCAGGAAACCCTGCTGGTCGAGATAACGGCGAACCTCGAAGGCAAACTTATGGCGCAGTTCCAGATTCTTGCGTACGTTGGGACGACGAAGGTCGAGATAGCGGTACTTCATGCGGATGTCATCGCCGCCATCGCTCTGCTCCTCTATGGTGAAGGGAGGAGTCATGGATTCGTTTACGATATTCAACTCGCTTACCATGATTTCAATCTCACCCGTAGGCAGGTTCTTGTTCTTGGAATATCGTTCGGCAACGGTACCCTTGGCCTGAACCACAAATTCACGTCCCAATTTGCCAGCCTTGGACTTCAGTTCCTCACTGCAGTCCTCGTTGAAGGCAAGTTGGGTGATACCATAGCGGTCGCGGAGATCCACAAAGGTCAGCGCACCCAGATTGTGCACGCTCTGCACCCAACCGGCAAGGGTTACTTCCTCGCCCACATTGGCAAGACGAAGCTCGCCACAGTTTTTTGTTCTGAACATCTTTAATAATATATATATTTATTTACCACATTCATGAAATAGAAAAGGGATGACCTCATTTGAAGTCATCCCTTTCTCTGTACGCCCTCAGGGGCTCGAACCCTGGACCCATTGATTAAGAGTCAATTGCTCTACCAACTGAGCTAAGGACGCGTTGTTTTTGTTTTCCGCTTGCAAAGGTACGGACTTTATTCGGAATGACCAAATATTTTTTGATTTTTTTTGATTTTTTTCTTCTTAAATTGTCAAAATCATCAGTTCGCTAGCCTGTTTTCTGCGTAAAACGTCCAATTTGAAGTCCACTCCGGCAATAAGTCCGTATTCGCGCAACACCGTCTCGTATGTCTTTCTGGCAAGTTCCGGATGGTTGTTTTCTTCGCTTAGGTGGCACAACCATACACGGCGGAGAGCGGGAGAGGCATGTTCGGCAATGAGTTTGGCACTGTCCGCATTGGATATGTGTCCGCGTCCGCTACGTATACGACCCTTCAGGTATGCAGGATAAGGCCCCATCATGAGCATGTCCACATCGTGGTTGGACTCTATGACGATGAAGTTTGCCTGTGATACCTCCTGCTGGATAGTCTCCGTGGCATGTCCGATGTCAGTTATAATAAGGAATATCTCCTCGTTCGTCTCTATCCTGTAACCTACGCAATCGCTGCTGTCGTGTGGTACGCTGAAGGCCGTTATTCTTAGGTCGCCAATCTCAGTTGTCTGGGACTTCTGTATAATCCTTGTATATTCGGGGGGCAGTTTTGTAGTTACGCAGTAGTTGCGGTTTATTCCCCGATGTACTGCCTCCGTCGTATAGATGGGCAAATGGTAATCGTGTGCCAGATGCCCCACAGCCTTGATGTGGTCCGCATGGTCGTGGGTGATGAAAACCGCGTCAATATCCGTCAGCATCACCCCCCTTTCTTTCAGGTCGTGCCTCAGGCTTTTGACTGCTATACCGGCATCCACGAGAATCTGTGCATTATCCGTTGCCAGATAATAGCAATTGCCGCTACTGCTACTGCCCAAGGATATGAATTTTATCATACGTGTATATTTTAAAGACAAAGGTATGAAAACTTGGGCAATCTTCAAAAAATACTTTTATAATAAATCTAAAAATATGATAATTCATAAACTGGGCAGAGTCAATAAGCATGTGTAATATTACTCAAATTATTTGAAAAAGCATTCTTTTGGTGTATAAAAGTTCAGTTTTTCTCTTTTGGTGTCCAGAAAATCTTTTTAAGCTTCTAAAATTAAGGTCGGTTTCCTCGCCAATTATACTACTCCCAACTTCTATATTTCAGCAAGTTGGGAGGGAGATGACATGTTTCGTGGAATGTAATATATTTATAGGGTAAAGGTCTTTACTTGTGCAATATGTAGTACAGGGTTTTGTTGCCACACTTCCTCAATTCTCTTTTACACTTTGCCACACATAAGATATGTGCCAAATCGCTATAAGGGGGATCTCTCGGTGGCGGTAAATCTCATCGCCAGTGGCGGTGAATTTTATCGCCGAGGGCGGCTCATTTTACCGCCACCGAGGACTGTTGTAGTTCTCGGGGAGGGATGCCGTTAAGGTCGGTAGGAATTTTGTTGGTTACAATACGGTAACAGTATCACCTTCTACCTTGAAGCGGATGGTGATGTCGTTGAACTCAAAACTATAGATGCGTTCAGGGTCGCTTTGGTAATGGGGTCGTGGATCTCCTGCCAGGATACCTTCTATTGCCGTCCATTGGCGGGGAGTGAAAGGGTAGGAGGCTTTGGCGGAGTCGGTAATGACTACTTTCAGTTGAGTGTTGTTGGCTTCTGTCGTCCATCCGGATGAGGCTTCGGGGTGCGAGTCGGTAAAGGGCAGGTAGGGCTTGATGTCCAGTATGGGAGTGCCGTTCATCAGGTCGGCTCCTTCTACGTGGATTACAGGTCCTTCGGGTGTATCCAGTTCTATGCGTAGTATGCGCACAGAGGACAGGCCTATGTTGTTGGGACGGAAAGGCGAACGGGTGGCCCATACTCCCATGCGCTTGTTGCCTCCAAGGCGCGGAGGGCGTACGGTGGGCGACCATTTGTCGGTGTGTGCCTGACTGAAATCCCACAGAAGCCAGATGTGCGAGAAACCTTCCAAACCACGCAGGGCATCGGCATTGCGGTATTCGGGACAGAAGACTATGCGCGCCTCCAATCCCTCTACAAGTCCGCTCTGTCGGGGGATGCCGAACTTGCCGTTGAAGTCGTTGTGGATGTGGGCAATGGTTACCATAGGTTCAGTTTCTCGACAAGGTTTTTAATCAGGAAGAACACCACGGGGATGAAGAGCGAGGGCAGCAGGTTCAAGGTCTTGCAATCCTTTATGCCCAGAATGCCAAGGCCCGAGGCGGCAATCAGTGTACCGCCCACGATGCTCATTTCGCAAAGCATGTCGTCGGGGATGACGTTGCCGAACATCTTTGCCAGCATGTACCATGTGCCCTGCCAACAGAAAAGTACCGGTGCCGCCCATACCATACCATAGCCGTAGGTGGCCGCCAGGACGGCACTGGTGACGAGGTCTAGGGTGGCGTTTGTGAGCAGGAAGGTCTCGTCCCCCAGCAAGGCACTGTTTATCGGGCCAAGTATGCTCAGTGTGCCTATGCAATAGAGCAGGATGCCCGTGGAGAGTCCCTGTGCCAGGTTCTGGCCGCTTGGCTTGTTGGTGGAGGCTGTTTGCTTCTTCCGCTTCAACTTGTCAACGAGGGCATCAAAGCGTCCTGCCAGATTCATCATGGTGCCAAGCAGGGAACCGAGGGCCAGCGAGATGACAAAGAGCACGGGGTAGCGGCTCTCGGGCATGTTCTTGCACACGGCATTGAAGCCAAGCGCCAGCGATGCTAATCCCATGGCGGTATAGAGCACACCCTGCCATTCCGGGCGGATGCGCTGTTTCAGTTTTGCTCCGGCAAGGCTGCCTATGATTATTGTGCAGGTGTTAACTATGGTGCCAATCATATTAGAACGGAAATGTGAAAACGGAAAACGGAAAACTGCGATTAGGCCGAGCGGGAGCAGGTTCAAGACCTCAAGGCGGGGTTAAAGGTGAAAACGGGAAACTGTAATATCAAAGGTTATAGTTCTATTACTTCCAGATCCTTGAATTGCTTTCCGTCAATGGTGAAGCGTACCAGGGTGCGTACCGTTTGCCATCCTTGCAGGCCTGCGGCACCGGGGTTGATGTGCAGGCAGGATAGGGTAGGGTCGTACTGGACCTTCAGTATATGGCTGTGTCCGCTGATGAACAGGTCGGGCATGGTGGCATAAAGTTGTTTGCGTATGCGAGGGTCGTACTTCCCGGGGTATCCGCCTATGTGGGTCATCATAATCTTTGCCTCCTCGCATTGCCATGTCAGGGTTTCGGGGTAGATTCTGCGCAGGTCGCCTCCGTCTATGTTGCCGTGCACGGCCTTGAGCGGACGGATGTCCTGCAGGCGGTTGGCCAGTTCCAGGGAGCCGATGTCGCCGGCATGCCATATCTCGTCGCATTCGGCGAAGTATTTGGCATAGCGTTCGTCCCAGTAGGCGTGGGTGTCGGAGAGGAGGGCGATGCGGGTCATTGGGGGGGAGATTTCTATAGATGCTATAGAGACTATAGATTCTATAGTGGCTATAGGAATTGAGGGTTATTCGATGTTCTTGCGGATTTTGGTGAGGTAGGAGTGCATGGCATCCTCGTCCTTGTCGTCTATTATCTGTATGAGGTGCTTCAGTTCGGCTCGGACATTCTCCACGTGGTTCTTTGTACGGGGGTTGAAGAGGATTTCGCGAAGCAGGGTGTCGTCTTCCGACAGGACTCCGCGTGCTATCTCGTGGTGCCGTTTGAAGGTGGTGCCCGGGGCATCCTGATGCTTCATTACGGCAGAGAAGACGAAGGTGCTCACGAATGGCACGGAGAGAGAGTAGGCCATGGCCTCGTCGTGCTCGTCGAAGGTATATTCGTGCACGTTAAGCCCGAGGCGGCGGTAGAGGTCCAGGAAGAAGATGCGCCCCATGTAGTCGCCCTGAGTGATGACGATGGCATTCTCCGTGCGCAGTTTGCCCAAGTTGGCAAACGTGGGGCCGAACATGGGGTGGGTGCTCACGTAGCGCATTCCTGTCTGTTCGTAGAAGTCCAGGAAACCGGTCTTCACACTGGAGATGTCGCTTATGATGCAGTCCTTGGGCAGGTGGGGGATTATTTCCTTGAACACCGACAAGGTGTATTTCAGCGTGACGGCATTTATCACGAGTTCGGGACGGAAGTCCTCTATCTCCTGCAGGGTGGTGAAGCGTCTGGTGTTGTAAAGGAAGCGCATGCGCCGAGGGTCTATTTCGTAGACGGCACACTCATGGTCGAAACTCAGAGTGTCCGTAAAGAAACTGCCCATCTTGCCGGCGCCGAGGATAAGTATCCGCATATTATTGATAAGTTGGACTTTGTTCTTTTTTACTTGCCAAGGCATAACTCAAACAAGTTTGGTTCTGCTCTTATGGCTTAACGTAAAAGTTAGACTTTGTTCTTCTTTTACTCGCCAAGGCATAACTCAAACAAGTTTGGTTCTGCCCTTATGGCTTAACGTAAAAGCTCCACCTGCTGGCGCACACTCTCTTCGTGTATACATTCGAATATCTTCTTGATGCACTCCGCATCTATGCCCTTCAGCACACCCTGTGCGGCACGCTTGTCCAGGATTTCGCTATAGCGCTTTGTCTGTACGATGGTCATGCCGTTGTCGCGCTTGTATGCACCTATTTCGCGTGATATGCCCATGCGCTTTGCCAGAAGGTCGATGAGTTCGTTGTCTATCTCGTCAATACCCTTTCGCAGAGTGCTGAGCGAAGCCGTCAGGTCCACCGTCTCGCGGATGGTGAGCATGGACAGGATGTAGTCGAGCACATCTGGCGTAACCTGTTGCGAAGCATCGCTCCAGGCCTTGTCCGGGTCGCAATGGCTCTCCACCATCAGGCCGTCCATACCGAGGTCCATGGCCTGCTGGCACAAGGGAGCGATGAGGTCGCGCCGGCCGCTGATGTGGCTGGGGTCGTTCACCACGGGCAGGTTGGGCAGACGGCGGTGCAACTCGATGGGAATCTGCCACATGGGCACGTTGCGGTACAGTTTCTTCTCATAACTGGTAAAGCCACGGTGTATCGCACCCAAGCGCTTAATGCCGGCACCGTTCAGACGTTGCAGGGCACCTATCCATAGTTCGAGATCGGGATTCACGGGGTTCTTTACGAATACCGGCAAGTCCACCCCCTTCAGTGCATCTGCCAGGGATTGCATGGCAAAGGGGTTTGCCGTGGTTCGTGCGCCTATCCACAATATGTCGATGCCGTATTTCAGGGCCAGTTCCACATGTTCGGGAGTGGCCACCTCGGTGGCGGTAAGCATGCCCGTCTCCTGTTTCACCATCTGCATCCAAGGCAGGGCCTTTTCTCCGTTGCCCTCAAAACCGCCCGGTTTGGTGCGGGGCTTCCATATTCCTGCACGGAACACGTGGAAACCCTTGCCTGCCAGTTGCTTGGCGGTGTTCATTACCTGGTCCTCTGTCTCGGCAGAGCAGGGACCTGCAATTATGAAAGGCCTCTCTGTGCTGCAAGGGAGGTTGAGGGGTTGCAAATCTAATTCCATATTGTAGTGTCGTAGTTGTTTATTGTTGATGATATGTGTTGATGTCGTGTTGATGATATATTGGCGTTAGCGTGTCCATTCGAGGGCCTTGATGCGTTCCACCGCCTCGCGGAACTTCTCGTCCTTGGCGCAGAGGCTGATGCGTATGAACCTCTTGCCATTGGAACCGAAGATGAAGCCCGGTGTGATGAAAACCCTGGCCTCGTGCAGGACGCGCTCGGTCAGTTCCTCAACGTCGGCATAGGAGTCGGGAATCCTGCCCCAGAGGAACATGCCCACCTGATTGGGGTCGTAGGAGCAATGCAGGGTGTCCATTATTTCCTGAGCCATGGCACGTCTTCTTGCGTATGTGGCAATGTTGGCCTCCGTGTGCCACTGCTCCGTGTTGGCATAAGCCTGTGCCGCCGCCAACTGGAGGGCACGGAAGGTGCCGCTGTCTATGTTGCTCTTCACCTTCAGTATCCAAGAAATGAACTCGCTGTTGGTGGCCAGCATGCCCACACGCCATCCCGGCATGTTGTGGCTTTTGGACATGGAGTTGAACTCTATGCAATGGTCCTTCGCCCCCGGAATCTGCAGGATGCTGAGTTTCTCGCCCTCGTTCAGGATGAAGGAGTAGGGATTGTCGTTCACCACGATGATGTCGTGCTCCCGTGCAAAGCGCACCAGACGCTCGTAGGTTTCCTTTTGCGCACGGCCTCCCGTGGGCATGTTGGGGTAGTTTGTCCACATGAGTTTCACGCCCGTAAGGTCCATGCCCTCCAACTGGTCGAAGTCGGGTTGCCAACCGTTGTCCTCCACCAGGTCGTAGTTCACAATACGTGCCCCCAGCAGGTTGCTCAGCGACGTGTATGTAGGGTAGCCGGGGTCGGGCACCAGCACTGCGTCGCCCGGATTCACGAAGGCAAGGGTGACATGCAGGATGCCCTCCTTTGAACCTATGAGAGGCTGTATCTCCTTGGCAGGGTCCAGTTCCACACCATACCAGCGGCGGTAGAAGTCGGCCATGGCCTGACGCAGTTGCGGTATGCCCGTGGTGGGTTGGTAGCCATGCGCATCGGCCTTGCGTGCCTCACGGCAAAGCGTCTCGACGGTTTCTTCCGAGGGAGGCATGTCGGGGCTGCCGATGGCCAGTGAGATGATGTCCATGCCCTTGGCGTTCATGGCGGCAATCTCCTTGCCCTTGCGCGAGAAATAGTACTCGTTTACGGTGCTGAGTCTTTCTGCTGGTTTTATCATTGTAGTGCTTGTGTGTTCCGGATGTTTGGGTTATATTGTCTGTTCCCCCTCGCGGTAGATGCCCAAGGTCTGAAGTTCCTGGGTGAGGGGAGCGATGGCATTGATGGCCTGGTGCAGGCGTTGGATGTCGTTGAAGCAGATGTCCACATAGAACATGTACTGCCACTCCTGTCCTATGATGGGCAGGGACTGTATCTTGGTAAGGTTCAGTTTGTAGAACGACAGGACGGAGAGTATGGCCGAGAGCGAGCCCTCCTCGTGCGGAAGGGTGAAGGCCAGGCTTGCCTTGTTGGACAGGTTCACGTCGCGCAACTTTTCCGCCCTTGCTATGCTGGCGAGCACCAGGAAGCGTGTGAAGTTGTGCTTGTTTGTCTCTATGCCATCCTTCAGTACCTTGAGCCCGTATGTCTTGGCCACGTCCTTGTGGCAGATGGCGGCATGTCCGCGCAGTTTCTCCCTGCTTATCTTCGCCGCCGCGCTGGCCGTGTCGTCGGCCTCCACCACCTTGACGCCCTGCATTGACTCCAGGAAGGCACGGCACTGCATCAGTGCCACGGGGTGCGAGTTCACTTCGGTGATGTCCTCCATGTTGTCCTCCGGCAGGCACATAATGCTATGCTGGATGCGCAATTTGTGCTCGCCTATGATGGTAAGGCCCGAATCGCGCAACAGTTCATAGTTGTGCAGGAGCGAACCCGCAATGGTGTTCTCTATGGCCACCAGCGCTATCATGTCGGGGTTCTGCTTCATGGCAAGGAAGACCTCCTCGAAGTTGCTGCATTGCACGAGGTCCAGTTCCTCGCCCTGGAAGAAACGGTGCGAGGCGATGTCGTGGAAGCATCCCCTTATTCCTTGTATGGCTACTTGTTTTCTCATTGTATTGGCAAAGGTATATATTTTTGGTAGTATGCGCACGTTTCTACCATTAAAAAAGATAGATATTACGCATTAAGGTAGAATATAGACCATTATTTCTTGAACTCGCCGGTGATATTGTCCACGATGGACGGGTCGAGGCTTACCGCCTGGCGGAGGTCCTCCATGGCCCCCTTCTTGTCACCTGCCAGCATCTTCAACCGGCCACGTTCCTTCAGTATGTTGGCGTTAGGTCCTCCCTTCTCCAGTTCTTCGTCCATGGCGGCTATCATGGCCATGATCATGTGCTTTTCCATATACCTGTCTTGTTCTGTTTTTGTGTTGATACTATGTGTGGATTATCGCCTCCCGACGCGAGGGGCGACACAATACGTTGTCAAGGCTCTCACAATACGTTGCGACGCCCCTCGCAACGGGGCGCGTTTTCACGGGCATTGCGTGGACACCTCAAACGGCATTGCGAAGGTTCCTCAAACGGCATTGGTCAGGTGGTCGATTACCCTGATGTTCGTCTCCTTCAGTGCCTGGCTGGCTTTGGCCAGATTGCGCGAGAACTCCTCGAATGTCTCCGCACCGCTATCGCAAAGGTCGGTGACGCTCTTCACGAAGAGTATGGGCGTGGCCATGAGCGAGCACACGAAGGCAACGGCCGCTCCCTCCATGTCCTTCAGTTCGCCCCCGTTTTCCTGTATTATCTTGAGGTCGCAGGGTTGCATGTCCAGCGATGAACCTGTCGTCACCTTGCCCATGGGCAGATGCAACTGCCCGGCAAGAGCCTCCGCCCCTTCCCACACGGGATAGTTGCCCAAGGCCTGTGTGCCCCACTGGTCGTCGCCCGGAACACGGCGGTCGTGGAACATGCATGCATTGCCAATGTACACCTTGGCTATGTCCGCCCCCCTGGATTGGAAGCCTCCGCACGTGCCGCTGTTGATGACCAGATCCGGGTGCAGACGCTCTATGGCGGCCAGTGTGGCCATGGAGGCCGCCTCGCATCCTACCAGGTCGCTTCCGTGCTGCTGTCCGTTGAGCACCACACTTAGCGTGGAGGTTTCTCCGTTGGCGCCCTTGATGCTTGTCTGATAAAGTTTGCAAGGCAACGGAGCGAAGAAATCCTTCACCTCCTGAACCCCGTAGTGGTCGATGAAAGGCTGGGCTTCTGCCTGCATGGCTATGATGTAGAGAATGTTCATATTCGTTGTGTTTGTATGCCTGTGTTAATCTTTCTTGCAAAGTTATGAAAAGATATTATAAAATAGGTGTACTTTGGCGGAAAAATAGTACCTTTGCATCCGTTTATCCGGAAATCCTAACCAATACGATATGATATTTACCGCAGAAAACATCCTGTTGATAGGTGCGATACTGATATTCTGCGCCATTATGATCAGTAAGACAGGCTACCGCTTCGGTATCCCCACCTTGTTGTTGTTCCTGCTCGTGGGCATGGGCTTCGGCACCGATGGTCTCGGTCTCGAGTTCAACAGTGCCAAGGATGCCCAGTTCATAGGTATGATAGCCCTGAGCATCATCCTGTTCACCGGTGGTATGGACACCAAGTTGCGCGACATAAAGCCCGTCATGGCACAGGGTATGATACTCTCCACCGTGGGCGTGCTGCTCACCACCCTGCTCACGGGCGGCTTCATCTTCTGGCTTTCCGGATTTTCGTCCATGAACATAGCCATGCCCATACTGACGAGCCTTCTGCTGGCTGCCACAATGTCCTCTACCGACTCGGCATCCGTCTTCAACCTGCTCCGTTCGCAGAGGATGAACCTGAAGGAGAACCTCAAGCCCATGCTGGAGTTGGAGAGTGGTAGTAACGACCCCATGGCATACATGCTCACCATAGCCCTCATACAGGTAATTGCCAGCGATAGCGGTTTCGACCTCGGCCTTCTGGTCAAGGACCTGCTTGTCCAGTTCTTCGTGGGCGGTGTAATGGGTTATGCCTTCGGACGCCTGGCCGTATGGCTTATAAATAAGGTGAACCTATCCAACAGTTCCCTGTATCCCATCCTCTTGCTGAGCCTTGTGTTCATCACCTTCACCATCACCGACCTGCTCCATGGCAACGGTTATCTGGCCGTGTACATCCTGGGCGTTATCGTGGGCAATGCACGGCTCGTCTTCCGCAAGGAGATAAACACCTTCATGAACGGCCTCACATGGTTCAGCCAGATAGTGATGTTCCTTTCTCTGGGTCTTCTGGTCAACCCCCACGAGATGCTGGGAGTTTCCGTCTGCGCCATGCTCATAGGCCTATTTATGATATTCGTGGCACGTCCGCTCACCGTAATGCTATGCCTCCTGCCCTTCCGCCAGATGACCTTCAAGGCCAAGTGCTTCGTCTCCTGGGTGGGTCTCCGCGGTGCCGTGCCCATCATCTTCGCCACCTATCCCGTGGTGTCCGAGATTCCCGGTTCGCAGGTCATCTTCAACATAGTGTTCTTCATCACCCTCCTGTCCCTGATTTTCCAGGGCATGACCATCGCCCCCGTGGCAAAGTGGCTCAGCCTTGACCTCCCCGAGGAGAAGGAGGGCAACGAGTTCGGCGTGGAGATTCCCGAGGAGATAGACAGCCAGTTGACCGACGTTACCCTCACTCCCGAAATGCTTGAGGACGGAAACCGCCTGATGGACATGAACATCGCACCCGGCACTCTGGTGATGCTCGTGAAGCGTGGCTCCGAGTTCATGATTCCCAACGGACGCATGGAACTGAAGGTGGGAGACAAACTCCTGTACATCTCCGAGAACAAGAAGGAAGAGTGAGGGGAACGGAAAACGGAAGGACCCACCCCGCCCCTCCCTGTGAGGGAGGGAGAGGTGAACACGGAAAACGGAAAAACTAACATCCCCCCTCCGCTTTCCTCCCCTGAGACAGGGGAGGTGCCCGCAGGGCAGAGGGGTATGACAAACAGAAAAACAGAAACTAACATACCCCCTCCGCTTCGCTCGTCCCCCTATCTTAGGGGGACAAAGTAAACTGAAAACGGAAAGGTGAAAACTGAAAACGGAACCGAAGGTCGACGCCCGAAGGGGCTAAAGTCAAATCTACGAGTAAGCAGATGAGTAATTAGCGTTTGTGATTAGCAATGGTATTCTCGGATTTATTCTTTCTCTTTGTCTTCCTGCCGGCATTCTTCCTCTCCTATATGCTTGCCGCATACGTGGACAGGAAGTGGCTCTCCTCGCACAGGTGCCGCAATGCCAGCCTTGTGCTCTTCTCCCTGCTCTTCTATGCATGGGGCGAACCGGTGTATGTGTTCCTGATGTTCGCACTGGTGTTCGTCAACTTCCACATAGGCAAGTTCATAGACACGCAATCCTCGCACCGGAAACTGGCACTGAACATAGGCGTCATCACCAACGTGCTGGCACTGGGCGTGTTCAAGTACGCCTCGCTTACGGCAACTACCCTTACCATGATTGGCATACCTGTGCCCGACCCCAGGATAGCCCTGCCCATAGGCATCAGTTTCTACATCTTCCAGAGCATATCCTATCTGATAGATGTTTATAAGAAGGAAAGCCCTGCCCAGAGGCGCTTCATGGACCTCCTGCTCTACATAAGCATGTTCCCCCAACTCATTGCCGGCCCTATCGTGCGCTACGGCACCATTGCCGAGGAGATAAACGGGCGCGAGGTGAAGATGGGCGACGTGGCCGACGGAGTATTCCGCTTCACCTACGGCCTGGGCAAGAAGGTTATCATTGCCAACCAGATGAGCATCGTGGCGGAACAGTTCCTGGTGAACGGCTTCGACGGATGCACCACCACGGGTGCCTGGATAGGCATACTGGCATACTCCCTGCAGGTCTACTTTGACTTCTCCGGCTATTCCGACATGGCCATAGGCATTGGGCGTTGCCTCGGGTTCCACTTCAACGAGAACTTCCGCCACCCGTACTGCTGTAACTCCATCACCGACTTCTGGCACCGTTGGCATATCTCCCTGGGAAGTTTCTTCCGCGACTATGTCTACATACCCCTGGGCGGTAACCGCCGGCACCAGTGGTTCAACATCCTGGCCACGTGGTTCCTGACCGGTTTCTGGCACGGTGCCAGTTGGAACTTTGCATGCTGGGGCCTCTACTTCGGCATCATCCTCCTGTTCGAGAAATACACCCTCATGAAGAATGTGGGCAAACCTCTGCCCACCCCCGACCACAAGGGACGTCCCCGATACCGCAAGGTGATGGACTTCATCCCCTCGCCTTTCCTGCACCTCTATGCCATGGGGCTTGTCACCCTGGGACGAGGCCTGTTCTACTTTACCGACTTCGGCCAGATGAAGGAGTTCTTCGTGAAGGCATTCGGCGGAGCGGAGGAACTCCACTCGTATGTCAGCGTAAGCGCCATAACCGACCACTTCTGGTTGTGGGTGGTGGCAATCCTCTTCTGCATGCCCGTCAGGGAATGGTGCTACGGGCACCTTGTCCGTGTGGCGGGCGAGGACAGCACCACCACCAGGAACGTGGTGTTCCTGAGCCGTACCGTGCTCTCCGTGGCAATCATGGTGCTCAGCGTGGCGCTGCTTGTAGGCGAGACAAACAATCCGTTCATCTATACACGATTCTAACCCCCCGAGGCAACAATGAAGCATGACAAGATATACCTGACACTCGTTGGCATCGTCTTTGCGGCCTTTGCCTTGGTGTTCGACACCTTCCCGCGTCCGCGCTATTCCGAGTTGGAGAAGCGCGACCTTGCCACCTTCCCCGCCTTCACTCTGGACAGCCTTTGGAGCGGCGACTATGCCGAGGCGATAGGCAAGTGGTTTTCCGATACACAGCCTTTCCGCGACAGGTTCATGGCCTTCTCCATGACGGTGGAGGACTGGACGGTGCTGAGGGTGGGCGACGACCACGTCACCTACCATGCCTCCACTGAGGGGCTTGCCGACTTTGCCGAGGGCGAAGGGATGGCCGCCGAGGAGCAGCCTGACGGGGATGACGGACGCAATCCGGGCGGATACGTCAACAAACTTACTGCCGACGAGAAGGCCAAGGTAGCAAATGCCGGCATCGTGATAATTGGGCGCGGCGAGAACGTGCGTGCCCTCATGTGCTACGGGGGCAGCGCCAAGGCCGGAACCCCCTATGCCAACGTGTGCAACAGGTACCGTGAAACCTTCCCCGGCGTGAACATCTATTGCATGATAGTGCCCTCTGCCGCGGCGTTCTACATGCCCGAGAAGGTGCAGAAGATGAGCAAGGACCAGTCGGCCACCATACGCAACATATACAACCATCTGGATTCTGCCGTGCATGCCGTGGATGTCTACACGGTGCTTGGCGAACATGCCGGTGAGGACATCTACCTGAGGACCGACCACCACTGGTCGCCCCTCGGGGCATACTATGCCGCACGCAAGTTTGCAGAGGTGGCGGACGTGCCTTTCCACGACCTGGACGAACCGGGGTATTACCAGTCGGATACGGTATTCCGCTTCGTGGGTTCCATGTACGGATACTCCAAGGACATAGCCGTGAAGAAAGCCCCCGAGGACTTCATCTACTACAAACCCCTGAAGGCCGTGTACGAAACCACGTTTGAGCAGTATCAGGTGGACGAGGACTATCAGGTCATCTCCGTTGGCCGTCCGCACAAGGACGAGTTCTTCAAGAAGTTCAAGGACGGCAGTTCCATGGCTTACAGTACTTTCATGGGCGGAGACACCAAGTTGACACAGGTGCGCACCAACGTGGGCAACGGCCGCAGGCTCATTATCCTGAAGGACAGTTACGGCAATGCCCTGCCAGGCTATCTGTTCTACTCCTTCGAGGAGATACACGTCATAGACGGCCGCTACTTTACCCACAACATGAAGGAATACGTGCGCGAGCATAAGATAACCGACATCCTCTTTGCCAACAACATCTTCCAGGCATGCGGAAGCCGTTATCGTGCCTACGAGTTCTTCCTGACCATGGAAGAGGGTTGCCGCGAGAACCCCAGTACCGCCTTTTTCAAGAACAGGCAGAAGGACACTTTGGACGTGAAGGCGGATACCGTCGCTCCGCAGAAGAGGGACTCGGTGCCTCTGGCAGACGAACCCGAAAGGGAAACTCCTGCCCCCAAGGCCGACAGTACCGCAAGTGCGGAGGCTGCCTCCAGCGTGACCGGGAGCGCGGAGCCGGTTGCCGTATCTCCCGACAGTGTTGCCGCACAATAGCCGTGACATGGAAAGGCGCCCGGAGGTGAAGTTGCAGAAGATAATGCTGGACGGAGGCTTTTCCTGTCCCAACCGCGACGGCAGGGTGGGGCAGGGAGGATGCACGTTCTGCCTGTGCGAGTCGTTCAATCCCGAGTATTGCCGCAGACATTCCACCATCACGGAACAGATGGAGGCAGGAAAGAAGTTCTTCGAGGGCAAGTACCCGAGGATGCGCTACCTTGCCTACTTCCAGGCATACAGTTCCACCTATGCCCCGTTGGAGGTCCTGCGCCGGCGCTACGATGAGGCCCTTGCCGTGGAGGATGTGGTGGGCCTGGTGGTGGCCACAAGGCCCGATTGCATAGACGACGATGTGCTTGCCCTTCTGGTATCCATCCGCGAGAGAGGTTATTCCGTGGCGATAGAATTGGGATGCGAGTCATTCTACGACCGTACCCTTGCACGTGTGAACCGCGGGCACACTTCGTGCCAATCCGAGGATGCCATACGCCTTTGCCATAAATATGGCCTCCCCGTGACGGTGCACCTCATGTTCGGCCTCCCCGGCGAAGACAGGGACGACATCCTTGCCGAGGCAGAAATCCTGAACGCCTTGCCAGTTGCATCCCTGAAAATCCACCAGTTGCAAATATTGCGGGGCACTCGCATGGCAAGGGAGTGGGAGGAACGGAAGGAGGATTTCCTCTCCTTCACTCTGGACACCTATGCCCAACTTGTGGCCGATTTCGTGCAAAGGCTCAGAGACGGCATCCGCATAGAGCGTTTTGCCTCGTCGGCACCACGCGATATGCTCATTTCGCCCCGTTTTGGTGTCAAACAGAGCGAGGTGGAGGCGCGTATAAGGGCACTTTTAATCTAACTCCCAACAAGTTGTATCATAAAAATATGAAGGTATGACAATATACCCTTATCTGCCAAATGTATTTATATTACGGAAATGATAAACCGCCAACGTTTGCATATCCGCAAGGATGGACAACCCGTTACTTCCAATCAGGTTTATGCGGTAATCTGTCGCTTCCCCGATACTTTCACAAAGGCCGAAGTGCGGAAATGTTGATGATATAAAAGAACAAGATGTATACATTCAAAGATAAAGTAGTCATAGTAACCGGTGGTGCCAATGGTATTGGCCGATGCATTGCCGGGGAGTTCCGTTCTCAGGGAGCCATAGTATATGTCATTGACAAGCAGGAGGGAGAACACTTCGTTGGAGACATTGCCAGGAAAGAGGTACTGGAGTCTTTTGTGGCCGAGGTGCTGGGTAAGCACGACAAAGTGGATGTCATCGTCAACAATGCCTTGCCATTGATGAAGGGGATTGATGAATGTTCCTACGAGGAGTTCCAGTATGCTCTGAGTGTGGGAGTGACCGCACCCTTCTATTTGGTAAAATTGCTCAGGAACCATTTGGCGGATGGTGCATCCATCATCAACATATCCTCCTCTCGCGACCGCATGAGCCAGGCGCAGACGGAGAGTTACACGGCGGCCAAGGGTGGCATTGCCGCACTCACTCACGCATTGGCCGTAAGTCTGTCGGGACGGGCAAGGGTGAACTCCATCTCCCCCGGTTGGATAGATACGGCATACTCCGTTTATGAAGGTCCCGATGCCACGCAGCAACCTGCCGGTAGAGTGGGTAATGCCATGGACATAGCCAATATGGTGCTGTTCCTTTGTAGCGACAAGGCCGGTTTCATCACGGGCGAGAATATCTGCATCGATGGTGGCATGACCAAGCAGATGATTTACCACGGAGACCACGGTTGGAAGTTGGAACATATTTGAAATAAGAGAGGATATGATAGATATAAATGTTTGGATGAATGACTTTCTCCATAAACTGAACGAAGTTTTTGCGAATCGGGTTTGTTTTGTGGGCCTACAAGGCAGTTATGGTCGGGCTGAGGCAACAGAAACCAGTGATATAGACGTTGTGGTGATTTTGGATGAACTGAATGCATCGGACATACCGACTTATCAGGATATGTTGGACACTTTGCCGCATAGAGAACTGATTTGCGGCTTTGTGTCGGGTAAGGATGAAATCCTGAACTGGGAACCGTCTGACCTCTTCCAGTTCTATCACGACACTACCGCTATAAAGGGTAGTTTGGATGATTTGCTTCCGCTGATTGACCAAGTTGCTATTGATAGAGCCATCAAGATGGGTGCTTGCAACATCTATCACGGATGCGTTCACAACATGCTGCACGAAAAGAGTGAGGACATTTTGAAAGGACTGTACAAGGCTGCTTCTTTTGTGGTGCAGGCTATCGTTTTCAAGCAGACAGGTAACTACATCAAACATCAAAGCCAATTGCTTCAAGTGGCTTCTACAGAGGAGCGGATGATTATAGAAACTTTCCTGAAGTACAAAAACGGAGAGGTTGTTGACTTTAATGAAGCATCCCGAATGTTGTTTGAATGGTCAAAAAAGTGGATTAAGAAATTATGTTAGCATACACATACATAGAAAAAGGAAAGTTCGCTTTGGTGGAGAAACCGAAGCCTACCGCATCTTTGAGAACAAGTTGGATGGTGTGATTAAAGTGGCGATAGTAAACAAATAAACTATGAAAAAATTGAGTAAAAACGCCATTATTGGCTATCCGGCCGGTATCATTACCGGTATCACATACGGACTCAACCCGTTGTTTGCGGTGCCTTTGATGGATAACGGTGCAAGCATTGAGTCAATACTCTTCTTTCGATACACCTTCGCCGTAGTTCTGCTTGCTGCATTCCTCATACTCACCAGACAGAGTTTCAGGATAACCGCACGGCAGGCGGGAGTGTTGCTCGCACTCGGACTCTTGTATACTTCAAGCAGCATCTTCCTTTTTGAGGCATACAACTACATTGCATCGGGATTGGCCACTACGCTGATATTCCTTTATCCTGTGCTGGTGGCTATTATCATGGTCTTTCTGCGTGTCGTTCCTTCCTGGCCCGTGTGGCTTTCCATTGCCGCAACATTTGGCGGTGTGATCATAATGACACAAGGGAGTGGTGGCGATTCGCTGAATCCCATTGGCATAGCCCTGTCCTTGGGTTCGGCATTGGTATATGCTCTGTTTATTGTCATCATAAACCGCAGCAAGGCCATTGCCCAAATATCCAACACATTGTTGACGTTCTATTCTCTCACGGTCGGGGCAATCGTATTTTTGGGTAAAATATCTTTTTCGGAAGCGCCAATCTCTGCAGGGATTACAACAGGTGGCGATTGGCTGAATTTAGCGGGTTTAGCCCTCTTGCCAACCATTGTTTCAACAGCCACATTGGCCATAGCAACCCGAAATATAGGTGCAACTAAGGCCTCTGTGCTGGGTGTGTTTGAGCCTATCACGGCAATCCTTATTGGTACGCTGATGTTTGGCGAACCTTTGACAACGAACATTCTTCTGGGCATCGGCATTGCCATTGTTGCTGTAACCTTTATGATTTCTGTAACAAAACGATAAGGTTAGAATCAAAATTGTTATATAAGAAACCATGCAAACTCCCCAGATAGAGAACTCCACCAGAGAAGAACGTCAGGCCTATGTCCTTGATGCATGGAAATGCCTGCATAATTGCGAGATTTGTGGCAAGTGCCATATCCTCAAGGGCCGTGACCCCGAAACCCTCTATGCCGACTACATCAAAGGCAAGCGCAGCTATATGGATATCACTTTGGAGATTAGGAACCGCTCAATGAGATAGCGTTTTCTGTTCTGCCATTCTCTTTCCTGCCTCGAAAGCCTTTTGCAAGTCCTTCTCCCAGTGGGCATCGCGCCAGGCGTGTTTTGCCTCTTCGGAGAAACTTCCCAGTTCGTAGTTGCCGTATTTCGCCACTTGGCAAGTGTTGTATCCGATGATGCGTTCGGGTTCGCCAAGGGCGGAGGTGATGCACCATTCCATCGTGCCGAAGTGGTTGCTGTTGTTGCGCTCGGGCGTACCGTTCATCGTCTCTACAAGCACCACGGGCATACGCTTGGGAGCCGTCAGGCTGTAGTCGCTGTACGAGAGCCATGGGAATGCCAGACGTTCCAGGAAGGCACGTATCTGTCCCGTCACCTCACCGAAATAGATAGGCGAACCGAGCACAAGACCGTCCGCCTGGGCAATCTCCTCCAGAACTGGAGCAAGTGCATCCTTGAAGCGGCAGATGTTCGAAGCCTTGCCCTTCAACTTGCAGGCCATACAGGACATGCACCCCCTGTAGTCGATGTCGTAAAGCCGTACTGTCTTTACCTCAATGTCGCCACCCGCCGATTTGGCGCCTTCGGCAAAACTCTGCAACAACTTGGTGGTGTTCATGTTCTTTCGCGGTCCGCCATCGATGATTATTATCCTTTTCATTGTCAAATCTTGTAAATAGTTCTGTAAAACTCCTGTTTCTCCGTGAGATTTGGCACAAAGGTATGAGTATAAATCCAATCTGAGAAAATAATCGTGGATAAAATGTTGCGTAGGGGCAAAGTTGGGGCGAGTACCCCGTAGGGGAGAGGGGGTATGATTTTCCCGCTCGTCCTCTCATCTGCTCACCGCTTATCGGCTAATCGCTCATTCATTTCTATTCCCTCTTTACCTTCCGTCCGCTAATCACCGTTGTTCTGGAGTCAGTTTGTCCATAGTGAAATTTGGGGTAGGGGTGGCGATTTCCCTTTCTGTTATGCAATTTCTTTCATTCTTGCAAAATGCATCACGCTTCCTGGTATTGGTTCTATCATGTTCCATAGTATTTGCATTTGCCAACGAGTTCCCAAGTTTTTGTATTCCCATTTGTTCAATGTTACACGCCCCAAATAAACATATCCCATTGTGCGGGTTTTGTCATCTGCAAAATTCTTTTGTTCACGAACGAATAGAAGCATAGTTTGCGTTTGGTTGATATAGGCCTTTCCTACGTTGGTGTCAGGGCTTACGCTATTTTGTGTATCCCATTGAAAGAGATGTGGGGAGAGTGCTTTGTCGTCATAATTTGTTGTCGAGCCTTCTTCTCTATCTTTTATAATATCGACAAACATAGCTTCAAGTTTCAAATCCTTATTGCGCTCTGCACCTTCTCGAGCAGGGGACTTTCTTTCTAATGTTGAGGTACCTATTGCCGCCTGAATCTGTGCTTTGGTGTATACGCCATGAACTTTCAATGGAAAATTTGATAACGTTGAGTTATCTTCCTTTTCATAGGCATGGGTATTTTGTAGAAGAATGTTTATCACTTCTTTCAACTCATTACAGAAGTGTTTGTCGGTAGAAAGCTCGTCGGTCATTTCTTGAAGTGTGGTGTAACGTCCTGCATTTTCAAACAGGTCGTAGTAGAGCATCAACAACATTTTTCTCTCTACTGGCGTTAATTCGCTAACCCTAATCTTAAAATCTGCCTGTGCTATCTTTTGTATAAAGGAGAAATAGCTATATGAATCGGTTGCCAACCATTTACGGAATACTGCACGAGAAAGTTCTGCATTAAATTTAGATTCTTCCGTCTCCATTTCACTTTTGCACAACAACAGATTCCATGTTCTGTCTTTATATAGTTTGTTCAAGGGCACTTGATACACATTAACGAAATTGGTTAGCGTTAGAGGCACAGAGTGGTTCCTGTCAAAGTTTTGTATCAGTGAAGTTATCTTTCGTGTGGAAAATCGTTTGATTGCCCCACGAATGTTTTTCATTATATATTCTTTGGCCTTAGGTTCAAGGGTTATCTTGCATCCGAACGGCAAATGAGGACAGTCTCTTTCCATTTCTTCCTCAACGCTCATTGAGGTACGGCCTATGATGGCACGCATACGATCTGTGTAGTTGAACTCTGCTCGGCAGTTCCCTACATAGTCAAAAATATCAACATGTGTCTTACCTTCTGCTTTACGTAATCCACGGCCAAATTGCTGAATAAATACCGTCAGGCTCTCTGTTGGGCGAAGGAATAGGATAGTGTCCACTTCGGGTATGTCAACACCTTCATTGAAAATGTCCACCACAAAAAGGTAGTTGATTTCCTTGTTCTTCAACTGACGGTACCTGACAGAGCGCATTTTTATGTTCTCTGTTGTTAATATTTCTGCTTTCAACCCACATAGAGTAAATTTAGCAGCCATATATTTAGCATGCTCCTGATTGACACAGAAACATAGCGCTCTTACATTATGCAGGCTTGATTTTGGCAGATAAGTTTCCAAGGACTTCAGTATAACTCCTGTACGTGCATCATTGCAGGTGTAGATTTTTGTTAGTTCAGATGCAACATATTGTCCTTTGCTCCATCCGACTTCAGTATAGTCTACCGAATCGGTAATACCGTAATAATGAAATGGTGCCAGGAGGCCCTTGTTTAGGGCGTCATCGAGGCGAATTTCGGCAGATATTGTTCCGTCGAAATATTGTGTTATGTCCTCACAATCCATTCGCTCTGGAGTGGCGGTCAAACCTAATAGCACTTTGGGCTTGAAATACGATAATATCTTCTGGTACGTTTCTGCCACAATATGGTGCGCCTCGTCAATGACAATATAGTCATAGTAGTCTTGCGGCAGGTTCAGTGTATCTATACGATTGTTCAGTGTGTCCTTTGAAGCAAATACATATTCATAATTCGATGGCTCTTGACCTGCATACCATTTTTCACCAAAATTGTAGTCGCATAGTACCTGCTGGAATGTATGAAGGCTCTGTCTGAGAATCTCTTCTCGGTGAGCTACAAACAACAACCGTGCACGCTCATACTTACCAGCAAACACTTTATAATCACTGGCAGCCATTACCGTTTTTCCAGTTCCAGTAGCGGCTACAACAAGATTTTTCCAATGGTTCCTGACCTCACGTTCAACTTGAAGTCTTTCCAGAATTTCCTGCTGATAGTCAAAGGGACGGATTAGTTTAAGCACACTGAGATTTATCCCATCTTCGGTGTTTTCTCCAAGTGCCGATTTCAGTTTCATGTCATCTTCACCGTTTATGAAAGTCTCATAGCCTTCAGCCCACCACGATGCATCAAAAGCTCCCATTATGGTTTTCATCATACGAGGCTGCTCCATTTGGGTTACTTTCACATTCCATTCGGCTCCCGTATCAAGTGCCTGCTCGGAAAGGTTTGATGAACCTATGTATGCCGTATTAAATCCCGTATTACGCAAGAAGATATATGCCTTGGCATGCAAACGTTCAGATGTCTCGTCATAAGTTATCTTTATTTCTGTGTTTTTCAGGTCCCCCAATTGTTTAATAGCCTCAAAATCGGTAGCCTTCATATAGGTGGTGGTAATGACCTTGAGAGGTCCGCCTCTGTTAGTAAACTCCCTTAATTGAGGTAAAATCAATGCCAAGCCACGTTTTTTTATGAATGAAACCATTAAATGAATCTCGTTAGCAGAACGAATTTCCTTCTGCAATTCAGAATACATTTTTATCCCCTTTCCTGTAAATAGTTCGCCATTTACAAGCCCCTTTATGGGCATCATTTCTTCCAACCGTTTGGATAAGTCAGGGTAGTCAGACTTTGTTTTATCTATGACGGCCGTAAGGATTTTGGCTTGTGCCGAGATTAAATTGTTGGAATCCAAATGAAACTCATTCACCAATTTGCTAATGATTGCATTTGCCAAGCTAATCCCCTTGTCTATTGCATGATTTCTTGCTTCTTCGTCAGACTCCTCTGTATCAGCAGTTACATCGACAACATCCAATAACATCTGTTCAAAAATATGGCACAAATACATAGAAAGGATTTTTGAGACCTCTTCTCGTTTAATTTTTCTTTCTCCAACGTAAAAACGATTATGGTCACAAAAAGACAGTTTCTTTTCGAACAACTTATTTAGGATTTGTTCGTATATGCCAAGTTCCATGGTTATTCAGACATTATTTCCAAGACAAATATACTCAAAATATTCCAAATGCGGAAGAGGAAAAACTTTAATTTGAATGTAATTCAAGATAAGCGAACGAAACAGACATAATCAGTACCACATAAACAGACTTTGGGCTTTTAGCGATGAACGGATGAGAGGGTAGCGTTGAAAGTTTAATGTTTAACGAAGAGAGGGTCATGGCGGGAGGTGAGAGGGTGAGGGGATGAGCGGTGATGATTTTGAATGGGAGAGGGGAGGGGGCGTTTCTCTGGTGCAAAGATACGGCACGAAAATGGCGCATAGCGAGATAGAGCGAGATAGCGAGAGATAGAGCGTGGTAAAGTGCACAAAGGGCGCATTTTATGTATTTGTCGTATCCTTGGCTTAGAGTATAGGACCTCATAATATCAACGGATTCAACAGAATATTCAATTGCCCACTGATAACACAGATTGGACGGGATTATCACAGATTTTTTTATATCAACGAGATTAAACAGATGAAACAGAATTCACGTCTTAGAGATTTTTAGGTGCAATGCACCGTGAGGACGTTGTCCCATGATTTGTTCTCTTTGGAATAAAACAAAGGAGTTTGCTTTATTCCAAAGAAAACGAATCTTCCAAAATCTCTAATCTTTCCGTGTCTCCGTGGAATCGGGTTGATGATTAAACGGGATAACGTTGAAAGTTGAAAGTTTAACGTTGAAAGTTTAACGAGGAATTTTTGTTCAGAGAGCCAAAGGGACCACTGATAACACTGATTGGACGGATTTTCACAGATAATATTCAAATGTACATGAAGACTTGCTTTGGGGCTTAACGGAGATTCCAGCAACATCTGTTGCCGAAGACATGTCTTCAAGGTTGATGGGCAATAGAGTCATCCAAACCAGTTTGAGTGGTTCTATTGAATATCAGCCATAGGAATCTCTAATAAATCAGTGGAAATCTGTGACTTCTGTGGATTCTGTGTGCAATAAAAACCGCTAAAAGCTGCCGATTTGGGGTTAATTTAATCTGTCAGCTGGTCATAATTCTTTACATTGCCTGTGGGGTGGGGCGGGGTGCAGAGTCCTCGTATCGTCAAGGCTCGTTCCTCGCATGGAATCAGCCGTGAACATGAATGAACAGGCGCATGACAATATGTCAGCATCTCACGGGCGATGTGAGAACGAAAAAGTGAACGAAATATATAAGGGGTAAGGGGGTAATGTATCAAAATAACATCCTGAATATCAAATTGATGTGTTGTTGTTTTTCTTTGCGCATTTCTTCAGCAAACAGTGCGGCTATCGTAAAACTCCAATCGTTTAGCAAGGTTGAATAATCTTTACGTTGCTATGCGTTACGCGTTACAGCGTTACAGCGTTACAGTTAAAATCATCGCTATGCCAGAACCCTAAAGTGAAAGTTTATTATATATATATATATATATAATAAAATCTATTTTTATACATTTTCACTTTTCAGTAGATAATAGTACATTTTCTTACTGTAACGCTGTAACGCCGTGTCAATAGACCGTTGATAATAAGGGACTTAGTTTGTTACACTGATAAACCGCCTAAGGGAAACATCCCCGTTTACAAGACTTTTCCATACTGAACAGGTTGACTTTTCTGTCCAGATTCGTTGACTTTTGCGGGAAAGAGTGGGGAGAGATTAACGTTTAACAGTGAGCGGTGAGCGGATGAGCGATTTTATCATCCCCCTCCCCCCTGCGGGGTACTCTCTCCGAGCCCGACGTTAAACCCAAATCGGTCATTGTATATTCCAATATCCTTTATACTTTTGCATTTGTTAACGACATCAAGAAGTGGAATAAGGCCGTTCGGTCATTCGTCGTAAAGACTGTGTCTAATGTTTAGCCCCCACTCCTTAACATCCGAA
>JAZNYM010000063.1:0-16186 GCA_045594385.1 Bacteroidaceae bacterium
GTATCAGCATAGATAGTCTAATACCTGAAAACACCGAGGGGTTTGGGGGCGAGAAGCCCCCATGAGAGAGTACAAATCAGTACAAAACGCTAATAATTGTTAACAGCATACATTTTTTTATTACAGTTCATTAGACTGTTACGCGCTAACGAAGCCTTCTTTTTGTCATTTGTTTCGTTGCCTCTCGGTTGCAATGGAACCCCATTGCGCCCTCAAAGCGCCAGAACATCTGCTCAAAAATAAAGTCCATTATCATCATAACGCTAATGACCGATTTGGGTTTAATATGTAGAAATATGAATATTAATTTATACGACAGAGTACGAGGCTCACTAATTGGCGGTGCTATAGGCGATGCACTGGGCTATCTGTTATGGTAAAGTTGTTGATAATAAAGCATTTAGTTTGTTTAGGGCTGTAAACGCACCATATGAAACACACCCTCTTGCAAGACTTTCTCATACTGAAAAGGTAGACTTTTCTGTCCAGATTCGTTGACTTTTGCGGGAAAGAGTGGGGAGAGATTAACGTTTAACAGTGAGCGGTGAGCGGATGAGCGATTTTATCAATTTAGGGAGTTAATTACAATAGCCACTGATGTGAGGAGGGCAAACAAGAAGATGGACATGGCCGTCATGCCCAGGACGCGGTTCAGGGCCTTGCCGTGATGGATGGTGTGGAGAAGGTGGAGGTTCCTGAGGTGGAGGAATAAGAACGGAAAGGTGAACCAAAGGTCGACGCCCGAAGGGGCTGAAGTCAAAACGGAAAACGGAAAACTATCTGAAACCTTAAACCTGAAACTTGAAACCTGAACCCCAGACGGGTTGGCATTGAGCATGGACAAAGCGCATACGGCCAGTAGTACGGAGATGATGCCTATGGCGCCATACAGGGTCAGGGTGGGGCGCTCTCCGATGATGGTGACCAGCGTGGTCTTGCCAACGGCGGCATCCGTGTGGCGGTCGCGGAAGTTGTTGACCAGCAGCAGGCAGTCCGTTACCAGGCCTTGGGCAAGGGCCAGGAACCATACGGGCAGGGGAACCTCTGTGATGGAGGACAGGGGGCTTTGGAAGAAGAAGGTGTAACCTACCGGTATGATGCCGAAGAAGAGCAGGACGAGTATGTCGCCCATGGCTATGCGGGAGAACAGGGTGGTGTAGAGGAAACAGAACACCACACAGGCCATGCCCACCAGTATGCACTCCCAACCTCCCCACCACACGAGGGGGAGTCCCGCAAGGCATGCCAGCAGGGTAGTTGCGGCAATGCCCGTGCGCATGGCAGGCAGGGTTATCCATCCCTGCGAGCAGGCCCTCTCAGGGCCAAGGCGCTCTTCCGTGTCCACGCCACGGATGCAGTCGAAATAGTCGTTCACCAGGTTGGCGTCCGTTTGCATGAGCAGGGCAAAGGCCATGCACAGAAGTGCCGGAGTCCATTCAATCTGTCCATAGATGCCATAGGCGGCAGATACGGCCAGGATGACGGGAGCGGCCGCACCGGTGAGGGTCTTGGGCCTGGCGGCAAGCCACCAGGCACGCAGGGAGTTTGTCTTTACCATGAAGGCAAAGTTACTCCTTTTTTTGAAGGTATTCAAGAATTGTACTATGATTTTTCGCCCAACTCATATAAATTCATTACCTTTGCTGTCCTGAAAACGTTAAACGAAGATTTCTCAAATGGCAGAATCAAGACGCAAGATAAACCCCAAGGTGGTGGAGGTGCCAAGCATGGATGCCCTCGGACACCGCCAGCCTCAGAATCTGGAAATGGAAACGGCGGTGCTGGGTGCACTGATGAACGAGCAGGATGCCTTCGGACAAGTGGCCGAGATACTGCGCCCCGAGAGTTTCTATGACCACAAGAACCAGTTGGTTTACGAGGCCATTCGCGACCTGGCGGCACAGCAGAAGCCCGTGGACGTGATAACCGTGGTGGAGCAACTGGACCAGAAGGGTAACCTGGAGGACGTGGGTGGGATGCAGTATGTGGCTGCCCTTTCCGATGCCGTGATAAGCAGCGCGCACATAGAGTACCATGCCAGGATAATCCAGCAGAAGTTTCTGGCGCGCCAACTAATTACATATGCCAGCCGCATACAGCAGCATGCTTTTGATCCCGGTACGGACGTGGACGACCTCATGCAGGAGGCCGAGGGAAAACTCTTCGAACTCTCGCAGAGCAACATGAAGAAGGACTACACCCAGATAAATCCCGTCATAAAGGAAGCCTATGACATGTTGCAGAGGGCGGCGGCACGCACCGACGGCCTGTCCGGACTTTCTTCCGGTTTCGAGCGTCTGGACAAGATGACCTCCGGCTGGCAGAACTCCGACCTTATCATCATAGCCGCACGTCCTGCCATGGGTAAGACGGCCTTCGTCATCTCCATGATCAGGAAGATGGCCGTGGACATGAAGATACCCTGCGCCATGTTCTCCCTTGAGATGGCCAACGTGCAGTTGGTGAACCGTCTCATCGTGAACGTGTGCGAAATCACCGGCGAGAAGATAAAGAGCGGCCAACTTGCCCCCTACGAATGGAGCCAGTTGGACACGCGCATCACCCAGTTGTACGATGCTCCCATCTATGTGGACGACACCCCCTCGCTCAGCGTCTTTGAACTCCGCACCAAGGCACGCCGTCTGGTGCGCGAGCACGGTGTGAAGATAATAATGATTGACTACCTCCAGTTGATGAACGCCTCGGGCATGAGTTACGGCAGCCGTCAGGAAGAAGTCTCCACCATAAGCCGAAGCCTGAAGCAGTTGGCCAAGGAACTGAACATCCCCATCATAGCCCTGTCGCAGTTGAACCGTGGCGTGGAATCCCGTGAAGGCCCCGACGGCAAGCGCCCTCAGTTGTCCGACCTGCGCGAATCCGGTGCCATAGAGCAGGATGCCGACATGGTGTGCTTCATCCACCGCCCTGAGTATTACAAGATTTACCAGGACGAGAAGGGTAGGGACCTGCACGGCAAGGCGGAGATAATCATAGCCAAGCACCGTAACGGTGCCGTGGGCGACGTGTTGCTGGAATTCCGTGGCGAGTTCGCGCGCTTCTCTGACCCCGACGAGAACCGTTATGTGCCCGTTCCCGGCGAACAGGGCGGCTTGATAGTGTCCAAGGGACTCACACCCGAAGAACAGGCCAGCATGATGGCACAGAACCCCTTTGGCGACAATGTGCCCCCACCACCGGCAGGGATGGACGAACCGCCGTTTTAGAACTGAAAACGGAAAACTGAAAACGGAAAACTGAAAACGGAAAACTAGACGATAACGAAGACGATGACGATGACCCTCATTGCCTTTAGCGAGTTTACGCAATGTACTTGACTACATTTACATGGGGGAAAGAGCATTTATTTGCGTCTTTCCCCTTTTTTGTGCTTTTTTTTTTATAACTTTGCGCCTTGAAATACGAGAATACATTATTTATATACTGATATGAATATATCCTATAAATGGCTTCGTGAATACGTGGATGTCGACCTTACGGCCGAGGAGGTGGCTGCTGCACTGACCAGCATAGGTCTGGAGGTAGGCAGCGTGGAGGAAGTCCAGAGCATAAAGGGAGGTTTGGAAGGTCTCTGGACAGGCGAGGTCCTGACTTGTGAAGAACACCCCAACAGCGACCACATGCACGTGTGCACCGTCAATGTGGGTCAGGAGGCACCCCTGCAGATAGTGTGCGGCGCCCCCAATGTGGCAGCCGGACAGAAGGTGATTGTTGCCGTGGTGGGTACCAAGTTGTACGACGGCGACGAGGAGTTTACCATAAAGCGCAGCAAGTTGCGCGGTGTGGAGAGCCTGGGCATGATCTGTGCCGAGGACGAGATAGGCGTTGGCACCAGCCACGACGGTATCATCGTACTGCCCGAGGACACCCCCGTGGGCATCCCTGCCAAGCAGTACTACAATCTGGAGAGCGACTACCTGATAGAGGTGGACATCACCCCCAACCGTGCCGATGCGTGCAGCCATTGGGGTGTGGCACGCGACCTGTATGCATGGTTGGTGCAGAACGGATATGAGACCTCCCTGCACCGTCCCTCTTGCGACGCTTTCCAGGTGGACAACACCGACCTGCAGATTCCCGTCAGAGTGGAGGCTGCCGAGGCATGTCCCCGCTATTGCGCCCTGACACTGACCGGATGCGAGGTGAAGGAGAGCCCCGAATGGTTGCAGGACCGCCTGCGCATCATAGGTCTGCGCCCCATCAACAACATCGTGGACATCACCAACTACATAATGATGGCCTATGGCCAGCCCCTGCACTGCTTTGATGCAGACATGATTCAGGGCAAGGAAGTGGTGGTGAAGACCATGCCCGAGGGCACACCCTTCGTGACACTGGACGGCGTGGAGCACAAACTGAGCGAGCGCGACCTGGCCATCTGCAATGCCGAGGAACCGATGTGCATAGCCGGTGTGTTCGGCGGCAAGGGTAGCGGCACCTACGATACGACATGCAACGTACTGCTGGAGAGCGCCTACTTCAATCCTACATGGATCCGCAAGAGTTCGCGCCGCCATGGCCTGCAGACTGATGCCAGTTTCCGTTTCGAGCGCGGCATTGACCCCAACGGACAGATCTATGCCCTGAAACAGGCTGCCATCATGGCCAAGGAACTGGCCGGTGCCAAGGTGAGCATGGAGATTGTGGACGTGTATCCCCAACCCATAGCACCCTTCAGCGTGGAAGTGAAGTATGCCTACGTGAATTCCCTCATCGGCAAGGAAATCCCTGCCGAGACGGTGAAGAGCATCGTCACAAGCCTGGAGATGGAGATAGTAGGGGAGGATGCCGAAGGCCTGCAACTCTCCGTACCCGCCTACCGCGTGGATGTCCAGCGCCCCTGCGACGTGGTGGAGGACATCCTGCGCATCTACGGATACAACAACATAGAGATTCCCACAACGGTGAAGTCCAGCCTGTCCGTAAAGGGCGAGGCAGACAAGAGCCACAAGTTGCAGAACCTCATTGCAGAGCAGTTGGTGGGTTGTGGTTTCCACGAGATACTGAACAACAGCCTGCAGAAGATTTCATACTATGCCGGAGGTTCCCAGCAGACCTACAAGGAGGAGAACTGCGTACGCCTGCTCAACCCCCTCTCACAGGACCTGAGCGTATTGCGCCAGAGCCTCCTGTTCGGCGGACTTGAGAGCATAGCACGCAATACCGCACACCGCATGCCCGACCAGCGCATGTTCGAGTTCGGCAACTGCTACCGCTTTGACCAGGCACGCAAGTGTGCCGACATCATCCCCGGCGTGTCCAGCAGCCGCGACCCCGAGGTGATAAAGCACGTCCTGGACGCATACTCCGAGGAGATGCACATGGGCCTGTGGGTTACAGGCAAGCGTGTTTGCGGCAGTTGGGCACATTGCAACGAGGACAGTTCCTGTGCCGAACTGAAGGCATACGTCATGAACATCCTCTCACGCCTTGGCGTTCCCTTCGGCATGCTGGTATTTGCCGATGGCACGGAGGACATCTTCGAGAAGAGCCTGGAAATACGCAACCGTGGCGGCAAGGTGCTCGCAAAGTTGGGTATCGTTAGCCGCAAGGTGCTGAAGGCATTCGACATAGAGAACCCCGTGTTCTTTGCCGACCTTGACTGGAAACTCCTCATGAAGACCATACGCAACCAGGCCGTCAAGTACACCGAGATAAGCAAGTTCCCCGCCGTGAGCCGCGACCTGGCACTGCTCATCGACCAGAGCGTGGAGTTCGGACGCATAGAGCAGATTGCATACCAGACGGAGAAGAAACAGCTTAAGGCCGTAACGCTCTTTGATGTGTACGAAGGCAAGAACCTGCCCGCAGGCAAGAAGTCTTATGCCGTGAACTTCATCCTTCAGGACACGGAAAAGACCATGAGCGAGAAGGCCATCGATGCCATCATGCAGAAGTTGATACAGCAACTGACCAAGCAACTTGGCGCCGAACTGAGATAAGAAGAAAACGTAAAATCAAATATAAAACAACAATATGGGACGCGCATTTGAATATCGCAAAGCAGCAAAAATGAAGAGATGGGGCCACATGGCCAAGACTTTCACCCGTCTGGGCAAGCAGATTGCCATAGCGGTAAAGGCCGGAGGACCCGAACCCGAGAACAACCCCACACTCCGCTCCGTAATAGCCGTGTGCAAGCGTGAGAACATGCCGAAGGACAATATCGAGCGTGCTATCAAGAATGCCATGGGTAAGGACCAGAGCGAGTACAAGAGTGTTACATACGAGGGATACGGCCCCCACGGTGTGGCCGTGTTCGTGGACACACTGACCGACAACACCACACGTACCGTGGCCGACGTACGTTCTATCTTCAACAAGTTCAACGGCAACATGGGTACCACCGGTTCCCTGTCTTTCCTCTTTGACCACAAGTGTGTCTTCACCTTCAAGAAGAGTGCCGACATGGACATGGACGACTTCATCCTGGAGATGATTGACTTCGGAGTGGAGGAGGAGTACGACGAGGAATACGACGAGGATAAGGACGAAACCACAATCACCATCTATGGCGAGCCTACAAGTTACAGCGAGATACAGAAGGCTCTGGAAGCCAAGGGCTTCGAGGAGGTGGGCGGTGAGTTCACATACATCCCCAACGATCTGAAGGACGTTACCCCCGAGCAGCGCGAAACCATCAACAAGATGGTGGAGAAGATGGAGGAGTTTGATGACGTGCAGACGGTGTACACCAACATGAAGCCCGAGGAGTAACACACACACCTCCCGCTTCAAAAGGCATGCATAAATAAAGTGGAGAATCGCCGGCAGAAGGACATTCGCATAAACGGGTCTTTCTGAGTGATTCTCCATTTTTACATTATTATATATAGATGCTATAGTTTATATAGATTCTATAGTATATACAGATTCTATATTTTTGTATAGATGCAATGAAATTATATATGGATGATATGAAGATTCCGTCAGTCCTGCTGCTCCTCCTGCTTGCGCTGGTATCATGTAACCATGAGTCGAAAAGCGACAGGATTTGCCGTCAGGCCCGTAATTTTACAAAAAATTCTTGCCCCAAACAGATGGACGAGTACACGGTTTTGGACAGCCTTGTATATGACACGGAGGGCAGGATGATGTCGTATTATTACTCGGTATCGGGCAAACTGGACGTAGACAGCATATACAACTCCAAACTCCTTAGCGTGTTTCATGCCAATCTCCTGAACAATATATGCCAGAACATAGGACTTCACGAACTGAAAGAGCATGGCACGACATTCCACTATACCTACCATTCATCCACAAAGGCGACAGAGTACATGTCCTTCATCTTCACTCCGGAAGACTATAAATAGGTTCATGAAGCAGAAAAGACGTATTATTTGTGTTTTATAACATAAAATAAACGCTATAATTCTTGCAAGTTAAGTAAAATTAACTTACCTTTGCATCGCGATTTGATAAAAGTCGCAATTAGATAGGTATATTATTCAAACATTAAGGTATTAAAGCGATGATCGAGAAGATTGGTGGCGTTGCTGGTGCTGTTTGGACAGCCCTCAACGAGAATGGCGCAATGAACGCCAAGGACCTGAAGAAGGTTTGCAAGATTAAGACTGACAAGGATTTGTATCTGGCTATGGGTTGGTTGCTCCGCGAGGACAAGCTGAACGTAGTAGAGGAGGGTAAGGAGATTACTCTGTCTCTGAAGTAAGATTCTTGTTGAGAAGATAATTAGGAAGATGTGTCATAGATTCTTATGGCACATCTTTTTATATGTATAACCACCTGCACGTTTGCATGTAAATGGTTGCGACACTTGACTATGTTGAACGCAAGTTCAATGAATTCAATCATACAATATTCGGAGGACGTTTGAAACCGTTGCCATTCAGGCTCAGCAACGCACGCACGTTCTTGGGACAACTGCGTTATAGTCGCAAGCGTAGTTTTTGGGGAGGATGGAAGTACGCCAACTTCCAGTTCGTCATAAGTGCCGGCAAGGAAATGGACGAGCGTCTGCTGGAAGATACCATCATACACGAGATGATACACTACCACATACTCTCCAACCAGTTGCAGGACACTTCGGCTCACGGCAAACTTTTCCGCAAGATGATGGACGACATCAATGCCCGCTTCGGCCGTAATGTAACCATCAGCCATAAGCCTACCGAGGAGGAAAGGGAGAAGGACCGCGAGATACGCCGCCACCTGATTTGCGCAAGCCGTTTTGCCGACGGAAGGACAGGCATCACCATAGCAGCACAGACAAGGGTCTTCATGCTATGGAACGAGATACCCAAGTTCCCAGGTGTCGTAGAGTGTAAATGGTATTCTTCCCTGAACCCGTACTTCAACAGGTTCCGCCGCTCCCAGACGGTAAAGATTTATCTTGTCGATAAGGAGGAATTGGAAAAGCAACTTGCCGATGCGTTCCATCTGTCATTAGATGGAATGGATATAACTCCATAAACTCAGGTCTTATTTAATATGGCAAGTAGGGATTTGAGGGTTTTCATCCCGTAATTTGAGTATCTTTTGAGCCACCTGCGGGACTCGAACCCGCGACCCACGCATTACGAATGCGTTGCTCTACCAACTGAGCCAAGGTGGCCTGTAACTGCAACGGTCAAATTTCAATGTAGTATCAAACTACAATCCGATTGCAAAGATACATCTTTTTTTATATATGAACGATTTATTTCACCTTTTTTTGCTTTAATATTTTTTATTGCTGATTCAGGGCTGATTCTGCTTGAGTTCTTTGAAAAGGAGTTCCATCCCTCGGCGCTCATGTGTATATATGTACACTATCTCGTCCGCAGACATGTTGTCTATCTGTTGCAGAGTTGTTTGAAGTCGCAAAACTTGCATCCGTCGAGGTGACTCGACTTGCAGAAGGGGATCTGCGGAGAGAATATCTCGCGGATTACTTCGTGCAGTTCCTTCTCGAACTCCGCTTCATATAGCGATATGTCTTCCACTGCTCCCAGGGGTACGGGGCTGCCGGAGTTCCTTCCGTCCTCCGAACCGATGTGCAGGGTGGGGTCGTAGTCTTGCCTACCTGCCTTGGCGGTGTAGAAGAGTACGGGTTTTACTGGCATGGCAGGCTTTTTCTTGTACTTCGTCACCAGGGCATAGAGGAAGGTTTGGAAATAGTAGCCGGCATGCCTGGTGTCGCGCGAAAAGATGCCCTTGAAGGTCTTTGCCGAGTTCTCGTGCGAACCGGTCTTGTAGTCAAGTATGCGCAGATACTCTTTGCCGTCCTTGTCCCTGAGTATGTCCATGCGGTCAACGCGTCCGCCGGTCAGCACGGAAACCTTCTGTCCGTCCACGTCCACTTCCATCTGCATGGCCACGTCCTCTTCCATGGCCTCCATGATGATGGGGGCATGGCGCTCGTCCCAGCGCAGGAGGTTCAGCAGGTATCGCTCCACTACGCCGCGTATCAGTATGTTCTCGCCACGGAACTCGGTAATGCCGGCATCTATCTGGAACTGCTCGTCTATGATGGGTTGCAGACGGCTTCCCTTGTCCGTGGTGTATGCCGAGAGTTGCTCCCTGGTGATGACATTGCTTCCGGAGTGCGACATGATTTCGCGGTATATCCTCTCTGCCGAGTTGTGGAAGATGTTGCCCATCATTCGTGCGTCCACGCCGTCTTCGGGGTCGGGTTCAACGCGTATGCCGCAGATGCTGGACAGATAGAATTTCATGGGGCAATCCAGATAGCGGTTCAGGGCAGAGGGGCTCAGGGGCTTGGCCTCGGGATTTGTGTTCAGGTCGTACTTCGTGTAAAGGGCCTGCATGATGTCCCCGTCCTTTGGGATGGTGTCCAGTGCGGTGAACAGGCACTCCTGTTCGGATTCCAGGCGCAGGCAACGGATGGGTATGTCCGTTTCCGCCTGAAGTTGGCGCAGGAAACGGCTCATCTCGTGACGCACGTTGCCGGCCGTGTTCTCGTTGTAGATGAAGGTGACGTGCTCAGCCCTTTGTATCAGGCGGTAGAAGTAGTATGCGAACACGGCTATGCGGTGTCGCACGGTGGTAAGGCCGAATCCCGTTCGCAGAGTGTAGGGGATGAGCGAGTTGTCGGCCCCGTTCTTGGGCAGGAAGCCTTCCCCCACGTTAAGCATGAGCAGATTCCTGAAGTCCAGGCAACGCGTTTCCAGCACTCCCATTATCTGCAAACCCTGTGCCGGTTCTCCATGGAAGGGTATGCTCTGGCTTCCGAGAATCCTGCGCAGAAGCCTCCTCAGCGTGGTGGGGTGCAGATGCAGGGCAGCGTCCGATGCCGTGGCAATGTCGTGGAACTGGCGCAAGGCACGGTGTGTCTGGAAGAGGCTCTCCACCATCAGCACATCGTCGAAGAGGTTCTCGTCCTGCATCTTTCCTGCCAGGGAGGTGAGTATGCCAAGCAGGTATGTCACCAGTGCCGGTATGTCGGAGGGGGCTGTCCTGCGTTCCCATTGCTCTTTCTCCATGAACTTGGAGTAGGGGTGGTAATTGACCGTTCTCAGGAAAGGGAGCCTGAACCTTTTCCTGCTCTCGTCCCACCCTTCTGTCTGCAATGCTATGAGGGCAAGCATCAGGCTGTATATGGGCGTACCTGTCAGGGAATAGCCCATGGTAATGTTCACATCGGCTGGAGTGCCATTGGGCATCTCCTCTTTGACGTGTTCCTCGTTATCTTCTTTATTATCTTCCTTAGTATCAGGTATGGCATGTAGTACGGGTTGAAGTTGTTGTTCATCGCACAGAACCAGTGCTGTCTCCCTCTCCTCCGTGGTAAGGTGGTTCTTCAGCCACTCGGGTATGTAGCGTGTGGCAATGCTGTCCGTACTGGTGGACACGAAGGTCACTCCGGCCTTGTGCCGCAGGTTGTCGTAGATGCCGGCATGCGACAGGGCGTTGGGGAAACGTAGCAGGTTTTCGCGTATGAAGTCGCCAGCCTCGAAGGCACGGTTCTCCAGATACATCCTGTCAAAGTCCCAATAGAAGAGGGCCTGTCCGCGGTCCTGCAGATAGGACATCAGTTTCTTTTCCGTCTCGCTGAGCATGTTGAAGCCCACGAAGCAATACGTCTTCTCCTCTCCAAGGCGATGAAGCAGTTCCTTCTCCTCCACGGCCTTGCGCTCCAGGGCACCCTGGTATGGCTGTGTGCCCTGGGACATGCTCTCCTTCAACTTGTGGTAGAGGTCGGGCATGATGTTCCAAAGTTCGGAGAAGCGCTCCTGCAGGCGTGTCCTGTGTTCGCCCTGGAAACTTCCGAAGAACTGCTCCAGAGCCTCCCGCTGGTTGTCGGTGAGGAAGTCCAGGTTCTCCATATCGCCCAGTTCCTTGGCATTGAGGAAGAGGGCGTCGGAATTCACCAGATGCTTGTCTATGTCGTCGAAGTCGGAGATTATTATCTCGCCCCATCCCCAGAACATGTCCAGTGTCTCGGCCTTGTCGCCCATCAGCACCTTATATATGTTATATAGGGAGCATACGGCAGGGATGGGTTCCATTACGTTCTCGCCCACGATGCGTCCGAAGAGTTCCGCTATGGTGGCATACTCCGGTGCCCACATGGGGGTGTCTGTCAGGGCAAGGAACTCCTCGTTCATGAACAGGCGTGCGCGTTTGTTGGGGTACACCACCGTCACGTTGGTCATGTCCTTGCCGAAGCGCACCATCAGGTCCTTGGCCACGTTGGCCAGGAATGTCGTTTCCCTCCAGTTGTCTTTATTGCTTGTCTCCATCGTTTACTCCTATACTTCTTCTGTCCTACCGTTTTTCACATACCAGAGATATCCTACGACCTTGTGCCCGGGATAAAGTTTGCGGAGCAGTCGCATGTAGTTTTTCACCTGTCCCTTGTAGTTGTCGTGCTCGTCACCGAACTTATAGTCGATTACCGTTATCCGCCTGTCCTTCATTACTATGCGGTCAGGCCGCTGGTCGCGCTTGTTGCGCCTGCGTGCCGTGGGGTCCAGTATCTCGCATTCGGCAAAGACATGATTCTCCGGGTCGAACCACGAGGCCACGAGTTCGTCGGTCCTTGCCAGTTCCAGATGGGCGAGGAGTTCGTCGTGCTGCTCCTGTGTGAGCATGCCCATCATGCGGTTCTTTTCCAGGGTCTGCTCTATGTCGGAGGCATCCCTGATCTGAGCCATCACATTGTGGTACAGGACGCCCAGCGAGCGTGCCTCGTCGCTATGTCCGAACATCTCCTTTGCCTCGTTGCTCTGGCGGAAGTTCAGGCGTGCCTTGTAACTCTGCATCTTCACGATGTGGGGGCTGAAGTCGGGCAGCATGCGGTTGTCGCTTGCCTTTTCCCGTTTCACCGTGGTTATGGGTTCTCCTTCCTGTCCGTGCCACACTCCGTCGGTATATTCTCCCTTGGGGTTCAGGCAATCGTTCAGCAGGTTTCCCACCTCCTGTGTCTCCAGCACGCTCTTGCCGTTGTGCGAGGCCCAGATGTACATGTTGCACGAGGCGCGTGTCAGTGCCACGTATAGGGCGTTCAGTTCGTCCACACGGCTTTGCAGGTGTTCCTCGTGGTATCTGCCCTGGTAGTAGGACTTGGCCATGACACCCGTCTTTGCCACCGGCATTCTGCCCAGAGTGTTGTATTCCTCGTGCCCGTCCTCGGCCTCGCACCACAGGGTGTCGCCCATGTCCTTCTCCAGGTTCCAGTCGCAATGCGGAAGCAGTACGGTGTGGAACTCCAGTCCCTTGGACTTGTGTATGGTCAGCACCCTTATGCCCTCCTGCTTGCCCGATGGTATGGCCTGCTTGTGCAGGGTGGTGTCCCATTCGTTCAGGAAGGAATGCAGGTCGTTGGGGTTGTCCCTCAGGTATGTCTGCACCGTGTCCAGGAAGGCATAGTGGTAGGCCTCCTGTTCGGATAGTTCCTTCAGGTCGAGCCTACGGTAGAGTTCCTCCACCAGTTCGTAGAGAGGCATCTGTTTGAGTCTGTCTCGCTCCTCGGTGAGGAAGGCCGGCAACAGGTCCATGGCATTGGTGCGCATGATGTCGTCCATGCTCAGGTCCGCCTTCCTTATCCTGGGCATGTAGTGCATCAAGAACTGGTGGTAGGGCAGGGGCTTTGCCTCGTAGTCCTCTATGAGTATGCGCATGGCGGAGATGAGTATCGTCACTATGGAACTGTTGCCCAGCAGGTAGGCCTCGTCGCTGGCTATGCGTATGCCCTCAGGGGCGTGCTGCTCGAAGTATTCCAGTATGGAGGTGGTGTTGTTGTTCTTGCGCAGAAGTATGGCCATCTTTTCCAGGGGCAGGCCTGCATCGTGCAGGTAGCATATCTGGCGTAGCATGTCACCGTACATCCACTCCTGTTCCTCTTCGCTGGTGAGCACGGGGTGTCCGTTGGTCTTCGTACCCTTTATGCGCAGGGACACGCTCCAGAACCCCTTCGGGTCCTCGGCCTTTTTGGGCGAGGTCTTCTGCACCACGTCGGCATATATGCCCTCCTTGCCACCTATGCGGAACCTCGCATCTGGTGCTATGTTGTCCAGCAGGAGTGCCGCCTTGGGGAAGAGGCGGTTGTTGAAGTCTATGATGCGGTGCTCGCTTCGGTAGTTGGTGTCCAGCGTCTCGGTGCGCGGGTTCCATGTTCCCATATTGTCGGCCAGGTTGCTCAGCAGGCTCCATTCACCGCCCCTCCAGCGGTAGATGCTCTGCTTTATGTCGCCCACTATGAGGTCAGTGCCTCCCAGTGCCTGGTTTTCGAACAGCAGCACTCGGAAGTTGTTCCATTGCAGGCGGCTCGTGTCCTGGAACTCGTCTATCATTATGTTCCTCAGCACGGTGCCTATCTTTTCGAACACGAAGGGATTGTCCTGTCCGTCTATCAGGCGCGAGAGCAGGGTGGGGGTGCGCGACAGGGGGAATGTCTCCCTCTCCTCGTTGATGTCCCTCACTATCTCGTCTATGCGTGAGAGGAGTTGGAGTTGGTTGGTATAGTTTCTGGCCAGTTTGGCGGTGTTGAACTTGCGGTTCAGTTCCGTCTCCTTTTCCAGGAACTTCTGGAACCTGTCGCTCAGTGCATGCATTGCCGAGCAGGCAGAGGCATCGCTCCTGTACTTTGTCAGCAGCAGTACCGAACCGTCCTCCAGGAATTCATTGAAGGTCTTGCCCTTGGTCACCTGCCTGTTCTCTTTTTCCTTGAGGATGTTCAGCAGGTACGTTGCCGGCGACGGCAGTCTCTTGCCCACCAGTTCCGGTGTGCAGGTGCGTTGTACGTCCCCGAGCATGCTCCCTGCCTGTGCTTTCAATTCTTCTGCAGCCTCTTCCATCAGACGTTTCATCTCGGTGCGGAACTGCCTCACCTTGGTGTAGTCGGAAATGATGTCACGCTCCTCATTGCTCCTTTGCATGAAGTCCTCTTTGAAGATGCACTTTGCAAAGTCCTTGATAGAGGCCTGTATGTTCCACCTGCCGTTCTCGTCCAGTTCGTCCGTAACGTACTGCACCACTATCTTTCTGAGTGTATTGTCTATGTCCAGCGAGTCGATCATGCGGTCCACGGCCAGTTCCAGCACCTCGGTGTCATTCAGGTCCACCTGCATCTTGGAACTCTGTCCCAGTTCCCTGGCCAGCGACCTCAGTACGCTCTGGAAGAAACTGTCTATCGTCTCCACACGGAAATGGCTGTAGTCGTGCAGTATCATGCTCAGTGCCTCGCCACTCCTTTCGCGCAACTGCTCCACACTCATGCCGCTTCCCTCACGGGAGAGTTTCTCCATCAGTTTGTCCACATAGCCCTCGCTGCTGGGCAGGGACTTCCAGATGCCGTAGAGGTGCTGCAGTATGCGGTCCTTCATCTCGGCCGTAGCCTTGTTGGTGAAAGTCACCGCCAGCGTGTGCCTGTATTCCTCCTTCGCCTGAGGGCGCACCATCAGGTAGATGTACTCCACGGTCAGCGTGAATGTCTTTCCGCTACCCGCCGAAGCCTTGTATATGTTCAGTGTGGAATTCATGCCGTCATAGTTTGTTTATGTTCCGCAAAGATACTTATTTTCCACCAAATTGTTGTACCTTTGCACTCGTTTAAGGATAAAAAGAAGAATTATTATGGCTGGATATTTAGTAGAAGACACACGAAAGGTTACTACACACCGACTCATAGAGATGAAGCAGCAGGGCAAGAAGATTGCCATGCTTACGGCTTACGACTACACCATGGCACAGATCGTTGACCAGGCAGGAATGGACATCATCCTGGTGGGTGACAGTGCCTCCAACGTAATGGCGGGCAACGTAACCACTCTGCCCATCAGCGTGGAGCAGATGATATATCATGCCAAGAGCGTGGTGCGCGGCGTAAGGCGCTCGCTGGTGGTTTGCGACATGCCCTTCGGCTCATATCAGGTGAGCCGCACCGAGGGTGTTGCCAATGCCATACGCATCATGAAGGAAACCCATGCCGATGCGCTCAAACTGGAGGGAGGAGTGGAGATAATTGACACCGTCAAGGCCATCCTGGATGCCGGTATCCCCGTGATGGGTCACCTCGGCCTCATGCCCCAGAGCATCAACAAGTACGGTACATATACCGTCCGTGCCAAGGAGGATGCCGAGGCGGAGAAACTCATCTCCGATGCCCATGCCCTGGAGGATGCCGGATGTTTTGCCCTGGTGCTGGAGAAGATTCCCGCCGCCCTTTGCCAGCGAGTGTGTCAAGAACTCACCATCCCCGTCATAGGCATAGGCGCAGGTCCTGCCGACGGACAGGTACTTGTCATCCACGACATGCTGGGCATGAACAAGGGTTTCTCCCCCAAGTTCCTCCGCCGCTATGCCGACCTTTTTTCCGTCATGACCGAAGCCATCGGCCAGTACATCACCGACGTGAAGACGGAGGACTTCCCCAACGAGGGTGAGAGGTACTGATGATGAGGATATGCGGGTGGGAGATTCAAGAGCAAGCACTAAAAGCAGGGCAGAAGGCATCACGCCTTCGTATAACCCTGATTTTTCTCTGGAGTAACGTGTGCCTTTAGCAACGATATCAAGGTCTATGGGAATCCTGAAACTTTTCTACTGAGTCTATAATCCCCAATCGGTCATTGTATATTCCAATATCCTTTATACTTTTGCATTTGTTAACGACATCAAGAAGTGGAATAAGGCCGTTCGGTCATTCGTCGTAAAGACTGTGTCTAATGTTTAGCCCCCACTCCTTAACATCCGAATCCGG
>JAZNYM010000064.1:0-18004 GCA_045594385.1 Bacteroidaceae bacterium
TCGGGGTTCCACCTCTTCCCATTCCGAACAGAGAAGTTAAGCCCGTCCGCGCCGATGGTACTGCACACCCGTGGGAGAGTAGGTAGCCGCCGTTTTTAGAGAAGAGGAGTCCTTTGGAGAATGTTCCAAGGGACTCCTTTGTTGTATAGTTCCCCCATTAGAAGCCGCCTTTTACTGTATGGGGATTATTATTTCAGTTCCTTTGCCGTTATTATTCCGTTTCTTGCTATCTTTGTGCAATCAATGTTGCTTTCTAATGACGTATATGAGATTATTACTTGCCATATTGCAACTTTGTCTTGTTTCTTTCGTGTACGCCCAAGGTGCCGGTCTTGAGCGATGGATGATGAAAATAGATGATGGTGTAGCGGTGTCATCATTATCCATCCCTGGGGCGCATGATGCCGCTACAGGCGAAGGCTTGCACTCCTTGCCAGGCTTTGGGGTAACACAATCTCTTGACATTGAGGGGCTGTGGGAAAGTGGTGTGCGTGCCTTTGACTTGCGGCCAGCAGTAAAGGATACCTTATTATATATATACCATGGGAGGCTTAGGACGACGGTGTCATTTTCTGAAGCATTGGGTATTATATGTGCCCAGTTGGAGAGATATCCAAGTGAATTTGCCATTGTCTTGTTGCGCGAAGAGTCAGACAGTGAGAATGAGAGTGAACGTTCACTATGGCCGTATCTTGTAGGAAAGACCATTCAGGAAATAGGAAATAAGGCGGCAGTGTTTTCTCCCGATATGAAGGTTGCAGATGCAAGAGGGAAGGTCCTGTTCCTTACGAGGAGTGCATATAATGGAATGGAGAAGGGAGCATTGCTTACCGGATGGAACCATTCTAAGGACGGGAATGCCAATGCTCAGATAATTTCCAGTCGTAATGGTGAGGTGGCAAGATTGCAGGTACAGGATTATTATGCTCCGACAAATGCCAGGAAGCGATTGGAGAAACTTGAAGCAGTGAAACATTACCTTTTATTGGCATCCAAGGCTCCGGAGGGTGTGTGGACTATAAATTTCCTGAGCGGTTATTCTACAACATGGCTCGGCTGCACGCCATTGGCAACTACCTCCGGTTATAGACGTAATGCGGCATGGCTTCATCCTCTTGTCTTGGAGAGCCTGGAAAATGGCAAACATCCTATGGGCATTGTTTTTATGGACTATGCCGGAGTGGACAAAGTTGGCGGAGGCCTGTGGCACTGGAAACCTTTTAACGTGTATGGCAGAGAATTGGTAAGAACGGTTATAGAAAGCAATTCCGTTCCTGCAGAGTAGCCGTACCTTTTTGTGTGCGTGGCCGGTTATTGCTTTAGTCCGAGGCGAAGCCCGTCCTGCAGCAGTTCTCCCTCCTCTGTCATTATGCGGATGACGTGCTCTATGTCCGCAGCATGGTATTTTGTCAGGTTCAGTTCATAACCGTATTTGGACCCGTCGGTGAGTTGTGCCCTGATGTCCGCATAAATGCTGTCGTAAACGCTTTCCGGTGTGGGCAGTGCGTTGGAGGCATCGCAGTTGTCGCAATTGTTGCACCTGTCCTTTGCTTTTTCACCGAAGTATTGGAGGAGCAGGGAGGTGCGGCAACTGGAAGTGTCCGTGATGTAGTCTATGACACTGTCTATGCGTTTCTTGAAACGGGCATGCCTGTCTTCATAGACATGTGGCGGTATGAACACGTCCTTGCCCTCTACGCGATGCTTGGTGAGGGTGAGGTAGGGGATGCGCTTGCGAGGTATGTAGCGTACGATATGCATCTGTCCCAGTGCGACGAGCCTTTCGTATATCTCCTTGACGGGCATGCCGGTGGCAACGGAGATGTCGTCCTCGTCAATGTAGACGAACTCCTGGAATATGCCCGTGTAGCGGCGCAGGAGATGGTTGAAGAGTTTTTCCGTCTCTCCATGTACGGCGCTGTAGAGTTGCGAGCGTGTGGCGGTGATGTACAGGCGTGAGATGGTCTCCTCTTCATCGGTGAAGCGTATGTAGCCTGCCATTTCAAGGAGGGAGAGCATGGGGCGCACCTCACTGAAACTATGGTGGAAGTTGATGCAGAACTCCTGCACCTTGAACTCCCGTGTCCTTTCGTATCCCCCCCCTTCCGGTATCTGCAGGAAATAACAGATGTGGTCGTAGAGTTCCTGTATCTTCTCCTTCGGTGGAAAGGTGCGTTGCAGTTGTCTTTGAAGGTATGTTATCTCCTTGCCGTTGCAGAAGAGCACCGCATGCGAGGGCTTGCCGTCGCGACCGGCACGTCCTGCCTCCTGATAATATTGTTCCAGGGAATCGGGAGGGTCCAGATGCACCACCAGCCGGACATCGGGCTTGTCTATACCCATTCCGAAGGCATTGGTGGCCACCATGATGCGTATCCTTCCCTCCTGCCAATCGCGTTGGCGGAAGTCTTTCTCAAGGTCTGGCAGTCCTGCATGGAAGAATGTAACGGAGTGTCCTTTCATGCCAAGCATGGCGGAAATGTCCTCTGCCTTTTGTCTGCGGTTGGTATATATTATGGTGCATCCCGGATACAGGTTCAGGATGTGGTCCAGACCGGCCTCGTCCGTGACGGTGCGTAGCAGGGAGTAGTGCAGGTTGGGACGGGCGAAACTCATGCGGAAGACGTTCTTCCGGCTGAATCCGAGTTTCTCCTGTATGTCGTCTATTACTTCGGGAGTGGCGGTGGCGGTGAGTGCAAGGAAAGGTTTGCCAGGCAACAGTTTCCTAAGGTTGCCGAGGGCAAGGTAACTGGGGCGGAAATCATAACCCCATTGTGATATGCAGTGTGCTTCGTCCACGCATACGAAGGACACCTTCATGTGTCGCAGTTTGGTGAGGAAGAGTTCAGAACCGAGCCTTTCGGGCGAGAGATACAAGAACTTGTAGTCACCCAGGATGCAGTTTTCCAGGGCGGCGATGATATTGTCGTGCTTCATGCCCGAATAGACGGCGGTGGCCTTTATGCCCAGTTGGCGCAGCCGTCCCACCTGGTCCTTCATCAGCGCTATGAGGGGTGTGACCACTATGCAGGTCCCCTCCATGGCAAGTGCGGGGACCTGGAAGGCGATGCTCTTGCCGCCTCCCGTAGGCATCAGGCCAAGGGTATCCTTGCCCGAGAAAATACTGTCTATAATCTCGCGCTGTATGCCCCTGAAGGAGGTGTATCCCCAGTATTTAAGAAGCAGCCCCTCTGCCCAGTCGTGGGCGGAAGGGCCGGGTGTGTTTAGAGTGTCGTGCATAATTCGTGTGTTATGCATTGTGTGTCCTCAGTCAAGTTCTGATGGTTCAATATCCTCTATGTGCAGTTGGATTTCACCACGCTTGTGCGTGTTCTCCTCTATGGTGTAGACGATATTGAAAGAGCGTTTTGTCTTGATGTAGCGTGCCTGTGAACTTTGTCCGAAGGCGATACCGTTCATGATGATGTCGCTTTTGTTGTCCACGAGTTCCAGTTTGATGTGCTCCTGGTCGCGTCCGACAACCTTGCTTGTTCCGTAGTCATAGACATTGCGTGTGCAGAAGTGCGGCTTGGGGTTCTCGGGTCCGAAGGGTTGGAATCGCTTCAGGTCGTAGTAGAACTGACGGTTTATGTCGTGGAAGTCCAGCATGTCGTCAATCTCCAGTATGGCATCTGTCTGCTCGGGCAGTATGTTGTTGTCCACATACTCTTCGAAGCGGCGCTTGAATTCCTGTACGTTCTCCGCCTTCAGGGTCAGGCCCGACGCATAGGTGTGTCCGCCGAAGTTCTCCAGTATGTCGCGGCAACTCTCTATGGCCTTGTAGATGTCGAAACCTGCTACCGAACGTGCCGAACCTGTGGCCATGTCTCCGTCGCGTGTCAGCACCACGGCAGGGCGGAAGTATATTTCCGTCAGTCTGGAGGCAACGATGCCGATGACTCCCTTGTGCCATTCCTCGTTGTAGATGACGATGGCCTTGCGGTCCGACTTGTGCACCAGCGAGGCGACAATTTGGTTGGCCTGTTCTGTCATCGCCTTGTCCAGGTCCTTGCGCTGCTCGTTGTAGTGGTTTATCTGCGCTGCCTTGTGCATGGCCTGCACTGGGTCGTTGCATACGAGCAGTTCCACGGATTCGCGTCCGTTCTCTATGCGTCCTGAAGCATTCAGGCGCGGACCTATCTTGTATATCACGTCCGACAGGGAGATTTCCTTGCCTGTCAGGCCGCAGATGTCCATTATTGCCTTCATGCCCACGCTTGGGCTTTGGTTCAGTTGTCTGAGACCGTGGTAGGCAAGTATCCGGTTTTCTCCCATTATGGGCACTATGTCCGATGCAATGCTCACGGCACAGAGGTCCAGCAAGGGTATGAGTTCGGAGAAGGGTATGCCGTTGTTCTTGGCGAAGGCCTGTATCAGTTTGAATCCCACTCCGCATCCCGACAGGTCCCCGTAGGGGTAGGTGGCATCCGCACGTTTTGCGTTCAGTATTGCCACTGCCGGCGGAAGAATGTCGTCCGGCACATGATGGTCGCAGATGATGAAGTCTATTCCCTTGTCCTTGGCATATTGGATTTCGTCTATTGCCTTTATGCCGCAATCCAATACAATTATGAGCTTTACCCCTGTTTCCTCGGCAAAGTCTATGCCTTGACGCGAGACACCATATCCTTCTTCATAGCGGTCCGGAATGTAGTAGTCTATGTTTGTGGAGTATTGTTTCAGGAACTTGTACACAAGTGCCACGGCCGTTACTCCGTCCACATCATAGTCGCCGTAGACCAGAATCCTTTCCTTCCTTCCCAGTGCGTCGTTCAGTCGCTTTATGGCCACTGCCATGTCGCGGAAGAGGAAGGGATCGAGCAGTTCCGTCAGTTGCGGTCTGAAGAACTTTCTTGCCTCGCCTGATGTAGTTATGCCTCTGTCAAGCAGAAGTTTGCCAAGGGTCGGGTTTATTCCCAACTCCTTGGCAAGTGTTGTTGCTTTTTCCTGACTGTCACGCTCTGGCTCGTTGAAGTGCCATTTGTAGTTCATTGTGCAGTCGTGGAAGTATTAGATGCCCAGTTTCTTGCGGATGTCCTTAGGAATGGCGTTCTTGTTGATGACGATGTTCATGGTCTTGTAGGCAACGTAAGGCTTGCTCACATACCAGAAACCCTTGTAGGGACCGTACTCGCCCCAAGAGTTCTTCATCATGAAGTACTCCTTGCCGTTCTGGTCCTTTGCGATACCATAGATCTGCATGCCATGGTCGTCGGTTGTGGTCCAGTTGTCATAGCCTTCCTGACGCATCTCCTGAGTGATGACCTTCTCGCCTGCGGCATCGGCCTGTGCAATCTTGGCGCCTGCCTTCTCGCCAGTCCAACGGCTTTGGTCGCTACCTACACCGGCGGTAGTCTTGGTGTCGGGCACGGTGGCAACGCACTTGTTCTTGCCGGTGCGGCGGCTGAAACCGTCCTCGCTTACGTCGGCACCCCATGCAAAGGTGTAACCGTTCTTCACACCCTCTTCCATAACGCGCATGAACTCATCCAAGGGCAGGTTGTAGCTGGTAGCCCAGCGCCAGTTGTCCTGGATCTCCAGTACAAACTGGGTGTAGAAGGGATGGTGTGTGTAACTGGTCAGAGAAACGTAGTCGTTGGGATCCAGCTGCAGGTAGTCCTTTACGAAGCTCTGGGGAGTGTACTTCTTGCCCTTGTACTCAAACTCCTTGGGGCACTCGCCGAAGTAGTTGTCGATCATGCCCTGCACGTCCTTCTTCCACATGGGGTTCAGCTTCTTGGCGTTGCTGCCGGAGATAGCCTTGATGTATGCTTCCATGGGAGGGAAGAAGTTGGTGAAGTTGAACAGAGAGTCGCCATAGGGGGTGATGGGGTAGGGCATGATACCCTCGGGGATGAAACCGTAGCGCTCCATGCAGAAGATGGCGTCGTAGAAAGAACCGCCCTGGCTGAAGCTTGCGTCACCATGGGTGCGGACGTTGCGGTCGGCACGGTCGGTGTAGGTCTTGCTTACGAGGAAAGACTCGCACAGGTCGATGTCCTTCTTGCTGGGGTCCTTCTTCAACACCTCGCTCTCCAGGAATGCAAGAGCAGAGTAGCTCCAGCAGGTACCGGAGTTGTTCTGGTTCTTGATGCTGGTAACGGGGTTCTCCAGCACGGTGGTGAACACGAGAGAGTCGGCCTTCTGGGCCATTGTGGGCAGAGCGCATACTGCTGCTACTGCCATTAAGAGAAACTTGTTCATTGGTTTATGTATTTATTGGTTTGTGTTTGCAGGGTTAGCTTTTTATAGCAACTATAGAACCTATAGCATCTATAGTGTTTAGTTCTTGTTTATGAACTCCTCCACCTCGTTGATGTGGTAGGGGATGAGTTTGTCGCCGATGAAGCGGCAACCGTCCTTGGTGATGAGTATGTCATCCTCCAGGCGTATGCCGCCGAAGTCCTTGTAGGTCTCCAACAGGTCGTAGTTGATGAAGTCCTTGTGCAGGCCCTTTGCCCTCCAGTCGTCTATGAGGGCAGGGATGAAGTAGATGCCAGGCTCGTCGGTCATCACCCAGCCTTCCTGCAGGCGACGGCCGCAGCGCAGGCAGTTTGTGCCGAACTGTTCCAGGTTGGGGCGTGTCTCCTCGTCGAAGCCCACGTAGATCTGTCCCAATCCTTCCATGTCGTGCACGTCCATGCCCATCATGTGGCCAAGGCCGTGAGGCAGGAACATGGCATGTGCACCCTGGCGCACGGCCTCTTCCACATCGCCCTTCATCAGGCCCAGTTCCTTCAGGCGTGTTGCCATCAGACGGCACACGTCCATGTGCACGTCCATCCACTTCACGCCGGGTGCAGCCACAGAGAGGGCCAGATCATGACATTCCTCCACGATGCTGTATATCTCGCGCTGGCGCTGTGTGAAGCGTCCGCCGATGGGGGTGGTGCGGGTATGGTCGGAACAGTAGTTCTCGTTGGTCTCGGCACCGCAGTCGCAAAGAAGCAGTCTGCCCTCCTCCAGAGGTGCAGGGCTGGGGTAACCGTGCATTATCTCGCCGTGCATTGTCACGATGGGCGAGAAGGACACCATGCAACCCTTTGCCGATGCTATGCCTGAGATTCGTCCGCATATCTCCTGCTCAGTGATGCCCGGGCGTGCCATCTTCATGGCCGTGGTGTGCATCTCATAACCGATGGCACAGGCACGTTCTATCTCCAGAATTTCCTCTGCAGACTTCACGGCACGCTGGTCGATGACGGCCATGATGAGTTCCAGACTTGCCTTGGCGCGCTGCTCGGAGGGGTGGATGCCCGTGAGGTCCATCAGCTGTATCATCAGGTCGTGGCGGTAGGGAGGCAGGAAGTGCACCTTGCGTCCCTGGGCAACGGTCTTGTCGATGAGTTCCTTCAGCTTTGCCATGGGAGCCGAGTTCTCCACTCCGCTCTGTGCTGCCATGTCGGCTACACTGTCCACGCTGCCGAACCATACGATGTCCTCAATGTCTATGTCGTCACCAATCAGCCACTCCTTGCCCTCGTCGGTGTCTATCACGCCCACCAGCCCCTCACGGTGTTGACCGAAGTAGTACAGGAACGAACTGTCCTGACGGAAACGGTAGGCGTTTGCAGGGTAGTTGACAGGTGACAGGTTGTTACCCATAAGCACGATGAGACCTGACTGGATGCGCTGGCTCAGAGCCTTACGGCGCGCCATGTATGTTTCTTTACTGAATAGCATATTAAGGTAGTTTCTATAAATTAGTTCCTCGTTTGTTAGGTAGAGTTTCTTTGCTCTTTCCTGTGCAAATATAGAAAAAATAACTGTAAATCCCTAATGCCACCTTATTAAATAATGTGAAAGAGCAGGAATTACCACCCCGTCTGCTCCCATCCGGCCATTTTGTACCATGGTGTATGCTGGAATTCGCTGTTCCAGCCCTTGGCGTCGTACTTTACATCCGGTATGTTCATGGATATTCCGCCGTACAGGTTTTCGTCCTGCATGGTGCAGTGGAAATTGCCGTGCGTGTAGGGGCTGTACATGCTATCCCAACTGTCTGCCCATGTGGGGTAGAGGATGGTGCTCTTCCATGCCATTTCCCATGTGGCGAAGTCCTCCTCGCTTAGTGCACGGTGCATGGCGGCACGCATGTCGTAGGGCACGGGCATGGCATTCTGTGTGCTGTATGAGGTGCCGTAGGCGGGGGCGTAGATCTGTATGCCTACTGTTCTGGGCATGCCGTCCTTGGGAAAGGCGGTGGGAATGTACTTTGCCGTTTCTGCACAGAAGTCGGGGAAGTCGGCACACGAGATGGCCGAGAGCAACACACCGTTGCCGGTTCTGTAACCGGAGGCATAACCTTCTATGATGTCCTGAGGGTTGGCTTGGCACAAGGCTTTCATTATCAGATGGTACGGAGCACCCTCGCCAGGTATCTCTGTGGGCGAGCCTATGATGTACGAGGCATAGTTGTACAGTTGCGAAGCCACTTCCACGCTCTGCATGTAGCAGGCATCGAAGAATATGTATTCCAGATGTGGCATGGAGGCCAGTATGCCTGCCAGTTCGCTTATTTCTATCCAGTTGCCCTTGTTGGAGGTGCTGTTGCTCTCGTTGTCCACGATGATGGCGCGCGAGTTTCTCTCCTCGTCTATCCATCCTGTCCCGTGGCTCCATAGCACCAGCGAGTATTTTGCGGACGGGAATCCTTTCACGATGTCTTTCAGTATGTTTTTCATCGTGGCGGGGTCGGCACTGTCCATGTCGTCCTTGTATTCCTTCCATATTGTTGCGCCCTTGCGGGTTATGTGGTATATGGCAGGCTTGAGTTCTGCATCCCTGTATACTACCACCTGGCAGTCCTCGGGAATGTCCTTTGCTCCCATCTGCATCTCGTACAGGTCGTTATAACTGAAGTTCTGCAACGAGTTCTCCGCCCCCATATATACTATCACGGTGTTGCCCTTCAGTTTCTCGTCGGGTTGGGGTATGTCGTCGTTGCACGATGTCATAGTCAAGATACTCAGCGTAATACCGAGCATGTAAAGTATTTTTCTCATATCTTTGTGGATTTTATGCGTGCAAAGTTAGAATAAATAAATGAGAATACGGACATGTGCATGGGATAAAATCTGTATTCCCTTCCTTTTTCCTGTTTGATGCTTCCCGTGCTTGCGTCAGTCCTTGTAGTAAGAGGACTGCGGTCCTCATATTAAGAGGTCTCGTCCTCCAATGTGGAACATCCTGACTTGTTGCGTGTAAAAGTGACGATGCCATATAATAAAAGGTATGCCCGTTACGTTATCAATGTGTATGCAATGGGCTGACAGGATAAAACGCATCAGGATAACGCTGATAGTGGTGGCGGTGCTGCTTAGTGTGGCATCGCTGGTGGTGAGCCATTATCTGGTGCGCGACCTCAAGCGCGAGGAGCAGGTGAAGATGGAAACGTGGGCCGAGGCCATGCGTTCCCTTGGCGATGCCGACTCCGATGCCGACCTATCATTGGTGCTGAAGGTGCTGAACAGCAACAACACCATACCGGTGAAGGTGCTGGACGATGAGGGCAGGGTGCAGATGGAGCGCAATGTTGAAGAGTACGACGGCATGCCGCCGCACTCCATCCGTATTGCGCTGTCCGAGGACGATTGGCTGGATGTGTATTATGCCGACTCGCTTCTGCTCCGCCGCCTGGCCCTGTGGCCCTATGTGCAGTTGGGCATAGTGTCCATCTTCGTTATCGTGGCCATATATGCCCTGCTCAGCAGCAAGAAGTCCGAGCAGAACAAGGTGTGGGTGGGACTGTCAAAGGAGACGGCGCATCAGTTGGGAACCCCCATCAGCAGCCTAATGGCATGGGTGGAGGTGCTCCGGGAAACGTATCCCGACGATACCCTTATCCCCGAGATGGGGCGCGATGTGCAGCGCCTCCAACTCATAGCCGAGCGCTTTTCTAAGATTGGTTCCCTGCCTGAGTTGAAGAATACGGATGTATGCGAGGTGGTGGGACACGTGGTGGATTACATCCGATGCCGTGCCAGCAACCGCGTTGCCATTACGGCAGACCTGCCGGAGGGCAGGGTGGAGACTCCCTTGTGTGCCCCTCTGTTCGAATGGGTGGTGGAGAACCTCTGCAAGAACGCCATAGATGCCATGGACAGCAAGGGAAGCATAGCCATAACCGTCAGAAAGGAGGCTTACGTCTGCTCCATAGAGGTGGCGGATACGGGCAAGGGCATCCCTCCCGGCAGATGGAAAACCATCTTCCTTCCTGGCTATACCACCAAGTCTCGCGGATGGGGGCTGGGTTTGTCCCTGGCCAAAAGGATAGTGGAAGAATACCACCGCGGACGTATCTTCGTGAAGAGCAGCGACCCCGCTTCTGGAACCGTGTTCCGCATAGAATTGAACTCGTAAGGCAAAGATTTTGAACAATAAAGAAAAAAAGACGTCGTAATCTTGGTGAATTTCAGTAAAAAGTCGTACCTTTGCACCCCGATGGATAGAGTGGACGGTTATAAAGTGGACCTGAAAGGTATGACAGAGGATGCTGTGTCGCATCGCTGGCATCTGACAGACGACTTCTTCTCCGCCGTTCATGGGCCGGAAATAGCATCCGGGCAAGTTGACGTGGCGCTGCGGGTGAAGCGTACATCCGAGGCCTTCGACCTGGACTTCCAGTATGAAGGAACGGTGAATGTGGAGTGCGACCGTTGTCTGGAACTCATGAGCCAGCCCATCCAGGGAGAATGCAGCCTGAAGGCAAGGCTGGGCGAAGAGGACGACGATGATGGCGAACTGATCACCGTTGCGGAGAACCCCGGAGTCCTGGACTTGTCGTGGCATCTGTATGAAATGCTGGCACTGGAAATACCCATACGCCACGTTCATCCCGAAGGGGAGTGCAATGCACAGGTGATCGGAAGACTTGACGCGGCAGACCGCGAAAAGCAGCCGGACCCCAGATGGGCTGCACTGGAACAGTTGAAAACAAAAACTAATAAATAAAGATAAAACAAAATGGCACATCCTAAAAGAAGACAGTCAAAGACTCGTACTCTCAAGAGAAGAACCCATGACAAGGCAGTAGCTCCTGCATTGGCAGTATGCTCAAACTGCGGTGAATTCTACGTTTACCACACTGTTTGCCCCGCTTGCGGTTACTACCGTGGCAAGTTGGCTATTGAGAAGGAGGCTTAAAGTTTATCAGCCAACAAAGATTGGTTTTGAATAAAGGCCGTAGAAGCACCTGCAACCCGTTTGCGGATACTCTACGGCTTTATTTATCTTTATTTACGCGCACGCGCGTATTATGATTATAAAGTATTAGTTCGTAAAATGGAAAAGATAAATGCGGTAATTACAGGTGTGGGGGGGTACGTTCCCGACTACATACTGGACAACGAGGAAATGTCTACCATCGTGGATACCAGCGATGAGTGGATAATGGAGCGCATCGGTGTGAAGACGCGCCATATCCTCAAGCCCGAACAGGGCACCGGCACAAGCTACATGATGATACGTGCCGTAAAGCAGTTGCTGCGTAAGACCGGAGTAGACCCCATGAGCGTGGACATGGTACTGTGTGCCACCACCACCCCCGACTACCACTTCCCCTCCACGGCATCCCTCGTAATCGGTGCCTGCGGACTGAACAATGCCTTCGGTTTCGACATGGAAGCCGCATGTGCAGGCTTCCTCTTTGGTCTGGAAGCAGCCGCTTCCTACATCCGTAGCGGACGCTACAAGCGCATCATCCTGTGCGGAGGCGACCACATGAGTTCCATGACCAACTATACCGACCGCAATTCATGCCCCATCTTCGGCGACGGTGCGGCCTGTGTGATGATGGAGGCCACTACGGAGGAGGTGGGTCTGATAGACGGATACTACCGTACCAACGGTGTAGGTCTTGGCAATCTGCGCATGAAGGCAGGCGGCTCGGCAAAGATGCCTACACACGAGAGCGTGGACAATCACGAGCACACTGTGTATCAGGAGGGTAGGGCTGTCTACAAGCATGCCGTACTGAACATGTCCTCGGCCGTAAAGATTGTGGCCGGCCGCAACGGTCTCAGTGCCGAGAATATCAACTGGCTGGTTCCCCATCAGGCAAATATCAACATTGAGGTTTCTGTGGCGAACCGTATAGACATTCCCGAAGAGCAGGTGATGGTGAACATCGACCACATGGCAAACACCTCGGGCGGCACACTGCCCCTATGTCTGTGGGAATACGAACCCCGACTGAAGAAGGGCGACAAGATACTGTTCACCGCCTTCGGAGCCGGTTTCACATGGGGTGCAAGTTATATGATATGGGGTTACGACGGTGCCGCAGAGGCAGCCAAGGAGCCCGCAGAGTTCTACAAGGAAGGCGAAATCTCACGTGAGGAGTGGTATGCCAAGCGTGCCGCAGTACGTGAGGCAGAAGGCAAATAAAGCAACGTAATGATGACTCAGGAAGGCACAGCACAAAGGAAAGGGCACAAGGCAGGTTTCGTGAACATAGTGGGTAACCCCAACGTGGGCAAGTCCACACTGATGAACCTGCTTGTGGGAGAGCGTATCAGCATAGCCACATTCAAGGCACAGACCACACGTCACCGCATAATGGGCATACTGAACACGCCAGAGATGCAGATATGCTTCTCGGACACCCCGGGAGTATTGAAACCCAACTACAAGTTGCAGGAGCAGATGCTCCAGTTCTCCGTTTCCGCCTTGCAGGATGCCGATGTGCTTCTCTATGTGACGGACATGGTGGAGACGCCCGACAAGAACAGCGACTTCATAGAGAAGGTCCAACACATGAAGGTACCCATCATCGTTGTCATCAACAAGATAGACCTGAGTAACCCTCAGGCCCTGCAGGCAAAGTACGACGAGTGGCACCAGATACTGCCCCAGGCAGAGATTATGCCCATATCGGCTCTGCACCGCTTCGGCGTGGAGCAGTTGCTGGGGCGCATAAAGGAACTCCTGCCCGAGTCCCCTGCCTATTTCGACAAGGACCAGTGGACAGACAAGCCCGCCCGTTTCTTCGTCAACGAGATTATACGCGAGAAGGTCCTGCTTTATTACGACAAGGAGATACCCTACAGCGTCGAGGTGGTGGTGGAGTCTTTCAAGGAGACGGAGAAGAACATCCACATCAATGCCGTCATCTATGTGGAGCGCGACTCGCAGAAGGGTATCATCATAGGCCACAAGGGCGTGGCGCTGAAGAAGGTGAGCACCGAGGCACGCAAGTCCCTGGAGAAGTTCTTCGGCAAGAGCATCTATCTGGAAATCTTCGTCAAGGTGGACAAGGACTGGCGCCAGAGTGCCAAGGCCATGAAGCAGTACGGCTACGACCTCGGCGACTAAGCGCCAGGCAATCTCTATAGTCTCTATAGTTTCTATAGTTTCTATAGCTTCTATCCCCTCCCTTAAAGACTAACCCTCAAAAACAAAACAACGATGTCAAATTTAGTAGCGATAGTAGGAAGACCCAATGTCGGCAAGAGCACCCTCTTCAACCGACTCACTCAGACACGCCACGCCATAGTAAGTGACGAGGCAGGCACCACACGCGACCGCCAGTATGGCAAGTGCGAGTGGGGCAAGAACGAGTTTTCCGTGGTGGACACCGGCGGATGGGTCGTGAACAGCGATGATATATTTGAAGAGGAGATACGCAAGCAGGTACAGTTGGCTACGGACGAGGCCGACGTAATCCTGTTCCTCGTGGACGGACACAATGGCGTCACCGACCTTGATGAGGCCGTGGCAGGCATCCTGCGCCGTACCAAGAAACCCGTGATACTGGTGTGCAACAAGGTGGACAACAACGAGGTGTACCTGGCAGCAGAGTTCTATTCCCTCGGTCTGGGCGACCCTCATTGCATCAGCGCCGCTACGGGTAGCGGTACGGGCGACCTCCTGGACCTCATCATCGGCAGTCTGCCCAAGAACAGCGAGGAGGCACCCGAAGAGAACATCCCCCGCTTTGCCGTTGTAGGACGCCCCAATGCAGGCAAGTCCAGCCTTATCAATGCCTTCATAGGCGAGGACCGTCATATCGTTACGGACATTGCCGGCACCACACGCGACAGCATCTACACACGTTACGACAAGTTCGGCTTCGACTTCTATCTGGTGGACACCGCCGGTATCCGCAAGAAGAGCAAGGTCAACGAGGACCTCGAGTTCTATAGTGTAATGCGCTCCATACGTGCTATCGAGAACTCCGACGTCTGCGTCCTCATGATTGATGCCACCCGTGGCATCGAGTCTCAGGACATGAACATCTTCCAGTTGATACAGAAGAACAACAAGTCGCTCGTTGTGGTGGTAAACAAGTGGGACCTTGTGGAGGAGAAGTCTACCATCGTGATGAAGACCTTCGAGGAGGCCATCCGCGACCGCATGGCTCCTTTCACCGACTTCCCCATCATCTTTGCCTCTGCCCTTACAAAGCAGCGCATTTTCAAGGTGCTGGAGACTGCCAAGGAGGTGTACGAGAACCGTCGCCGCCGTGTGAGCACCGGCAAACTCAACGAGGAGATGCTGCCGCTCATCGAGGCATATCCCCCACCATCAATCAAGGGCAAGTACATCAAGATAAAGTACTGTTCGCAGATACCGGACACGCACGTGCCCACATTCGTGTTCTATGCCAACCTGCCCCAGTATGTCAAGGAACCCTACCGCCGTTTCCTGGAAAACAAGATACGCGAGCGCTGGGACTTCAACGGATGCCCCATCAACGTATTCATCAGACAGAAGTAAAGCAGGGATGAAAAAGGCAGTCTATTTTCTCCTGACTCTGATGCTTGCCCTCTCCTGTTCGGAAGGCAGGGACTTGTCGGATTTCAGTTCCGACGGTGCAAGGTCGGCGGCAGAATACTTCTACGAACTCCTTGCCAACGGACAGAGTCAGGCATACGTGGACAACATGCAGGAATCCGCCTCCATGGACACTGCTAAGTACAGCCAGTTCGTAGACCTCATGGAACAGTTCTTGCACGAGGAAAAGGAACTCCGTGGAGGCATCCTCAGTGCCAGGGCAGAGCGCGACACTATGGTCGACACCATATCCATGGTGTACCTCAATGTCCATTTCGGCGACAGCACCCGCGAGGAAATCATGCTCCCCGTGGTCTACACCCGCGGACGCTGGTGGATAAGGTAAGCGCCAGCGAATAAGTTAATACAGCATAAAGGTATCTCAATCACCTCTCCTATGTGGTTGAGATACCTTTATGCTATTTGCTATGTAGTCTTATGCTGCCCTATGCTATTGTAGCCTATTGTAGCGCCGGAAACAATTAGTTTTATCCCTCTTTTTTTGCATTATCATAAAAAAATGTTATCTTTGCAACGTGACTTTCTCAAATTGAAGGGTATATTGCCATAATAGTGACGCGTCACAGGAAGGCAACACTTTCAAACAAGCCACGCCGAGCAGAGTATATCCCGTTACCCAGCGGTGGTGCGGAAGGCTCTGAGGAACAGGGTGGGGAAGAGGAGAAAGTCTGACATATAGAAAGGCGTTTACTTAGACGCTCTGTTTTTGACGCATCGAAATCTCGCAAATTCCGATAATAAAACTCAAAAGCAAAGCAACGGTGAATGTCCCGGGTGTGATTATAACCCCTCTCACGTACTGTCTGTCCAGCACGTGCTATACCTTATTTATATATATAGGGTATGCTCCTGCATAAGGCAGTCTTGGGTGAGGTGTATATTCATATCGGCGTGGGCTTTGGCGTTGTTCGTTTCGAGTTTTACGGGCAATGCGAGAGCCTCGATGCGTGGAACGGACAACAACGGTTCACGCTTTTTTTGTGTCCGTATCATCCATCTCGCAGCTCAGTCGTGGGCGGTTACGGATTTTACAAGAATGTCTGTACCCACAGATGTTGTCATACCTGGAAAGGTCAATTCCATTCCCAGCACCGGACTTGCCTCCGATGCCCTCCCCAAAGTACACCAGGCGGTTGCTCCACCTGTAAATGCACAAAATGGGGTGTCCACCAAAAACACCCTTTCCGCAACTGTGCTTAACGATGATAGATTAACGATTAACGGGCAAAAGGAACAAAATCCTCCCACCACTAACCCCTCGCCGCTAACCTCTCACCGTTCCCCGCTCCCCGTTCCTCACTGGTACGCCCTCCGTACCACCTATGGACGCGAACAGTTGGCCTACGAGTATATGAGTTCCCATGGAGCCACGGTTTACTGGCCCACCATGGAGCAGGTCAGGGAGGTTGACGGCAAGCGCAGGAAGGTTCGTGTGTCCCGTATCCCCAATATTCTTTTTGCCTATGGCACCTTGCAGGAGGTGCAAGGCTTTGTATATGACAATGCCAACCTCCCTTTCCTTCGTTTCTATTACGCTAGGGAAACCGTAGGACGCGAAATCTTTCGTCATCCTCTTGTTGTGCCGGAGCGCCAGATGGAGAGTCTGCGCATAATCTGTGCCGTGGACGATGGCAACATTGCACTTGTTCCTCATACAGATACACATTTCACCAAGGGGCAGCAGGTTCGCATCACCCAAGGTCGTTTTTCCGGAGTCACGGGTCGTGTCGCACGCTACCAAGGCCAACAGCGTGTCGCTGTCATAGTGGAAGGTCTCTTCACCATAGCCACCGCATATATCCCATCCGCATTCCTGGAACCGATAGACCATGAATCTTGACCCCTCGACCTTCGACCTTCGCCCTTCGTAATTCGAACATCGAACTTCGCAATTCGACTTTCGATTTTCGAACTTCGCCCTTAAACTTGAAACCTTAAACTTGAAACCAGAAACCTGAAACTTTCACTTTCACCATGCATCGCTGGTACACCCTTCGCACCACCTCTGCCAATGCCATAGAGCTTGCAGAGCAAATACAGAACCAAGGACTCCGTGCATTTGTCCCCACGGAATACCGCCCGACTATGATCGGCAAGGAAAAGGTATGGCAGCAGCAACCCTCCCAGTCCGACCTTCTCTTCGTCTATGGGTCATACGACAATATCCACAACATAATAAAAAACACCACTATCCAATTTGTACATCAGTCTGAAGTCAAAACAGGAAACGGAAAACACCACGCTTCCCACTCATCGCTTCCCGCTCACGGCTCCTCTCTCGCCGCCCAATACGCCCCCATAACAGTCCCCGATGACAGCATGGACAACCTCATCCGTCTGGTCAACGTGGGGCTTCCCCAATCATATTCTGTCACCGATGCCGAGATACACTATCGTCCCGGCGGTCCAGTCCGCATCATCGACGGTCCCTTCAAGGGTATTGTAGGCCGTGTGGCACGCATCCACACCCAAACCCGTGTTGTTGTCTCCATACCCGGAATTATCTCCTTTGCCACCACCTACATCCCAAAACACCAGATGGAAGCAATTGAGGCCTGAGGTCAAAAGACGAAAGACGAAATTCGAACTTCGAACTTCGACCTTCAATCTTCGTTCTTCGTCTTTCGAGATTCGAACTTCGACCTTCGACCAGAAACCTTAAACTTGAAACTTGAACCCTTCGTCCTTCGACCTTCGACCCTCGCCCCTCGCCCTTAAACTTGAAACTTGAAACTTGAACCCTTCGCCCCTCGACCAGAAACCTTAAACTTGAAACCTTAAACTTTAAACCTTAACCTTGAACCTCTAACCCTTCGTCCTCTTGAAAATAGCAGTAGCAGGCACAGGTTATGTCGGCCTTAGCATGGCCACCCTGTTGGCACAGCACAACGAAGTTGTAGCCGTGGACATCATCCCCGAAAAGGTGGAGAAGATAAACAATCGCGTCTCCCCCATTCAGGACGAATACATCGAGAAGTATTTTGCCGAGAAGGAACTGAACCTTGTTGCCACCCTCGATGCCGAATCCGCCTATCGTGATGCCGAATTCGTGATAGTGGCAGCCCCTACCAACTACGACAGCCAGAAGAACTTCTTCGATACGTCCGCAGTCGAGAAAGTGATAGGTTTGGTCATCAGGTGCAATCCCGAAGCCATTATCGTCATCAAGAGCACCATCCCGGTGGGCTATACCGAATCCATCCGCCGG
>JAZNYM010000065.1:0-10004 GCA_045594385.1 Bacteroidaceae bacterium
AAAAAATAATTCTGTAACTTTGTCTTCGGTGAGCATAGCGATTATTGTTTGTAACACTTTGTATTTAAGCACTATAAAGTTACAACAATTTTCGCTAATCACCAAATTTATAAGCAGTTATAATTCGTCGAACTCACGTTAAATAGTGTGTAATCCCCTATATTTGTTTGCCGCCATTACAAGAAACATTTTAAAGCCTCTCTTTGTCATAAGGGAAGAAAAAAGAAATAATCATATGATACAGAACTACAAGGTTATCACTCTATGCGGAAGCACTCGTTTCAAGGAGCAGTTCATCGAGACCCAGAAACGATTGACGCTTGAAGGCTGTATTGTCATTAGTGTTGGCCTATTCGGACATTCGGGTGATGAAGAGGTGTGGAACCCCGGTACTAAGGAAATGCTCGATGATATGCACAAACGGAAGATCGACATGGCAGATGAAATCTTTGTCATTAACGTAGGTGGTTATATCGGCGAAAGTACCAGGAGCGAGATTGTCTACGCTGAGAAAACAGGAAAGAAAGTAAACTATCTGGAGCCAATAGTATGAAGAAACTGTTATTATCCATCGTTTTGCTGTTATCTGTAGCCAACCTTCAGGCTCAGAGCATCAGCTATATCGAAACGACTAAGGCCTGGTGCTACATTTACGACCAGGACGGCAAGATAATAAAAACTCTTAGTACCAGCCAAGGGGAACTGAAGGGTTATAGCTCCACGTTCTACATCATCAAACAAGGTACTGCTTTCTACATTACCTATGACGTGAGCGGCAAACGTCTGCATACGTTTATCGTTGGCAGCGTTGGGGAGATACTGGCTGTCAGTGGCGATACGTTCACCAGTCGCAACGGTGCCTGGATCTATACTTGGAACAAAGAGGGAAAGAAGATAAGCACAAGGGCTGCGAAATAGTATCTAAAACATATTTGCTTATGGTAAAAAACTATCTCTGGGTATTATTAGCTCTATATTTATTAACAGATCTAATTCCTGCACAATCTTCTGTCTTATGGGGTAAAAATCCCCCATCAAAATCGTATATTTGTGTTGTGATGTAATGTGGCATGGTGGATAATTAGAGTCGAAGCCATCGCCGTCATAAACAAACCTGCAGAACGTGGTGACCGGAAAGGTTACCACGTTGTTCATTTTTGGGGATAATGCCTTATCGTTATAAGGTCATAATCTACCAAGAGGTACGGGGAACGATCGTTCCTCGTCAGCGGATGAGGGGTAAGGAGGCGTTCTCAAACGGAACATTTTATATCCTGCTTGCCCGAAGTAATAGAGTAGGGGATAATGCGATTTTATTCCTCTGTCAACGACATCAAATCAAAATACATAAGACGAGTTCCAAGATGTGATTCTGCACTAAGGTGTCTGTATGATTTTTCCTGCTCGTCAGAACTGAACACCATCTTGAAACCATTGCGCTCGTAGAAGGTTATGGCAGAGGGTTGGTTGTAAGCGTCAACAATAACAAAACGACAACCTGTTTTGTTGTTGGAATCAAAGAACCAATACTTGATATATTCTATGACCTCGCTTCCGATATGCTTGGAACGGAAATCCTGGGAAACTCCCAAACGACCAATAAGTACAGCTGGATAATCCTTCAAAGACTTAACGTGAGGAATGTCTGCCTCAATCTTTTTCTTTCTTGCATTTGGCATATCGGAAACTCTAATGCCAGCGTTGGCCAATGTGAAGGCGCAAACTATTGTGTTCTGGTCGCTATCTAACTTGTAGCAATATGTCTTTCCCAATAGTTGTTTTCCATAGGCAAAACAATCCTGGGCGAAGAACCCGTCAAGGTCTTCGTCTCCACACGAGAATCCTGTCATCTCAGCAGGACTGAGCGGTACGCACAATGTGCAATTGTCTTGCAGGAACCCCATTACATTCCTAATTTTGATTTTGCTAACATTTTGCGGACCATCTCCATACCACGCTTGTTGCGTTCGGACAGGTCTCTTTTTTCGTCTTCTGTTCTGTTCTGACTTTTTTCGTATGTGGCTTGCGCCTCAAGTTCGAAACGTTCGGCTACTTCGCCTGTCAGCACAGGAATGTTTGCTATTGCTGTTGCCATATTTACTTTATTTTCAGCGCAAAATTACAACATCTATTTTATATTGGCAAATAATTCTGTTTATTTTTGTTTTCGATCCACCCTGGTGGCCGAACGACTCGTTCACCGATGTAACTCAGTTAGCTCAGTTTCAGTAATTTTTTTGCCACCCCATACAATCAAAAGCATTCGTGCCGTTCAAAAAGTTCGATATTTTTTGTTTATTCAATCATTATCATGTATCTTTGCAAGGATAAATACATTTAAATAAGTTTACGTATGTTCAGTGGAATAGTAGAAGATACCGCCAAGGTGGTACGCATAGAGCACGACCAGGACAATGTGCATCTTACCCTTTCATGCTCCTTCGTAGAGGAGTTGAGTATTGACCAGAGCGTGGCGCACAACGGCGTCTGCCTCACCGTGGTGAGCCTTCAGGACGGCACCTACACCGTCACCGCCATGCGCGAGACCCTGGAGTGCACCAATATAGGTCTGCTCTCCGTGGGCGACGAGGTCAACGTGGAGCGTTCCATGCTCATGAATGGCCGCCTGGACGGCCACATCGTGCAGGGGCATGTCGACCAGACGGCACGTTGCATTGCCATCGACGACCAGGAGGGTTCCTGGCAGTTCACCTTCCAGTACGAGAGCAGCAAGGACATGGTACGCCGCGGCTACTTCTGCGTGGACAAGGGCAGCATCACCGTCAACGGCGTCTCCCTCACCGTATGCCGCCCCACGGAAGACACCTTCCAGGTATGCATCATTCCCTACACCTTCGAGCACACCAACTTCCACAACTTCCAGGTAGGCACCGTGGTGAACCTCGAGTTCGACATCATCGGCAAGTATCTGGCTCGGATGAACTCTTTGCTTTGAATGCAAGTAAAAAATACTGACACCTCAGGTCCTGATGTTTAGGCCGATGTGTCAGTTTCTTTTGTATGGCAAAGGAAATTTGCTGTATATTTTATGGAAACCATAAGTTGTTGATTATGAGTATGGTTTTCTGTCTTTGGGAAACCATGTTTTGTCGTCGTGAGAACAAGGCCTTGTCCTCACGTTGACAAGCGCGTGTCATCGGGGACAACAAACCCTTGTCGTCGGGAGGACTTCAGAGTGTCGTCACGACGATGGGCGCGAGCCCCCCTGCGGACCCACTGGTATTCCTCATTCTGATAGTGGAAAATAAATGACACGTCAGACCTCTATCTGCGCTCCCTCGTGGTCAATCCTCCAGAACGGAATGTCCTTCTTCTCGGTAAAGGTTTCCATTCTCCATGCCGAAGCAAAGCCGCTGGCAACAAAATGCATGGGTACGAACAGTCCGACGGAAAAACGTTCCAGGAACTGCCTTGCTCCCTTGGTATAGCCGTTGCCTATGCGTCCGTCAATGGGAAAGAGGAGTACATCGAAGGCGTCATATGTCTTGGCAATATCTTTCAATTCGCCCAGATAACGCTTTTCTTCGTATACGGGGTCTATCTCTCCTCCCATGCCCATTACTCCCCTGCGCCTTACGGCATAGTCGTCGGAAAGCAGATGTGCATACCAATTGTTGAGGTCTCCTGCGTGGAACAGGCGTTTGTCTTCCACCTCCACTATCCACGACACGCCACGGTCGTTGCTTCCCATGGCATGCACGCGTATGTTATCGTCCTGCCATACTCCTCCTTTTGTAAGCCACACGTCCACCTCGTGCTCCTCTGCTCGTCCCCTTTTCAGGATGTCGCGGGACAGAATGTAGGTATAGCGGTGGTTGGGCCATTGTTGTCGCCACTTGAAAATCTGCCGCGTGAAGTGGTCCCTATGGAAATGGCTGCATAGTACGTACACATGTTTCCTGTTGGACAGAACACGTGGCATCACACCTGCCGGATCCAGCCAATAGTCAAAGACGATGATGGTCTTCTCGGTTTCCAAAACGAAGCCGCTATGAAAGATGTATGTAAGTGTCAATGCTTTTGTTTCAGAGTATTACGTATGTTCGTTTGAAGTATTTATATATGTTGTTATTGTCATGTTGCAGAACCATGTCACCCCATCAGATATTTGGAATGATTGCCCATCATTTTGCGCACAAGACTTACAATGAACCATGAACAAACCAGAATGACGATGGCAGAGAAGGGTATGCGCAACGGTGCCGGCAGATGAAGCATTGCTCCAAGGTCGTATCCCAAGAACACAAAGTAGTAGTGCACCATGTATATGCCGAAACCGCATGCGGTAAGGTTGGCTAGCCATACCGGGACTTTGCTCTTCTGTGGTATCTCCACGCGACGTACTATCAGAAACCATGCCACCGTCATCATTAGCACGTTGGGCGTGCAATACGTCCAGAACAGTTCTATCTGTTCGGGTGTTTTTTCGGGCAATGCCATGATATGCGAATATCCCCAATGCGTTATGGCATATCCCCCAACCAGCAGGGGGATGGCCACGAGAAGTGTCTTCCTCCACGACCATTTCACATAGTGCTGTATGTAATGCCCCAATAGCATGTAGCCACTGAAACCGGCAAAATAATAGAACAGGCCGAAAGAGTTCCATTCGCATGTACCGAAGCAGTATTTGCTAACGTACTCGGTGAAGTACGGCAATGTGGTGCTGATGCCCCAAATGAGCAGGAATACCTCCTTTTCCCTCTTGGATGCCCTTTCCACCCATGCCGAGAATATTGGCAAGTACAGATACAGACCGATAAGCATGTATATGTACCACATGTGGCATGCAATGAAACTGAAAGCGTATGGTATGCGCATTACATTCCTCATTCCATCGGCAAAGGACTGGCTATCCGTCTCTGCCCAACTGAACAGTTTGTGTACTATACTGCTGTCCATACCCAGAAGTCCGGTAAACCAGGGTGTAAGGTAATACAGGACAGACCATATCAGGAACGGTATCAGTACACGTGGTATACGGCGTTTGTAGAAATTGCCCATGCTTTTCCCTATGGGCAGGGAAAGTACCCCGGTAAGCATGACAAACAAAGGTACGCACGGACGCGAGAAAGACCCCCACCGTGTACCCCATAGCACCAGTTCGGCATCAACGCCACCTCCTGCCGATGCATAGGCCGCTGACGCATAGAACGGGTCGGCAGCATGACAACACAGAAGCAGGATGAATGCAAGCAAGCGCATGGCATCGCACCAGACAAGGCGGGATTGTGATTCTGCACCCAACATGTCGGCAGTGTTGCCCTGATTGAAATTTTTCTTCATGTACTTTAATGTTTGTCTTTTGGATTATGCTTATGCGGAGACAAATTTACAACATTTTCCCGTTATATCAACATTCCTTCAAACAAATGTTTTCGGCCGGCGAGCCTCTGGTTTTCTAAACAAACGTTAAAGAAAAAAAAAAAAATACTAACGCCGTTTTAAGTATAATTCATATATGTCATTAATGTGATATATTTGCGCAGAATAAACGTTAATAAACAACTAATTTTAAGTGAAACCTAAACAAATTTAACCCTATGAAGATTAAGACCCTTCTTCTTGGACTCGCTATCCCCATAACGGGATTTGCCCAAGACTTTAAGCTGGTATCGCAGGAGCTTTCCAATCCGGACAATGCTCCGTTGCCATGTCATCCCGTTCCCCATGACCGACTGGTCCTTTGGAACGAAACAGAGTTCTATGCATTCTTCCATTACGGAATGAACACCTTCACCGGCAAGGAATGGGGCAATGGCGACGAGGCAGAGAATATCTATGCCCCCAAGGCCATGCCCAACCCAGAGCAATGGATTACTTCAGTGAAGGCTGCCGGTATGACAGGTGGCATTGCCGTAGTGAAGCATCACGATGGCTTCTGCCTGTGGCCCACCGCTACCACTACCCACAACATTACCCGTGCGGGCAGTGAATACGGACGTACGGCAAACATTCCCGAACTCTATGCAAAGGCAAGCCAGAAGCATGGTATGAAGTATGGCTTCTACATCTCCCCATGGGACCGCAACTCTGCACACTACGGCAAGGATACATACGTAACCGAGGTATTCCTGAAGCAGTGCGAGGAACTGGCCGAGTACGGTAGCGACCAGTTTGAGATGTGGTTCGACGGTGCCAATGGCGGCGACGGCTACTATGGCGGCGAGGGCGGTACACGCCAGGTGGATGCCGCCATCTACTATGACATCCCCAACCTCCGTGCACGTGTTCACCGTATTGCCCCCAACTGCGTTATGTGGGGTGTGGGCGGCGAAGCACGTTGGATAGGTAATGAGTCCGGTTATGCCGGCAATACCAACTGGGCAATGACCGACTACCTGTCCGAAACCGTTGTACGCGAAGAGGGCGACATCAACGGCTGGTTCTGGAATCCCGGCGAGAGCGATGCCAAGGCTACAAACAACGGTTGGTTCTGGCACCAGGGCGAGACCATGAAGAGTGCCGCACGCCTGTTCCAGATGTACCTGGAGACCGTAGGCCGCAATGCCACACTCATCCTGAACTGCCCTCCCGACCAGTATGGCGTGTTGCCCACCAATACCGTTAACGAGTTGAAGAAGTTGGGCAAGTTGCTCCACGAGCGTCTTGCAGTCCCCGTTTACGGACAGGACGCGAGCACCGCTGCCAAGGATCTGGCAAAGACCGCCACCATAGAGGTAAGCGAGACACGCACAGGTGGCAAGTACGAAGCCTCTAACCTGAACGACGGCGACAAGGACACCTATTGGGGCACCAACGACGGCAGCCTTCAGGCAAGCATCACCCTGTCATGGGACGAGCCCCAGACCCTGCGCTATCTGCTCATGCAGGAACCCATCCGTCTGGGCCAGCGCATCAAGGACTTCACCATAGAGTACAGTGCCGACGGCAACACTTGGCGCGAACTCTGCCCCACACTGGAGACTACCACCGTGGGCTACAAGAGAATCATCCCCCTGAACGGCAGTACGTCCGAGAGTTATGGCGAGGGTTACAAGGCAATGAAACTCCGCATCAACATCCTCGACAGCAGAGCATGCCCCTTATTGTCTAACCTGAGCGTTTATTGATTACACACCTATGATAAAGAAATATATACTCCCCGCAGCCTTGCTGATAGCAGGCTTGGTTGCAAAGGCACAGACAACAATCAGTTTTGATGCCGAGGACTATGCAAAGATTGGCGTTTACGACCAATGGGAAAAGAGTCCTTTCCGTGTGGGCACGCTGGCAGGCAATGCAGGTGTGGCCGACAACCCCGATACAAATGTTGACGAGGTACTGGGTGCAGCACCCAACTCCTCTGCCAAGGTTGTGGCATTCCAAAGAAGCCGCTTTGCAGGCAATGCCTATGGCGTGAGGATAGACCTGAAGGAACCCATCCGCATGACCAAGCAGTTGCAGTACATCCACGTGATGGCATACCTGAAGGACAAGCCCGCCGACTCCCGTATGATGGTGATAGGTCTGGGCAAGCGTCTGGAAAAGAGTTGGGAATGGCAGACAGGCGAGGACGAGCAGTTCTGGGCCTGGACCAATGCTCCCGTCAAGGCCAAGGAAGGCTGGCAGGACGTTGTCGTAAGTTTCAAGGGCTTCTCATATTCCAAGGAAGAGAATGAGAATAGCGGTATCGACATCCACTCTCTGGTCATCATCCCCGACCTCCGCTCGCCCCATGCCGACCAGAGCGACTGGGTGGCATATTTCGACGAAATCGTGGTGGACAACAATCCAGAGAAGCGTTTCAGCACAGACAAGTATGCGCTTAGCATTGACCCCGAGGCAAAGCCCACACGCAGCGACCGCCGTCTGAACGGTGTCGGTTTCAAGGTTGGTGCCACTGAGCAGACCGCCATGGGTGCAGGTAAACTCGTCTACACCGATATGATGTGTACCAACGTATTCTCTGCCAAGGCAGGCGAACAGGTACAGCCCACCTTCAAGTACAGCGGCACCTGGATGAGCGGATACGTCTATGCCGACTGGGGCAACGACGGCGTCTTCTCCTACGAAGTGAACGACAACGGCACACCTGCCGCGGGCAGCGACATCGTTTCCTACAGTGCCGCACAGGTCAACGGTACATGGCGCAAGAGCGACGGCAGCACCTCGGCCAACGGCAACACCATAGGAAGTGCAATGCCCACATTCACCGTTCCTGCCTCCACCGCCAACGGCTTCTACCGCATGCGCTACAAGGTGGACTGGGACAACCTCAACCCTGCCGGCGGTCCTACAATCATCTCCGACGGCGGCGGCTACGTTGATCTCACCCTGGACGTGCATGGCGATATGGTCAGCGTAAGCGCTTCACAGTTGAACGGCGACATCGTGCTGGCCGAAGACCTCTCTCCCTTGCAGGCCTATCAGGCCGAATACGGCAAGGCGCTCAAGGTGAAGGTCATTCCCGAAAAGGGCTTCGTGCAGAACGGCTTCCAGCTGAAGTACGGCTACAACGTGAATGCGGTGGACCAACTGGACGAGAACGGCAACCCCAACTGGATACTTGTTGACGTGCCCGTAACTGCCATCTCTGCCCAGGACAGCACCTATACCATCCCTGCCGAGTACATCCGCGGCGGATACGTGAGCATCAAGGGCGACATGCAGCAGGTTCAGCACTACACGGTCAACGTGGTAGGCGCTCCCGAGGGTCAGGGCGGCGTTAACTTCCTTGGCAAGGAGTACGGACACGAGGACATCATAGACGCATCGCAGTATTTCTCTGCCGACGACGTTACCCCCATTCAGATCGAAGGATACATCTGTTCCGCTTCTCTGGATGCTGCCACCAAGGTACTCACCGTTACCTACAAGGCCATTCAGGCATACAGGAACATAAGCAGCCTTTCCGAACTGCGCAACGACATGGCCTACCACATCAAGGCCAAGAGCGGCGAGGGCTACCTGGCATGGAACCCTACCATAACCAACACCTATGTCAGCCTGCGCGGCGTAACCAACTCCAGTTACAACAAGTTGCCCTCCAACGAGGCCATTGTAAATATATATAAGGAGGAAGTCAGCCCTTTTGATTCCACCGTCATCTGGCAAATCCTGAAGGAAGGGAATGAATACTACCTCTACCAACCCGCAAATCAGTCCTACGTAACACGTAACGGCCGCGACTATGTCTTCACCGTTAACAAGACAGCGCTGGACAAGATTCGTGACAATGGCGACGGTACTTTCAGTTTCCATGCCGGTGGCGGATATTCAGAGGGCTCTACCAATTTTGCCTGTATCGTTACCAACGAGGCTTCATGTGCTGTTCGCAACTGGACATGGAACGACCACGGTTCTGTAATGTACATCATAGAGAATCCCAACGTGGAGGTTACTGACCTGGTAACATCGATCCAGGACATTACCACTGGGGACGCGACCACTCTCCAGCAAGGCATCTACAACATGCAGGGTCAGAAACTTCATGCACTGCCCAAGGAAGGCGTGTTCATCGTCGATGGCAAGAAGAAGGTTGTACGCCGGTAATCCCCCCCTTACAATAATAGCGCTATGGGGCAATGTCACACAACGACATTGCCCCATTTCTGTACACTTGGTATGAATATTCAACCCGAATCGGTCATTAGCGCGTAACCGTCTATTGTCGGATATGGGCTTAAAGAAACATTTCCATTTTCCTTTGGTGAAGGAATTATTTAAGAGATTTATGATGATTTGTACTTTTTTTGAGGGAAATACTTGCAGAATTCGCAAAAATGCTGTACCTTTGCACCGCAATTCAGAGGAAAGGCCATCCGTAAAGGGATGTAATTTGAAAGAATAGATTACAGAGTTAAATAATTATAAGTGCGGAAATAGCTCAGTTGGTAGAGCACAACCTTGCCAAGGTTGGGGTCGCGAGTTCGAGCCTCGTTTTCCGCTCATAAGTTGCCCAAGTGGCGGAATTGGTAGACGCGCACGTTTCAGGTGCGTGTGTCGAGAGGCGTGCAGGTTCGACTCCTGTCTTGGGCACA
>JAZNYM010000066.1:0-32084 GCA_045594385.1 Bacteroidaceae bacterium
CACCATGACTAATGTTATGATTAATCTCTCAAACTTCTACTTCAGATTCCTGAAATCAATCTGGTTTCTTTTACCTTAAACAAGTATCAGTTGAGTGGTGTTAACCTAAACAAACTTAACCTAATCTAATATCATGAAAAAACCTAAAACAATTTCTCTTCTCTATTATCCTTTTATGCGTTCCTCCCGGAAGGCATTGCAAAGGTACGGCTTTTTAGGATATACGCAATAGCGCCACAGAATAATTGTGCAAAAAACACTTATTTGTTGATTTATGTCAAAGAGTATTGACGGAAATCAAAGGGTTATGGCTGTCTTGTGTTCGCTAATAGACTTCTTTAGCACATAATAGTATATTGGCAGATTTGACCTCATCGCATCCACCCCTCCACGGCATAGACCTTCTCCATGAGTTTACTTTCCTTCCCGTTGGAGTCCTTGAACCACACCTCTATCCTTGCGGCATAGTACTCTCCCCAATCTCCTTCGGATATTTTGAACCGTTTTGAATTTACATGGCAAGTGAAATGATCGGAACCTTCAGTCTTTTGTGTAGTGGCCTTTCTTATACTTTTCTCTGATAAGGGAAGATTCTCTGTCACTTCATAGCATCGCAGGAATATGGTTCCCTCGGGTAGTTGGGGATAGAAGAAGGAATATTCGTAAATGCCTCCTTGGAAGGCGTTGCGTATTTGCAACCAGGTTGTGGAATCGGTACTGTCAACTTCCTTCTCCATGTCTGTACCCTCGTCTTTGGGCGTATGATACATCAAACCTTCCGGAATGGGATGCTCCTCGGCAAATCCTGTCGGTGCAGATTGCAGGGCTAAGCCAAGGAAAGCGGTGACAAGAAGCTGGATTACCAGCCCAAAAGCGGCAATGCACAGTTGAACGGCCTTACGTCTGATCAAAAGGAACAGGGCGGCTATGATGAGCAGAAGGAATGCCCACAGGTAAATTGCCAGAAAGAAATCTGTCTTGGCGGGAGAATCGTCCATATTCAACCATATCCCCCTGAAGCAGTAGATGGAAACGATGGGCAGAAGAAACCATACGAGCGACAGGTAGTAACCGGCCTTGTAAAGGAGTTTATATACCTCTTTAATAATTTCGGATAATTGTCCCATGATGTATCGGAAGCAAGGGTTGGTGGGGGCTGGTGGTGTCTGGGGCGGGTGCAAGGTCTTGTCAGCCTACGGTAACCTTGCGCATGCCGTTGTCGGTTTCCTTGATGTGTACGCTGACGGTATTGTCGGGAAGCAGGTCCTCAATCAGTTCCGGCCATTCCATCAGGCAGAGGTGGCCGCTATAGGCATAGTCGTCAAAACCGAGGTCCATGACCTCAGCAAGGTTCTTGATGCGGTAAAAGTCGAAATGATAGATGGGACCTATGTCGGAACCGTATTCGTTGACGATGGCAAAGGTGGGGCTTGTTACGGCATCCTTCACGCCCAGTTGCTGGCAGAGGGCCTTTATGAAGGTTGTCTTGCCTGCCCCCATGCCGCCATAGAAGGCAAAAACGCGCCTATGCCCCATCTGTGCCACAAACTCCTGTGCGGCATCGGCAATCTTGTCCAGCGAAGGGATGAGGATTTCAGTCATCTGCTCTGCCAGAGTTTATCAGGGGGGACACGATGGAGAGGATAACATACCACAGGATGATGCCGGCAAAGCAACTTTCCTCCAGCAGGAAGCACGGCAGGCAACCCAGCAGGAAGAGGTACTTCACCTTGTTGTCCTTCCAGGAGAGGTTCTTGAACTTCAGGGCAAACAGGGGCAACTCTGCCACCAGCAGGAAGCAGAAGAGCATCATGAAGAGGAAGAGGAACATGGCATTGAACTTGCCGCTTACCAGGAAGGCATGCTGCCCTACGATGAGGCTGCCCCAGAACAATGCGTTGGCAGGTGTGGGCAGGCCTATGAACGAGGTGGTTTGTCGGGTGTCGATGTTGAACTTTGCCAGTCTCAGGGCAGAGAATGCCGCCATGATGAAGGCGGTGTAGGGCATGAAGCCGCGCAGGGGTTCCATGAACTGGGGGTACTGCACCTCCTGGAACAGGCTGAAGAGCATGGCGCTGGGTGCCACGCCGAAGGTCACCACGTCTGCCAGCGAGTCAAGTTCCTTGCCGATGGGAGAAGACACGCCCAGGGCGCGGGCCACCATACCGTCGAAGAAGTCGAAGATGGCTCCCAGGAGGATGAATACTATAGCCCAGAAGTAATTGACGGGAATGGGGTTCTGGAATGCCGCACCCACGGCGATGCAGCCGCAAATCAGGTTGCAGCAGGTGATGATGTTGGGGATGTGCTTCTTCATGACAATCTGGCGATAATGGTTTCGTTGCCCGTGGTGCGCTGGCCGAGTTCCACGTTCACTTTGGTGCCTACGGGAAGATAGATGTCCACACGGCTGCCGAACTTGATGAAGCCCATGTGCTCGTCTATCTCGCATGTCTCGCCCTCCTGCAGATAGGTGACGATGCGTCTGGCCATGGCTCCGGCAACCTGTCTGACAAGGATGTCCTGACCGGTGGATGCGGTGATTACCACGGTGCTGCGCTCGTTCTCGGTGCTGGCCTTGGGAAGCCATGCCGCCTTGAAACGGCCGTCGTGGTGGCGCACCAGTTTCACCTTGCCGTCGCAGGGAACCCAGTTGGCATGTACGTTGAACAGGCTCATGAAAATGCTTACCATCAACCGGCGGTCATGGAAGTATTCGTTCTCCTCCACCTCCTCGATGACCACGACTTTTCCGTCGGCAGGAGCGATAATCAGCCCGTCGGTGTCATCGTCTTCATAGTGCCTGATGGGGCAACGGAAGAAGTTGACCACGATAAGGTAGATTATGCCGGTTATGCCCAAGAATATGTAACTTGCCATCGGGCAGTTGGAGCCTGCCCAATAATAGACCAAGGCATTCAGTGCGGCAAACGCGATGAAGCCCAATATCAGTGTGGCGGTTCCTTCCCGGTGCAGTCGGATTTTCTTAAGTTTGCGGAGTCTTTTGCCCATTATTCAATAATTTTTACGTACAAAGATACAAATTTATGTGAATAAATGGTGGCGCAGCCCTGTTTTTTTGCTAATTAGACCTAAAAAAACCGAAGTCTCCTGCATTAGCAAACTAAAATGCTATATCTTTATGCCGTAAATCAGAATTTAGACTCATGGAAGATTTCGTACATCTTCATGTACATACCCAATACTCTTTGCTGGACGGACAGGCCAGCATACCGCGTCTTGTAGATAAGGCCATCTCCGACGGAATGCGCGGAATGGCCATCACGGACCACGGCAACATGTTCGGCATAAAGGATTTTTTCGACTATTGCGCCAAGGTGAACGGAAAGCGCAAGAAGGAAGGCCTGGAACCGTTCAAACCCATTTTCGGATGCGAGATGTATGTGGCACGCCGTGGCGACAAGTCCCTGCGCGAAATCAAGCAGGACCAGAGCGGTTGGCATCTGGTGGTTCTGGCAAAGAACGAGACGGGTTACCATAATCTTGTGAAACTCGTCAGCCGAGCGTGGGTGGACGGTTATTATATGCGTCCACGCACTGACCATGCCGACCTTGAAAAGTTCCACGAAGGACTCATCATAGCCTCTGCCTGTCTGGGTGGCGAGATTCCCAAGAAGATAATGTCGGGCGACATAGCCGCCGCAGAGGAGGCCATACAGTGGTTCAAGGGCATTTGGGGCGACGACTATTACCTGGAGGTTCAGCGCCATCAGGTCCGCGACCCTCGCCAAAGGGCAAACCGAGAGGTCTTCGAATTGCAGCAGAAGGTGAACAAGGTTATCTTGGACTTGGCAAAGAAACACGACGTTAAGGTAATAGCCACCAACGACGTGCATTTCGTTGATGAGGACAATGCCGAGGCCCATGACCACCTGCTTTGCCTCTCCACCAACAAGGACCTGAACGACCCCACACGTATGCTTTATACCAAGCAGGAGTGGTTCAAGACACGCGAGGAGATGAACGAGGTGTTTGCCGACCTGCCGGAAGTGCTTGCCAACACGGCGGAGATTCTGGACAAGGTGGAGACCTACAATCTGGACTCCAACCCCATCATGCCCTTCTTCCCCATACCCGAGGACTTCGGCACGGAGGAGCAGTGGCGCGAGCGCTTCACCACAGAGGACCTTTTCAGGGAGTTCACCTCCGACGAGAACGGAGAGAATCCCATGCCTCGCGAGGAGGGCGAGAAGAAGATTGCCAAACTGGGCGGACTGGACAAACTGTACCGCATAAAGTTCGAGGCCGACTATCTTGGCTTCCTCGCATACCAAGGTGCAAGGAAACTCTACGGAGAGAATCTTTCCAAGGAAGTGGACGACCGCATACGCTTTGAGTTGCACATAATGAAGACCATGGGTTTCCCCGGCTACTTCCTTATCGTGCAGGACTTCATCAACTCTGCACGCAACAAACTTGGCGTATGGGTGGGGCCTGGCCGTGGTTCAGCTGCCGGCAGCGTGGTGGCATATTGCTTGGGCATCACCCGTCTGGACCCCATGAAGTACGACCTTCTGTTCGAGCGTTTCCTGAACCCCGACCGTATATCTCTTCCTGATATAGATACCGACTTCGACGACGATGGGCGCGGACGTGTACTCCAATGGGTAATGGACAAGTACGGCAAGGAGAACTGCGCCCACATCATCACATACTCCACCATGGCCACGAAGAACAGCCTGAAGGACGTGGCGCGAATAGAGAAACTGCCTCTAGACAAGGCTAATGCCCTTTGCAAGGCCATACCAGACAGGCTCAGCCTGGACGGCAAGGACCTGAAGATGAACCTTACCAATGCCATCAAGTGCACCGTGGAGTTGCAACAGGCAGAGGCCAGTTCCGACCCAGTACTTGCAAACACCATCAAATATGCCCGCATGTTGGAGGGCAATATCCGAGGTACAGGCATACACGCTTGCGGTTTCATCATCTGCCGCGACCCGATATCGGAGCACGTTCCAGTCAGCACGGCCGACGACCCGGACTTCCCCGGGCAGAAGACTGCTGTCACACAGTACGACGGTCATGTCATAGAATCCACGGGTCTTATCAAGATGGACTTCCTCGGTCTGAAGACCCTGTCCGAGATGAAGGAGGCCTGCCGCGTGATAAAGGAAGCACACGGCATAGACATCGACCCGGACACGCTTCCCATAGACGATGAACTGACATACAAACTATACCAGGAAGGCCGCACCGTCGGTACCTTCCAGTTCGAGTCTGCTGGCATGCAGAAGTACCTCAAGGAACTCCGCCCCACGGTGTTCGAGGACCTCATTGCCATGAACGCCCTGTACCGTCCCGGCCCCATGGACTATATCCCGTCCTTCATTGCCAGAAAGAACGGACAAGAGGAAATCAAGTACGACATCCCCATCATGGAGAAGTACTTGAAGGACACCTACGGCATTACCGTGTATCAGGAGCAGGTCATGCTGCTGAGCCGTCTGCTGGCCGACTTCACCCGAGGCGAGAGCGATGCCCTGCGTAAGGCCATGGGTAAGAAGAAGAAGGACATTGTAGACGCCATGAAGCCCAAATTCATCGAGGGTGGCGTGCGCAATGGCCACGACCCCAAGGTACTGGAAAAGATATGGGGCGACTGGGAGAAGTTCGCCTCCTATGCCTTCAACAAGTCGCATGCCGCCTGCTATTCCTGGGTGGCATACCAGACGGCCTACCTGAAGGCGCACTACCCGGCCGAATTCATGGCGGCACTGCTTACCCGACGAAAGGACGACATCAAGGAAATCACAAAACTTCTGGACGAATGCCGTGCGCTGAAGATAGAGGTGCTGGGACCCGACGTGAACGAGTCGCATGCCAACTTCGGCGTGAACAGTAAATCGCAGATACGTTTCGGTCTGATGGCTATTAAGGGTCTTGGCGAATCGGCGGCAGAGGCTATCGTGAAGGAAAGGGAAAATAACGGCCCGTACAAGGACCTGTTCGATTTCGTCCAGCGCGTGCCCATGTCGTCCGTTAAACGAAGCGGCATGGAATGCCTGGCCCTTAGCGGAGCGTTTGATGCCTTCAAGGAGCAGATCAGGCGTGAGCAGTTTTTCGGTCTGAATGCCAAGGGAGAATTGTTCCTGGACACGCTTACGCGTTATGGTAACAGCTACCAGCAGAGCATGATGGAAGCCCAGTTCTCGCTCTTCGGAACAGATATGGTGGAGGTAAGTACCCCTCCCATTCCTCATGCCGAGTCATGGAGCATGTTGGAACGTCTGAATAAGGAGCGTGACCTTGTAGGCATATACCTTTCGGGACATCCTTTGGACGAATATGCAGTGATTATACGCGATATCTGCACCATGCATGCCACCGATTTGGAGGACCCTTCTGAGTTTGTCGATTGCGACTTTTCGCTTGGCGGTATCGTCACCAATGTGAAGACCGGCATCAGCAAGCGCGGATCGGGCTATGGCATAGTTACCATCGAGGATTATAGCGGACAGGGCGAAATTGCATTGTTCGGTCAGGACTGGCCCAAATGGAGCGGTTACATGATGGTGGGCAGTACCCTGTATATTACCGGACAAGTGCAGCCAGGCCGATACGATACCACACGTGTCCAGTTGAGCATAGGTGACATACAGTACCTTGGCGATGTCAAGGACAACCTTATACAGAAGATTACCATTCACCTACAGATAGAGACGCTGACCGAAGAACTGGTGATGCTGCTGGGTGACACGCTTAAAAAAGAGACAGGCAATGTGGCGGTGGAGGTTGTTTTCCACAGTGCTGACGGTACGACCCTTACCATGAAACCAACTGATTTGAAGGTCAAGGTGTCTCGTCATCTTATGGACTTTCTGCAGACAAACGATGGAATAGAATACACAGTAAACGATTGAATTATTATAATAAGTATAACGCTAAAACATTGTTATTATGGCACAAGTTATCAACAGCGCTAATTTCGAGGAACTGATTGCAACAGGCAAACCCGTAGTATTGGACTTTTGGGCAACATGGTGTGGCCCTTGCAAGCGTGTCGCTCCATTGGTAGAGCAACTTGCCGAAGAGTATGCCGGACAGGCTATCATAGGCAAGTGCGACATCGAGGACGATGAGGAACTGCCCATGCGCTTCGGTGTGCGTAACATCCCCACCATCCTGTTCTTCAAGAACGGTGAGGTCGTGGACAAGCAGGTAGGCGCATGCACCAAGGCTGTGCTTGAGGAGAAACTCAAGGCTATCCTGTAATGTCGCAGAAAGTAGGATTATCAATAAACACATATAAACGATGAGCGAATTCAACGAAGAACTCCTGTTTGCCGAGGAGGACCGCCAGACCGTGGCCTTCATCCAGGGCTATCTGCCACAGGAGATAAAGGAGAAGTTCACAGAAGACGACCTCTACTATTTCCTGGATGCCTTTGCAGAATACTGCGAGACATCCGGCCTTATGGACAATGAGGACGAGGAGGCAGAGATAGACATCGAAGAGGCTGCCGCCTTTATGGTGAAGCAGGCCAAGAAGGAGAAGATAGGTTCCTTCGATGCCGAGGATGTCCGTTGGATAGTAGACGGCCAGTTGGAGTTCTGGGAAACGCAGGAATGACCGACGAGCAGTACATGAAGCAGGCCCTTCAGGAAGCGCATAAGGCGCTTTCCGAAGGTGAAGTGCCCATTGGGGCCGTCATAGTGTGCCGTGGGCAGATTATTGCCCGTGGGCACAACCTCACCGAGCGCCTGCACGATGTCACTGCCCATGCCGAAATGCAGGCCATCACCGCCGCAACGGAACGCCTTGGGGGCAAGTACCTGACGGACTGCACCCTGTATGTCACCGTGGAACCGTGCATAATGTGTGCCGGTGCTCTCGGGTGGAGCCAGATACCTCGTGTGGTATATGGGGCAGGCGATGACAAGCGCGGTTTCCGACGCTTCGCGCCTCAGGCCCTGCATCCCCGGTGCGAGGTGGTGGCAGGTGTGCTGGAGGAGGAGTGTGCCATGCTGATGAAGTCCTTTTTCCAAAAGAAACGGTAATATCCATGGCGCAGCACAACGACTTCGGCGTACAGGGCGAGGACATAGCCATAGACTATCTCCGCAGGAAGGGCTACGTCATTCTGGACAGGAACTGGCGTAGCGGTCACAAGGAGATAGACATCGTGGCACGCAAGGACGATACCGTGGTGTTTGTGGAGGTGAAGGCCCGTGCCAATGCTTTCTACGGCAAACCCGAGGATGCTGTCACCCGCAGGAAGATGCACTTGCTGGTACTTGCCGCGGATGCATATCTGCGCTACAACGCCATCGACCTGGAGGTCCGTTTCGACGTGATTACCATCACCGGCACAACCGGGAAACCCTACATAAGACACTATGAACGTGCATTCAGACCTGGCATTGGAATATAGGCATCTGGACGAGGTCTGTTCCACCAACGACTATCTCCGTTCCTATGTCCCTTCTGCCGACATCGCCGTGGTGTCGGCGTCGTTCCAAACGAAAGGGCGCGGGCAGATGGGCAACACGTGGGTGAGCAACCCAGGAGAGAATGCCCTGTTCAGCGTGCTTGTGTGCCCCGAGAACCTGAAGGCCACGGACGGTTTCATCCTCAGTCAGGCCATGGCCTTGAGCATCAAGGAGGAACTGGACCTGTACCTTGAAGGAGTATGCATCAAGTGGCCCAACGACATATACGTGAACGGAGAGAAAATCTGCGGTACGCTCATAGAGAACTCCCTCATGGGCAAGAACGTGGGCTGTTCCGTCATAGGCAGCGGGATAAACGTCAACCAGACGGTATTTCCCGAAGGACTTGCGGCACCGCCTACCTCCCTGTGCCTGCATACGGGCAAGGACATGCCACCTTCCGACCTGATACGTGCCGTAGTGCTTCGTTTCGCTGACTACTACAAGGAGATACAGCAGGGATGCTATGACCGTATTAGGGAACTTTATCACCGTGCCATGTATCTGAGGGGAATGCAGTGCCGTTTTCAGGACGAGGGCGGAATGTTCATGGGTACCATATCCCATGTGGAGGCGGACGGCCACATCATCATCGTAGACACCGAGGGCAGGGCAAGGTGCTATGCCTTCAAGCAGGTGAAGTTAGTACGTACTATATAAAATAAGGAAACAACCAAATATCTACAACTATGAAATTCAACCGTATCTTATTGAAACTCTCCGGCGAAAGCCTGGCCGGTGAGCATAAACAGGGCATCAACACCGAGCGTCTCAACGACTATGCCCGCCAGATCAAGGAAATAACCGAGATGGGAGTGCAGATAGGCATCGTCATCGGTGGAGGCAACATCTTCCGTGGCCTTACCGGTGCAGGCAAGGGTTTTGACCGCGTGAAGGGCGACCAGATGGGCATGTGCGCTACGGTTATCAACTCTTTGGCACTGAGCAGTGCCCTTGGTGCAATCGGGCAGAAGAACCGTGTCCTTACCGCTATCCGCATGGAGCCTATCGGCGAGTTCTACACCAAGTGGAAGGCCATCGAGGCCATGGAACGCGGCGAGGTTGTAATCATGAGTGCCGGCACAGGTTCTCCCTACTTCACCACCGACACGGGTTCTTCCCTGCGTGGCATAGAGATAGAGGCCGACGTTATGCTGAAGGGAACCCGTGTGGACGGCATCTATACCGCCGACCCCGAGAAGGACCCCACCGCCACCAAGTTCCAGGACATCACCTATCAGGATGTCATTGCGAAGGGACTGAAGGTAATGGACATCACCGCCACCGCCATGTGCATGCAGAACGACCTCCCCATCTACGTGTTCAACATGGACATCGTGGGCAACCTCAAGAAGGTCATCTCCGGCGAGGACATCGGCACTCTTGTGCATAACTAGGCAACACGCATTTAACCTTCCTATAAACAACGCCGTCTGCCCATGGGGGAGATGGCGTTGCGTCATGATGCCCCTACTTTTGTTGTCGTATCAACAAAGTTCTGTTGATACGACAACACTGCCTTGTTGATAGTGCAACAAAACTTCATCATCACTGATTCAATACGTCATCCTCACCTGCACGGAGATGTCCTGACGGGTGGGGGAGAGTATCTCTTGCAGGCCCGAGGAGATACTGCCACGGTCAAGCATGTGCGTCAGTGCATACTTGGCCTCTATCATCCAATGTGAGCGGGGGAATGTGTATCGGATGGTGGTGGCAAACCTGAGGCCGTGGCCGTAGTAGGAAGTGGAGGAGGTGCTGTTCCACAGGGAGGGCTCGTAGATGTAGATGCGTGTCAGGTAGTCGGGGGCATGGAAGTATCCTGCCATCAAACCGAGACGTAGGGCATCCTCCTTCAGCATCCTGCCCTGTACGAGTTGGCTGAACCCGAAACCGGGTTCATTTGTCGGTGCCATGTGCACGAGGGCGGTGCTCTGCAGTTTCCATTTCCCCGAGGGGAGGCATGTCCATTGCGCCTTTATGCGGTGGCGGGGCAGTATGAGGTCGTTGGCCGCCTTGCGCTTCATCTGGTAGCGCAGGGACAGGGTGTGCTTTCCCGAAACCTCGAACTTTCCTTCCAACATCAGTTCCTGACCGTTGCTGGACCTTGTCATGCCGTATCTGGGCCAGTAGTCGGCGAAGAAGTCGGCATAGGCGATGAGGCTGAACCTGTCCCATGGTCTGGCCTCTATGCGGAGCATTGCCCCTGTCTCGTTCTGCACCCTGGAATTCTCACAGATGGCGGCTGCCTGAAAGGAGTAGAACCTGTGGTCGTAGTACCGACCCAATACCCCTATCTTTAGGTTCCTGTTCGCAAGCCATTGCACACGCCCCAGTGTGGCTATGCCTCCGTGCACGGTGCTGTATGCCACCTCTGCCGATGCCGTCCAGCGGTAATAACTGTAACCTCCATGCAGGCCTATGACTCCGAAGTCCTGCCCCTGCGGATACCATCGGCGGTATTTGTCGTTGCCGGGAGCGAGGGGACGGTCGAAGTGCTGCCAGTATCCTGTAGCACCGATGCTGAAGTGCCCGATGTCGGCCTGGAGGTGTGCTCCCACCAGGGCGGCGCGGGTGTTGTTCTTCTTTGCAATCTCCGTTTCCGTACGGTGATAGCCGTTCTCCACGATGGTCTTGGCGTTCCCCTCCGCGTCCAGTGTGGCGTCTAAGGCGCGATACGAGGTAAACAGCGTTCCGCTCATGCTGAACTTAGAGCGCCTGCTCCAGTCTTCCTGTCTGCCCAAGGTTATGGCTATGCCGCGCAGGAAACCGCTTTCGGACATGCCGGTCATTGGGCGCACTCCCTGACTGGTGTTGCTCATCATGTTGCTCTTGCCGGTGGATGTTCCGCGACTTATCACCAGTCCCTCGCCCCAACCGGCACGGTAGTCGCCGATGACGGCGGAGCGGACAATGCCCTTGTTGCGTATCATGGCATAGCCTCCGAAACTGTCGTAAAACCCTTCGCCCGGATCCTTCTTGGCATGTGCGCCGATGTTCACATGGTCGCTCTCCAGCGAGTACCTGACGCGACTGTACAGAGGGTTGCCCCTGTATTTTCCTGTCTGGTAACCTTTCCTGTAATATAAAGGTATGTCCATGCGGCTGTCCAAGGTGTTCTGCATGTTGCGGAACCAACTGTTCTTCCTGTCCTTGCGCCTTTCCGTGTGCCCCACGGTGAAGAACAACGGCAGCACCTGACGTGTCTGGTAGTCAATGGCAGGAATCAGTGCCAGTTCGCCCAAGGATTTCATGGGACCGTCCAGATGGACGTAGGCCTGTATGGCCTCTATCTGTGCAGGGGTGAGGAAGGGCAGCAGGGCCATCTCCCCGGGAGTGGCGGTGTTTATGTCCATGGGGTGTGAGTGCAGCCATTCCAGTTGCTCGAGATACTGTTGCCATGCCTCCTCGCCCATGCTCTCCTCGTCGTAGGTCAGCGACTGAACGAAATCGTCCCACGACATATTTGTGTATGTCGCAGGACGATTGTCTTCTGACGTGTTTGTGCCCGGAACGGGACTCGAACCCGTACGACCGCAATGGTCAAGGGATTTTAAGTCCCTCGTGTCTACCAATTCCACCATCTGGGCGCAACTCGTGTCTGCATGGGTGTCTACATGCCCCTCTGCGGGTGCAAAGATATGAAGAAATACCGAAACACAGAGTATGTTTAACGAAAAATGTTTCACATCCTTATGTGTTTTATTTGTTATGCGCTTCTTCCAGTGCCTTCCTGTAGCAGTCGCGGCATAGAGGTTCGTACTCGGTCTTCTCGCCGAGCAGCACCTGTTTGTCTACGTTGACAAGGCGGTGGCTTACGTATGCCAGTGCACCGCAACGAACACATATGGCGTGCACCTTGCTCACCTCGTCGGCAATGGCCAGCAGGCGCGGCATGGGACCGAAGGGTTCGCCCTTGAAGTCGAGGTCGAGACCTGCCACGATGACCCTGATGCCTTGATTGGCAAGTTGGTTGCATACCTCCACTATGTGCTCGTCGAAGAATTGTGCCTCGTCTATGCCGATGACATCGTTGCCCTGTGCCATGAGCAGGATGCTGGCGCTGGAGTCTATGGGAGTGCTGGGGATGCTGTTGCCCTCATGGCTCACCACATCCTCGTCGCTGTATCTGGTGTCCATGGCAGGCTTGAATATCTCCACCTTCTGCCTTGCGAACATGGCACGCTTCATGCGGCGGATAAGTTCTTCCGTCTTGCCAGAGAACATGGATCCGCATATCACCTCTATGCGTCCCCGGCGCATCATCTCGCCGTTGCTGTTGGTTACATCTTTCATGTGGGCAAAGGTACAATTTATATTAAAGGTACGGCACGGATACACGGCAAATGCTTAATAAATATTAGCGAAAGGCAATTTTAGTCCTCGGCGGACACGGGAATTAAAATAATATGCTTAAATTTGTACACACAAAGAAATACTAATCCCGACATTGATGGGAACATTATATTTGGTGCCGACTCCGGTCGGCAATCTGGAGGACATCACGGCCCGTGCATTGAGGATTCTGCGCGAGTGCGACCTGATATTGGCAGAGGATACCCGTACCAGCGGTAACCTGTTGCGCCATTTCGACATACACAAACCCATGGTGTCCTACCATAAGTTCAACGAGCATCAGACGGTAACACGTGTGGTGGAGCGCCTTATGGGCGGTGAGACCATTGCCGTTGTCAGCGATGCCGGTACACCGGGAATCAGCGACCCTGGTTTCCTCGTTGCACGCGAAGCCGTGAAGGCTGGGGTGGAGGTGATAACGTTGCCCGGTGCCACGGCATTCGTTCCTGCCTTGGTGAGCAGCGGTCTGCCTTGCGACAGGTTTTGTTTTGAAGGTTTCCTGCCACAGAAAAAGGGACGCCAGACACGTATAGAGGCGTTGAAGAACGAATCCCGCACGATGATTTTCTACGAAAGTCCCCACAGGGTGGTTAAGGCCCTGCAACAGTTTGCCGAGGCCTTTGGAGAGGAACGCCAGTGCAGTGCCTGCAGGGAAATCAGCAAGTTGCACGAAGAAAGCGTGCGGGGCACACTGGCCGAGGTGCTTGCCCACTTTATGGAAAACGAACCTCGTGGCGAGTTCGTCATTGTCGTTGCCGGCAGGGATGAGGCCGATGTGCAGGAGGATAAACCTCAGGCTGAGCAAGGTTCGGAGTCGGGAAAGGAGAAACATTTCAGTAAATACAGAAACAAGCAATTATAGGAATCAGAATCAGATTATGAAAAAGATTGTTATCATTGTGGCAGGTATCATCATGATGACTTCCTGCCAAAACCAGAACGCGAGTAATACACGCATGCAACAGCAGATAGATTCTCTGCAGACAATAGTTGATGGTAAGGATGCGGAACTGAATGACATTATAGCAACAATGACTGAGGTTCAGACAGGCATACGCCGCATAGCAGAGGCAGAGGGACGTGTCACCGTGGCCGACGGTAGCCAGGAGAGCGCTTCCAACCGTGAGATTATCCGCGACAACCTGGAATATATATGCGAGGCCATGCAACAGAACCGTGACCTTGTTGCCCAGTTGAGGGAGAAACTCAATGCCAGCCGTTTCAAGGGTGATAAGTTGAAGAACCTGGTGGATGGTTTGCAGACTCAGGTAGAGGCACAGAACCAGCGCATACAGGAACTGCAGGCTACTTTGGCAGAGAAGGATTCCACTATTCTTGTACAGATCGGACGTATTGATTCCCTGTCTCAGAGCGTGGCTTCGCTTACAGAGGTAAGTAAGGAACAGTCTGGTACATTGGCGCGTCAGGAAAAGCAAATCAATAATGCCTGGTTCGTTTATGGAACAAAGGCCGAACTCAAGGAACAGGGTATCCTGAAGGGTGGTGAGGTCCTGAAGGACAATGACTTCAATAAGGACTACTTTACCGAGATAGACATCCGCAATGTCAAGGACATAAAGACCTATAGCAAGTCCGCACGCCTGCTTACCACACATCCCGACGGCAGTTACGTCCTCGCCAAGGACGGCAACGGATACTACGAACTGCACATATCCAACCCCAGCCGTTTCTGGAGCGTAAGCAAGTACCTTGTGATGCTTGTCAAGTAAAAATATAGATGAAGACAACAAGAAGCAAATACTACAACGCCTCACGCTCAAGTCTTCCTTTCGAGGACGGCATGGGCAAGGTGGCGCATAGCGACATCGTTGGCGAACAGGAGGAAACCGCCGTGCTGGTGGGTATCATCACTCCGCAGCAGAACGAGCGCAAGACTACAGAATACCTGGACGAGTTGCAGTTCTTGGCCGAGACGGCCGGGGCACGTACCGTGAAGCGCTTCACCCAGCGCCTTAACGGACCGTCCAGCGTTACATATCTGGGTATAGGAAAGTTGCAGGAGATTCGCTCATGGATAGAGGCGGAGGAGGATGCCGAGCGCTATGTGTCCATGGTAATCTTCGACGATGAACTTTCCGCCAAGCAACTGCGTAACATCGAGAAGGAACTGAAGGTGAAGGTGCTGGACAGGACATCGCTGATTCTGGACATCTTTGCCATGCGTGCCCAGACGGCCAACGCCAAGACCCAGGTGGAGTTGGCACAGTACCGCTACATGCTCCCCCGTCTGCAACGCCTGTGGACCCATCTGGAACGTCAGGGTGGTGGTTCCGGCAGCGGTGGCGGTAAGGGCTCGGTGGGCTTGCGTGGTCCCGGTGAGACACAGTTGGAAATGGACCGTCGCATCATCCTGAACCGCATGTCCTTGCTCAAGCAGCGTCTGGCCGAGATAGACAGGCAGAAGACCACACAACGCAGCAACCGCGGACGCATGATCCGTGTTGCCCTTGTGGGATACACCAACGTGGGCAAGTCCACGCTGATGAACCTTCTGTCCAAGAGCGAGGTGTTTGCAGAGAACAAACTGTTCGCCACCTTGGACACCACCGTGCGCAAGGTCATTGTGGACAATCTGCCCTTCCTGCTGTCCGATACCGTGGGATTCATACGCAAGTTGCCACACGACCTTGTGGATTCCTTCAAGAGCACTTTGGACGAGGTGCGCGAAGCCGACCTGCTTCTGCATGTCGTGGACATCTCGCATCCCGAGTTCGAGGACCAGATAAAGGTGGTGGAAAAGACCTTGGCCGACCTTGGTTGTGCCGAGAAACCCTCGATGATCATCTTCAACAAGGTGGATGCCTACCGCTGGGTGGAGAAGGATGAGGACGACCTCACTCCGGCCACACGCGAGAACGTCTCCTTGGACGACCTGATAAAGACTTGGATGACGCGCCTGTCCGGCGAGTGCCTGTTCATTTCTGCTATAGAGAAGACCGGTTACGACACGTTGCGTCAGGTACTCTACAACAAGGTGCGCGAACTGCATGTCCAGAAGTATCCCTATAACGATTTCCTGTTTGAACACTACGAGGAATAGTACATAGATATGCCAAAGACCAAGAAACATACACTGCCGCCTGAGGAACAGCAGACAGGGACATACGTCAGGAAGGATCATTCTTTCCTGGACGAGAAGATTACGTTTGACCGTTTTGTCCGTGGCTTGCTGCTGGTCATGGGAGTTGTGGGCCTGTATTACCTGCTCGATGCCCTCAGCGGTGTCCTGTTGCCGTTTTTCGTGGCATGGCTGCTGGCCTATATGATGTATCCGCTGATTATATTCCTGGAGCAGAAGTGCCGCATACGCTACCGTCTGCTGAGTATAATGGTGGCCATTGTCGTGGTCTTCGGGGTACTTGCTGCTTTGATAGTGTTTACCGTACCGCCCGCGGTGCAACAGATGGTACGGCTTTCGGACGACCTGCTGCATTATGCCTCCACATATCTGTCGGGTACAGGCATTCCGGAGCAGATAGAGTTCTTCCTGCATCAGAACTTTGACCACAATACCATAGTGCAGTTCTTCCGGCGGGACGAGGTAGTGGATGCCATTCAGGCGGCGGCAACGCAGGCTTGGGAATTACTTTCGGGAACCATGAGCATTGTATGGTTCTTCGTGGATGTGATGATGGTGCTTCTGTATCTGCTCTTCTTCCTTCTTGACTATGAGAAGGTGAACAAGAACTGGCTTATGGTAGTCCCCAAGGCACATCGTGCCGTGGCGAACCACATAGCCTCCGATATCAAGCGCGAGATGAACGCATATTTCCGAGGACAGGCCCTTGTGGCGTTTCTCGTAGGTGTGCTTTTCAGCATAGGCTTCCTCATCATAGACTTCCCCATGGCCATAGGACTCGGCCTGTTCATAGGCCTGCTCAACATGGTGCCGTATGCACAGACCTTAGGTTTTATCCCTACCATAATATTGGCACTTCTGAAGTCCAACGATACCGGCCAGAGTTTTTGGCTTATATTACTCATGGCCATAGTGGTCTTCTGTGTAGTCCAGGCTATACAGGACCTCTTCCTCGTTCCCAAGATAATGGGCAAGGCGATGGGTCTGAAACCGGCCATTATACTGCTGGCACTTTCGGTGTGGGGGTCGTTGTTGGGTATAATAGGCTTTATCATAGCATTGCCGATGACCACTCTCGGATGGGCCTATTACCAGCGCTTTGTGCTGAAGGAACCGGTGGAAGAAACGAAATAGTATGACTATGAGATGCTGTCTGCGATGTTTGCTGTCCATGCTGCTGTTGCTTATGTCGCTGGCGTCAGAAGGACAGGTATTTACCTCAGAGGAGGTGCCTGACAGCATCTGGGACAAGATGCAGGGACGCTCATATCCTCGGGGGTGTGGTGTGCCGAGAGCGGAGTTGCGCTTCCTGCAACTGTCGCATTACGACTTTGACGGGAACAGGCATGTGGGCCAGATGGTGTGCAACCGTCTTATCGCAGACGACCTGGTGTTCATATTCAGGAAACTCTATGAAGCCCGCTATCCGATAGCACGAATGCGACTCATTGACGAGTACAAGGCCGATGACCTTCGCTCCATGGCCGACAACAATACATCCTGCTTCTGCTATCGCCCGGTGGCTGGCGGCAAGCAGTTGTCCAAACATAGCCGTGGCATGGCAGTGGACATAAATCCGCTATACAACCCTTGCCTCTACTTGCGTAGCGGACAGATACTTCCGCCAGAGGGCGGGGGCTATGCACACAATCGTGACAAACGCAAGGACATTCCCGGAAAGATAGATACTGCCGACCTGTGCTATCGCCTCTTTACTTCCAGAGGTTTCCGATGGGGTGGCAGTTGGCGAAGTCTGAAGGACTACCAGCACTTTGAGAAGTGACAGGAAAATGGAAAGGTGAAATCTGCGAGTAAGCGAGAGCAATCAAACTCGTTTGAATTGCCGAGCGGGAGCAGGTTCAAGACGACGAACCAAAGGTCGACGTAAGTCAAGTCGGATTAAAACGGAAAACTATCGCCAACTTTCTCCCCTGGTGGAGTCCCGAAGGGGAGGGGGTATGATGTAAACTGGAAACTGCAAACAGTATATATATAATAATAAGGTATAGACGCATATAAACATATAAACCTAAATCCAAATATCACAACTATGGCACAAGCACCAGAGTTCAAGTACGCTCCTATGTTCCAGTTGGGCAAGGACGAGACCGAGTATTATCTGCTGACCAAGGAGGGCGTCTCCGTCAGCGAGTTCGAGGGCCACAAGATTCTGAAGGTCACACCCGAGGCATTGACCCGCATGTCCAATCAGGCTTTCCGCGACGTGAGTTTCATGCTGCGCCGTTCGCACAACGAACAGGTGGCAAAGATTCTGCGCGACCCCGAGGCCAGCGAGAACGACAAGTACGTGGCATTGACCTTCCTCCGCAACGCCGAGGTTTCATGCAAGGGACTGTTGCCTCTTTGTCAGGACACGGGTACTGCTATCATTCATGGCGAGAAGGGCCAGCAGGTTTGGACAGGCTTCTGCGACGAAGAGGCTCTCTCACTGGGTGTATACAAGACCTACACCGAGTGCAACCTGCGCTACAGTCAGAATGCTCCTCTGGACATGTACAACGAGGTTAACACCAAGTGCAACCTGCCTGCACAGATTGACATCGAGGCTACCGAGGGCATGGAATACCACTTCCTCTGCGTAACCAAAGGTGGTGGTTCTGCCAACAAGACCTACCTCTATCAGGAGACAAAGGCCCGCATACAGAATCCCGGCACGCTCATCCCCTTCCTTGTGGAGAAGATGAAGAGTCTGGGCACAGCCGCTTGTCCTCCCTACCACATTGCCATCGTTATCGGCGGTACCAGTGCAGAGAAGAACCTGCTCACCGTGAAACTGGCCTCCACACACTACTATGACTCACTGCCCACCACCGGCGATGAGACAGGACGTGCCTTCCGCGATGTCGAGTTGGAGAAGCAGTTGCTTCAGGAATGCTACAAGATAGGCCTTGGTGCACAGTTCGGTGGCAAGTATATGGCTCACGACGTGCGCGTGGTTCGTCTGCCCCGTCATGGTGCCAGTTGTCCCATCGGTTTGGGCGTAAGCTGCTCTGCCGACCGCAACATCAAGTGCAAGATCAACGAGCAAGGTATCTGGATTGAGAAGATGGACGACAAGCCATACGAACTCATCCCCGAGGAACTGCGCAATGCAGGCGAGGGCGACGTGGTGAAGATTGACCTGAACCAGCCCATGGCTGACGTTTGCAAGATACTGACCAACTATCCCATCGGCACACGCCTCAGCCTGAATGGTACCATCATCGTGGGCCGCGACATCGCCCATGCCAAGCTGAAGGCCCGTCTGGATGCCGGCGAGGGTATGCCCCAGTACATGAAGGACCACCCCGTTTACTATGCTGGTCCTGCCAAGACTCCTGCCGGAATGGCATGCGGTTCCATGGGTCCCACCACAGCCGGACGTATGGATCCCTACGTGTATGAGTTCCAGGACAACGGAGGTTCCATGATTATGCTGGCCAAGGGTAATCGTAGCGAGGACGTTACCCGTGCCTGCAAGGATCACGGCGGTTTCTATCTCGGCTCCATTGGCGGTCCTGCCGCCATCCTGGCACAGAACAACATCAAGTCCATCGAGTGCGTGGAGTATCCCGAACTGGGCATGGAGGCCATCTGGAAGATAGAGGTTGAGGACTTCCCCGCCTTTATCCTGGTGGACGACAAGGGCAACGACTTCTTCAAGCAGTTGAAGCCTTGCGCCGGTTGCACAATCCTGTAACTGAACTTAGGTAAAGTCATTCTCTGCTTTGCATTCTCCCGCAATGGATGCCATGGATTTGGAAGGAACATAGCGAGTGGATGTAAAGTAGAGTCTGGCATTAATCATTACGTAAAAGTAACAACACTATATGACAAGAGCCAGAGAACTTGTAATGGCAGCATTTGGTCTGTTGCCTGTTGCCGTAAATGCGCATGCTCCGTCACCTGTTGCAGACGGCAACGAGACCGCACGTCGTCCTAACATCATCTTCATCATGTGCGATGATATGGGTTATGCCGATCTCGGATGCTACGGACAACGTCGTATTGAGACACCTAATCTGGACCGTATGGCCCAGGAGGGTATGCGTTTTACTCAGGCATACGCCGGTAGCCCTGTCAGTGCTCCCTCACGAGCATCTTTCATGACAGGTCAGCATGCAGGTCACACACATGTTCGTGGTAATCGTGAGTATTGGAACAAGTCCGGTGTATTGAAGGCAAATGCCTTTGGTTCTAATTCCGACTATAGCATCATCGGTCAGGAACCCTATCTGATGACCCACCAGATTATCCCTGAGGTGATGAAGGAGGCAGGATATACCACCGGTATGTTCGGCAAGTGGGCTGGTGGTTACTACAACATGCAGTATCCTGACACCTATGCGGTGGATGCCAACGGCAATTCAGATACCTCCAAGTTCAAACAGAGCAGCAGTGCCTCGCTTCCAAACAAGCGTGGAGTGGATTGCTACTACGGCTACATCTGTCAGTTCCAGGCCCACACCTACTATCCCAACTTCCTGAACCGTTACGATCCCGTGAAGTATGGTGACAGGCACGTGGTGCTTGACACCCTGAAGCAGAACATCCGGCACAAGGACGTGGCTTCGGGCAACAAGGACTACGAGAACCGCGAGCAGTACACCAGCGACCTTATACACCAGTATGCCCTGGATTGGATTGACCGTCAGACAGGCGAGCAACCTTTCATGGGCATATTCACCTACACCTTGCCTCATGCCGAACTTTGGCAACCCAACGACAGCCTGGTGCAGAGGTACACGGAGAAGTTCCAGGGCGAGGATGGTGCTTATAGCGGAAATTTCGGTTCATGGTACTATCGCAACTATGGTCGCCGTGCACAGTTTGCCGCCATGGTGAGCCGTCTGGACGCCCAGGTTGGCGAGATATTCGACAAACTGAAGGAGAAGGGTTTTGACGAGAACACTCTAGTTATCTTTACCTCGGACAATGGTCCTCATGAGGAGGGCGGTGCAGATCCTGCATGGTTCAATCACGATGGACTTTTGCGTGGCACAAAACGCTCTACCCATGAGGGTGGTATCCGTGTTCCTTTCATTGCCAAGGGTCCTGGCGTGCCTGCTGGCACGGTGAATGACCACCAACTGGCGTTCTACGATGTGATGTCCACACTTCTGGACTATGCCGGACTGGACGGCGACCGTTACAGCAAGAAGGCAAGCACTGAGAAACGTTGCTACGACGGCATCTCCTTCCACGAGACATTGACAGGCAATGATGCCGCTCAGGAGAAGCATGATTTCCTGTACTGGGAGTTCCACGAGACCAATATGATGGCCGTGCGCATGGGAGACTGGAAACTGGTAGTAAAGGGCGGTACGCCTTATCTATATGACCTCTCCAAGGACCTGCACGAGGATAGCGACGTGGCCGCACAGAATCCCGGTATCGTGCGCCAGATGATAGAGATCATTCACGAGCAACACACCGAAAGCAGTATGTTTGGCGTAACATTGCCTGAGATACCCGATGAGTCTGTGGTAGTGACCGAGGTGAAGACAGACAGACTCTACACCATAGAGTGCCAGCCCAACGACGGACACACCACACGCTTCATCTCCGACAACGACGGTACCGTGAACGGTCAGACGGCAAAGGGCACCAAGTTTCGTTTCGAGGAGGCAATAGGCGGCGGTTATTACATCAAGAGTACTGTTTCAGGCAAGTACATCAATGCCAACGTTGGACAGACCGACATCAGTTTTGATGCCGAGGCAAAGTCAGCGTGGACCCTTGGCCAACTCAGCAAGAGCGATGCCTATGTGTACTTCACTGTTGGTGGCAACAAGTATCTCAACAACCATCAGGGTGGTGCTGACAATTTGCGGCTTGCCACTCACAACCCCATAGGCCAGAACAACAAGTGTTCGCTTTGGACCCTGCACCAGTACGAAGAGGGTGAAACCGGTATCAACTCTGCTAATGCAGCCATGTGGATGAAGGATGGCAAATTCATCGAGGATGAGCAGTTGGTAATCATCAGGAACGGAGTGAAGTACAACATCAAGGGCCAGAGGACAATGTAGTCCGACATACAGGACTGTAGAAAGTATATACAATGACACGGGACACCTTTTGCACATCTGCAGGGGTGTCCCGTGTCATTGTATATGATTATGTCGGGGTCAGAAGTCGAACTCCATTTGAGGACTGTCGCCTGTAAGGTTGAATGTCATGCGGTGGTATGGCGTAGGTCCGTACATTCGTATGGCGGCGCGGTGTGCCGCCGACGGATAACCCTTGTTGCGGTCCCATGCGTATTGCGGATGCTCCTGGTGCAGATGCAGCATGTACTCGTCGCGGTGTGTCTTTGCCAGAATGGATGCCGCCGCAATGCTCATATACTTTCCGTCGCCCTTCACTACGGTGGCATACGGAATGTCGGCATAGGGATAAAAACGGTTGCCGTCCACTATGATATGTTGTGGTCGCAGATCCAGTTCGTCAAGGGCACGATGCATGGCAGTGATGCTGGAGCGGAGGATATTCAACTTGTCTATTTCCCTGTTGTCCACGGCCACCACAGCCCATGCCAGTGCTTCCCTTTCTATTACGGAGCGCAATGCTGTGCGTCGTCGCTCGGTGAGTTGTTTGGAGTCGTTCAGGCCTTGTGCCAGTTCCGTGTTGCGCTCGCAGATGTCCTGTGGTAGTATCACGGCAGCAGCAAATACCGGTCCTGCCAGACATCCTCGTCCTGCCTCGTCGCATCCTGCCTCGATGCAGTTTGCCTTGAAGAAAGGTTCCAGCATGATTGGAGTGTTATGGTTTGCTAAGTCCGTTTGTCCCTCTCCGGATTGTGTGGAGTTACTTTTCCGACAGGTACTTGCGTGCATCCATGGCGGCATGGCATCCGCTTCCGGCGGCAGAGATGGCCTGGCGGTATATGGGGTCGGCTACGTCACCACAAGCGAACACGCCGGGGATGTTGGTTTCTGTGGTGGGATGGTGTACTATTATGTAGCCCTCCGCATCACATTCCAGTGCAGGACGGAACACGTCGCTGTTGGGATGATGGCCAATAGCCAGGAACAGACCGTCTATGGGCAGGTCCTCGCCGGTGGACAAGTGCGCACCTTCCACCCCGTCGGTACCATACAAGCCACGAACCTGTGTGTTCCATAGGATTTCTATGTTCTCTGTCTCTTTGACCTTCTTCTGCATCGCTTCTGAGGCACGCAGCACATCGCGGCGTACAATCATGTAGACCTTCTTGCACAGGCCGGCCAGATACTGGGCCTCTTCGCATGCGGTGTCGCCACCGCCAACTACGGCCACAGTCTTCTTGCGGTAGAAGAACCCGTCGCAGGTTGCGCAGGCGCTTACGCCCATGCCCTGGTACTTCTTCTCGTCCTCCAGGCCAAGGTATTTTGCTGATGCTCCGGTGGAGATAATCACGGTGTCGGCCTCTATCGTGGTGCCGTCATCGATGGTTAGTACATGGGGTCGGCTGCCGTCCATGGAGAAGTCCACGGCGGTGATGGTTCCCATGCGTATGTCCGTGCCAAGGCGTTCTGCCTGTGCACGGAGGTCGTCCATCAGTTCGTTGCCGGTGGTTCCCTCGGGATAACCGGGGAAGTTGTCTATCTCTGTGGTCTGTGTCAGCTGTCCTCCGGGCTGGTTGCCTTCGTAGAGGACTGGTTCCAAACCGCTGCGGCTGGCATAGATGGCTGCAGTGTAGCCCGCAGGGCCACTGCCGATGATAACTGTTTTCATTTCTTGTGTTTTTTAGGGTCTTTAAAGTCCTTAGAGTCTTTAGAGTTTGGTGCGGTATTTGTCTTCGTCCTTGTCTTCCAGCATGGAGAGGTAGCTGTTGTAGCGGCTTTGGGCGATACGTTGTTCTTTCAAGGCTTCCAGTACGGCGCATCCGGGCTCGTGCGTGTGTGTGCAGTTGCCGAAGCGGCATTCCTTGCTTGTCTGGAATATTTCCCTGAAGTAGTGTCCCACCTCTTCCCGCTCCATGTCGAATGTGCCGAAGCCCTTTATGCCCGGGGTGTCTATGATACGTCCACCTTCCCCGTCGGCAGAGACGGGCAGGTCAAACATCTCCGAGAAGGTGGTTGTGTGCATGCCGGTGTCGTGCGAATCGGAAATCTCTGCCGTCTTCACGTCCAGTCCTGGAATGAGTGCGTTCAGCAGTGTGCTTTTGCCCACTCCGCTGTTGCCGGAGAACAATGTGGTCTTGCCATTGAGGACTTTTCGCAGGGAATTGACACTGCACAGTCCTTCACCGTCGTTTAGGGCCGAGACTCCATAGCATGGGTAGCCTATGCCTTCATACAGGCGGAAGAAGAGTTCCAGCAGGTGACGGTCTTCCTCATCGAGCAAGTCTACCTTGTTGAATATGATGATTACTGGAACACGGTATGCCTCGGCACTTGCCAGGAAGCGGTCAATGAACGTTGTGCTTGTCTCCGGATGTCGCAGGGTCACCACCAATGCCGCCTGGTCCACGTTGGCCGCTATTATGTGGCTTTGTTTGGACAGGTTGGATGCCTTGCGTATGATGTAGTTGCGGCGGTCAAGGATTTCCGTTATCATTCCCACCTGTCCGGCATTGGCCTCTGTGGGGACAATGCGGACATTGTCGCCCACGGCAACGGGGTTGGTGCTGCGTATTCCCTTTAGACGGAAGTTGCCCTTCACCTTACACTGGAAAAGCTGGCCATCGTCCATACGGACAACGTACCAGCTTCCTGTATTCTTTATGACAATGCCCTGCATCAGACAGTCATGATTTCTTTCTCCTTGTTGGCCAGGAGTTCTTCAACCTTCTTGATGTACTTGTCGTGCATCTTTTGCAGGTCTGCTTCCGCATCCTTCTCCAGATCCTCGGAAAGTCCGTCCTTGATGGCTTTCTTCAACTTGTCGTTAGTGTCACGGCGTGCGTTGCGGATGCTGACTTTCGCCTGCTCGCACTCCTTGCCGCACTGCTTGGCCAACTGCTTGCGTCGTTCCTCGGTCAGTGGCGGTATGGTCAGGCGGATGATTTCTCCGTTGTTGTCGGGTGTGATACCCACATCGCTGTCCATAATGGCCTTTTCAATGGCGCGGAACATGCTCTTGTCCCAGGGTTTGATGGCGATGGTACGTGCATCAGGGGTGTTGATGCTTGCCACGTTGTTAAGGGGAACCATGCTGCCGTAACTATCCACACGGATACCGTCCAGAATCTTGACATTTGCCTTGCCTGCACGGATGTGAGCCAGTGCCTCGTCCAGGTACATCACGGCCTCTTCCATCTTCTCCTCAGCTTCAGCGAGGGTAACTTTAACGTCAATCATATTATGTTCTTCTTTGATTATTTCGGAATTTCTGAACAAATGTAGGTCTTTTCTTTCAATAATGCAAGTGGATACTATGCTTTTATTGCTATTTTGCGTCTTGACTGCCTATTTTTGTTCTGCAGGAACCTCTGTGGCAATGATATGAGGAGTAGCTTCGAATTTCAGATTGACATATTCTTCTGCTTGTGCGCACCATACATACTTTATGTACGTGTGTACTTCTGCCCTTGCTAGTTCCTTCATTATTGCAGTATATGAATTGGGATACTTTTCTGCAACAGTGTTCATGTTTTCCTGCAATATGGAGTGGAAGGTCTCTTCAGCATGGACTGGACTTTCATAGAGATTTGTCTCGTTGTCGCTCTTTCTCTCGAATGCGTCTTCAGTCTTTATAATTACGGCATGCCAGATTCCACGTACTTCCATGGCGCTCATTGTTACCGTATCTTCACCGGCAGTGTATTCTATGTCCTTGATTTTGTCGTCGTTGCGGTAGTCGTTTTCCTTCAGACGGATTTCTCCGGGTAGCATGTCCTCATACTCGTTCTTGCATCCTGTGGTCCCGATGGTGGTCCCGATGGAGAGTATGACGATAAGGATACGGAATAGATGTTTCTTCATATTGTTCAAAATAAGATTGTGCGTGATGTTCTGGATGTCTTCTGTCTTGTCAAAGTTGTTTCTTGCGCAGGAGTTGAGGTGAGACTCCTGTTTCTTTCCTGATGAAGGAACCGAAGTGCGACTGGTTGGTAAACCCTAACATGGAAGACACCTGTTTGATGCTCAGGTCAGGATCCTTCAGCATCAGTTGGGCTTGCGTCACTATTTCCTCGTTGATAAGTTTGCTTGCTGTCTTTCCGGAGACTTGCTTGCAGATGGTATTGAAGTATTTTGGCGTGATGTTGAGTTTGTCGGCATAGAACTGCACAGTACGGCCTTCGGGGTGTTCGTGCAGAATACGTGTAAATTTCCTGAACAGGACTTCTGCTGACGTGCCGTTGTTCTTTGGAGATGTGTAGCCGCGACGCATGAAAAGACCTACGAAGGTGTATGCAAATGACTTCAACAGGTGATGCACCGTGTATTCCCTCACTCTGTCGTCAGGTAGCGGGTTTAAGGAGGATAGCAATCTGTAGAACCCTTTCACAGTCTCCTGTTCTTCACGGGTGAGTCGTATTGACTGTACCACTTTGCTCATGAGATAGTGCGATATGCTCATGGGTGTTCCCTTGAGGATGTCTCCTGTGTGTTCGGATGACATGATGAAAATGCGGCAGTGGAAGTTAATGCTCACCATGCCATGTTCCAGTACGTTGCCCGGTGTGCATATCAGCAGGTCCCCTTCGTTAAGAGAATATTCATTGTTGTTTATAGTGGCTGTGCATTCACCGTCCTCTACCAGTATTATTATGAAGGACTCATTGAGAATAGTTTCCTGGGTATGCTGCACTTGGTGTACATTGTCCAGCAGTACAATGTACTTGTCCTGATAGTCAAGATGCAGTTCCTGAGGGATTGTTGTGTTGAAATTTACCTTTTTCATAATGCAAAGATAACGAAAACTGTTTGGTTTAGCGTTATCCAAACGGAAAAGTTGTTCTGTTTGCGCGCTATAGACCAATTATTGTCCGAAACGGAGTGTGTTTTGGCACCAAACAGAGAACAGGCAGGAGGGTATGGGGCAGGCCGTGTGGTCGTTTCAGAATATGGAATCCACGTTCTGTGGATTCATGGTCTGTTTGCCTTCGCTGGTGTACATGTAGTCTATGCGTTCCTTGTAGGCTTTCTCTATCTTGGGGCGGACCATCTTCATGGTGGAGTTTATCATCTGGTTTTGTTCAGTGAACGGTTCTGCCAGTACGGCAAAGGAACTGGGCAGCCAGCGTTCGGGGAACATACCATGAAATTCGCCTCCTTTCTTGAAACGGGCCAGTTCTGCTTCCAGTTGTTGCAGGGCTGCCTTGCGTCCGTCCTCGCTTCCTGGCTTTAGTCCGCACTCTTTCAGATGACGGCGCAGTGCATCTCTGTTTGGCACAATCAGGGCTGTGGTGGTGGTGCACTGGTTGTTGTAGAGCATCACCTGGTCTATGTAGGCGGACTTCTCCACCAGAGCCTCCTCTATGCCTTCTGGACTGTATTTTTCGCCGTCGCTGGAGATGAGCAGACTCTTGAAGCGTCCCTTCACATATAGCAGACCTTCCTTGCTCATGTAGCCAAGGTCGCCAGTATAGAGATAACCGTTGCGCACAGTGTCGGCTGTGGATTCCGGGTTCTTCCAGTATCCTGCCATCACGTTCTCTCCCTTAACCACAATTTCTCCCATCTCACCCACGGGCAGTTCCTTGCCTTCCATATCGCAAATCTTAAGTTCTATTGGCTTGACCAGTTTGCCGCTGGAACCGAAACGGTACAGTTTTGGTCCGTTGCTGGAGATGACAGGAGTTGCTTCGGACAGACCGTAACCTTGGTACATGGGTATGCCTATGCCCACGTAGAATTTCTGCAGGTCTTTATCTAGCAGTGCGCCACCCCCGATAAAGAACTTCAGTTCTCCGCCGAAGTTGTCGCGGACCTTTGAGAACAGTATCTTGTCGAACAGGCAGACAAGCGGTTTCAGCGCATGGCGCCATCCCTTGAAGTCAAGGTTGCTGTCGCCATAGTATGTCTGCTTTATTTTCATGCCCCAGTTGAACAGACGTATGGCACCGGTTCCTTTTGCCCTGATACCCTGTTCTATGTTCTTCTTGAATGTCTTTGCCAAAGCCGGCACGCTGAGGATGAAGTGTGGACGTACTTCCTTGATGTTCAGGGGAATGTTCTTCAATGTCTCCATGGGTGTGCGGCCTACCTGTACGGTTGCCACCGTAGCACCCTTGCTCATCATTATGTAGAAACCCACTACGTGTGCAAAGCAATGGTCCAAAGGCAGGATGATGAGTGTGCGCCATGTCTGGTCTATGTCCACCAGTGTGCAAGCCTGCTCCACGTTGGCAGTATAGTTGCGGTGCGTGAGTACCACACCCTTTGGGTCGGCCGTAGTGCCGCTGGTATATGTAATGGTGGCATAGTCGTCGTTCTGTATAGATTGTCCCACGGCCAGGAATTCTTCCGTGGTGTGTGTGGCAAGGTACTTGTCGCCCATCTTGAAGACATCTTCTACGTAAATCTCCTTCTCTTCATATTTGTCCTGTGCATCTAGCACGATAATCTGCTGCACAAGGGGCAGGTCTTCTTTTATCTGGCGTATTTTCTTGAGTTGTGTGCCCGAAACCATGATGAATTTCACATCTCCGTGTTGCAGGCGGAAGAAAAGGTCGTTGCTCTCCTCCAGTTTGATGGACAGAGGCACGTTTACGGCACCGGCATAGAACATGGCCAGTTCGCCTATGATCCACAAATTGCGCCCCTCGCTGAGCAGAGCCATGGTGTCGCCTTTCTTCACTCCCAAAGTCTGTAGTCCAGCCCCCAGACGGTATACTTGTCTTTGCACCTCGGTGTACGTGGTGGGCTGGAACTTCCCATTGCTCTTTTCTAATAGGAATGTGTTTTGCGGGTATGTCTTTACTGATGATTCGAACAGGTCTATGATAGTCTTTTTCATAACGGATAATGGGTCTTTATTCTATGTAAATTGCCGCAAATGTAGCGACATTTCCTGATGAACATGGCAAATGTACAAATAAAATCAGAAAACTCAAATCTTCAGATAGGATAATTTGGTGCAGCGGTTCATTTTCAGGTTACTGCAGTGTACGTGAAATGCAATATACATCAAGGGGCCGGCACATGTATGTGACGCATCATATTCATCATCGGTAATGGTAAACTTTATCATCAGTAATGGTTCGGCGAACGAACGGTAATGGTTCGTGTGCGTCGTCGTGGGAACAAATACATGTTTCAGTGGGGGCGAGACATTATCAGAGTGAGGACATATGATAGTACAACTATTGCCAACCCTTTCCCTCTTAGTCCCGGAAATGCACGGGCAGGTTAATAAAAGTTAAAAAACAAGTAGGTGTAACGGATATATAAATGTAAATAATATTTTTGTAAACTAGTAGAATAGAGTATTTGTGTATTAGGGAACTAAATGACGGTATATTCAGGTACTGACAATAGTTAAAGTAAACAAAAAAATAACTTAAACATAACTTATGAGAAAGAAACTATTCGCTGTGGCTATGGTAGCCATACTTTTGGTACCCTCGGTGATGAATGCTAAAGTGCAGCATCTGATGCCAAAGGGTAGTAGCGATCTATACAATAGCAAGGAAGTTGCTGTTTGGTATAATGAGATGGATATCAATATTGCATATGCATCTGCAAATACCAAGGGTAACTATCTCACTTCAAAAACAGAGGAGAACAACGATGCAGCCAGTGCCGATGCCCTCCCCGGTGACGGGACACTGCGTTTCTATCGCCTGGCCATTCCAGTGACGGTAAGTGCATTTGAGTATGACCTTCAGGGTGATTATGGCCTTTTCGATGATGATTATCAGGACAAGGTGATACCTTTCTGGCAAGCCTGCGAGGATTTCGTCAACGAGATGTTCGTCCCCCTGGGCATGTGCTTTGATGTGGTGATGGACAAGCGATTGGTGATGACAGAGCATATCAATGCCCTTGATAAGTCCGAAGTGCTCCCAGAAATCGGCAACTGCACGAACTATATCAACGATGCTATCGGTGAAGGCAGCTACGATGTGGGCATGTGGGTTACCCATCGCGATATCGCAGCCGAGAACTCCGGTCTCTCTGTTGAGGGCGGTGCCTATCTAAGTAGTGCCAAGGGCAGCGGCTATGCCAAGACCGACAAGTGGGTGGTGGCCCACGAACTTGGCCACATGTTTGGCGCACCGCATACCACTACGGGCGAGGGCAGTCTGATGGACTCCGGCGGTGATGACTTCTTTGCCTACCCCTCCATCAAGACTATCCGCAACAAGGCAAAAGGCACCTCATCATACAAAAATGTCAAGGTGGACAACAATGCCCCCAAGTTCAATGCCGAGGCTATGCAGAAGACCTACCGCATTCCCCAAGGCGCCTGCCTTTCTATCGACGTGCAGGCTACCGATGCCGAAGGACACGGGTTGCTCTACACCGCCATCGGATGCAGCAGTGCCAATGTGGACAACATCAAGGAGGGAGGTTCCATGCCCCACTTCGCTTCGTTCGTCCCACAGGAAAGCAATGTCATCACCTACCAGCCCACCTACATTGCTGATATTATGTACGATGACTATTTCTACCTGAAGGCTGGCACCGACGTGCCAAAAATGGAACCGGGCAACTATGCACTCAGCATACTTGTCAACGATGTGCCAAGCACAGCATGGAGTTACTCTGAATTGCTGGCAACTCCATTCTACAGCACCTATGCCATCTGGGAAAGCCAGGTGCAGATTGTCGGGGGTACAGCCTTCAATGCTACACTCACTCCAGTCAAGAACCAGTACACGGCAGGCGAGCAGGTGACTGTATCGTGGGGTGTCAACGAGAACTACTTCACCGCCGACAGCCGTTTGCGCATCAGCCTCTCCACCGACTATGGCAAGACCTTCAAGTATGTTCTTGCCGAGGATGTTAAGGCTCTCGATGGCAAATGCAGTGTGATGCTCCCTAACGTAAACGTAGGTGAGGTTGATGTGGACTTCACTACAGCAACCCGCCAGATGAACGGCGGCATCATCAAGGTGGAAGAGATAGGTGGCGCAGCCTTCACCCTGACTACCCTTGATCCCAACAGTAACAACAGTTTCACCATTACTGGAGGAGTAGATGAAAGCGATGTCATCATTACTACCCTTGGAGAATATGAGATAGGTACCTTCTATGCTAACGAACCGATGACTATCCCTGCTGGTGTGACAGCCTATGTGGCCACCACAACGCCTGTGATGAATGGCACTGAGGGCACCATCACCATGACCGCCATCGCCGATGGCATCATCCCTGCTAAGACAGGTGCAGTCATCTGTGGCGAGGCAGGGCAATACCTCTTCACCAAGGCAAGCACAGAGGGGCCTACCGTCACGGGCAACCTCCTGCTCGGCTATGCCGGTACTGAAGAGTATGCCAATGTGGACCTACCTGACGACGGCTCCGTGAACTACGTGCTTACTGTAAAGAACGACGTTGCTGGATTCTACCGTAAGGATGCTGGTTTCAAGGTATATAAAAATAAGGCATACCTGAACGTACCAGCAAACCTTGGCGCTGCACGTGCCATTTACTTCAATTTCGATGATGAAACCACAGGCATCCTTGAAACTGAAGACGGAGAACTGAAGACAGAGAACTGCTATGATCTTTCCGGTCGTCGCGTAGAGAAGTTGCAGAAGGGCATCTACATTGTGAACGGCAAGAAGGTCTTGAAGTAACATGCTTTAATTAATCAAAATGCTTACACTTTATTAAGATATATGACATGAACAAGAAGAAGTATATAACTCCATATTGCAATTGCATTGCTGTAGGGAGCATTAACATGATGGCCACCTCAGGTGCATTGGGAAATAACGAAGTAGTTCTCTATAATGAGGTCACCGAGGATGATGCAGTCATGGTCAATACAGACCGTGGCAGTAGTGCCAATATATGGGATACAGAATGGTAGAAAATTCATTAAGCGTAAAAGTACGTTTTATATTTTAGGAAGCGAGGTACAGTAGCAATAACGCACTGTACCTCGCTTCCTTTATTTTAGGCTATTTCGTCCTTGTATGTGTTGCCTAATATACGTCAGTTCGGGATAATATTAGAACAATGTTAGTTGTTTGTTGTCCTCAACACAATATCCTTTGATTGCCTCAGGTTTGTTGTCAAAGAAGCAATATGCACTGATAGCCGCAATGAGGTTCATCAGGAAATTGTTA
>JAZNYM010000067.1:0-16217 GCA_045594385.1 Bacteroidaceae bacterium
CTTTGACAATTTTATCGTAAACATTTTGGGAGCTATTGCTGCATATTGTATGTTTCCGAAAAAGCCGTGTATCAATGTACAAAGGACAATGGATACACAGCTTACTCTATTTTAAATTCGTCGAACTCACGTTAATATAAATATCAAATACGAATTGACAATGAAACTGAAAAAACTCTTACTTTGCCTTCTCTGCACCGTAAATTTCGTGACTACGTATGCCCAAGACAGGGCAAACAGCTGGAGTTTCTCCGTACTCACCGACGACATCCAACTGAAAAAAACACAGCACAAATCCAAGTCCGAGAACTTCCTGAATATCGGAGGTCTGGGGTTTGGCTTTGTAAACGGTCTGAACACACCTCAAGACATGAATGTGAGTATGGGTTCTTCAATGGAGATCTTCTTCAACCTCTTCTCTTGTGGACGCAAATACAACCATGGGCGTCACAAATTAGGTATCGGCATGGGATTCAACTGGAAGAACTACAGAATGACAGGATACACCCGTTTTGTAAAGGATGGCGCTGGCATTTCCCTGTCGCCCTATCCTGACAATGCCAATATCGACTTCTCGCGCCTGAAGATATTCAGTATCACATTCCCTTTGGAATACAAATATAAATTCCATAAAGACTTTGCTATAAGTGCGGCAGCCATACTGAACTGGAATGCATACGGAAGCCTGAAGACGAAATACGAACTTGACAACAGGAAAATAGAGGAATGCAGCGAACAGATAAAGCATTGCCCCATAAGCATAGACCTGCGCATGGGTCTGCACTGGAAGTCACTGGGAGCATATGTGAAATACAGCCCCTGCAACGTTATACACTGCGAATACGGTCCACAGTTCAACGGATTGTCGGCGGGTGTAATGATTGGATTGTAACTAAACGGGGACAATAGCAGACCCACAAGACCAATACCAGACAGAAACGACAAATCGGGGCGTGCCTGTTCAGCAGTGTACACCCCGATTTTATTATATTACCTTGGCAGAAATCCTATCCCAGCAGTTCCTTAACCTTGGCAGAAATAGCCTTGCCATCGGCACGACCGGCCAGGCGCTTGGTGGCAACACCCATCACCTTGCCCATATCCTTGGCACTGGCAGCACCCACTTCGGCAATGATGGTACGGAGTTCAGCCTCCAGTTCCTCGGCAGATAGAGCCTTGGGCAGATAGGCCTCGAGGGCATTGACCTGCCCCATCTCCTCCTCTGCCAGGTCGGGGCGGTTCTGCTCCACATAGAGTTGGGCGGTGTCCTTGCCCTGCTTCACCAACTTGGAAAGAATCTTCAGTGCCTGCTCATCGGAGAGTTCGGCATCTGCACCGGGAGCCGTAAGGGCCTCCAGAAAATACTTCTTGGCATTGCGCAATGCCATCAGGCGCACCTTGTCCTTGGCCTTCATGGCCACGACGATGTCCTTGCTTATCTGTTCAAACAACATAATGATATTGGGGATTAGTTTGTTTTTATTTGTGACACGCAAAAGTACCTATTTTCAACGAACCGACCAAAGGATTACGGCAAAATCTTTCCGCGTGTCAGTGTCAGTACCATGCCCCGGCATGCCAGATACGACAGGAAGGCTATCCATAGGCCATGGTTGCCATAAATGGGGATAAGAAGGTAATATCCCGCCAGGAATAGCGACATGCTGATGGCCATGGACCAGAGCATGAGGCGCGGTGAGGTGGCACCGATATAGATGCCGTCCCAAAGAAAGGAGACCACGCCACAGATGGGGAGGAGCAGAGTCCAATGGCGATAGCGCGAAACGGCATCGAGAACCGAGATGTCGTCCGTAAGCAACGACATGAACGCTTCGCCCCCTATTGCATACAAGCCCACAAAAAGTATGGCCAGTCCCCCACCCCATTGGAACAGCCTGCGCACTACGGCACGACAGAGTCCAGCATTGGCCGCACCTATAGCCTTGCCAACAAGTGCCTCACCGGCATAAGCAAATCCGTCCATGAAATAACTGAAGATGGTGAACAGCTGCATGAGCAGGGTATTGACGGCCAGTTCCACGCTACCTTGTGCCGCTCCTGCCGCGATGAACATGAAATGCACAACTATAAGGCAGAGGGTACGAAGGAACAGTGAGAAGTTCTGGCGGTTGGATGCAGTTCCCGGAGTAACGGCCTGGCGCAACAAGAGCAAGAACGACGGAACGCGGAAGGAAGCCCTTTTCCACAACCTCCTGTAATAGCGCAGACACAGTAGGAGTGCAATGATGAACGCCACCCACTGGGCCAACAGGGTCCCCAGTGCCACACCTTCTATGCGCATACCCAAAGCATAGACAAAGAATATGCTGCATGCGATGTTCAGCAGGTTCTGTCCTATGGCTACAATCATGGGGAAACGGGAGTTCTGCATGCCTATGTACCATCCGTTCATGGCAAAAAGCCCAAGGGCAGGAACAGCTCCCCATATACATATATTAAAATACGTGCGCGCGAGAGAAGCGACCTCTGCCTCGGGGGCAATATACCACAAGGCAGCATCACGCACAAGGGGAGAAAGAGTCAAAAGGACAAGAGCCAGAACAAGAGCCAGAAGCAGACTTCGGACAAGCAGGAGAACCACTCCGTCCAAATCTCTGCGCCCCCAGGCCTGGGCTGTTTCGCCTCCTGTTCCCATCCGGAGGAAGCCGAACATCCAGTAAATGATATTGAAAAGCATGCCGCCAACGGCAATGGCACCCACATAATACGAGGCAGGCAAGGATGTGGAGGAAGAAACTCCGTCATCCGCCCCCATATGACCGGTAACGGCAACATCCACCAATCCCAAAAGGGGAACGGTAATGTTGCTGACTATACTTGGCAAGGCAATGGCAAGTATGCGGCGGTCAAGGGACGGAAGCACAGACATCAACCGAAAAGTTTATCTTCCAGTTCCTTGCATGAAGACAACAACTGTCCGTCCTGAACGCAAACGGAATCCACCCTGGCCTTCAGGCAAAGTTTGCCGTCGCTGACACGGTGTATCTGTTGTAAGAATACATAGCGTACATTCTCCTTCTTCACCGTGAGGCTACATACAAACTCGTCTCCGCTACGTAGAGGCAACTTGAACTCCATGGTGATACGTGCCACAACGGCATCTATGCCACGGGCATGCATATCGGCAAAACTGATGCCGCGCTCCAAGAGGAACTCATGGCGGGCATGCTCCAAATAGTGCTGGTAGTTGGCATTGTTGACAATGCCCTGCAGGTCACACTCATAGTCGCGGACCTTCATCTTTAATTCGTGCATGGTTTTCTTGTAATAAGGACCTTAAGGTCGTTAGGGTCTTAAATGAAAGGACGCCTTGTCAGGACAAGGATGTCCCGGCAAAGCGTCCTTTCTATCATAGATATAGTATCCTCATTTAAAAGTCGTCAAAGTCCAGACGGGCCTTGCGGTTGGCCAGGGTGCGTTCGTAGTCCTCGCGTGAACCCACGACAATCTTCTCGTACTCGCGCATACCGGTACCGGCAGGAATCAGGTGACCGCAGATTACGTTCTCCTTCATACCCTCCAGATAGTCGCTCTTGCCGTTGATGGCGGCCTCGTTGAGCACCTTGGTTGTCTCCTGGAAGGATGCGGCACTCATGAACGAACTTGTTGCCAGAGAAGCACGGGTGATACCCTGCAGGATCTGGGTAGATGTGGCGGGCATTGCATCGCGCACCTCCACAATCTTCTTGTCCTGACGCTTCAGCAAAGAGTTCTCATCGCGCAGACGGCGTGAAGTAACAATCTGGCCGGCATGCATTGTCTCGCTATCACCGGCATTGACAACCACCTTCTTGCCCCATATGCGGTCGTTTTCCTCTGCGAAGTCCAGCTTGTCCACAATCTGAGTCTCCAGGAAACGGGTATCGCCGGGTTCAACAATCTGAACCTTACGCATCATCTGGCGTACGATAACCTCGAAGTGCTTGTCGTTGATCTTTACGCCCTGCAGACGGTACACGTCCTGAATCTCGTTAACGATGTACTCCTGAACGGCGGTGGGACCCTTGATGGCCAGAATGTCGGCAGGAGTGATTGCACCGTCGGACAGAGGAGTACCGGCACGAACGTTGTCGTTGTCCTGTACCAGAATCTGCTTGGAGATGGGCACGAGGTACTTGCGGACGTCACCAACCTTGGAAGTGATGGTAATCTCGCGGTTACCACGCTTCAGACGACCCATGGTAACAACACCGTCGATTTCGGCCACAACGGCAGGGTTACTGGGGTTACGGGCCTCGAACAACTCGGTTACACGAGGCAGACCACCGGTAATATCACCGCCACCACCTACAACACGAGGTATCTTGACCAGAATCTCACCCACACGGGCATCAGCACCGTCCACAATGGCGATATGGCCACCGATGGGGAAGTTATAGGTACGCAGGATGTCGCCGTTCTCGTCCAGAATGTGGCAAGCGGGAATCTTGTTGCGATCCTTAGACTCTATGATAATGTACTCGCTCTGCTTTGTAGCCTCGTCAGTCTCCACGCGGTATGTTACGTTCTCGATAACATCCTCGAACTTAACCTTACCGGCACTCTCAGTTACGATAACAGAGTTGAAGGGGTCCCACTGGGCAATGATGTCGCCCTTCTGGACAATATCACCTTCCTGCTTGAAGAGTGTACTGCCATAGGGAACGTCCTGGCTAAGCAGAACAATACCGGTCTTCGGCTCTACGAAACGAACCTCGGCCAGACGGCTAACTACTACCTGAGTGGTGCCGTTGTCGTTCTGTGCCTCTACGGTACGGAGTTCCTCAAATTCCAGACGAGCCTCATACTTGGCCTTGATCTGTGCATTGGCAACGGCATTACCTGCCACACCACCGGCGTGGAAAGTACGCAGAGTCAACTGAGTACCAGGCTCACCGATAGACTGGGCAGCGATAACACCCACAGCCTCGCCCTTGTGTACCATGCGGCTTGATGCCAGGTTGCGTCCGTAACACTTCATACAAACGCCCTTGCGGCTTTCACAAGTCAGCACTGAACGTATCTCAACCATCTCGATGGGGCTGTCTTCAATCTCCTTGGCCTTGGCCTCGGTAATCTCATCGCCAGCAGCAACAATCATCTTACCAGTTGTGGGATGTATTACATCGTGTACGCTGACACGACCCAGGATACGGTCATAGAGAGAACTGATTACCTCGTCACCATTCTTAAGAGCAGTACACTCCAGACCACGCAGGGTACCGCAATCCTCCTCGGTGATGATAACGTCGTGAGAAACATCGACAAGACGACGGGTCAGATAACCGGCGTCGGCAGTCTTCAGAGCGGTATCGGCAAGACCCTTACGGGCACCGTGGGTAGAGATGAAGTACTCCAGCACGCTCATACCTTCCTTAAAGTTAGAAAGGATGGGGTTCTCAATGGTCAGAGGTTCGGCACCTGCCTTCTGGGGCTTGGCCATCAGACCACGCATACCGGACAACTGGCTGATCTGACCAGCGCTACCACGAGCACCGGAGTCGAGCATCATGTATACGGCATTGAAACCTTCTTCAGCCTCGCGCATGGTCTTCAGCAGGATCTTTGACAGGTCGTTGTTAACCTTAGTCCAGGTTTCGATAACCTGGTTGTAACGTTCCTTGTCTGTGATGAAGCCCATACCATAGTCCATGGTGATGCGCTCAATTTCATCGTTACCGCGCTGTACCAGTTCTGCCTTTTCCTCAGGAACGATAATATCGCCCAAGTTGAAGGACAGACCACCTTCGTAAGCCATCTTGTAACCCAGGTTCTTGATACCGTCAAGGAACTCACAGGCACGAGCCACACCTACACTCTTGATAACCTTGGTAATCAGGCCACGAAGAGTCTTCTTGGCAATAACGTCGTTGAAGTATCCAATTTCGGCAGGAATAATCTCGTTGGCGATGAGTCGGCCCACAGAGGTCTCCACCTGGTGCTTACAAGCATTGCCTTCCTCGTCTATGTCGTCCACGATAACCTTGATGGGTGCATGGATTTCCACACGCTTCTGGTTGAAGGCGATGATTGCCTCCTCGGGAGCATAGAAACTCATGCCGGCGCCCTTTGCACCGGGACGAAGTTTGGTGATATAGTACAGGCCAAGCACCATATCCTGAGAAGGAACGGTGATAGGCTCACCATTGGCAGGGTTCAAAATATTGTGGCTCTGGAGCATCAGCAACTGTGCCTCCAGAATGGCCTCGTTTGACAAGGGCAGATGAACAGCCATCTGGTCACCGTCGAAGTCAGCGTTAAACGCGGTACATGCCAGAGGGTGCAACTGAATGGCCTTACCCTCGATCATCTTGGGCTGGAATGCCTGGATACCCAGACGGTGCAGTGTCGGCGCACGGTTCAAGAGCACGGGATGACCCTTCATGACATTCTCGAGGATATCCCAGATAACGGGATCCTTGCGGTCAACGATCTTCTTGGCGCTCTTAACGGTCTTTACAATACCACGCTCTATTAACTTGCGGATGATGAATGGTTTGTACAGCTCGGCAGCCATCAACTTGGGCAGACCGCACTCGCCCATCTTCAACTCGGGGCCTACAACGATTACAGAACGCGCACTGTAGTCAACGCGCTTACCCAACAGGTTCTGACGGAAACGGCCCTGCTTACCCTTCAATGAGTCGCTGAGTGACTTGAGGGGACGGTTGCTCTCCGACTTCACTGCACTGGCACGACGGCTGTTATCGAACAGGCTGTCTACTGCCTCCTGAAGCATACGCTTCTCGTTACGCAGAATAACCTCGGGAGCCTTAATCTCCAACAGACGCTTCAGACGGTTGTTACGGATGATGACACGACGGTAGAGGTCATTCAGGTCACTGGTAGCAAAACGTCCGCCGTCCAGGGGCACCAAAGGACGCAGTTCGGGTGGGATGACGGGCAATATGCGCAGGATCATCCACTCGGGCTTGTTGATTTCGCGGCTTGCGCGGAAACTTTCCACAACCTGCAGGCGCTTCAAAGCCTCGTTCTTACGCTGCTGGGCACCTTCAGTGTTGGCACTGTCGCGCAACTCATAACTGAGTTTGTCCAAATCAACACGCTGCAAGAGGTCAAGGATGGCCTCTGCACCCATCTTGGCAACAAACTTATTGGGATCGTTGTCGTCAAGGTACTGATTGTCGCGAGGCAGACGGTCGGTCAGTGCAATGTATTCCTCTTCGCTAAGCAGATCGCCTTCACGGGCAACACCGTCCTGAATACCACGCTCGTCCTTGTCATCACGAGGACCGAGGATACCGGGCTGGATGACAACATAGCGTTCATAATAGATGATGCTGTCCAACTTCTTTGTGGGCATACCCAGAAGGTAGCCTATCTTGTTGGGCAGAGAACGGAAATACCAGATGTGTGCCACGGGGACAACGAGCTGGATATGACCGCTTCTCTCGCGACGAACCTTCTTTTCAGTAACCTCTACGCCACAACGATCACATACAATACCCTTATAACGGATACGCTTGTACTTGCCGCAATGACACTCGTAGTCCTTGGTGGGGCCAAAAATGCGCTCACAGAACAAGCCGTCACGCTCGGGCTTATATGTACGATAGTTGATGGTCTCGGGTTTGAGCACCTCGCCATAGGAGTTCTCGAGAATCTCCTCGGGGGATGCAAGTCCGATGGTTATCTTGGTGAAGTTATTCTTCACTTTGGTTTCTTTCTTGAAAGCCATATCTTGTTTCTGTCTTTTTTAGTCCAACGAAATTCTCAAGCCCAAACCACGCAACTCGTGCAACAGTACGTTCAATGATTCAGGAATACCGGCTGCGGGCATTGCATCACCCTTGACAATAGCCTCGTAGGCCTTACTTCTGCCGGTAACGTCATCACTCTTGATGGTCAGGATCTCCTGAAGCACATGGCTTGCGCCGAATGCCTCGATAGCCCAAACCTCCATCTCACCGAAACGCTGGCCACCGAACTGTGCCTTACCGCCGAGGGGTTGCTGGGTAATCAGGCTGTAAGGACCAATGCTACGTGCGTGCATCTTGTCCTCAACCATGTGACCGAGTTTCAGCATGTAGGCAACACCTACGGTAGCCAACTGGTCGAATGGTTCGCCTGTAGCACCGTCATACAACTGAGTTGAACAGTAGCGGGGCAGACCAGCCTTGTCAGTCCACTCGTTCAGGTCCTCGAGGTGAGCACCGTCGAAGATGGGGGTAGCAAACTTGACGCCTAGTTTCTGACCTGCAGCACCAAGTACAGTCTCGAAAATCTGACCGATGTTCATACGGCTGGGCACACCCAGGGGGTTCAGAACGATATCCACGGGAGTACCGTCGGCCAAGAAAGGCATATCCTCCTGACGCACAACCTTAGACACGATACCCTTGTTACCATGACGGCCGGCCATCTTGTCACCTACGCCAATCTTACGCTTCTTGGCAATGTAGACCTTTGCCATCTGGATGATACCACTGGGCAGTTCGTCGCCGACAGTGATGGCAATCTTGGCACGCCTGATCTCGGCATCCAGCACCTTGTACTTCTTCAAGAAGTTGATGACGAGTTTCTTTATCAATTCGTTGGTATGCTCGTCGTCGGTCCAACCGCTCAACTGAACGGCAGTGTAGTCAAAGGTCTCCAGTACAGGAGCTGTGATTTCTGCGCCCGCAGGAATGAGTTCTGCACCCATGTAGTCCTTGACTCCTGCGCTCAACTTGCCGGCGGTGAGTTCAAGCAACTTGTCGATAAGGATAGCCTTCAAATCGGCAACCTTGCACTCGAACTCCTCGTCGATAGCAGCAATACGCTTCTTGTCCTCAGCCTTGGCAGAACGTGTCTTGATAGCCTTGGAGAACAACTTCTTGTCAATGACAACACCCTTCAAAGAGGGGCTGGCCTTCAGAGAGGCATCCTTAACGTCACCAGCCTTGTCACCGAAGATGGCACGGAGCAGTTTTTCCTCTGGACTGGGATCGCTCTCACCCTTAGGAGTAATCTTACCAATCATGATGTCACCGGGGACAACGTTGGCACCGATACGGATAATACCGTTCTCGTCCAGATCCTTGGTGGCCTCTTCACTGACATTGGGAATGTCACTTGTGAGTTCCTCCATACCACGCTTTGTTTCGCGTACTTCCAGACTGAACTCCTCAACGTGTACACTGGTCAGGATATCCTCACGTACAACGCGCTCGTTTAGTACGATAGCATCCTCATAGTTATAACCCTTCCAAGGCATGTATGCCACAAGCAGGTTCTTACCCAAAGCCAACTCACCGGCCTCAGTAGAGTAACCCTCGGTGAGGATGTCACCAGTCTTGACACGCTGACCCTTCTCGCACATAGGACGCAGGTCAATGGTCATGTTCTGGTTGGTGCGGCGGAACTTGGGAATACGGTATTCCTTCATCGCAGGCTCAAAGCTTACGAAGTCTTCCTCCTCAGTACGATCGTAAAGGATACGGATAGTTGTTGCATCAACATAGTCAACGACACCGTCGCCCTCGGCAGTTATCATTGTACGGCTATCCTCGCAAAGCTGCTTCTCAATACCGGTACCTACGATAGGAGCTTCGGTACGGAGCAGGGGAACTGCCTGACGCATCATGTTACTGCCCATCAATGCACGGTGGGCATCGTCATGCTCCAGGAAAGGAATCAAACTGGCAGCGATAGATGCAATCTGCTGAGGCGCCACGTCCATCAAGTTAACCTGAGTGGGAGGAACAACTGGATAGTCATCGTCGCAACGGCACTTAACCACCTTACGGATAAATGTACCGTCCTCACGCAAGGGGGCGTTACCCTGACCGATAACAAGTTTCTCCTCTTCTTCTGCGCTATAATATCTGATGCCTTCGGGAGAAAGGTCTACAACACCGTTCTCTACCTTTCTATAAGGAGTCTCAATGAAACCAAGGTCGTTGATCTTTGCATATACACAAAGGCTGCTAATCAGACCGATGTTGGGTCCTTCAGGAGACTCAATAGGACAAAGACGGCCATAGTGTGTAAAGTGTACGTCACGAACCTCGAAACCTGCACGCTCACGAGAGAGACCGCCAGGACCGAGGGCAGAAAGACGACGCTTGTGTGTCACCTCGGCAAGGGGGTTGGTCTGGTCCATGAACTGGCTCAGGGCATTGGTACCGAAGAAAGTGTTGATAACACCGGAGATAGTCTTTGCGTTGATCAGGTCTGTGGGACTGAACACCTCATTGTCACGTACGTTCATGCGCTCACGTATGGTACGGCTCATACGTGCCAGACCGATAGCGAACTGGTTTGCGAGTTGCTCGCCTACAGTACGAACACGACGGTTACTCAAGTGGTCAATATCATCGACATTGGCTTTGCTGTTGATCAACTCAATCAAGTACTTGATAATCTCAATGATATCCTCCTTGGTCAGTACACGGACATCGTTGTCGGTAGACAGGTTCAACTTCTTGTTGATACGATAACGGCCAACCTCACCCAAGTCATAACGCTTGTCTGAGAAGAACAGGTTGTAGATAACCTCCTTGGCACTTGCATCATCAACAGGATCTGCATTACGCAACTGGCGGTAAATATATGTGATAGCCTCCTTCTCGCTGTTTGAGGTATCCTTCTGCAGGGTGTTGAAGATTATACTGTAGTCGCTACCCTGATTCTCTGCCTTGTGAAGAAGGATAGTACTTTCACCGCTATCAAGAATCTGTGCAATGTTCTCCTCTGTCAGTTCGCTTTCACGGTCAAGAAGAACCTCATTACGCTCAATGCTGACAACCTCACCGGTATCCTCATCAACGAAGTCCTCCACCCAACTCTTCAGTACACGGGCAGCCAACTTCTGACCAAGGTGGGCCTTAAGACTCTCGGCAGAAACCTTAACCTCCTCGGCAAGGTCAAATATTTCCAATATGTCACGGTCATTCTCAAAACCAATAGCACGCAGCAAGGTAGTTACCGGCAACTTCTTCTTACGGTCGATGTAAGCATACATCACATTCTGGATGTCAGTTGCGAACTCAATCCAACTACCCTTGAAAGGAATAATACGGGCAGAGTATAACTGAGTACCATTGCTGTGTACACTGCTACCGAAGAAGACACCGGGCGAACGGTGCAACTGGCTTACGACAACACGTTCGGCACCATTGATAATGAAGGTACCGTTGTTTGTCATGTAAGGAATGGGACCAAGGAAGACGTCCTCGATTACCGTATCGAAATCCTCATGATCAGGGTCGGTACAGTAAAGTTTCAACTTTGCCTTCAAGGGGACGTTGTATGTCAGTCCGCGCTCGAGGCACTCTTCGATAGAATATCTTGGTGGATCAATATAATAGTCCAGGAACTCAAGAACAAAGTTGTTGCGAGTATCCGCAATGGGGAAATTCTCGCTGAATACCTTGTACAGACCATCATTCTTACGGAGTTCTGGTGGAGTATCCAACTGGAGGAAGTCTCTGAAAGACTTCAACTGCACGTCAAGGAAATCCGGATAAGCGTATGGAGCCTTGACGGTAGCAAAATTTACTCTGTTGTTAATAATATTAGACATCTATTTGGTCGTTTATGATGACTTTGGATTGTATAGACACAAAAAGGTAAAGAACCCTCTACCAGAGGATCCTTTACCGTAATTCCCTTTTCAGGAAGTTAAGATTACTTCAGCTCGATCTTAGCGCCAGCCTCCTCGAGGGTCTTCTTCAGAGCCTCAGCGTCAGCCTTGGGCATGCCTTCCTTCAGAGTGCTGGGAGCACCGTCAACCATCTCCTTAGCCTCCTTCAGACCAAGACCACAAGCTTCCTTAACGGCCTTTACAACCTGGAGCTTAGCAGCACCTGCGTCAACCAGAACAACGTCGAAGTCGGTCTTCTCCTCAGCTGCAGCCTCACCGGCACCAGCAGCGGGAGCAGCAACTGCAACAGCTGCAGCAGCGGGCTCAATACCATACTCATCCTTCAGGATAGTTGCCAACTCATTAACTTCCTTTACTGTCAAGTTTACCAACTCTTCAGCGATAGCTTTCAAATCTGCCATTTTCTTATTCTTTTATTGATTAGTTTGTTACTATTGTTAATTATTATGCGGCTGTTCCGAGAATTATTCGGGACGCTCGCCCAGTGTCTTGAGGACACCGTGGATGGTGTTCTGACCACTCTGCAGGGCAGAGAGAACGTTCTTTGCAGGAGACTGCAACAGAGCAACGATGTCTGCAATAACCTCGTTCTTGCTCTTGATTGAGCAAAGTGCATCCAACTGTTCTGCACCTACATAGATACCCTCCTCAGCATAAGCTGCCTTCAAGGCGGGTTTCTCTATCTTCTTGCCCTTGAGTTCCTTGATCATCTTAGCAGGAGCGTTAGCAACCTCTGTGAAGAGAACTGCGGTAGTACCTACCAAAACGGGATTCAAAGCCTCAAAATCAATCTCACTCGCTTCAAGAGCCTTCTGGAGCAATGTGTTCTTTACAACAACCATCTTCAGGTTGTTCTTGAAACACATGCGACGCAGACTGCTTGTCTGACCTGCATTCATACCCTCAACATCAACGATGTAGAAGTGAGGATACTGCTTCAGCATTTCGCCGAGCTGTGCAATAATTAAGCCTTTATCTTCCTTTCTCATGATGAATTACTTTTTTAGATTTCTTCGGTGGTCTTAGGATCAACCTTTATACCACGACTCATTGTACTTGAAAGATACAGACTCTTTACGTATGTTCCCTTTGCTGCGGCGGGTTTCAACTTGATGATGGTAGCCATGAACTCCTTAGCGTTCTGGGCAATCATCTCGGCAGTAAAGCTTACCTTACCGATAGAAGCATGAACGATACCGGTCTTGTCGACCTTGAAGTCAATCTTACCCTGCTTAACCTCACGGACAGCCTTAGCAACATCCATGGTAACAGTACCGCTCTTGGGGTTGGGCATCAGGCCACGAGGACCCAGAATACGACCCAGAGCACCAATCTTACCCATGATGGCGGGCATAGTGATGATAACATCAACATCAGTCCAACCACCCTTAATCTTCTCGATATATTCATCAAGACCTACATAATCAGCGCCTGCCTCTTTAGCAGCAGCCTCCTGATCAGCAGTACAGAGACAGAGTACACGAGTTACTTTACCTGTACCATTAGGCAGAGATACTACACCACGTACCATCTGGTTAGCCTTACGAGGGTCTACGCCAAGACGTACGTCAATATCAACAGAAGCATCGAACTTGGTAGTGGTAATCTCCTTTACCAAGGCAGAAGCCTCTTTCAGTGAATATGCCTTCCCTGCTTCAATCTTCTCTGCTACCAACTTCTGGTTCTTTGTCAGTTTACTCATTGTTAATTGAAGTTTTATAAATTATTTACCAGGGAATTCACCCTTCACTGCAATACCCATACTTCTGGCAGTACCAGCTACCAATGTCATTGCAGCCTCAACAGTAAAACAGTTCAAGTCAGGCATCTTGTCCTCAGCGATAGTGCGAACCTGATCCCATGTAATCTCCGCAACCTTCTTACGGTTAGGCTCGGCAGAACCACTCTTTACCTTTGCAACCTCCATGAGCTGAACTGCTACTGGAGGAGTCTTGACAACGAAGTCATAAGACTTGTCATTGTAATAAGTGATTACAACGGGGAGCACCTTACCGGCCTTGTCTTGAGTGCGGGCATTGAAAGCCTTGCAGAAATCCATGATGTTGATACCCTTAGAACCCAGAGCGGGGCCTACTGGAGGTGAAGGATTAGCTGCGCCGCCTTTAATCTGCAATTTGATAAATCCAGCAACTTCTTTAGCCATTTTTGTTTTCTCTTTTAATAATTAATGTTGTGAGTCGTCGTCATGCACCACCCTTTACGTAACTAAAGGACAACCTGCTCATAGGTTTGTGCCTTACAACTTCTCAACCTGCATAAAACCAAGTTCCAGCGGAGTTTTACGTCCGAAGATCTTGACCATTACCTTCAGTTTCTTCTTCTCGTTATTGATTTCCTCAATAACCGCATCAAATCCGCTGAAAGGACCATCGGTCACCTTTATGCTCTCACCGATTTCAAATGGAATCATGATGTCCTCAGGAACATCCTGAATCTCATCCACAGTACCAAGCATGTGATTTACCTCTGCCTGAGACATTGGCATGGGCTTGGTATCACTCTTTGTCGCAGAGAGGAAACCGAGAACGTTAGGAACATTGCGGAGTTGTGACTGAGTTTCACCAATCAGGGCTGCCTCTACGAAGACATATCCGCTGAAACGGTTCTTCTCCTTTACAACTCTTTTGCCATTACGTACTGTAACTATCTTCTCCGTAGGAATAAGTACCTGGGACACGTTTGCGGCGAAATCGCTATGCTGCGAAATCAAAGCATCAATGTACTCCTTTACTTTGCCTTCCTTGCCACTGATGGCGCGCATAACGTACCATCTCTTTTCAATTTCAGCCATTCCTAACACATTTAAAGATTAGCCCAGAACATCATAGACAATCTCCATTCCTGTCTGGAACACAGAGTCCATGGCAAATACAACCAGCGCGATGCAGAGGGAAGCAATTAAAACAACAACAGCGCTACCTGTAAGTTCCTTACGCGAAGGCCAAGTGGTCTTATGCACAAGTTCTTCGTATGAATTCTTGCAATAATTTATTATGCTATGCATTTTCTTATCTTTTATAGCACGGGAAGAGAGGCTCGAACTCCCGACACCTGGTTTTGGAGACCAGTGCTCTACCGACTGAGCTATTCCCGTAGATAGAGTCCCACCATTACTGGCAGGACTCCATATCTATTCGTCTAACCTGTGATTAGTCCAGAATTTCGGTGATCTGACCAGAACCTACGGTACGACCACCCTCACGGATAGCGAAACGCAGACCTACGTTCAGAGCAACAGCGTAAATCAACTCAACGTTGATCTCTACGTTATCACCGGGCATTACCATCTCGATACCCTCGGGCAGGTGAATCTCACCGGTACAGTCCATAGTACGCAGATAGAACTGAGGACGATACTTGTTACCGAAGGGAGTATGACGGCCACCCTCTTCCTTCTTCAGGACGTAGATAGAAGCCTTGAAGCTCTTATGGGGCTTGATTACACCGGGGTGTGTGATAACCATACCACGCTTGATCTCCTGCTTGTCGATACCACGGAGCAACAGACCTACGTTGTCACCAGCCTCACCCTGATCCAGCAACTTGCGGAACATCTCAACACCGGTAATAACAGACTTCTTGTCCTCGCCCAGACCCAGAATCTGAACTTCATCACCTACCTTTACAACACCAGTCTCAATACGACCGGTAGCAACGGTACCACGACCAGTAATAGAGAACACGTCCTCAACAGGCATCAAGAAGGGCTTGTCAACTGCACGCTCGGGCTCCTGAATCCAGGTGTCACATGCGTCCATCAGCTCCATTACCTTGTCCTCCCACTGAGCAACACCATTCAGAGCACCCAGAGCAGAACCACGGATAATAGGAGTATCCTCCTCGAACTCATACTGAGCGAGCAACTCACCCATTTCCATCTCAACGAGCTCCAGCATCTCCTCGTCCTCAACCATGTCACACTTGTTCAGGAACACAACCAGACGGGGAACGTTTACCTGACGAGCCAACAGGATGTGCTCACGAGTCTGAGGCATAGGACCATCAGTAGCAGCACAAACAATGATAGCACCATCCATCTGAGCAGCACCAGTTACCATGTTCTTTACATAGTCGGCGTGACCAGGGCAGTCCACGTGAGCATAGTGACGCTTAGCGGTCTCGTACTCAACGTGAGAGGTGTTAATAGTAATACCACGCTCCTTCTCCTCGGGAGCATTGTCAATCTGATCGAAGCTCTTCTTCTCAGAAAGACCTCTGCTGGCCAATACAGTAGTAATAGCGGCAGTCAGAGTAGTCTTACCGTGGTCAACATGACCGATAGTACCAATGTTTACATGGGGTATATAACTGTGACGGAGGAATGCCGTATATTTTTTTAACCACTCTGCTGAAATATTTTGGGTCGGAAAAACCCGATGCAAGTGCGGTTTCGTATACGGTGTGCTTTCCGGAGGCTAACATATTTTTTGCGTGATTAAGCCTGAGTGAGACAAGGTACTCACAAGGGCTTTTTCCGTAGTGCTTAAGGAATAGCTTGCGGAAATAGGTTCCGCTGATGTGAGCTTTTTTTGCCAGCATATCAACAGAAAGCGAAGGGTCTGTAAAATGGGTGTCGGCATATTTTACC
>JAZNYM010000068.1:0-32806 GCA_045594385.1 Bacteroidaceae bacterium
ACAGATGCTTTGACAATTTTATCGTAAACATTTTGGGAGCTATTGCTGCATATTGTATGTTTCCGAAAAAGCCGTGTATCAATGTACAAAGAACACTGGATACACAGCTTACTCTATTTTAAATTCGTCGAACTCACGTTATTTAATATAAATAGAGAGGCAAAGTCGTATTTTTTTTAATATCTTTGCACCGATTATCCCACGAGGAAAAAAACTGATAAAACCATAAAACAAACAGATACAATGTTACGCAAAACACTTTTAGGCATTTCGCTGCTCTGCTCCCTGGGAGCATGGGCAGAGCCTTGGACCTTGCGCGACTGCATCCAGCATGCGTTGCAAAACAACATCACCATCCGCAAGAACCGTGTCAGCGAGGAAAGCGGCGAGGCTACTCTGAAGCAAAACAAGAGCGTACTGTGGCCATCGCTCAGTTTCAGCACCAACCATGGCGTCAGCTACCGACCCGGACAGGATGCCGACACCTACCGCGACGTGGACGGCGAGATCGTGACTACGCCCAACACCACCGTGAGCAGTTCGTATGGCATAAACATGAACTGGACGGTGTGGAACGGTGGCATCAACCACAAGAACGTCAAGGCGCAGGAGGTGGCAAACGAGATTATCGAACTGAACACTGAAACGAGCGAACTGAACATCCAGGAGCAGATAGTGCAGCTCTACGTGCAGATCATGTACACCCTGGAGGCACAGAAGGTGAACCAGTCGCTGGCCAAGACCGCCAAGGAGCAGTACGACCGTGGCGTGGAACTCTACAAGGAGGGACAGATGTCCAAGGCCGACCTGGCTCAGCTGGAGGCACAGCTGGGCAGCGCACAGTACGATGTGGTGAACAGCGGCACACAGGTGCTAAACTTCAAGCGCCAGCTGAAGAACCTGCTGCAACTGGACATGAGCACCGAGTTTGACGTTACGGGCGAGGTGCCGGCGGACGAGACCATCTCGGCAGAGATAATCCCAGCAGCTGAGGCGGTGTATGCCCAGGCACTGCTCTCACGTCCCGAGATTCGCAGCGCCGAGAAGAGCATAGAGAGTGCCGAACTGCAGTACAACATTGCCAAGCGCGGCTACTACCCCACCATAGGCCTGAATGCAGGCATCTCGGACAGCCACAACACGGCAAGTTCAAGCGAGGTGGGCAAACAGATGAAGAACAACCTGAACATGAGCGCCTCGGTGAGTCTGAGCGTGCCCATCTGGGACCAGCGACGCACAAGCACCAACAAGCAGAAGGCGCTCTTGCAGAAGACCACCGCACAGCTGGACCTCGAAGACAAAAAGAACGCCCTGTCCAGCAGCATACAGCAGTTCCACCTGAACGCCGTGAGCGGACAGGCAAGGTTCGTTGCCGCACAGACAAAGTGCCAGAGCCAGAAGACCAGTTTCGAACTGGTGGACGAGCAGTTCAAGAACGGGCTGAAGACCGTGGTGGACGTGCTGCAGAGCCGCGACAACATGCTCTCGGCCGAACAGGACAAGCTGCAGAGCAAATACACTTTCCTGCTCAACCTGCAGCTGCTGAAGTTCTACCAGGGTGAGGAACTGACTCTCTAAGCCTCCAGCATACACCACTCCACTAACCCAACACACATAAAGACATAAAAAACATTAAAGAACAGATATGAAAAAGACTTTCATCGCATATATGTGCGCCGTTGCCATGCTCTCTGCTTGCAAGAGCGGACCTAAATTCGAATACACAGAAGGCGAGATTACCCGCGGCGACATCACCACAAGCGTCACCGCCACAGGTACCATAGAGCCAGTGACAAGCGTACAGGTAGGTACACAGGTGTCTGGTATCGTAAGCAAGCTCTACGTTGACTACAACAGCGTGGTAAAGGCAGGACAGGTGATTGCCGAACTTGACCGCACAAACCTGATTTCCGAACTGGAGAGCGCCACGGCTCAGTTGCGCAGTGCAGAAAGCGACTACGAGTATCAGAAGACAAACCACGAGAGATACAGGAACCTGTACGACAAGGGACTGGTATCTGCCAACGATTACGAGAAGGCACGCCTTTCATACAGCCAGTCGGAACAGACCGTTACCCAGCGCAGGGAAAATGTCAAGAAAGCCCGCACCAACCTGGGATACGCCACCATTACCAGTCCCATAGACGGTGTGGTACTTAGCAAGGAGGTGGAAGAGGGACAGACCGTGGCTTCAAGTTTCAACACCCCCACCCTGTTCAACATAGCACAGGACCTGACACAGATGCGCGTGATTGCCGACGTGGATGAAGCCGACATAGGCGAGGTGCGCGAAGGACAGCGTGTAAGTTTCACCGTGGATGCCTTCCCCAGCATAGTGTTCGACGGTAACGTCCAACAAGTTCGCCAGGAGGCAACGACAGAAAGCAACGTAGTCACCTACGAGGTGGTAATATCCGCTCCCAATGACGATCTGAAACTGAAACCCGGACTTACTGCCAACGTGACAATATTCACGATGGAAGTGAAGGATGTGGTTACCGTTCCCTCCAAGGCCCTTCGCTTTACTCCCCGCGAAATGATGTTGAACGACGGAGAGACTATTGAGGATTGCCAGGGGAAGAGCAAGGTATGGATGCGCAACGGCAATGTCTACAAGGCAGTGCCCGTGGAGACAGGCGTGACAAACGGCATGCTCACCGAAGTGAAGAGTGGACTGAAACCCGGCGACATGGTGGTGACCGACCTGCGTGCGCAGATGCCAGAGGTGGAGCAACAGCAGACACAGAACCCATTCATGCCCGGACGTCGTAACAACAATAACAAGAACGCAAAGAAGTAAAGTAGCCAGACACCATACTGACATAACACAAATATTATGGCTGAATTCAAAGAAAACACCAACGTGGACGAACACGGCCGCAAGTGCATCATTGAATTGCAGAACGTGAAGCGCGATTTCCACGTGGGTAGCGAAATAGTAAGGGCTCTCAGAGGCGTGTCGTTCAAGATTCACGAAGGTGAATTCGTAACCATCATGGGAACATCGGGTTCCGGCAAGTCTACACTGCTGAACCAACTGGGATGCCTGGACACACCAAGCAGCGGCGAATACTTCCTGGATGGAGTACCCGTAAGGAAGATGAAGCGCAGGGAAAGGGCTGTACTCAGGAACAGAAAGATAGGATTCATATTCCAAAACTACAATCTGCTGGCCAAGACCACAGCCGTGGAGAACGTGGAACTGCCTCTGATGTACAACAAGAACTACAACTCGCGCCAACGCCGCGAGGCTGCGGTAAAGGCATTACAACAAGTGGGGCTGGGCGACCGCCTGGAACACAAGTCAAACCAGATGTCGGGCGGACAGATGCAGAGAGTTGCCATAGCACGTGCCCTGGTAAACAATCCTGCCGTAATACTTGCCGACGAGGCAACAGGTAATCTGGACACAAGGACTTCGTTTGAAATCCTCTGCCTTTTCCAGGAACTGCACCGCCAGGGGCGTACGATAATCTTTGTAACCCACAACCCGGAAATAGCACAGTACTCGAGCCGCAACATCATGCTACGTGACGGTAAGATACGTTCCGATGTCATGAACGATAACATCCTCAGTGCCAAGGATGCGCTTGATGCGCTGCCCTTACCCCAGGACGACTAACCCTCCAACATAAACAGAAGAAACTACAATGAGTTATCTGAATCTATTAAAAGTGGCAATACGCGCCATACTCAGCAACAAGTTCCGTTCTTTCCTGAGCATGCTGGGTATAATAATAGGTGTTGCCGCCGTTATCATAATGATGGCCATCGGCCAAGGCTCCAAGGAGAACGTAAAGGCAGAACTCAGCAAGATGGGAACTAACCTGCTAACGATACGTCCTGGTGCCGAAAGACGCTTTGCCGGTGCACGCCCTGACCCGGCCAGCATGCAGACACTGAAGGAAGAGGACGTGGAAGCCATCAAAAGAGAGGCAACGCTGATAACATACGTCTCTGCCGAAGTAACAGCCAGCGGACAGGTCATCTACGGAAACAAGAACACGACAGCCACACTCTATGGCGAGAGTCCCGACTATCTGGAAATCAAGAAGTGGGAGCTGGCAGAAGGAGACTGCTTTACCGAGGAAGACTGTATAAAGAATGCTAAGGTATGCCTGGTGGGAACTACAGTAGTGGAACAACTCTTCGGCGACAAGAACTACAACTGCATAGGCAAGAACATACGTTTCAAGAACATTCCTTTCCGTATCGTGGGCATACTGAAATCAAAGGGTTACAACAACTGGGGCATGGACCAGGACAACCTGCTCATTGCTCCCAACACCACAGTGATGAAACGCGTGGCGGCACAAACATGGTATTCTTCTATAGCAGTAAGTGCCCTTAGCGAGGAAATGTCGGAAGCAGCCATTGAGGAGTTGAAGGAAATCCTGCGCAGAAGCCATAAGATAAAGGAAGGCGATGAAGACAACTTCACCATCCGCTCGCAACAGGAAATGATGGACACCATGTCCTCCACCATGGACGGCATTACGCTGATTCTCGTTGTTGCCGCAGCATTCTCCCTGCTGGTGGCCGGTATCGGCATCATGAACATCATGCTGGTGAGCGTGACGGAGCGCACCAAGGAAATTGGTCTCCGCATGAGCGTAGGCGCCAGTGGTCTGGACATCATGCTGCAGTTCCTCATTGAAAGCATCATGATTTCCTTGACCGGTGCATTCCTGGGTGTTGCATTGGGATATGGAGGTTCGTTTGCCGCCAAGACATTCCTGATGATGCCATGCAGCGTGCCCCTGTGGTCGGTATGGCTGAGTTTCGGCGTGTGTGCCTTCATAGGCATATTCTTCGGTTATCTGCCGGCACGAAAGGCAGCACGTATGGATCCTATCGAGGCAATACGATACGAGTAGATTTGCTTAAAAGAAGTAAAAAACGACTTAAAGCATGCAATATGTCAAATATTTGTTGTAAGTTTGCAATTGGAAACATAAGCAAACAAATACAACATCAATACTTAAAAGATACATTGCTATGAAAAAAATTATTCTGATATTGCTGCTCCTTATGCCTGTTGTGGCAATGGCTCAGAAGGTAAAGGAAGACAAGAATGCCCCCAAGTACCTTAAAGGAGCTGTACCTGTGGAGAACGGTATTGTTACCTTCAGCAAGACATTCCGTGTACCCGGCCAAACCGATGCACAGTTGTACGAGAATATGCTGTTCTACGTGAAGGACAACCTTGTAGTAAAGGGCATTGAGGATGCATGGACACGCATGCTCAGCGAGGGAAAGGAAGATGGCGTAATAGCCGCACGAGTAGAAGAGTGGATGGTATTCAGCAAGAAATTCCTGTCTCTTGACCAGACACGTTTCCGCTACCAGATAAACGTAACCACCGGTCAGGGTGCCGTGCAAATCACTGTAACCCAGGTGTCATACCTTTATGGCGAAGAGTGGCATGAGAACAAACCTACAGGTACGGGTGGAGAAATCTACCGCGCAGAAGAGTGGATTACCGATGAACATGCTCTGAACAAGAAGGGGACAAAGGTTCTCTCTGGAAGCGGCAAGTTCCGTCGCAAGACCATAGACCGCGTAAATGAAATCTTCGAGAATGCCATGGACATGTTTGAAGAGAAGGTCAGGGAGGAAAAGTCAAAACAACAGGAAACCAAGGTGCAGAAGCGCCAGTTCGTCGTTGAATAAGCAAATTTATCATGGCAAAGGAAGAACTGAGTTTGGAAGAACAAGTAGAACGAATCAGGGCAAAGCGCAACGGTTCTGGCAATTGGAAAGAACGTGCACGCCGAATCCTGAATAACGTTTTCCTTATACTGGCCGTATGCGGTGTCGTCACCTACTTCTCAGGAGAAGAGAACCACATCAACGGCATAACGCTGGTTGGCATTGCTATGGCATTCAAGTTGGTGGAAATCATCATAAGAATAGTAAGATAAGAACAGCATTCTCAACTAATACGCTATAATAAATTGAGAAAGATACTGACAATACTGACATTGACGTTTATAGTGGGCCTACCTTCGTGGGCCCGCTTTTCTGTATCGTGTCAGAGCGATGACTATCTAACAGACGACATGGAAAGTAATTTCCAAAATCTGGATAGCAAGAATTCTACCTCATGGGGACGAGACACGACACGAGGAAAACTCAAACCCTTGCCCATGGGGGTGTTCCAATGGAAGATAGACAAACGTTTGGGTACCGTAATCCCTACAGAGAACACCGATACTGCCGTACACAATTTCCAGAACTGGAAGTTACAGGACGGCATGACCGGTTCTTATTCTCATACAGGTAATACGGGATCTGCACGTCTTTCACGTATATTCATGGACAGGAAAGAGGAACGCGACTTCATTTTCCTGTCTCCGCTGGATTATTTTCACGAAGGGGTTGCCAAATTCCTTTTTACTAACACTAAAAGTCCGATAACCAACATAGCCTATCATTCATGCGGAACAAAACAAAACGGTGAAGACAGAGTCAGAGGAAATTTTGCAACAAACATAAATAAAATTTCGGGCATAGGATTCCGTCTTGATTATAACTATGCACGCGGTTACTACTCCAACCAACAGAACAGTCAATTTGGAGGTATTGTCTACGGTTATTATCTTGGTGAGCGGTATAACATGCATGCTTACATCAATGCTAACCACATGAAGAATGCAGAGAACGGTGGATTGGTGGAAGACTCCTACATAACGGAACCATGGAAATACCAACAGAAGTTCGGCACCAAGGACATACCCGTAAACCTCAACTCCACATGGAACAGGAATGACGACCAGACGTATTACTTGACTCATCGATATAATATGGGATATGACCGTGAAATCGAAGTGCCCGATTCCTTGAAACCACAGCCCCCCACAGACTCAGAACTACTTTATGCACTTGATGACTCCGTCCGTGTGCAACTTTCCGCCGACAGCGTGGCACGCCAATTAGCGATAGATTCATTACGTACCAAGTGGGAACGTGAGTTGGTAAAGCCAACTGAGTTTGTTCCTGTAGCAAGTATTATACATACTTTTCAGATGCGGAATCTGGAACACACTTTCATGGACCAAGGAAATAACTCCGGATACTATACTCACAGGTATTGGGAATCTAATGGTGACATAACGGACATTGCCTCAGCAATGAGCATACGCAATACCGTCGGCCTGGCCATGAACGAAGGTTTCAGGAAATGGGTTAAAATGGGCCTTACGTTCTTTGCCACTCATGAATACAGGCGTTATGGTCTTCCGACCCACTTGCCAGACACAACCATCCAGACAAGTGAAAGCGAGCACGAAGTGCTAATCGGAGCTGAAATACGAAAGTCGCAAGGACGCACATTGCACTACAATGCCAGTGGCGAGTTCTGTCTCGTAGGAACTAATGTAGGTGACTTCAACATTCAGGCAGAAGGCGACTTGAATTTCCGTTTGGGCAAACGTGACTCTGCAACACTGATTGTCCGTGCCAATATACAGAACCAGAAGCCGACTTATCTGCTCCGTAATTACCGCAACACATACATCAACTGGAACAATAACGACCTCTCACGCCAGTTCCGAACCGGCTTGCAAGGTGAAATCAAATATAGCCGTACACGTACAAGACTGCGTTTCGGTTGGGAGAACCTTACAAATTACACCTATCTGGCTATGGAGAACACCCTTAAGCCAAGTGCTGTCGAAGGAAGTGTCATTCCTGGAGACTACACCCACAGTGTCAGTGTACGGCAGAGTGACACCAGTGTGCAGGTGTTCACCGCGTCCATTTCTCAGGACCTAGTATGGAAAGTTTTAGGATGGGAGAATGAAGTGACATTCCAGCATAGCACGAACAAAGATGTTCTGCCTTTACCGGCAATAAACATATACTCAAATCTCTATCTGCATTTCCGGATAGCCAAAGTTCTTCGTGTACAGATAGGAGGCGACATACGTTTCTTTACTGGATATTATGCACCAGACTATTTCGCTCCCTCTGGTATGTTTGCCGTTCAAGATGCCAATCATGCACGTATAACAATAGGAAAATACCCAATTGTCAATGTTTATGGAAACCTGCATCTAAAACACTGCCGAATATACGTTAATGTAGCACATGTAAACGCAGGTTCTGGCAACATGTTCCTTGCTCCGCATATGCCAATGAATCCGATGACAATAAATTTTGGACTTTCGTGGAACTTCTTTAATTAAGCAAGATATGAAAAACATTTACTGGGGATTTATCGGTTGTGGTGAGGTTACAGAACGTAAAAGTGGACCCGCCTTCAACATGATAGAGGGTAGTTCCGTGGTGGCAGTAATGTCCAGAAGCAAGGATAAGGCGGCATCCTATGCAGAGCGTCACAACATACCACGTTACTACACTGATGCCCAATCACTCATAAATGACCCTCAGGTAAATGCCGTTTATATTGCCACCCCACCCTCTTCGCATGCCACCTATGCCATTATGGCCATGAAGGCAGGAAAACCTGTGTATGTCGAAAAACCATTGGCGGCATCTTATATGGACTGCCAGCGCGTCATGCGCATTAGTGCCCAGACAGGCATACCATGTTTCGTTGCCTATTACCGTCGGTGCATGCCGTATTTCAATAAGGTTCGTGATTTAATCTCGGAAGGTGCCATTGGCAAAATTGTCAATGTACAAATACGTTTCTCCGTTCCACCACGTGACCTTGACTACAACAGCACCAACCTCCCATGGAGAGTACAGCGTGACATCGCTGGAGGAGGCTATTTCTATGACCTTGCACCACATCAGATAGATTTGCTGCAGGAATTCTTTGGTCCCATAGTACACGTCAGTGGTTTCCATGCCAATCGTGGCGGGCTGTACCAGACAGAAGACACGGTTTCTGCATCATTTGCCTTTCAGGACGGCATGCCGGGAAGTGGAAGTTGGTGCTTTGTTGGGCATGAAAGTGCACGTACCGACCAAATAGAACTTATCGGTGAAAAAGGACGCATATGCTTCTCTGTTTTTACATATAGTCCCATTGTACTTCAAACCAGTAATGGACATCAGGAATTTACAGTTCCAAATCCCCAGCATGTTCAATTGCCACTTATCCGCCAAGTAGTAAGGCACCTACAAGGAAGTGGAACCTGCACCTCCGATTGTATCTCTGCTACAAGTATCAACTGGGTTATGGACCGTATCTTGGGTAAAATTTGATGATTAAGACAAGATAGAACAATTCGCTAACCGAAAACCTGGGCAATAAGATAATGACGAGCGAATATTATAAGGTATGCTGAAATCTCAAAGCATTACCTCTTTCATTTTTGCTACTCTATTATCTGCGGACCTCGGATAATGTCTTTCGCTGAAATGCCATTTTTGATCTCTATCTTCACGCCATCGCTAAGACCAGTCTCCACATGCATGCGTACGTATGTCTTCTTGTCCTCGTCCCCCTGCACCACGTACACAAATGTTGAGTCGTCTTCGAACTCTATTGCACTTTCAGGTACACAGAGGACATCCTTAGCCTCGGCTAGGACAATCTCAGCATTGGCACTATAACCAGAACGCATCTGCACGCTGTCCTTTATAGTCACTGACGCCTTGATCTCGAATTGGTTGGCACCGTTGCTCTGCACTGCCTTGGGAGAAATGTATTCCAATACGGCATCAAAATTAAGGTCCTGCAATGCACCTATGGTTATGTTCATGGGCATGCCGGCATGGATACGTCCAACTTCGCTCTCGTCTATATTACCACGGAAAATCAAGTCGTTCATGTTTGCCACGCTGGCAATGGTGGTACCGTCGTTGAAGGTGTTGCTCAGGATGACAGAGTTACCCACCTTTACCGGTACGTCGAGTATCAGACCCGAAATGGTGGAGCGTATCAAGGTGCTGCTGGCATTGGCATTGCTTCGTGAGACACCCTCGCTTACTACAAGCAAGGCATCTTCTGCAGCTCCCATTTCTTCCCGGGCCTGATTGTACTGCTGGCGTATCTTCTCGTATTCCGATGCGCTGACAAGTTCCTTGTCGTAAAGTCGCTTGTAGCGCTCGTAGTCTGTCTTTATCTGGTTCATGTTTATTTCAGCCAGACGCACACGGCTCTGTGCCGCGGTGAGTTGGTTCATTTCCGGTATCACCTTCACCTTTGCTATGACTTCCCCTGCCTGGACATATTCTCCGGCTTCCTTGTATATCTCCGAAATGATACCGCTGATCTGCGGTTTTACATTGACCTCGTCGCGAGGTTCAATCCTACCTGTTATGATTGTGCTCTTGACGATATCTTCCGTCGTAGGCGTGAATTCATTGTACTTTATCTCCTGCGGGAGCGATTTCTGCCACAGGAAAACAAATGTGCCGATAAACACTAACAGTGCCAAGGCGGCAAAAAACAGTTTTGAGTACTTCTTCATATATGTCAGTTGTTGTGTTACTTATATTTCCTATTCGTCCCTCATGGCATCTACCGGCTTTATGGCCATAGCCCTCAGGGCCGGTGCCATTCCTGCCAGTCCGCCCAACAGGCACAGCAGCAGGGTTGCTATGATTGCTGTCCAGAAGTCCACCTGGAAATGGGCAGATGCAACTCCGTTCTCCGTATTGGCAAGTTCCACCATTTGTAGCACAGACACGGCCAGAAGTATGCCCATCATACCCGCTACCGCAGTAAGAAGGATGCTTTCGCATATTATCTGTGTCAGTATCATCCTTGGGGTGGCACCTATGGCACGACGTATGCCTATCTCCACAGTCCTCTCCTTTACCGTCACCATCATGATATTGCTCACTCCTATGGCTCCGGCCAGCAGAGTGCCTATGCCCACGAGCCAACTGAGGAAGGTGACGCCGCGGAACAGGCTGTCCAGTATGCCGAAGAGCACCTCGGTGTTGAAAACGGATATGGCCTGTTCATCCTCCGGACTGATGAGGTGCCGGCTTGCTATTGTCTGGCGTATGCGTGATGTCAGCATTCCCATCTTTATCCCGTCCTTGGCTGTCATTGCTATCAGGTGGACCTCATTGCCGAGATTGTAAACACGTTGCATCACACTGATGGGTATCAGTATGCTTTCGTCCGTCCTGCCTCCTATGGAGAAGTTTCCCGGATTGAAATCTACTCCAACGACACTATAGTAGGTGGAGTCTATGCGTACACTCTTGCCCAGAGGGTCGCCGCCTTCCGGAAACAGGTTTTCGTACACCTGCCTGCCTATCACGCACACCTTGCGTCCCTGCTTGATGTCCATAACGTTCAGGTGCCGACCGTAGCGCATTTCCGGAGTGCACACCTTTTGGTACTCCTCGGTAGTGCCGCTTACATTTGCTGTATAGTTGTTTTCACCGTTTACGGCCAACTTAGACCCTCCGGACAGCATGGGAGTAACGACATCCAATTCCGGAATATTGTTACGCAGGCGTGCCACATCCGAATTGTTCATCTGCCATACCCTTCCCTTCTGGAATCCCTTGTATATCTTGGTTGTGGGCCTTGACCATACCATGGCGGAATTGGTAGCGAAATTGCTGAAGTTGTTCTGCAGCAATTCCTTAAGGCCATGTGTACTTCCTATGAGGCATACAAGTATGAATATCCCCCAAAAGATACCGAACCCCGTAAGCAGGCTGCGGCTTCTGTTGCGAGAGATGGTATCGAGTATTTCCCTAATGAATTCGGTCATCTGTAATTGCTTATGACATTATTTCGTGTTTAGAGCCACTATGGGCCTTACCCTTGCTGCCTTGAGGGCAGGTATCAGACCTGCCACGGTACCTGCTATTATCATCACCATGGTTGCCTGTATGCACACGTCCAGCCCCACGGTGGGATTGAGGAACATGGTTGCCTGAAATATGCCGGTGTCAACCACTTCCTTGCCTATGGTGGCATTCATGTACTCGTTTGCCAACACACCACAAAGCATGCCTATGTAACCGAAGAATGTCGTTATTACGACGCTCTCCACGATAATCATCCTCAGTATTGACCACGTGCCAGCCCCCAAGGCCTTGCGTATGCCAATTTCCCGGGTACGCTCCTTCACCGTAATGAGCATGATATTGCTTACGCCCACAACACCGCTCAGCAATGTAAACAGGCCCACTATCCAGAGTGCTGTGCGCAGTATGGCAAGACCGGCATTCATCTGTATGCTTTGGGCAAGCCTGTTCCATATCCACACGGCACCGTCATCGTCAGGGGCGGCATCGTGATTGGAATTTATGCGTGAGCGGTATCTGTCTTCAAAGGCATCGCTTTCCTCCTGGGTGGAAACACCGGTGAAGGTAAACTCCAGCCTGTCTACCCTGTGCCCGTAATTGTAAATCGTAGATATTGTGGTGAAAGGGGCAAAGGCTGTATTGTTCTCGTCGGAACTGTCATCCTTGCATATACCCACCACAAGGAACATTATGTCGTTTACCTTTATGTACTTTCCCGGCAGGGAGGCCATGTCTCTGGTAAGTTCCTTTGCCTGGGTCTGGGTGAGAATTATCACCTTGCGCTTCTCTCGGATATCTATGTCGTTGATGAACCTGCCATGAACCATTTCGAGTTTGTCTATCCTTGCCTTCACTGGATATGCGCCGCATATGTTCTGTGCCGCCACATAGTTGGCCTTAAGACTGAAGGTTGCCCCTCCCCTCCAGACTGCGGCACCTGTCTGCTTTATGTTTTCTGTGAAACTGTTAGCTGTTGTAAGCAGGTCCTTGTTGTCTAACCTTATGTTGCGTCCGCGTTCAAATCCATTGTAAGGCTTTGTGGTCCATCCGCCGAAGACTACCATAGAGTTGGCAAGGAAACGCTCTGACTGCTTCATCTGTGCATTTATAAGTCCATTGCCTGCCCCCAGAAGGAAGATGAGGATGAAGATTCCCCATCCCACGGCAAATCCTGTCAGTGCGGTACGCAACCTGTTGTGGCGCACCGTTGCCCATATTTCCTTCAGAAGCTCTATCATTTCATGTATCCGTTTATGCCGAATGGCGAGGAGTTGTGCCCGTCGTTGATTTCTATGTCGCCTATTATGCCGTCCTGTATACGGATGATCTTGTTGGTTTCGTTGGCAACACCGCTTTCGTGCGTAACCACCACTATGGTCATGCCCTGCTCGCGGTTCAGTTCCTTAAGCAGTTGCATCACTTCCACACTGGTCTTGGAGTCAAGGGCACCTGTAGGTTCGTCTGCCAGGATTATCTTGGGTTTGGTTATCAGGGCACGCGCTATTGCCACACGCTGCTTCTGTCCGCCGGACATCTCGTTGGGGTAATGCTCCGCCCACTGTGCCAGGCCGAGACGGTCCAGATACTCCATGGCCATACGGTGCCTTTCCTTGCGCCCGACACCCTGATAGTAAAGGGGCAGTTCCACGTTCTCCACCGCATTTTTGAAACCGATCAGGTTGAAAGACTGGAATATGAAGCCTATCATCCTGTTGCGGTAATACGCCGCCTTGGATTCGGACAGGTTCCATATCCTTGTGCCTGCCAGAGTGTATTCGCCCGAGTCGTAATTGTCCAGTATGCCCAATATATTGAGCAGGGTGGACTTGCCCGAACCGGATTGTCCCATTATGGAGACGAACTCTCCCTCCCCGACGTCCAGGTTTATGCCCTTGAGCACATGCAGGGGCTGTGCTCCGAAGTATGTCTTGTTGATGTCCCTGAGGTGTATCATCCGATAACTGTGTCTTGTCTTTAGTGCAAAGATACGAAATACAATGATAGCATCATCAGTATGCCGGCTTTATTTTGGCAAAAACATCATATAGGTGGCAAATTCATGGGAAATCCTTACACATACGCATCAATTATCCAGCAAGGACTTGGCAAAATGAAATGAAACACGTATCTTTACGTTTGTAAAAAACAAAATGAAGAAGATGGAACTGCACATTCTTACATTTTCCCCTACCGGCACATCCCGTCGGGTAGCCGAAGGGATAGCAAAAGGAATAGGCGGACAGGATATGCATTTCACGGACATTACCCGTCAGACTTCTGTTAGCCAGGATTTCAATTCCGACCAGTTACTACTTGTCTGCGTTCCCGTATATGGAGGACATGTAGCCCCAACCGCAATGCAACGCCTGGATGCTATACGTGGCAACGACACACCTGCCGTGCCCGTTGTGGTTTACGGGAACCGTCATTACGAACAGGCGCTTGAAGAACTATCTTCCTTCCTCACCGAAAGGGGGTTCCGGACAATGGCGGTGGCAACATTCATTGGAGAACATTCCTATTCCACAGAGCAGACACCCATTGCCGTGGGCAGACCTGATGCCGCTGACATCCTGTTTGCAGAACAGTTCGGACAGGAGATAGCCAAGAAATGGAATGAAGGCCGAATCGCTGAGACCATAGATGCCAGTGCCATAGAACAGCCCCATAAGGATGCCGGGACAATGATGCACTTCAAGCAAACCGTAATGACCTGGATGCAGTCGGGAGTGCCTATGCCTGCATCTCCGCTTGCCGACACCTCGCTGTGCAATGCATGCGGCATCTGCACTGACCTGTGCCCCACATCGGCAATCAGCAGGAGCAACCCGCAGGAAACGGATGCCTCACTATGTATCAAATGCTGTGCCTGCGTGAAAGGCTGTCCGGCTAATGCCCGCACCTACCCCACTCCTTTCGCACCACTGCTGGCAGAGAATTTCTCCCTGCGCAAGGAGAACAAGTACCTGATTTGAATACAGACACTGCCATGTATCAGAAATTCATCATAACACAGGACGGCGTACTGAAGTTCGGGAGAGTCTATCTGCATCACGATCTCCTGTCGTACGGAGAAGACGGTACGGGAGGCGGAGGACTGTGGAAACACGACCCTCTGCGTGGTGCCGTATTGCTGTACGGACGTTCGTTCGAATTCGGGCCTCCCGACTTCTCTTTCCTCAGAAAGATTGACTGGCAGGGAATGGGTGGCAAACCTTCGGCATTGCTGTATCTGCCTAAATGGCCGGATGAATCTATTGCAGAACCTGTTTTTGTCAAATAAGAAAAACCATACAACTATGATCAAAGTCTACGTAATGCAAACATGCCCCGACTGTACGTCGGCCAAGCAACTGTTGAAGGACGATCTGCGCTTTCAACTGATAGATATCGGAGAACAGGCAAGAAACCTGAAGCAGTTCCTGTCCCTGCGCGACAATAACCCTGCCTTTGAACGGGTACGCCAACGCGGAACAATAGGAATACCATGCTTCGTGTTTGAAGACGGAAGCATTGTCTTTTCCTTGGATAAGGCAATGGAAATAATCAAGGATGTGCCACAGATACGACCTGAGGAGGAACCTGAGGAAGGTGCTTCGTGCAGCATTGACGGAAAAGGATGTTAGACAATATATCCATACTCTATAGGCTGGTTCTGTAAATCAGTTATAAGGTCTCTGATGTTTACTTTACCTTAGATTTTATTTATAGAACCTACCCAATACCTTATATAATATATAGTACCGAACGCTCATGGCAGAGTCACTTATCATCAAAGGCAACAGCAAGGAAGAACTATACCAAAATCTTTTTACCCAGATTAAATCAATGGTAGAGGATGAAAAAGACACTATTGCAAACATGGCAAACATATCGGCATGCCTTTATGAAACCTTCCGGTTCTGGTGGGTAGGTTTCTATCGCGTTGTCGGCGACGAACTGGTACTTGGTCCCTTCCAAGGTCCTGTTGCCTGCACACGCATCAGGAAAGGACGCGGAGTATGCGGCACCTCATGGCAAAGGGAAGAAACTATCATCGTGCCCGACGTGGATCAGTTTCCCGGTCACATAGCATGTAGCAGCGCCTCCCGTTCGGAAATTGTTGTGCCCGTTTTCCACAATGGCAAAGTGACCGCAGTACTTGATATTGACAGTGAATTACTCAATACTTTTGACAATACCGACAAACTATGGCTTGAACGGATTGCATCGGTCCTCTAATAAAGATGTGATTGCATTGACAAGGCAACCGCATCACCTAAACACACAATAGTATTCTCGGTTGTGTATTTAGATGCAGATGTCGTTAAAACACTTGCTAAACAACAATAGTTTGTGATTTTTTTTGGACCCCATCAAATTCCAATCCCACCGCCTTCAATGCAATCTGTGTTTTAAGACAGATGTTCCTATTATATAAAGCAACTCCCCTTGCCCATTATCTCCACATTGGAAAAGTCTTGGTGCAAGGGGAGTAATTTGCAAAATGCAGTCCAGTGCTACAATCCAAGCGCCTTTGCCAAACCGGCATCTACACCAGAGAAACCCATGAAGGCCATGGCAAGGAGGCCTGCGGTGACGAGGGCAATGGCCATGCCCTGCATGCCACGGGGAATGTTCATCAGCGAGAGGTGCTCGCGGATGCCGGCAAAGATTACCAGAGCAAGGGCGAAACCGAGGGCGGTGGCAATGGCATAGACAACGCCGGTGAGGAGGTTGGCCTCAAGTCCCTGAGTGTTGTAGGTTCCCTGTGCTACAAGGATGGCAACGCCAAGGATACAGCAGTTGGTGGTAATCAGGGGCAGGAAGACGCCCAGTGCCTGATAGAGGGAGGGGGAAACCTTCTTCAGCACTATTTCCACCATCTGCACAAGGGCTGCAATTACCAGAATGAAGGCTATGGTCTGCAGGTACTCAAGACCGAAGGCATTGAGAACATACACTTGTATAAGATAGGTTACTATGGTGGCCAAAGTGAGCACAAAGGCTACTGCCGCACCCATACCCATGGCGGTCTCCACCTTCTTGCTGACACCGAGGAAGGGACATATGCCAAGGAACTGGCTCAGTACAATATTGTTTACGAATATCGCGGTAATGAATATAAGTATGTATGCCATGTGATTAGTTCTTTAGTTTGTTGATTATCGCTATCAGGTATCCCAAGGCGATGAAGGCACCGGGGGCAAGGACGAATACCAAGGCTCCGTAACTGTCGGGGAAGATGGTCATGGAGAAAATCTTGCCGGTTCCCAGAAACTCGCGCACGGCCCCAAGCAGGGTGAGACCAAGGGTGAAGCCAAGTCCCATGCCTATGCCGTCGAAGACAGAACTGATGGGGCCGTTCTTGGCCGCGAAAGCCTCGGCACGCCCCAGGATGATGCAGTTCACCACGATGAGGGGGATGAAGAGACCAAGGGACTTGTCTATCTCGGGTGCGAAAGCCTTGATGACCATCTGCAGGATGGTAACCAGAGAGGCAATCACCACTATGAACGAGGGGATGCGCACCATGTCGGGGACAAGGTTCTTGATGAGGGAGATAATCAGGTTAGAGAAGATGAGCACCGCCATAGTGGCAAGGCCCATGGACATGCCATTCATGGCTGAACTGGTGGTGCCCAGTGTGGGGCACATGCCCAGAAGGAGAACAAAGGTGGGATTCTCCTTGATGATACCGTTCCAAAGTACTTTCAATTGGTTCATATCTTGTGTCCTCCTAATTTTAGTTCATATCCTTCGCCGTGGCAGAGGTGTGCACGTCGGCCTCGGCATGAGGGTTAACAACTTTGGCATACTCGGCATAGGCATTGTTCACGGCACGCAGGAAAGAGCGTGTGGTGATGGTGCTGGCCGTGATGGCATCAATCTCGCCATTGTCCTTGGTGGTGGCCAACTGACCGGCGGTCTTGCCTACGATTTCACCCTTGCCACCCTTCTGGAACCATTCGTCGGCCTTGGCGCCAAGACCGGGTGTCTCGTTGGAAAGAAGCACGGTGTAGCCGAGCACCTGGAAGTCCTTGCTGAGACCTACCATGATGGTAAGACCGCCTCCGAAACTTCCGTTCAAGGGGTCGGTAGTCTTCACGGCTGCTCCGTTTTCGGCAACATAAACAACAACATCGCCATTGGTGACAGTATCGGTAATCACGGCATTGTCGTCGCAAAGTACGGCCTTGATGGCCTGTGCCTCATTGCGCTGCTGGATTTCGGCTATGGGACCCTTGGTGAGTTCGTTCACATAAGCCAGCGCTGCACCTGCCACCACGGAGATGACGGTGAGCACAATGGCCATATTGTACCATGTGGATTGGAGTTTCTTCATTTCTTGGCCTCCTTTCTGATTACCTCACCGAAACGGCGTGGCTTGCAATAGGTGTTGATAAGGGGAGTGAACGCATTCATGATGAGGATGGCAAAGGACATGCCCTCGGGATAAGCACCCCAGTTGCGGATGACAACGGTAAGAGCACCGATGGCCACACCATAGATGATCTGTCCCTTGGGAACCATGGGCGAGGTGACATAGTCGGTGGCCATGAAGCAGGCACCGAGCATGAGACCACCGCTACAGAGTACGCTGATGGGGTCGGCATAGACGGGGTTGGCCATGTGCAGGATACCGCTGAGCAGTGCCACGGTGCCGAGGATGCTGACAGGGATGTGCCATGTGATGATCTTGCGGACAATCATGAACAGGCACCCGATGAGCAGGAGGATGGCGGAAACCTCGCCAAGAGAACCTCCGTGCACGCCAACGAGCATATCCACGGAAGAGGGAAGGTCCTTGAGCACACTGACATCGCCTGACTGGATGGCCCACTTCATCAGTGCCAAGGGGGTGGCACCTGTCTGGGCATCGAGATACTCCACGCTGCCGCTAACGGGCCATGTGGTCATCTGTGCAGGGAAGGAGATGAGCAGGAACACACGTCCTACCAGTGCTGGGTTGAAGGGGTTCTGGCCAAGGCCTCCGAAAGTCATCTTGCCCACACCTATTGCCACCAGAGCACCGATGATGATAATCCAGACGGGCAGGTTGGAGGGCATGTTGAAACCGAGCAGAATACCGGTAAGGATAGCAGAGCCGTCCATGATGGTTGTCCTCTCGCGGCGAAGGATGAACTTGGCGATGACCCATTCAAAAAACACGCAGGAAACGATGCTGGTGAGCAGTACCACGGCAGCACCAAGGCCAAAGAAGTATAAACTGGCCACCAATGCCGGCACCAGAGCCAGGCATACTCCATACATGTTCTTCTGGATGCTGTCGCCAGAATGGACATGCGGAGAAAGTGAAACTATTAATCTGTTTGACATTGTATCTTACTTTCTGTGTTCTTATTATTTCTTTGCCGCCCTTTCACGGATAATGCCCATAACGGTAGACTTGCCCAGACGGATATTGTCCAGCAGGGGACGGTGGCTGGGACAGGTGAAGGCACATGAACCGCACTCTATGCAGGATACGATGTCTTCCTTCTCTGCCTCCTCCCACATGTACTGGGAACTGATCTTGGCCAGCAGGTAGGGTTCAAGTCCCATGGGGCACGCACTGACACACTTGGCACAACGGATACATGCCTCGGGGGCAGTGCGGCGTGCCTCTTTCTCGTTCATAATGAGCAGGCCGCTGGAACCCTTGGTCATGGGGATGTCAAGGGAGATGAGTGCCTTACCCATCATGGGACCGCCACCAATAATCTTGCCTGTGTCGGCAGGCAGGCCTCCGCACTCGTCGATGAGTTGGGAGAACGGTGTGCCCAGACGTGCAAGAAGGTTGGAGGGGTTCTTCACACTCTTGCCCGTAACGGTGATGATACGGGAGATGAGGGGTTTATTCTTCATTACCGCCTCGTAGATGGCAAAGGCAGTACCTACGTTCTGCACCACAGCACCCACACTGATGGGGATGGCAGGAGGTGCAGGCACCTGACGGCCGATGACGGCATCTATCAACTGCTTCTCACCGCCCTGGGGATATTGCACCTTCAGGGGGACAATCTCTATCTGGGGATATGCCTTGGCCTTATCCTGCATCAACATGATGGCATCGGGCTTGTTGTTCTCAATACCGATGTAGGCACGGTCTACGTTTACGGCCTTCATTATCAGGCTCACACCAACCAGTATCTCGTCGGCCTTCTCGAGCATCAGGCTATGGTCGGAGGTCAGATACGGCTCGCACTCCACGGCATTGATGATGACACACTCGGCCTTCTGTCCGGGAGGGGGGCACAACTTCACATGGCAGGGGAAGGTGGCACCACCCATACCTACTATGCCGGCCTGCTTGATCTTCTCTACGATTGCCTGCGCATCCAGGTCGGGACGGTCTTCCAGACGTACGAGGTCGGGAGTGCGGTCAATGCTCTCCTCCCATTCGTCGCCCTCAACGTCCACATACACGGCCATACGGCGGGTATCGCTTGCATCCAGGGCAACGTCCACCTTGCTCACCTTACCGCTGACGCTGGAGTAGATGGGTGCGCTGACAAAACCTCCGGCCTCGCCCAGCAGAGTGCCTACCTTTACCACGTCACCCTTCTTCACTACGGGCTTGGCAGGTGCGCCAATGTGCTGGAACATGCTGAATATCGCCTGCTTGGGCAGGGCAGCCTCACGGATAGGACTGCCCGCACTCAGTTTGTTCTCGGCGGGATGTACACCGCCTATTCTAAATGTCTTCATACAGCAGTCTCATTGTCTTTTGGGGTTTCTACTTTCTTTTCAACCACTGGTGCCACGGGAGCAGGTGCTTCCTTCACAACCGGAGCCTCTGGCTTAGGTGCCACGGGAGCAGGTGCAACAGGAACCTCTGCCTTAGGTGCGGCAGCCGATGCTACGGGAGCGGTCTCTGTCTTGGGCTTCCTTGGGGGGAAGTTAAATGCCTTGATGGCACCACGGGGACATGCTTCCTCGCACTTGCGGCACATCTTGCACTTGTCGGGGTCGATGTGTGCCAGGTTGGTGCCGAGGGTGATGGCCTCGAACTTGTCGCACACCTTCACGCACTTGCCGCAACCTATGCAACTTACCTTACATTCCTTGGTGGCCAAAGCACCCTTGTCCTTGTTGTTACAGAGCACCACAACCTTGCGGTTCTTGGGTCCCTGGGGTATCAATTCGATGATACCGCGAGGACAACTCTTGGCACAGGCACCGCAACCGGTACACTTGCTCTCGTCCACCTCGGCAATGCGTGTGGCAGGATTAACCTTGATGGCGCCGAAGAGACATGCCGCGGCACAATCGCCCTCGCCCAGACAGCCATACAGGCACTGGGTCTCGCCCATACCGGTCATGTTCTGGATCTTGCACGAATGCACACCGTCGAACTCCACTCCGTGAGGACGGACATCGCATGTGCCCTGACAACGCACTACGGCAACCTTGGGGGCTGCGGCCGAAGCCTTCAAACCCAGGATACCTGCCACCTGCTCCATAACGGCCTGACCGCCGGGAGCACAGTTCAAATCGCTCAGGCTACCACTCTCTGCCGCTTTCACGCATGCAGAAGCAAAGCCTGAACAACCCGGATAGCCGCATCCGCCACAATTTGCCTGAGGCAGAACCTCGGATACCTGCTGGATGCGGGGATCTTCCCAAACAGCAAACTTCTTGGAGGCGAGGAACAGCACCACAGCGGATACAAGTCCCACTACACCAAGCACGATTACTGCAATAAGAATTACGTTCATAACTTACTTGTATTTTTAATTGTCCTATTTCTTCTTTCTCGTGAAATCCGGTTTCAACAACCTGATGGCAAGGAAATACAGAGCCAAAAACAGCAATATGCCCAAAGCCGTCCACCCCTCTCCTACCCGACCTTGCGCCAGAGTGAGCATAAATACAATACCAATCAAGGGTATGACGAAGGCCACGAGCACGGCACGAAGGTCCGTATCGCAAGGCTGACCATCCTGCTTGTCCTTACGGCTGCAAAACACCGAAATCTTGCATCCGCTACAATCCAAATCCGTTTGTTTTGCCATGTAGACTTTACATTTTCCACACAAAGATACTCTTTTTTAGGTATAATCCATACTTTTCTTCCTTGCTTTTTATAAAAAAAGACCATTTATGTCTAAAGTTTCACTCATATGATAGGTTACATTGCTACCCACAAACATTGTATAAACAATATTACGACCTATTACATTATTATTAAAAACAGGAAATTTATTTCATCCGTATATGAACTGCATCAGGGTAATCACGCATCAACAAAAGTATGATTATTTTTCATCCCCACGAGAACACAACCGAATCATTACCGTTCGTTCGGCGAACGATTACCGACGGTAAAATCTACCATTATCGAGAACTACACAACTACATATAAGACATCATTCAAAAACCCTCATGACAAGTTTGCTTATTAATGGTGAATGACGTCACAAGCACTATAAATGATGACAACCACATGAATTTATCAAACCCAAATCAGTCATTAACGTTATGATGATAACAACCATTGTTTTGAACAGATATTTTGGTGCATTGAGGGCGCAATAAGGTTCCATTGCAACCGAGAAACGGAGAAATAGCTAAGAAAAATATGGCTTCATTAGCGCGTAACTATCTATGGAGCGATTTGTATAAAAAACGAATCAATATGAAAATACAACACAAAGAAGTATCAATTATAACCTTTTCATACGATTTTATAAGCATTAGATATATAATAAGGAACGCATAAAAGAAATATTGCGTATTTTTTTGTAATTTTACGGCCGAAATATAAAACACAAAAATAAGATGCTTACATTAAAACTGATTACAGAAGAGACCGAGCGTGTGATTGCCGGTCTTGAGAAGAAACGTTTTGCCGGTGCACGTGAGGCCATCGCAGAGGTGATGGAGACAGACAAGAAGCGCCGTGCCGCACAGACACAGTTGGACAAGAACCTGTCCGATGCCAAGAAACTGGCGGCTGAGATTGGCGGCCTCATGAAGCAGGGCAAGAAGGAGGAGGCCGAGGCCGTGAAGGCCAAGGTGGCCGAAATAAAGACCGCCAACGAGGCTCTGAAGGCCGAGATGGAGAATGCCGAGAAGGAACTGACAACGAAACTCTGCCAAATACCCAACATTCCATACGACGAGGTGCCCGAGGGTGCCTGTGCCGAGGACAACTGGGTGGTGAAGTCCAACCTGAAGGAATGTGTCCTGGGCGTGGACAAGGTGGGCAACTGGGATGCCAACCCCGATAGCGACGAGGCACTTCTCCCTCACTGGGAACTGTGCAAGAAGTACAACCTGATAGACTTTGACCTGGGCGTGAAGATTACCGGTGCCGGCTTCCCCGTGTACCGTGGCTTGGGTGCAAGACTCCAGCGTGCTCTGATAAACTTCTTCCTGGACGAGGCACGCAAGAGCGGATACGAGGAGGTGATGCCTCCCACCGTGGTGAATGCCGCCAGCGGATACGGTACAGGCCAGTTGCCCGACAAGGAGGGACAGATGTACCATTGCAGACTGGACGACCTCTACCTGATTCCCACGGCAGAGGTGCCCGTAACGAACATCTACCGCGATGTCATCCTAGACGAGAAGGAACTGCCCGTCAAGAACTGTGCCTACACACAGTGCTTCCGTCGCGAGGCCGGTTCGTACGGCAAGGACGTGCGCGGACTGAACCGTCTGCACGAGTTCTCCAAGGTGGAGATCGTGCGCATTGACACTCCCGAGCACTCTGCCGAGAGTCACAAGGAGATGATTGCACACGTGGAGGGTCTGCTCCAGAAACTGGAACTCCCCTACCGCATACTGCGCCTTTGCGGTGGCGACCAGTCCTTCACCAGCGCCGTGTGCTACGACTTCGAGGTGTACAGCCAGGCACAGAAGCGTTGGCTGGAGGTAAGTTCGGTGAGCAATTTCGACACATATCAGGCCAACCGCCTGAAGTGCCGCATACGCCGCACCGCCGACAAGAAGACCGAGATAGCACACACGCTGAACGGTTCCGCACTGGCTCTGCCCCGCATAGTAGCCGCATTGCTGGAGAACAACCAGACGGAAAATGGCATCCGCATTCCTGCCGCACTGGTGCCCTACATGGGATGCGAGACAATCGACTAATACATTGCATCGGCATAATCCGAAACTCAGAATAAAACGATTCAACACTTTGTGCTACAAAGCACAATACTAACCAACGAAAAGATGAACAAAATAGTCAGCAAAGTACAATATAGCGAAAAGGTATTCCGCCTGGAAGTAGAAGCACCGCTCATAGCCAAGGCCCGCAAGGCCGGACACTTCGTTATCGTCCGCGTGGGCGAGCAGGGCGAACGCATGCCCCTGACCATTGCCGGAGCAGACACGGAGAAGGGCACCATCACTCTGGTGGTGCAGAAGGTGGGACTTTCGTCCACACGCCTGTGCGACCTGAACGTGGGCGACGAGGTGACCGACATCGTAGGTCCTCTGGGCAAAGCCACACACATTGAGAACTTCGGCACCGTGCTCTGCGCCGGCGGCGGTGTGGGTACCGCTCCCATGCTCCCCATCATCCAGGCACTGAAGGCTGCCGGCAACCGTGTGATAAGCGTTATCGCCGGCCGCAGCAAGGAACTTATCATCCTGGAGGACGAGGTGCGTGCCGCTTCCGACGAGGTCATCATCATGACCGACGACGGTTCCTATGGCAAGCAGGGCGTGGTCACCGTGGGCATGGAGGAAGTAATCCAGCGCGAGAAGGTGGACAAGTGCTTTGCCATCGGTCCTGCCATAATGATGAAGTTCTGCTGTCTGCTGACCAAGAAGTACGAGATACCCACTGACGTGTCCCTGAACACCATCATGGTGGACGGTACAGGCATGTGCGGTGCATGCCGCATCACCGTGGGCGGAAAGACACGCTTCGTTTGCGTGGACGGTCCCGAGTTTGACGGTCATCAGGTGGACTTCGACGAAATGCTGAAGCGTGCCGGTTCCTTCCGCCGCGTGGAGCAGGAGGAGATGAGCCATCTGGACGCTCCCATCCAGTGCAAGGCAGAGACCACCGTCATTGCCGACGAACTGCTCTCACGCGAGGCAAAGGACATGGACATGGAAACTCCCCTGGAGGTACTGACCGACCGCAAGGCCGAGTGGCGCGAGGAACTGCGCAAGAGCATGAAGGGCAAGGAGCGCTCCGAGATAGAGCGCGTGAAGATGCCCGAACTGGATCCCGTATATCGTGCAACTACCCGCACCGAGGAGGTGAACACGGGCCTTTCACGCGAGCAGGCCATCACCGAGGCAAAGCGTTGTCTGGATTGCGCCAACCCCACATGTATGCAGGGTTGTCCCGTGAACATCAACATACCTTCGTTCATCAAGAACATAGAGCGTGGCGAGTTCCTCAATGCAGCCCGTGTGCTGAAGAGCACCTCTGCCCTGCCTGCCGTGTGCGGACGTGTATGTCCCCAGGAGAAGCAGTGCGAAAGCCAGTGCATGCACCTGAAGATGGGGCACCAGCCCGTGGCCATCGGCTATCTGGAGCGCTTCACCGCCGACTTCGAGCGCGAGAGCGGACATATCTCCCTGCCCGAGGTGGCTCCCGCCAACGGCAAGAAGATTGCCGTCATCGGTTCCGGTCCTGCCGGCCTGAGTTTTGCGGGCGACATGGCCAAGTATGGCTATGACGTTACCGTGTTCGAGGCTCTGCACGAGATTGGCGGCGTACTGAAGTACGGTATTCCCGAATTCCGTCTGCCCAACAAGATTGTGGACGTAGAGATAGACAACCTGCGCAAGATGGGTGTGAACTTCGTCAAGGACTGTATCGTGGGCAAGACCATCTCCGTGAAGGAACTGGAGGCCGAGGGCTACGAGGGCATCTTCGTGGGCTCAGGTGCAGGTCTGCCCAACTTCATGAACATTCCGGGCGAGAACTTCATCAACATCATGTCGTCCAACGAATATCTGACACGCGTGAACCTGATGGATGCCTCCAACCCCGACACCGATACTCCCATCAACCCCGCCAAGAGCGTTATGGTGGTGGGTGGCGGCAATACCGCAATGGACTCCTGCCGTACGGCAAAGCGTCTGGGCGCAGAGAAGGTGTACATCGTGTACCGCCGTTCCGAGGCTGAGATGCCCGCACGTCTGGAGGAGGTGAAGCATGCCAAGGAAGAGGGAATCGAGTTCCTCACCCTGCACAATCCCATTGAATACCTTGCCGACGAGACGGGTGCCGTGCGTGCCGTGGTGCTCCAGAAGATGGAACTGGGCGAGCCCGACGCATCAGGCCGCCGCTCTCCCCAGCCCATTCCCGGCGCAACGGTGACCCTGGACATCGACCAGGCCATAGTGGCGGTAGGCGTTTCTCCCAACCCCATCGTCCCCACCTCCATCGAGGGTCTGGAACTGGGCCGCAAAAACACTATTGTAGTGGGCGAGAACATGCAGACAAATCTGCCCACCATCTTTGCCGGTGGCGACATCGTGCGTGGTGGTGCTACGGTTATCCTGGCCATGGGCGACGGCAGACGTGCCGCACTGGCAATGCATGAATACTTGACAAAGTAAACATCTAACCACTTCAAACCTTTGACATGAAGAAGACCATCATATTCTCACTTCTCATCCTTCTGGCACTGGGCGCATCTGCCCAGCGCAGAAGGAGAACAAAGACACCGCCTGCACCAACACCGGAAGAACAGGCGGAAATGGCACGGCAGGAGAACTACGAACGCAAACTCTTGGTGACAGAGCGTGTTACGTTCATAGACTCAATACTGCTGAAAAAGAACGAGGTAATGGACTTTCTCTACCTGGGTAGCGAAAGCGGAAGCATTGCCACTTGTGCTGACTTCTTCAAGGCAAAGGACAAGGACACACTGGACTGCACGCTGTTCCGCTCGCAACTGGGCGACAAGATCGTCTATGCCCAGCCCGACACCAGTGCCGTCCTGCACCTCTATGCCAGCGAAATGATTGGTCAGAAATGGAGCGAACCTGTAATGTTGCCGGGACTGGAGGACACCCTGAGCCACAACTATCCCTTCATGCTCTCGGACGGTACCACATTGTACTATGCCTCAAAGGGTGAGGAGAGCCTGGGAGGATACGACATATTCATGACACGATGGGATTCGGACAGCCAGCGGTTCTTCAAACCGGAGAACATAGGCATGCCTTTCAACTCCCAAGCAAACGACTATCTCTACCTGGTGGATGAGTATAACCAACTCGGATGGTTCGTGACCGACCGCGGACAGTGTGCCGACACGGTGTGCGTGTATTGCTTCATACCAAACGAGACACGCAAGATTTACGACACAAGTACCATGGGACGCGACACGCTGGTGGCTCTGGCAAACATCAGCAGCATACGCGACACATGGACCGACCAGGAACATGTGAAGGAGGGCCTGACACGTCTTGCCACGCTCCGCAACAAGTCCCAAAAGACGACAAAGTCGCACTTCCATTTCATAGTGAACGACCGCATCACCTACACCACCATTTCTCAGTTCCGTCACGAGGAAAGTCGCAAACTGGCCGACAAGTGGCTGAAGATGGTGGCCGAACGCAACAAGGCATCCGAACAACTTGAAGGCCTCAGGAAAGAATACTCCGTGGCGAAAGCCGAAAAGAAAACCGAACTGGCGACAAGGATACTTCCCCTGGAACAGAAGTACGAAAAACTAATTGCCGACATACATGCATTGGAAAAGGAGATACGCACCTTCGAGCAGAGATAGGAAGGTGTGCCCCCCACCCATAAACCCTAAACACACACATACCATGATTTACCCGCCATCCGAACTTATCATAAACGCCGACGGCTCTGCATTTCATCTGCACATCCGTCCGGAACAACTGGCAGACAGGGTAATCCTCGTTGGAGACCCTGGACGTGTGGAAACGGTTGCATCGCATTTCGATTCGCAGGAATGCAACATATCCTCACGAGAATTCCACACCATCACCGGCACATACAAGGGCAAGCGCATCACCGTACTGTCCACGGGCATAGGGTGCGACAACATAGACATTGTCGTTAATGAACTGGATGCCCTGGCAAACATAAACTTCGAGACACGCGAGGACAATCCCACCTTCAGGCAACTCACCCTGGTACGCATAGGCACCTGTGGCGGACTCCAACCCGAAACTCCGCTCGGCACATTCGTGGCCAGCGAGAAGAGCATCGGTTTCGACGGACTGCTTAACTATTATGCCGACCGCAACAAGGTGTGCGACCTCGAACTTGAGGATGCCTTCCGCAAGCACATGAACTGGTCTCCGCAGAAGGGTGCGCCCTATGTGACCACGGCAGATGCCGGACTTCTGGAACAGATTGCCTCCGGCGACATGGTACGCGGCATTACCATTGCATGCGGCGGGTTCTATGGTCCTCAGGGCAGAAGAATCAGGATGGAAATCCAAGACCCCGGGCAGAATGCCAAGGTAGAGGCCTTCAGATACCGCACCGATGACAAAGGAAGGGTACGGGAGATGAAAGTCTGCAACTTTGAAATGGAATCCTCTGCCCTGGCAGGACTTGCCTCCATCCTCGGACACCGTGCCATGACGTGTTGCATGGTTATTGCCAACCGTCATGCCCAGGAAATGAACACGTCCTACAAGAATACCATAGACAACCTCATATCTCTGGTGTTAGAGAGAATCTAAGCCTTCCCATACAACAGGCATACACCTTATATATAATATATATATGTCTACCATCTGTGCACCTGCCACTGCTCCGGGTGGAGCAATGGCAATCATAAGAGTTTCTGGTCCCGAAGCCATTTCCATAACGTCACGCATCTTCTCCAAAGACCTCACCAAGGCAAAGGGTTACACCCTGCACTATGGCTATATCCGTACCCCATGGGGTGAGTCGGAGGAAACCACCCGACATAGCGGAACCCATGCGAAGGCAGATGCAATCATAGATGATGTTCTGGTATCTGTTTTCCGCTCTCCTCACTCCTATACCGGCGAGGACAGCACGGAAATATCTTGTCACGGAAGCCGTTACATCGTTCAGAAGATAACAGAGGCGCTCATACACTCGGGGGCACGCATGGCCACACCGGGCGAATTCACCAAGAGGGCCTTCCTGGCAGGAAAGATGGACCTTTCCCAAGCGGAAGCAGTGGCCGACCTCATAGCCTCAAGCAGCGAGGCCACCCACCGTATGGCCATGTCGCAGATGCGTGGAGGCTTCTCGCGCGAGCTGGACACACTCAGGGAACAGTTGCTACACATCACGTCCCTCCTCGAACTGGAACTTGACTTCTCCGACCACGAGGACATTGAGTTTGCCGACCGCACCCAACTAACCGAACTCACAGACGCTCTCTACAAACACATACAACGCCTTACGGATTCTTTCCGCACCGGCAATGCTCTGAAAACCGGCATCCCTGTGGCTATCATCGGTGCGCCCAACGTGGGCAAAAGTACCCTCATGAATGCACTCGTGCACGATGAGCGTGCCATCGTTTCTGACATCCAGGGCACTACGCGCGACCTCATTGAAGACACCATACAGATAGAAGGCATCACCTTCCGCTTCATAGACACAGCCGGCATACGCAAGACCACCGACCGCATTGAGCAAATGGGCATAGAGCGCTCCCTGCAGGCAGCACGCAAAGCGGACATCATTATCCTGCTCACCGAACCCAACAAGCAGTTCCCCGACATCCGTATCCCCCACTCTCCCGAAACTCCGGACCTTCCCATCGTCCTGCGTGTCATCAACAAGAGCGACCTTGTCATGCCCGACTCCTCCTTCCTATATCACCGCAAGCAAAAAAATCAGGACATCCACATTTCCTCCCACACAGGAGCAGGCATGCCCATCCTGCTTAGCACCCTGGTAAGTTCCGCCCACCAGGTCCTTTCCGTCAATCAAGGCAACGACTCCACCATCGTCACCAACCTCCGTCATTACGAAGCCCTCCACCACGCCCTCGAAGCCATTGCCCGTGTCCGTCATGCCATAGCCGACAACATCCCCGGCGACCTCATTGCCGAAGACCTCCGCCAATGCCTCCACCACCTTGCCGAAATCACCGGCGGCGAAATCACCTCCGACGCCATCCTCTCCAACATCTTCAAAAACTTCTGCATCGGGAAATAAGAGCAGCAAGCTCAAATACTACTCAATAACACGGAAACAATCGGAAACAACTTGAACCTGAAAAAGTAATAAATATAATTCAGGTTGTTTCTGTTTAGTATTGTTTCATACAGACATATTTGAAATATAGTAGATTTGGCACACGTTTTGGCACACATGTGCCAGCGTGTGCCAAATTTCTAACATAAATCGGTAAAGTTTACCAATGGTATCGGAAATGATGAGATTCTTAAAATAGCAGATAATCTCATAACACGTATTTTTTAAACAACTCAAGCTTATAGGGATGTCTACGAAAAATTTACGACCTCCTATTTCACAGTCCTTTTTTGCTATGCTATCATGCAGATATTCAGTATAATATGTGTATTCTAAGAAAAAATCAGTATTATTCTAAACAGGGTAATTCCTACGAGATTAACCACAACTTTTTTCTCTGCATTTCTAAGAATATTGTCCAACATTTCATCAGTGGTAAATTTGAATAAAAGATAATGGAAGTAGCCTTAAACTAAGGATCCAATCTATTAATATGGTTCTTTATCACAATAACAACTATTATAAGATAAGACAGCATTAAATATCAGATCCAATATTCATTTGATGCAAACATAAAATATAGATTTACACAGAATTATTTATAGTGCCTTGGACACTGGTCCAAAAAGCCATAGTATCATGCAATTATTTACAAATCTGTGGTATGAAAATATTACTAGAGTGTAAATTTTCATTTATTACATTGATTTCTTCTAATTTTAGGTTTAATAAAGAAAATATCTTCTCATCAATTTCCATAAAATGAGTCTGTACTTTATTATTATGGCTAATAATAAAATCTTCAATTTTATCTTTTTCTATTTTTTGTAAATCGATAGATAGGAACTCCTTTTCCATTATTAGTATCTTATCAAACAAAGTTTCAACACACTCAATTATTTCTTTCTCTTTGGGATTATGCAAATGCAAATTAGGAATCAATAGATTCCTTAATATTTTGGGGTCATATATATCAAAACTATTATATTTATTTTTAACGAACCATAACAAGAAAGAGGACTTTAAAAATGCACATAAAAATTTTGTGGGATATTTATTGTCTAATGTCAATTTAACAAGCGGTAATCCGTCGGGATTATATGAGCTAATATCCTTATCAGAATAAAATATAGCACCTCCAGGGACAACATAAATATTACTTGATTTTTTCCCAATATTAATTTCTCGAATGTTAAAGCGAGGTATAGAAATTCTTAAAAACGCTTCTGCCAACCTCGGTTTCTGAAGATTATCAAAGTAATAAATATTCCCTTTTGATTTTCCATTCGGATTATCATTATATTTTTCTACTAATTGTTCGATTTGTTTTTTTGTTAGTTTCAAAGGATCCTCAACTGTAAAAGATTTGATAACAGTACTTAACTGAATGGATTTTTCTATATATGAGTTAACAATCGGAAGAGACTTTATATATGTGTCAATATATAATACGCTTTTTTGAATTGATGACAACTCCTTATTGATCTGCAATGTCATATTGTCATTGATTCTTTGTGTTAATATCGAATGTATCCTCTTTGCACTTAATTGAACTATTTTATCTTTATCATAATAATAGATTGCCCCATTATTATTTACATCTATAAAATCTTCCTTACGAACAACCTTTAGAACTATTATACATTTACCTTTTTTTAACGGATATACTCCAAGTTTAAATTCAGGTTGTGCAGAAAGCTCTGATAAAGCATCATTAATATATTGTTCGTAGAAGATAAAATCTCCGTCTGAATTAAAATCCAATCCAGGCATAATATCAGAAGATTCTGCACCTATAAATATAACACCGCCATTAGCATTAGAATATCCACAAAAGGCTTTAGTTAATATTTCTTTATTTTCCGGCGTACAGTTTTGAATATAGATACAATGCTCTTCTTTAGTTATTCTTTTTATAATATCTTGAGTCTTGGGATAAGTCGTAAAAACACATTCTGTAGGATTATTAAAAGCATCTTTAAAATCTTCCCATCTAAGATTTAGAAGTCTAAAAAATGTTTGTTCTCTTCCTATCTCATCAATTTTATGTGAATCTGATGATTTTAAAAAGGATAAAGGTGTCTTTCTAGCATATTGTGGCGTTTTTAATAAATTTTTAATATTGTTCTTTTGTCGTTCATTTTTATAACACACACCAACCAAAGCCGGGTCTGTAAACGCATGAATACGTGGAGTTCCTTCGCCTATAGTGTTAAAAATACCTTTATTAGAGTCTGTATGGGCATCTATGACTATACAATCAAATTTCAAAGATTCTCTATACAATTCAAATATTGACCAATTTGAAAACACATCATTTTCAGCACCGATAGAGTCTCCATCAAACCCACCTTCTTGTAAAAAATGTTGAATTTCTGAAATTTCTGTTTTGGGATTAAATATTATAAGAAGATGAATCCCATTATTTACTTCAAACTCAACCCTGGAAGAATTAATATTTCATTGAATACCTTAGCTTGCTTTTCTAATGTTTTTAATCTTACTTTAGCCTCGTTAGAGTCTTGTATATTCTCTAAAACTTGTATTTCATTGAGAATACTATTCCTCTGTTGCATAATTATTTTATAACCTTCAATCGAATTATGGTCAGTGATTGCAATAATATTCAAGCCTAGCTCATATGCTCGCTCTAAAATTTTCATATATTCGGTTAAATCCTTATCTCCTTTATAACATTTTGAAGCTGGGGTATGTACATGGAGTTCAGCTTTGTAAACATCTCTTTTATCCATAACTATTTTTTCTTATTTTCTAATACTATATTATACATAATAATTCTATGCTCTAAAAAAGAATAGCACATCCATACACTCTAAAATTCAGAAATGGGTACTACATCTATCTTATAACCATCTTTTTCAATCGTACGCTTATCATTATTAGTGACGATTACAAGGTTGTCGCATTTTAATTCTCCAGCACATTCAACTATACTATCCACTTCACGCTTCTCTG
>JAZNYM010000069.1:0-8700 GCA_045594385.1 Bacteroidaceae bacterium
TCTTCGTATACTCCTTCCGAATCCCCTTGAATATATCGTCGATCCTTGAGGAGTAATACGGCAACCCCTTCTCTGAGATCAGAATAAAGTGAGAATGTCCATCGATGATTGCTTCCACCGTTGCCTCTGGGCGGTTGCGAATCATGTTTGTCAAAGCATTCATCGCCTTTTGCGTGAGCGGTATTGTTCGGATTCCCGATCGGGTCTTTGGCTCTGCGATCTTACTGACATGATCCTTTGTTCTAATGATCTGCTTCCCGATAGAGATGGACTGCCTGCTGAAGTCGACATCACTGATCGTAAGCCCACAGAGCTCTCCGACTCGTATTCCTGTTTCCAGCAGCAAAACGCACACATCGTAGAATCTTGCGTATGTTCGGCTTTGCTTCAGAAAGCAAAGAAAATCTTCTTGCTGGGATTCTGTGAGAGCAGACCTCTTCGGGTTGTTGTTTTTGATGAAGTCCAGCTTGAACGCGAAGGGATTCTTTGATACATAGTCATTCTCAACCGCCATGATGTATGCACTCTTAAGGAAGGAATGGAAATTCTTGATTGTACAAAAAGAATATCCCCGCTCCGATAGCTCAATTAACCAACGCTTTGCGTCAACAGGTTTGATCTTGCCCACAGCGTTCTGAGCAAACGGTTCCTTTTTTAGTGCGTTGAGGATGGTGATATACGATGCCATCGTCGTTTCTCTGACGTTCTTCTTAATAGAGATATAAGCATCCAGTAGATCGCAAAGCTTGAGATTAAACTTGGAATTGCTTACGCCGAGTTCGAGATTCTTCGCAACATCCTTCTCTTTTTCTCTGAGCTCATTCAAGGTGGGGGCATATATCGTTTTTCTCTTACCGTCGATGTCCGTGAACCGATACTGATACGATAAAGAGAAAGAGCGGATGGGACATACTTAGCGTATTTCCCATTCGCTCTTTAGATTGAGGCGTCGAAGGATGCCCCTTATCTCAAGAAATTAGCTGCACTTAGAATAGCCACACGCCATACAAGTCAAACAGCCATTCTGATAAGCCATATTCTCCTGGCCACACTGGGGACAACGACCCTTACCACGTGTACCATCCTTGATATACTGCTTGAGCGCTCGCTCCACACCATTCTTCCAGGTATTGATGGTCTCCGAGTCGAGGTGCAAGCCGTCGACAAGCTGAACAACCTTGTCGATAGGCATACCATAGCGGAGAACGCCCGAGATAAGCTTGGCATAGTTCCAGAACTCCTCGTCGAAGAGGCGCGAGATACCACCGATGGTGTTGATATAGCCATAGCGATCCTGATACTGGAAGTCGTAACGCTTGGTACCGTCAGCCTCGGTGACCTTGATGATGTTACCGTGTGTGATGGTCTTGGGGATATACATAGCATCCTCCTCAATCTTACCTGTGAAGATCTCGTATGGACGGTCATCCTGCTTACCCACAAAGGCAATCCAATCCTCCGAGCCATTCTTGAAACGTACGATGTCGGCCTGGATAGACTCGGGACGGCGCATAGAGTTAGAGCTGCTGCACTGCTTCTTGTTCTGACCCTTATCCTTAACGTCGAGCAATACGCCGTCGCGGCAACCATCGCGGTATACGGTGATACCCTTACAGCCACTCTCCCACGCGGTGCGGTATACATCGGCAACAAGCTCCTCGGTAACCTCGTTGGGGAGGTTTACAGTGACCGAGATTGAGTGGTCTACCCACTTCTGGATAGCACCCTGCATCTTAACCTTTGCATCAGCAGGAATTCCTTTCCCTGATAGTGGCGGCTCTCGTCCAGCATTACACCACGGTACTGGAACCGTGGCCAGTCCAGAATGGTGCAGCAGGTTACGGCACTGTCCAGGGCTGCCATCATCTTGAGCGACTGTTGTGCATAGAACACACCTTCCTCATGGGCAGCCTCAATCTTCACCTTGCGCTTGCCAATCTCCATCCAATAGGCCGACTTGAGTTGCCAGTCGGTCAGTTTTTGTCCGTTCAGCCGGCCAAGGAGAGCCTTTTCCGAGATTTTCACCTTTTGGGGCAGGCTTGCCAACTTGTCGGAACAAACGCTTCCGGAGCGTACGGTAAGCTCAACTGGAGCTGGAATCAGGTCTGCAGGTTTGGGCTGGGGCTGATTGCCCTTTGTGCCACAGGCAAGCAAAAGCATCAGGCACGCGCCTGCCGTAATGAAATTGAATTTTTTGAAAACCATTGTCGTTATATGCTTTGTCCGTTAATGAATGCGGTCATGGCGCTTATGCCTACGGCTCATCTTGGGGCATATTTGCCATTTCCCTATGCAAAGAAACATTTTTTTAAAGGAACTGGCAAATATTCGGCAGAAAAACTAATAGGCGTACACTTTATTTATGTGGGTTCAGCCTTTTCCCAATGGTGGCAACAGCCATGTTGGCAAGGTTAAAAGTTAAAAGGTTAAATGGTTAAAACCATTGGTTGTATGGTATGCATGACGGGAGGAATTATCCCCCACGGCATTCGTCATCCTGAACTTGTTTCAGGATCTCACTGCGAGCCTTCACTGACCATTCTCCGCGGACAGATGCTGAAACAAGTTCAGCATGACGAGAATGATTGGCACTTCCGCTCTGAAAAAATCCAAACAAGTTTGGTATTTCGCTCACTTAGTCGTACCTTTGCCTGCATGAAAAGGATGATTCTTATCTTTAGTGTGTGTTGTCTTGCGTTCTCCGCCAATGCACAGACCTATCAGCAATGTGTGCGCAGAGCCATAGATTGTCTGGCAACGGACAGTGTGGAACAGGCCAAGGCACAATTCAGGCAGGCCATAAAACTAAATCCGGCATCTCCGTCGAATGCTGTGGTCTATCGTTATCTGGGCCGCATCTACGAGCATGAGGGCGAACACCAGCTGGCGCTGGACAGCTATGGGAAGGGACTGCACATTGCGCCCAAGGATACAGCTCTGCTCATGAGCCGTGCCTCTCTGTATCTGCTTCTGGAAAACGAGGAAAGGGCTGTGGCCGACTACACCTCGGTACTGCAGATTGACGCAGAATGTGTGGACGCCCTTTTCTTCAGAGCCTATGCTTACGGCCAGCAACGCAAGAACCCGTTGGCACGAAAGGACTATGAACAGATTATCCGCCTTTGCCCCATGCACGAGAACGCCCATCTGGGACTAATCCTGCTGAACGACAAGGACAGGCGCCCGCGGGAGGCGATGGAGGGGATAAACCGTCTGATAGAGCATTACCCCATGCACAGCCACCTGTATCTGGTGCGTGCCGGAATGGAAGAGCAACGGAAACAGTACGAACCTGCCCGACACGACTATGACAAGGCCGTCTCCCTGGCACCGGAGGATGCGGAAGTGTATCTGGCGCGTGCCACCTTCTGCCTTGCACTGAACGAACGCAAGCAGGCAATGGCCGACCTGAAACAGGCTCTCAAACTGGGTGCCAATCCGGATGAGGTGGCCACTCTCATGCATCAGGCCACTTCAAAGGGAAAATAAACAATGGCTGGCTTTTATCCCCCAACTCCCAGATCAGTGTTCTGTATCAGTATCTCAATGTTTGGCTCGTCCTTTATCATGGGGTAGACTTCCCGAACGAACCATGCGGACAGTTCGGGGTCTTGCCTGACCGGGGTGGAGTTGTTGCAGAATACATTCACGCTAAAGTATTCGAAATGCGCTTTGGCCAGTTCAATGTCTTGCAGAATACGTTTCCGGCTTTCGCCTTGCGTACAGCAAAGCAGGCATATGCCCTGGAAGTATTGTGCTATGTCTGTGGCGCTTACATGTTCCGGTATGCCCTTTTTCCAGAGGCTTCGCAATGTGGGGTCGAAGGTTTCCACCCCACAGCGGAACTTCACTTTGGCGGGTGCAAACTGTTCTGCAAAAGCGGCCAGACGCTTGCGGTACATATAATGTGCCTCGAACCAGAGGGTATGTATGTTCTTTTCGCTTACCACTCTTTTGATGTGGCTGACGGTCTGCTCGTCCAGTTCGGGTGCCGAACCGGAGTTGATGATGTCAAGCACTCCGAACCTGCCGCTTACTCTGTCCAGCACAGGGGCGTTTACGGCATACGGCTCCTCACTCACGTCCTTGTGGTAGTCGCAGAACGTGCATCTGGCCCAACGGCAGCCCGTGCCCTGCAGAAGAACGAATTCCCGGGGCATCTTGGTGCTGATCAGTGCATACCTTTCCATATCCGTATTCAGGTCCTCCTTGTAATGTAACGTCGGATGGCGTGCACAACAGCATAGGCCATAGGCGTGCCGAAAAAGGCTTCCAGAGCCAGCTTGGCCGCATACTGGAAAAGAATCATCATAAGGAGGTCGTGTGTGGAAACCACTCCGGCAAAGGCAATCAGCACAAATGGCAGACTGTCAAACCAATATGCAATGGCCGAACTTCCGATGGTGCGTACCCACAGCCTCTTCCCCCGTGTCTTTTCCTTAATCTTCTCCATAAACCAAGAGTTGGACAATTCGCCCAATAGGAAGCCGACAAGAGAACCCACTACAATTCTGGGCACATAGGTGAAGATGTGATTATAGGCATTGGCGGTTTCTGCCAAATAATGGGGAGAGGGAAGCCATACGCCAATCTGTGTGCAGACGACCATGAGGATGTTGCAGAAGAATGTAATCCAGATAACCTGCTTGGCCGTGCGGAATCCCCATATTTCAGTGAGCACATCCCCCAGCATATAGGCAAAGGGAAAGGTAATGGTTCCGGCATCAAAATAAAACAGGCCGGCAATGCTGATAACCTTTACGGCCATCACGTTTGAAACCAGATAGAGTGTGACAAAAAGTGCCGTAACGGTCATGAGTGCCGTATGGCTGTTGGAACGGGAATCCCGTCCGCCGGTTTTGAAAGGGTTTTCCGTAACCTTGTCCATAAAAAAAGAATTAAGTTGGTTTTGCCTGCAAAATTACAGCAAATAATGCTAAACCGCAAATAAACAGTTGGCTAAATGTTCTGGACGAATGAGAGAAGAGTTTTTGTGTTTTGCTTTTTTGCTGTGTTTTAGGAGGTTTATTAAGGAATTCTTGTTATCTTTGCACAAGTTGTTTTGAATTGCTATTATTTTGAACTCATGAAAATGTATAACAAACAGGTGAAGTATTTACGACTTTTAAAGTTCTTGTTTTTGATGGCTGTTTTTCTCTGTGGCTTTATAAATGTTTCTGCCCAAGAGCCAGTGAAGCTCTCTGGAACTCCGATTGGCAGTACCAGTGTGGATTATGAGACGGGGCAACCCTCTTCTACGGTTAATACTCCGGGGTGTGCCTTCGATGGTGACTTGAATACCTTCTATGCCTCTTATGACCGTTCCTTTACCTGGGTGGGGCTGGATTTGGGAAGGCCTCATGTCATAACCAAAGTGGGATGGAGTCCGAGAAATGATGGCAACGGTCCCCTTCGTACACAACTTGGGCTTTTTGAAGGCTCCAACCGTCCCGACTTTTTGGATGCCGTACCATTGTATCTCATTCCTGACGCGGGAGAAACTGGTAGGGTAGAGCATGCCGATGTGGATGTGTCCCGCGGTTTCCGTTATGTGCGCTATCTGGGGCCGCATGATGCGCGTTGCAATATCTCCGAGCTGGAGTTCTACGGATATGAGGGAGCCGGAGACGACAGCCGTTTCTATCAGATAACCAACCTGCCCACCCTGAGCATCCATGTCCATTCCGGACAGGAACCCTATGACAAGGTGCATGATCTGGAGTCCAACATGACACTGGTCTATGACAACGGTACGCGTATTCAGGAATATCCCATTACCACCCGTCTGCGCGGCAATGCCAGCATGAATTTCCCCAAGAAGCCTTACCGCATAAAGTTCAATGACGGCAAGAGCCATCACATGCTCAAGGATTCGCCCCTTGAAAGTCCGGCAAAGGCAAAGAAATGGACACTGATAAACAATTATGGCGACAAGACACTGATGCGCAACATCCTGGCCTTTGAAATAAGCAAGAGAGTGGGTATGCCCTATACGCCCTATTGCCAGCCGGTGGATGTTATCATGAATGGCGAATACAAGGGATGCTATCAGTTGTGCGACCAGATAACCACCGATCCCAATCGCGTAAACGTGGTGGAAATGGAACCCTCTGACATTGAAGATCCTAATATCACTGGCGGCTATCTGCTGGAGGTGGATGCCTATGCCGGAGGCGAGAAGTCGTGGTTCAGTACGCGAAGGGGTATGCCCGTTACCATCAAGTCGCCGGGCGAGGACGATATCACTCCCGAACAGAAACAATACATTACGGACTATTTCAACGTGCTGGAGGATGCCGTGTTCGGGTCCAACTTTACGGATTCTGTCAACGGGTACCGCAAATACTTGGATGTAAGTTCTTTCGTAAAGCACTTTATCGTGGGAGAGTTTTCCGGCAATACGGATACCTACTGGAGCACGTATATGTCTAAGAACCGTAATAGCGACTACTTTGTTGTGGGGCCGAGCTGGGACTTTGATCTGGCATTCAACAACGACCACCGCATCTATCCTGTTTGTAACCGCAACAGCTGGGTGTATACCCGTGGCGGAAGTTCAGCTCCCAACATGAACAATTTTGTGACGCGTGTGCTTTCCGACCCATACGCAGATGCCATGCTGAAGGATATGTGGAAGGAAAAGACCGAATCAGGCGCCTTTGACCCTGAAAGTCTGGTGCAGTTCATTGACAGCATGGCACAGGTTCTGGACGCCTCGCAGCGGCTCAACTTTATCCGTTGGCCCATTCTTGACACCAGAGTGCATGAGAACGCCTTTGCCCTGGGCTCTTATGAGGCGGAGGTGGGTGTGCTGCGCGATTACATTCCGGAGCGTGTGGCATGGATAACAGACTATCTGGATTATCAGGATGTAGAAATAAAGGACACCACCATTCATATAGCATCTGCCGATGAACTGATACGCTTTGCCAAGTATGTGAACCATGGCGGAGTGGGCTCAAAGGGAATCCTGACGGCAGACATTGACATGGAGGGCAAGACCGGCTATCAGCCTATCGGCAAGGAAGGCATGGCCTATGTGGGCGAATTTGACGGTCAGGGCCATGTAATCAGTAATCTGCACATCAAGGCCGGCAATTACACGGGTGTGTTCGGTGTTGTGAGCGGGGGAGCCTATATCCACGACTTTACGGTGGACGGCAGCTGCAGTATAGAGGGAATAGGCTTTGTGGGTGTGGTCGGCGGTTCAAATGCCGACGGCATTGTGACCATAGAGCGTGTCGGCAACGAGGCTGACATAACGGGTTCGGCACAGAACGTGTCCGGCATCTTCGGATGTAACATGCAAAGTACGGCCACGCTTATCATCCGAGACTGCTACAACACCGGAACCATCAGCGGAGGTCTGGAGAGTGCGGCCATTTCCGGCTGGCTGGGCAGCAATGCCAATGTGGAAAACTGCTTCAATATAGGAGAGGTGAGCGGTGTGCAGGGCAGCAATACATTTGTGCGCAACAGCGGCCACATCAGTCTCCTCAACTGCTATGAAACAATAGGGAACCAGGTAAATAACCTCGACCCCGCTCTGTTGGAAAGCGGTGAACTTTGCTTCATACTTGATGACGGAAGGGAAATCTGGCGGCAGGCCTTGGACGAGGACGCACATCCCGTACTCCGGAAAAGCAGTCCGTTGGTCTTTCTTGACACGAACACCGGAGCCTATTACAACAAGACGGAAGATACGCCAGACCGATTGCCGGATATGGAAGCTGAAAAGGCAAAGTATGACATCTACGATCTGAGCGGAAGAATAGTGCGTAAGGCCGTCAGCGGAACCGTTGGTCTGCCAAAGGGTATTTATCTGATGAACGGCAGGAAGGTGGTAGTGAAATAGACTGCAATCCGGTAACGTTGGTAACGGATACTGTTGCGATGGCAAACGCAACAGTATCCGTTTGCCATCGCAACAGCATGACTTTGCCTTTGCACCATAGTGCATAAAAAAACACAATAAGTACAAGTATATCGGATAAAATATGTACCTTTGCAAGCAATAATTGAAAATTATAGATAGTTTGACTAAGGTATGATTAAGCACGTTGTATTGTTCCAACTGAAAGACGAGGTGGATACTGCAGAGAAACAGCAGGTAATGGAAGCGTTTAAGGCCGGTATCCTGGCTTTGCCCGAGAAGATAAGCTGCATCCGCCATATTGAGATTGGCTTCAATGCCAATCCGGCAGAAAGCTATGAGGTGGCGCTCTACAGCGAGTTTGATTCATTGGCAGATGTGCAGACCTATGCCGTACACCCCGAGCATGTGGCTGTGGCGCAGATTATCAAACCCTATGTTAAGAGCCGTGCCTGCACGGATTATGAAATGTAAGCAAATAAGGTAAAAAAGATAATGTTAAGAATAGCAGTACAATCCAAGGGCCGTTTGTTTGAAGACACAATGGGCCTGCTGTCTGAAGCCGGTATCAAGGTGAGCAGCAGCAAACGCACCCTTTTGGTGCAAAGCAGTAATTTCCCCATAGAAGTCCTCTATCTGAGGGACGATGACATTCCCCAGAGTGTGGCCACTGGTGTGGCGGATTTGGGTATAGTGGGCGAAAACGAATATGAAGTACGCCAGGAAGACGCGCAGGTTGTGCGCAAGCTGGGTTTCAGCAAGTGTCGTCTGAGCCTTGCCATTCCAAAGGCAGAGAAATACAACGGTCTGCAATGGTTCGAGGGAAA
>JAZNYM010000070.1:0-20335 GCA_045594385.1 Bacteroidaceae bacterium
GTTCCACGGGAATGATCAACTCATACACTTGTTCGAGCTCGGAGTAATCACCTTCACATAGCTTGGATATTTCTTCATCATATTCCTCGGACAAATCGTATATTTCCCTATACTCCTCGTTTTCAATCATTTCAACCATCATTGAAATAACGTCTTCTCCGCACTTCTTAAGCATATCTCTTTTTCCGGAGCATGATGAGAATAATGTCACAAGTAATGCACAGCAAAGCAGTACTGTCAAAACTCTGCTCTTCATAAAAATCCTCCATCCGTATTTATTTAAAACAAAGAAATCTGATTGGTATTTTGCTCGCTTATTCGTACCTCTGACCTGCTGTCTAAGTTACTCACGTTGACCTATGGTCTTCCTCCTCCTTACAAGGCATAGTATGCAAGCATCCTCTGCTCTTGTTTCGTTCGTCGGCTCGGATTTGCTCAAATAAATTTGGTAAATACCTTGCATAGTAGTAACTTTGCAGACAGAATGATTATTAAGGCTGCTAAACATATATGAAGCAATTAAAGGAACGTATATTGAGTGACGGAAAGTGCCTGGATGGCGGTATACTGAAGGTGGACAACTTCATAAACCATCAGATGGACCCTGTACTTATGCGAGAGATGGCAAAGGAACTCGTCAGGAGGTTTTCCGGGCACACAATCAACAAGGTTATGACCGTTGAGGCAAGCGGCATAGCACCGGCCATAATGGTAGGCGACTATCTGAACGTGCCCGTGCTCTTTGCAAAGAAGAAGACTCCGAGCACAATGGACAACATGCTGGTTACAGAGGTCTTCTCGTTCACCAAGAACAAGACATACACCGTTTGCGTCAGCGGGGATTACCTCAGACCTGGTGACAGGATACTGTTCGTGGACGACTTCCTTGCCAACGGCAATGCCGCCCTTGGTATCATCGACTTGGTGGAACAGGCAGGTGCCACGCTGGAGGGAATGGGCTTCCTGATAGAAAAGGGTTTCCAGACCGGAGGAGAACTGTTGCGAGGCAAGGGCATACACGTAGAGTCCCTGGCAATCATAGACAGTTTGGATAATTGTACCGTGACATTCAGATAGCCATGCAGAATGGACTTATATACGGGCTGGAGGACAGGCCTCCCTTGAAGGACACCCTGTTTGCCGCCATGCAGCATCTGCTGGCAATATTCGTGGCCATTATAACCCCTCCGCTGATTATATCCGGAGCGCTGGGTTTTGATGTAGGGACTACAAGTTTCCTCGTGTCCATGTCCCTGTTTGTGTCAGGCATCGCCACGTTCATCCAATGCAAGCGCTTCGGAGGGGTGGGGTGTGGCCTGTTGTGCGTACAGGGCACAAGTTTCTCGTTCATCAGCCCCATCATCATGGCCGGTGCGATAGGAGGACTGCCTGCCATTTTCGGCGCTACCATGGTTGGTGCACTTGCAGAAGTGTTTGTCAGCCGCATCCTTAAGTATGCCATGAAGATAATCACTCCGCTTGTGTCGGGCATAGTGGTAACGCTGATAGGCATAAGCCTCATAAAGGTAGGTATCACCTCATGCGGCGGTGGTGCCTCGGCAATAGAGGACGGCACCTTCGGTTCATACAGGAACCTTGGCATCGCAGCCCTTGTCCTGCTGCTTATAGTATTCTTCAACCGCAGTTCCAACCGCTATTTGCGTATGGGTTCTATTATCATAGGCATAGCGATAGGGTATGCGGTTTCCTTTTTCTGTGGCATGGTGGACTTCAGTACAATGCCGGAATATTCCATATTCAATGTTCCCGTACCGTTCAAATACGGTGTGTCGTTCAACGTCTCTGCCATACTGGCTTTTGCCATTGTCTATGTGATTACGGCCATAGAGGCATACGGCGACATTACGGCCAACTCGCTCATTTCCGGAGAACCTGTTGAGGGGCAACCCTTCTTGAAGCGTGCCCAGGGAGGTATTCTTGCCGACGGGTTGAACTCCTTTATTGCAGGTGCGCTCAATTCGTTCCCCAATTCCATATTTGCGCAGAACAACGGCATGATACAACTTACCGGTGTGGCCAGCAGATACGTGGGCTATTTCATAGCCTTGTTCCTTGTGCTTTTGGGATTTTTCCCGGTTATCGGTGTTATATTCTCCTTTATGCCCGACCCAGTGCTTGGCGGAGCCACCCTGCTCATGTTCGGTACCGTAGCGTCGGCAGGTGTGAAAATCATCGCCTCTCAGCACATTGACCGCAAGGCCACGCTGGTCATCGCCATCAGTTTCAGCATGGGACTTGGTGTAGAACTCTATCCCGACATTCTCATGCAGTCCCCCGAGACCATCAGAAATATCTTCTCTTCCGGCATTACAACCGGAGGACTGGCGGCTATCATCTCCAACATGGTTATCCGGATAAAGGAGTAGTTGTTCTATATGCCACGCCCCTATTGAATATAGGGATAAATTATCGGTCTCCTGAGTATTGTCATGATACGGGAGCCGTGCTGACAGAAAAGCAGGAAGCCTCCACCGTCTGTTGCGTGTGGAGACTTCCTGTCTTTATTGAAATGGGGGGCTTTTCCGCCTACCTTACTTCACTACAATCTGTCCGTTGGTGATGTAGACACCCTTGTCTGCCTGGCGTACCTGACGGCCGGAGAGGTCGTAGATCTCCGTTTTCCGTTTTCCGTTTTCCGTTTCCTCTATGTCGCCGATGCCTGTTGCGGTGTCTGTTATGTCTATGCGGAAGAGGTTGCTGTAGTTGTTGCTCCAGCCGATGCTGTTGCCCCATCCGTCGAAGACGCCCGATGCCATGACGATGAGTGAACCGTCGGTGCTGCCGTTTGAACGCTTGCTTACCAGATAGTAGGTGCCTTCCTTGGTGGCTGAGGCATCGTTTATGCTCCAGTCGCAATAGGTGGCGTTGTAGGTGCCGAGGGTTCCCTTGTTGCTGTTATATCCACCGCTGGAAGCAGCGCGCCATATCATGTATTGCTTGGTTTCCTCGTTGTAGAAACTGTACTTTCCGCTTGCCTCCTTCTTGCAGGTGAACTCTGCCTTGGCTCCCTGCTCTTCGGCTGTGGTGGTGGCCAGGGAGAGGGTGTTGCTTGCGTTGATGTACAGGGCGTATTCCTTACCGTTCTGCTGTACGTTGGTCAGTGTCACGGTCTTGCCGTCCCATGGGTCGGCAGGAGCCTCGCTGTTGAGCAGGGCATAGATGTTGTCCACCTCCTGAGTGGTGGGCTGCTGGCTCAGGGACTCTATGGCGTTGGCCAGTTCTGCCTTTGTGCCCTCGGAGAGTTCGGCATCTGCCACTACGGCAGAGAAGTATGCCTGCAGGAATGCACGGCGGTCCACATTGGCCTTATAGGAGTATGCCCCCTCGGTGATGTACTCCACCTCCATAGGCAGGTAGATGTTGTCGAAACCATCGAAGTTGTGCTGTCCGGCACCTGTGGGGAAACTGGTGGAGACGGGGTTGTCGCGCTTGCCGAAACTGGTCAGTGTCTCCTCGTAGATGAAGCCCACGCGTCCGTCTGCCTGCAGATCCATGGAACTGTATGCCGAGGATGTGGTGCTCACCTGGTGGAAACCGTTCCAGTCCTTGCAGAAGTTGGCCACGCTGTTCATGTCGGCCATGTCGGTCAGTTCCTTGTAGAAGATGCCCACGTTGGTACGTCCGCTGCCTGTAGGCAGGGATTGCAGGGCCAGGTACATGTCCTTCTGGTCGTTGTTGCGAACCACGGGGATGATGAGTATTTCACCGTTCGTGCTGTTGCCGCCGGGGGTGAGTCCGGAGCCGGCAAAGGTGCTCTTTGCATCGGTGCTCCAGGAACCAGTGCCCTCCAGTGTGTTCTCGTAGGTGTAGATGTTGTATATGCGTCCGCCACCCACACGGCTTGACAGGATTACGCGTCCGTCGGGCATCTCCTCGCACTTAGGCTCGTCGCCACCGGGAGCGGGCAGGGCATAGGCACCGCCCAGGGCATGCCATGTGCGGCCGAAGTCGTCGGAGTAGATGACACGGTTGCCGTTGGGACGTGCGCACATGGCGGCATAGAGACGGTAGTACTTGTCCTTCTTCACGATGCGGCTCTGGAAAACCTTGCCACCGCCCACGAAGGCAGCCTGAATGGGGTTGCCCTGGTCGAAGAGGCTGTATATCTGTTCCGTGGCGTTCACGGGTTCCTGCCATGTCTCGCCGTTGTCTGCGCTATGTATCGTGGCAATGAGGTTGGGGTTCTGTCTGGTGGTGTTGCCGTTTCCGTAAACGGTACATCCGGCCACGGCAATCACCAGAACTTCATTGCTGGTGCGGTCTGCCACCACGGCAGGGTCGCCGAAGGCAGTCTCGAAGTAGTTGACCGTTGCCGAGGTCTTTCCGTTGCCCACGGCCACATCCTTCATCTCTGTCCATGTGTCGCCGTTGTCGTCGCTGGTACGGCACACCACGTCCACCTGTCCGTAGCCAGGGTCGGTGCCGCACACCAGACGTGCCGCCACGGTGATGAGGCGTCCGTTGCTGGCTGTGCTGATGCCGGGGATGCGGTAGGGCGGGATGACGCCGTCACCCTTGCTGGTGTTGTAGAGATCCTGGCGCTTGGGTTCCTCCATGGCCTGCAGGCCTGTCACCTTGATGGTGCCGGCCTCCACGGTGATTGTGCTGGCCTTCAGCACGTTGTCCAGTATGCCTGCCGTCAGGCTCTCCTTGCCGATTTCCTTGTCAGAGATGAAGAAACCTCCGTTGAAGGCGGTCTCCTCCTTGCCGTCGTGGGTGTAGGTGACGTATGCATCGGCATTGTCTGCGATGTCCACATTATATATATACTTGCCCTCGGTGTCTACGGGTTCGAATCTCCACAGGAGGTCGTCGGCGGTGCTTGCGCCTGCTGCCCATGTGGTGATGAAGTCAGTGCCGCCCACCTTGAAGTTGGCGCTGCCGTTGGTGCAGTTTACCGCCTCGGCAAAGTAGTAGTAGCGGTACTCGCCCACATCGCTGGTCTCCTTGATGGTCAGTTCGTTGAATGTGCCTGCTACGGAACTGCCCCAACTGGCACCTGCCACCATGGGTTGGCCGTCGCCGTTCTTCACGCCCAGTTTGCCGGCACCCTTGTCTGTGATGTGCCAGATGCCGTTGTTTGTCTCCACCTTGGAGTTGGACTGAAGGGTGAACTTCATGCTGTTGCCCGTGTGCAGGGCGTTGTTGAAGAGGTGCTCTGTGCGTGCCGTAGCCTTGCTGATGATGCGGTAGTAGCCGGTGCTTACGCCTTCGGGCAGGGTTACCTCCACCTCAAGGCCGTTCAGGAAGTTCTCCAGGTCGTTCACCTTGGGAGCGCAATCCACGCCTGCCACGCTGCTGCTCTGGAAACGCTGCAGGAGGATGTCCAGTATGGCCATCTTCTCGGGGTTGTCCTTGTACTCCTCCTTCAGGATCATCACCTTCTCGTACTGGTGTATGCCCTCGATGAGGCGCTCGAAGCGTACGCTGGAGCGGTTGCCGGGATAGTAGCAATAGGTGTCGCCCGAACCGAACTTGCGGAAGCGGCTGTCCGTCAGCGGATGCTCGTCCCAGTTGATCCATGACCAGTGCAGGTAGCCGTTCAGGTCGTTGGCGGCGGCATACAGGGGCAGGTATGTTGCCTCGGCGGGCAGCGAGTTGGAGTAGATGTTGGGCTCAGCCTCGGCACAACTGGTGTAGACGGTGGTGATGCGGTTCTTGGCCTTGCGGTCGGCACGCTGTTCGGCGGTGAAGCGCTTGTCCTGTCCCAGTGCCACGCAGAAGTCCTGCAACTTGTCGCTCAGGGATGAGTGGTAGTTGCCGGCCAGGGCCATGTTGAATCCCAGGGCGCTGGCTATGTTGTAGGCGTTGAGCATGTCGGCCTCGGCACGCTCGTCCATGGCGATGTTTGTCTTCTCGAACCAACCCTTCTCCTGCAGGTGAGCCTTGAAGGCGGTCAGGAAGGCTGTCCACAGTTCGCGGTACTCCTCGGTGCCGGTGGTTGTCTGCAGGAACTTGTATGAAGAGGAAGCCTCGTCCCAGTAGCGGAACTTCATGTCCCAGGGCACCATGCTGAAGCAGTTGATCTGTCGGTTGATGCCGTACTCGTTGCACAGTTCCACGTACTTGTCGAATATGGTATAGTCGTATGCCCATGTGCCGTCGGCCTTCTTGGTGGTCTGCACCATGGGGTCGAAGAGGTCGTGTGTCTGTTCGCCCCAAGGTTCGTAGAACATGATGGCGGAAACGGTGCTCTGTCCGGCGCGTCCAAGAGCCTTCAGGTAGGGGCGCAGGGCCTCGATGTGGCCGTCGCTCCAACGCTCCACGTCGTAGTAGCGGCTCACGGAGTAGGGCTGTTGCCAGAGGTCCAGGTGGAACTTCTGGTCCTTCACCTCAGGAAGCGAGCGTGTATTCACGTTTACGGTCAGTGCCAGGGTCTTCAGCACCTCTCCGCCCTCGTTCACCACTTCCAGGGCGGTTTGGTATTCCCCTGCCTCGGCATCGCGTGGTATTTCCAGCGTGCACCATACGGGGCGTGTCTCCATGGCGGGAACGGCATGGGGCTTGTCCTGGTCAATCACGTCGGGCACCAGCCATGTCTCCAAACCGCTGGGATGGTTGCCGCAAGCCTTGAAGTCGTCGGTGATGACGTAGTTCACGAAGCGTGCCTCGCCGGCCTTTATGCCGGTCTTTTCGCCACCCTTTGTCCATTCGGTCATGCGTACTGAGAGCATGCCCTGGTCCTCCTTGCTGAAGAGCACTGCCTGTATGTTGGCACGCTCGCCCTTCCAGGCATGGATGGTGGCGGCATCCTTCTGCTCCAACTGGGGCACATCGTGCAGGGAGTAGTGTTCGTCGCGCGAAGCCCATGAAGCCTGCAAACCCTCGCCAACGGCACTCCATGCCGCCACGTCGGGAGTAGTGCCCACGCGAGGTTCGGCATAGTCGTTGATGGGATATTTGGTGACGTTCTCCGCCACGCCGTTTATCTTCAGCGTTACGTCGATGATGGAACCGCCGTCGCTGATGAACTTGTCGCCGGCACCGCTGGGGTCGATGCTATTCCATTGCACCTTGTAGCGCATGCGGTAGGTGCTGCCGTCGGGCAGGTCCTTGGGTACGCGGAATGAACCCGGTGCAAGCGTGTTGTCGCCTGCCTGTACTCCGTCGCTGTTCCAACCGGGTGTGGCGTTTTCGCCGGCATGGTTGTAGAACGACCAGCACATCAGTTCGTTGCCTTCGCCCTGGGTGTAGGGGCCTTCACCCTCCAGATTCACGTCGAATGCCTTGTTGATGTTCCAATCCACATAGACATAGCCGTGCATCCACTGGCCGTTAATCACTATCTCGGGTGTGACGATATCCCCGGCCTTCACCTCGAAGACGGTCGCCGTCTTGTCGAAGTAGGCAGGGCACTTTATGGCCGATGCTATGCCCGTCAGTTCCTGTCTTTCACTCTGTGTACCCACGATGCTCACGCTCTTGGGGTAGTGCGTGCCGTGATTGATGTTCACGTCCGCTCCGTGCGCCACGTAGTAGTCGCCCTGAGCCTTCAGTCCCGACCCGAAGCCGAGTGCCATCAGGGCAAGAAGTAGTGTTGCTTTCTTCTTCATAAAGTATTGTTTTGGTTGAGTTTTGATTATGTATGAACGAGTCGGAAACGAGGTTTCCTCAGGTATATGGATATGCTAATGTCTCCTTTCTGGGGGGAATAAGTGGAGGCGACTTGTTGCCCTCATTTCCATAACGGCTTGACGGTTCTATTTTAGGGGGGGGTAAAATGCTGATTATTAAGGGAGAACGGCTTAAGGGATGTCGTGCATCCGTACTGCCCTGCCCGCATTTGATGGTTTGGTTTCTTGTCATGCTATGTAAAATGAAGTGATGTTTCGTGCGACAAATTTATGTAATTTATTCGTAAATACCAATTAAATGTATTGGTTTTTAATGTATCTTGTCCGTTGTCCTTCGTTATGTGCGCGTCGCAAAAGATGTGGAATGTTATGGTCGTTTGAGAATAAATCACTAAATTTGCGCACGGAAATAATGAAAAGAAACAGACAGAGTGATTTCAATTGACCAACTTTCGGTGGAGTTCAGTGCCCGTCCGCTCTTCACGGACATCACCTATGTGGTGAACGACAGGGACCGCATAGCCCTGGTGGGTAAGAACGGAGCAGGCAAGAGCACCATGCTGAAGATAATAGCAGGAGTGGAGCATCCCACCTCGGGAACCGTATCCCTGCCCAAGGGCACCACCGTGGGGTATCTGCCTCAGGTGATGGTGTTGTCCGATTCGTGTACCGTGCGCCAGGAGGCCGAGAAGGCCTTTGCCCATCTGCACGAGATAGAGGCGGACATCCTGCGCATGCAGAAGGAGATGGCCGAGCGCGACGACTATGAAAGCGAGGGCTACATGCAGTTGTGCGAGCGTTTCACCCACGAGAGCGAGCGCCTGGAGATGATGGGAGGAAGCGAGTATATGGGACGCCTGGAGCGTACCCTGCAGGGACTTGGCTTCCGTCAGGCCGACCTTGACCGCCCCACCAGCGAGTTCTCGGGAGGTTGGCGCATGCGCATAGAACTGGCAAAGATATTGTTGCAGCACCCCGATGTGTTGTTGCTGGACGAGCCCACCAACCATCTGGACATCGAGTCCATACAATGGCTGGAGCAGTTCCTGGCCACCTACTCGGGTGCCGTGATGCTGGTGAGCCACGACCGCGCCTTCATAAACAACGTGACGAACCGCACCATAGAGATAAGTTGCGGACGCATATATGACTATCGGGTGAAGTACGACGAGTACGTCAGCCTCCGTGCCGAACGGCGCGAGCAGCAACTCCGTGCCTGGGAGAACCAGCAGAAGGAGATTGCCGACACGCAGGCCTTCATCGACCGCTTCCGCTATCAGGCAAGCAAGGCCATACAGGTGCAGCAGCGCATCCGCCAACTGGAGAAGATGATACCCGTGGAGGTGGACGAAGTGGACAACTCGGTCCTGCACCTCAAGTTCACCTGCTCGCAGAGAAGCGGCGACTATCCCGTCATCTGCAACGAGGCACGCAAGGAGTACGACCACGTTGTCTTCGACCATGTGAACCTCACCATCCGCCGAGGCGAGAAAGTGGCCTTCGTGGGCAAGAACGGTGAGGGCAAGTCCACCATGGTGAAGTGCATCATGCAGGAAATACCCTTCCAGGGCGAGGTGAAGGTGGGGCACAACGTGCAGATAGGTTACTTTGCACAGAACCAGGCACAGATGCTCGACGGCGAACTTACCGTCTTCGACACCATCGACCGTGTGGCGCGTGGCGACATCCGCCTGAAGATACGCGACATACTGGGAGCCTTCATGTTCGGAGGCGAGGCCTCGGAGAAGAAGGTGAAGTTCCTCTCCGGAGGCGAGCGTACCCGTCTGGCCATGATAAAACTCCTGCTGGAACCCGTAAACCTGCTCATCCTCGACGAGCCCACCAACCATCTCGACCTCAAATCCAAGGACGTGCTGAAGGAGGCCATACGCGACTTCGACGGCACGGTGATAGTGGTGAGCCACGACCGTGACTTCCTGGACGGCCTTGTGGAGCGCGTCTACGAGTTCGGCGGCGGCAAGGTGCGCGAGCATCTTGGAGGAATATATGACTGGATAAGGAGCAGACCCACCCCGGCCCTCCCTGCGAGGGAGGGAGATTCGGGTGCTCGGCTTTCTGCCACCCTCCCTCGCAGGGAGGGACGGGGTGGGTCAGCAGCCGCTTCCTACGAAGAGCAGAAAGCCCAAGCCCGTGCCCAGAAGAAGCGTGAAAAGGAACTTGCCGACGCCGAGGCTGCCGTCCTCCAACTGGAAAGCGCCATAGCCATACTGGAGGAGCAGATGGCCACCGAAGCAGGTTCGCAGGATATGAGCCTTTACGAGAAACATACCAAACTGAAACAACAACTAACCCAAGCCGAAGAGCGATGGATGGAACTGATGGAAACGGAAAGGTGAAAACGGAAATCGGAAAACTCAGGACTCAGAGAACTCTGAATACTCCGATTACTCCGCTCATCCGCTCATCCGCTCCCCGCTTACCTTTAACCTTTCCGTTTTCCGTTTCCCGTTTTCCGTTTTCCGTTTAAACTATGCCACTAACACTACCCGACAAACTGCCCGCCATAGAGTATCTGAAGGAAGAGAACATCTTTGTACTCGGCGATGAGAGGGCCAGGCATCAGGACATACGCCCCTTGCGTATTGCCATACTGAACCTCATGCCTCTGAAGATAACCACAGAGACGGACTTGCTCCGCCTCCTGTCCAACACACCCCTGCAGATGGAGATACATCTGATGAAGGTGAAGGCACACACGTCCAAGAACACGCCCATAGAGCACATGCAGGCTTTCTACCGCGACTTCGAACTGATGAAACACGAGAAGTTCGACGGCATGATAATAACCGGTGCACCCGTGGAGCATCTCGAGTACGAGGACGTCACCTACTGGCAGGAGATGGAGGAAATCTTCGACTGGTGCCGCCACAACGTCACCTCCACCATGTACATCTGCTGGGCGGCACAGGCGGCACTGAGCCACTATTATGGTGTGCCCAAGTATCCCCTGCCCGAGAAGATGTTCGGCATCTTCCCGCAGACACCCCTGAATCCACGTCTGCCCATCTTCCGTGGTTTCGACGACGTCTTCAACATGCCCCATAGCCGACATACCGAGGTGCGCCGCGAGGACATAGAACGTGTACCGGAACTGCAGATCATAGCGGAAAGCCCCATGAGCGGCGTTTCCATGGTGATGGCACGCGGAGGCAGGGAGATATTCGTGACGGGACACAGCGAGTACTCGCCCCTGACACTGGACACCGAGTACCGGCGCGACCTGGGCAAGGGTCTGCCCATACAGATGCCCTACAACTACTATACCGACAACGACATGGAAAAGGGCGTGCACGTGACTTGGCGAGGACACGGCAACCTCTTGTTCACCAACTGGCTCAACTACTACGTCTACCAGGAAACACCATACGACATCAATGCCATCGGATAAGATACAGATAGAACTCCTCGCACCGGCACGCGACAAGGAGTGTGCCTTTGCCGCCATCGACCATGGTGCGGATGCCGTCTACATAGGTGCCGCACGCTTCGGGGCACGTGCCGCGGCTGGCAACTCGGACGAGGACATTGCCCGGGTGGTGCAATATGCGCGTCCCTTCGGTGTGAAGGTGTACGTTACGCTGAACACCCTGCTCGAGGGCGAGGAGGAACTCCGTGAGGCTCGCGACCTGGCATGGCGCATGTACCGCATAGGGGTGGATGCCCTCATTGTCCAGGACGAGAGGATAAGGCTCTTGCCCGACATGCCCCCGATACCCCTGCATGCCTCCACACAGATGGACAACCGCACGGCAGAGAAGGTGCAGAGGCTACATGGCGAGGGTTATGAGCAGGTGGTGCTTGCGCGCGAACTCACCATAGAGGAGATAGCCGACATACACCGCCAGGTGCCCCAGGTGCCGTTGGAGGTGTTCATACACGGTGCCATCTGTGTCAGTTACAACGGCCGGTGCTATGCCTCGGAGGTGTGCTACGGACGTAGCGCCAACCGTGGCGAGTGTGCCCAGTTCTGCCGTATGCCCTACGACCTGGAAACCGCCGATGGGGAGAAACTCCTGCAGGGCCGTTATCTCCTGTCCATGCGCGACATGAACCGCACGGCACATCTGGAGGCTCTGCTCGATGCCGGTGCACGTTCGCTGAAGATAGAGGGCAGATTGAAGGATGCCGCCTATGTGAAGAACGTAACGGCATGGTACCGCCAGCACTTGGATGCCATCTTCAAGAGGCGCCGTGAGTATTGCGCCGCCTCGCAGGGTAGGGTGGAGTTGTCCTTTACCCCCAACCCCGAGCGTAGTTTCAACCGTGGCTTTACCGACTACTTCATGCACGGACGCACCTCCGACCTCTGCAATACCGTCACCCCAAAGAGCACGGGCGAGCGCGTGGGCTTCGTCAAGGAGATACGCCGCGACCACATTGTGGTGGCAGGTACGGCTTCCTTTGCCAACGGCGACGGACTTTGCTACGTCTCTGGTCCCAAGGGACAGGAGCAACTGGTGGGCTTCCGCATAAACCGTGCCGAGGGCAACCACCTCTATCCCCATCGCATGCCGCAGGGATTGAAGGACGGCACCACAATATACCGCAATCAGGATCAGGCAATGGAGAGCGTGCTTGCCGGACAGACGGCCCTTCGCCGTTTGCCCCTTGCATGGACGTTGGAGGAGATTCCTCAGGGTTTCCGCCTTACGGCAACCGTAGGCACACATGCCGCATCCCGTGAATATGAGTGTGAGCACCAGGAGGCACGCACCGACCAGTCATCCTCCATCCGCGATGTGCTCTCCAAACTTGGCGGCACGATATACGAGGTAACGAACACGGAGATTTCCTTCTCTCAACCATGGTTCATCCCCCGTAGCCGTTTGGCAGAATGGAGGAGAGAAGTGCTGGCGGAAGATTCAATGAGCGGACCCCTCCCCAGCCCTCCCACAAGGGGAGGGAGTAGTTACAACAAACTACTAGCAGAACATTATACTCCCCTCCCTTGTGGAGGGGCAGGGGGAGGGTCCGATGGTCCGGTACCCATTCCCTCCATCCCCCCTCTAATGACCTGCCGCTATTGCATACGCTATCAGTTGGGGCAATGCCTCAAGCGCAATCCCCAGGCGGTGCGAGCTCCCCTGTATCTCCGTGGTGCCGACGGCCGCAGGTTCCTCTTGCGCTTTGATTGCAAGGCGTGCCAGATGACGGTGGAGGTGAGCGATTAAAAGACCCACCCCCGACCCTCCCTGGAGGGAGGGAGCGTGAACGGAAAACTCCGATTACTCAGAAAACTCCGATTACTTTGATTACTCTGAATGCATAGAAAACATCTAACTTCCTCCCCCCTAAAGGGGGATTGAGAGGGTTTTAATATAATAATATGGCAAAGCAGAAGACCGTATACGTGTGCGACTATTGTGGTCAGGAATCTGTCCGTTGGGTGGGCAAGTGCCCCGCTTGCGGCAGGTGGAACACCATGAAGGAGATGCACATCCAGGCAGAGAAACCCCAGTCGGCCATTACGCGCATGGCATTGCAGGCGGCCGGCGAGCAGGAGGGGGCAAACCGACGCAAGCCTATGCCCCTGTCCGATATCAATGCCACGCAGGAGCCTCGCATGGACCTCTTGGACGGCGAACTGAACCGTGTGCTTGGCGGAGGCCTGGTGCCGGGCAGTCTTGTCCTGCTGGGCGGAGAACCCGGCATAGGCAAGAGCACCCTGGTGTTGCAGACGGTTCTTGCCCTGAAGGACAAGCGCATCCTGTACGTCTCCGGCGAGGAGAGTGCCCGGCAGATAAAGTTGAGGGCCGAGCGCCTTGCACCCGAGGCCGGTGGGGAGGAGCGCGACTCCCTGCTTGTCTTCACCGAGACATCCCTGGAACAGATATACCTGCAGATACAGGAGACACGTCCCGACCTCGTGGTCATCGACTCCATACAGACAATCTCCACCGAGGGAGTGGAGTCAAGTCCGGGTTCGCTCTCCCAGATAAGGGAATGTGCCGCCTCCCTGTTGCGCTATGCCAAGTCGGGAGGTGTCAGCATCCTGCTCATAGGCCACATCACCAAGGAGGGCTCCCTGGCAGGTCCCAAGGTGCTGGAGCACATCGTGGACACCGTGCTTCAGTTCGAGGGCGACCAGCACTATATGTACCGCATCCTCAGAAGCATAAAGAACCGCTTCGGCAGCACCTCTGAACTGGGCATCTACGAGATGAGGCACGACGGCCTCCGCCAGGTGACCAACCCCTCCGAACTGCTCCTTTCCGACAATAGGGAAGGACTCTCCGGTGTGGCCATAGCCTCCGCCATAGAGGGTGTGCGCCCCTTCCTCATAGAGACCCAGGCACTCGTCTCCACCGCCGCCTACGGCACGGCACAACGTAGCACCATAGGTTTCGATGGCAAGCGCTTGAACATGCTCCTTGCCATTCTGGAGAAACGTGTGGGATTCAAGTTGGCACAGAAGGACGTCTTCCTGAACATAGCCGGAGGTCTGCGCGTCACCGACCCTGCCCTCGACCTCAGTGTCATAGCCGCCGTGCTTTCCAGCAATGTGGACACCCCCATAGACACCGGTGTCTGCATGGCAGGCGAGGTGGGATTGAGTGGCGAGATACGTCCCGTCAGCCGTATAGAGCAGCGCATCAGCGAGGCGCAACGCCTTGGCTTCACCCGCATACTCATACCTTATAATAATATGTCCTCCCTGGACAAGAAAAACTACACCATAGAAATAGTACCCGTGCGCCGCGTGGCAGAAGCGGTAAGGGAATTATTTGGGTAGGACCCCTCCCCAGCCCTCCCCTGTATGGGAGGGAGTGGTTACAACAGACAATGAATATTAATACTTAAATAAAATCCTCATTCCCCAGTGAACATCGTTCAACGTTCAACGTTCAACGATTAAAGGGGAGGGGTCCCCTTATTCCCCAGTACTATCTACTCCCTCCCATACAGGGGCGAAAAGGTCCTTTAGAGAAAGTATTGAATATACTTTCGTGTCCTTTGAGGGGAGCAATCCCCATTGCGACGCGAGGACAGGTTCGGGGAGGGGTCCTTTTCTTAACTATGATACACGAATTCCAACTCCGCATCTCTCCCCGTGAGGCATACGACGAACGCGGGATCCTTTCCTACCTGCAACGCGAGAAGGGCCTCAGGGCCGATGCCGTGCAGGTGCTCAAACGCAGTATTGATGCACGCCAGCGTACCATCTTCGTGAACCTCACGGTACGTGCCTTCGTGGGCGAGAAGCCTCAGGACAGGCTTTTCGACCCCATATATTATCCCGACGTCAGCGAGGCCGAGGCGGTCATCGTGGTGGGTGCAGGTCCCGGTGGTTTGTTTGCCGCACTGCGCCTAATAGAACTTGGCCTTCGCCCCATAGTGGTGGAGAGGGGCAAGGACGTGCGCGAGCGCAAGAAGGACATCGCACGCATACGCTCCGAACAACGCGTTGATGCCGAGAGCAACTACTCCTTCGGCGAGGGAGGTGCCGGTGCATATAGCGACGGCAAACTATACACCCGAAGCAAGAAGCGCGGCGATTGCGACAAGATCCTGCGTGTCTTCGTACAGCATGGCGCCAACCCCAACATCCTTGTGGACGCACATCCGCATATCGGTACGGATTGCCTGCCCCGTGTCATCGAGAACATGCGCAAGACCATCCTTTCGCGTGGCGGCGAGGTGCACTTCCAGACGAAGATGACCTCCCTGATTGTGGAGAACGACCAAGTGCGTGGCATACGTTGCGGCGAGCGCGAGTTCCTCGCTTCCTCCGTGATACTTGCCACGGGACATTCCGCACGCGACGTCTACCGCTACCTGCACTCCGAGCACATAGAGATGGAGGCCAAGGGACTTGCCATCGGTGTGCGTCTGGAGCACCCCTCGCACCTCATCGACCAGATACAGTATCATTCCAAGGAAGGTCGTGGCAAGTGGCTCCCTGCCGCCGAATACAGCATGGTGCGCCAGGCAGAGGGACGAGGCGTGTATAGTTTCTGCATGTGCCCCGGCGGTGTGGTGGTTCCTGCCGCCAGCGGTCCCGAGCAGATAGTGGTCAACGGCATGAGTCCCTCCAACCGCGGCGGCCGTTGGAGCAACTCCGGCATGGTGGTGGAGATACGTCCCGAGGACATCATGCCTGCATCCCTGCTCACCCCGTCCGAGGCCAAGCGCACGGACATCATAGCGCTGGAAACCTCCGACCTGAACCTCTCTCCCTCCGACATGCAGGACGACATCCTGCGCCCCCTCCTCCTCCAGGAGCAGTTGGAGAGGATGTGCTGGCTCCAGGGCAACCGCCGGCAGACGGCACCCTCCCAGCGCATGGCCGACTTCGTCAACAACCGTCTCAGTGCCGACCTGGGCGAAAGCACCTATGCCCCCGGCCTCATTGCCAGCCCCCTGCACTTCTGGATGCCCAAGTTCATAACCACACGCCTGCAGGAGGGATTCAAGGCCTTCGGACGTGCCTACCACGGTTTCCTCACCAATGAGGCCAACATGATAGCCATTGAAACCCGCACCTCCGCCCCCGTGCGCATCCTGCGCCAGAGGGAGACCCTCCAGCATGTCCGCATCCGTGGCCTCTTCCCCTGCGGCGAGGGAGCCGGTTATGCCGGCGGTATCGTCTCGGCAGGTGTGGACGGCGAACGTTGTGCCGAGATGGCGGCGGAGAAATCAGGCAAAATGATACTCAATAGTCAAGAATAGGAACAAATAGTTTGCTTGGTACTATAAATAATTGTAAATTTGCCCACTCAAAAAGATAAGACATATAATAAGTATGAAAGTACTGAAGTTTGGCGGTACCAGTGTGGGTAGCGCAGAAAGCATACTTAACGTAAAGAAGATAGTGGAGTCGCAGACGGAGCCCGTCATCGTGGTGGTAAGTGCCCTGGGCGGCATTACCGACAAGTTGATACAGACGGCACAGATGGCTCTGGAGGGCGACCTGCGCTACCAGAAAGTGTTTCTGGAAATCGTGGGCCGTCATGAAAAGGTTATCCGCGAGGTTCTCCCTGCCGGCTCTGCCCGTGGCGAACTGCTCACCATAGTGCGTGCGCTGCTGGAGGAGTTGAGGAGCATCTATCAGGGTGTCTGCCTGATCCGCGACCTCTCGCCCAAGACCGAGGCAGCAATCGTCAGTTACGGTGAGCGCATGTCATCGCGCATAGTGGCCACCGTTATCGACGGTGCCAGATGGTACGACTCGCGCGACATCATCCGCACCGAGAAGAAGAACGGCAAGAACGTGCTCTGTGCACAGGCCACCAACGAGATTGTGCGCAACACATGGAAACGCCTGCCCGAGATAAGCCTGATGGGCGGTTTCATCTCCTCCGACATAGAGAGCGGCGAGGTGACCAACCTTGGACGTGGCGGCAGCGACTACACCGCGGCCATCGTGGCGGCGGCACTGGACGCTACGGCACTGGAGATATGGACGGACGTGGACGGCTTCATGACCGCCGACCCCCGTGTAATCAGCACGGCATACGTCATCGACGAACTCTCCTACGTGGAGGCCATGGAACTCTGCAACTTCGGTGCCAAGGTAATCTATCCTCCCACCATATACCCCGTCTGCGTGAAGAACATTCCCATCTGGGTGAAGAACACCTTCAACCCCGATGCCCCCGGTACCATCATCAAGAAGGACATACACCTGGGCGAGAAGCCCATCCGTGGCATATCCAGCATCAAGGGCACCACGCTCATCACCGTCAGCGGTCTCTCCATGGTGGGTGTCATCGGTGTGAACCGCCGCATCTTCACCTGCCTGGCGGACAATGGCATATCCGTGTTCATGGTGTCCCAGGCAAGCAGCGAGAACAGCACCTCCATAGGAGTGCGCGACGTGGATGCCAGTGAGGCATGCCGTGTGCTCAACGAGGAGTTTGCCCAGGAGATAGCCGACGGCGCCATGTACCCCATGACGGCCGAGGGAGGCCTGGCCACCGTAGCCATCGTGGGCGAGAACATGAAGCACACCCCGGGCATTGCCGGCAAGTTGTTCGGCACGCTGGGACGTAGCGGTATCAGCGTCATTGCATGTGCCCAGGGTGCAAGCGAGACGAACATATCCTTCGTCATTGCCGAGGAGTACCTGCGCAAGGCGCTGAACGTCATCCACGACTCCTTCTTCCTGAGCGAATACCAGGTGCTCAACCTCTTCATCTGCGGTGTGGGCACCGTGGGCGGAAGCCTCATTGAACAGATACACCAGCAGCGCGAGAAACTGATGCGCGAACTCCGCCTGCAACTCAATGTCGTGGGTATAGCCTCCGGCCACAATGCCATGTTTGCACGCGAGGGACTGGAACTGGACAACTTCCGCCAACGCCTGCACGAGGCTCCTGCAAGCGACATCCGGCGCCTGCGCGACGAGGTCATAGGCATGAACATCTTCAACAGCGTCTTCGTGGATTGCACGGCATCGGCCGAGGTGGCATCGCTCTACAAGGATTTCCTTTCCCACAACATCAACATAGTGGCGGCCAACAAGATTGCCGCCTCCAGCGATTACGAGCAATATAGCGAACTCAAGCGCATAGCACAGATGCGTGGCGTGAAGTTCCTGTTTGAAACCAACGTGGGTGCAGGCCTGCCCATCATACGCACCATCAACGATCTGCGCAACTCCGGCGACAAGATCCTGCGCATCGAGGCGGTCCTAAGCGGTACGCTCAACTATATCTTCAACACCATCTCTGCCGACATACCCTTCAGCAAGACGGTGGAACTGGCCAAGGCCGAGGGATACAGCGAGCCCGACCCGCGCATAGACCTCTCCGGCAAGGACGTGCTGCGAAAACTGGTCATCCTCGCCCGCGAGGCCGGTTACAGCATCAACCAGGAGGACGTGGAGAAGAAACTCTTCGTGCCCCAGTCCTTCTTCGACGGCACCATGGAGGAGTTCTGGCAGAACCTCCCCACACTGGATGCCGATTGGGAAGCACGCCGCAAGGTGCTGGAGAGCGAGAACAAGGTTTGGCGCTTCGTGGCCAAGTACGAGGGCGGTCATGCCAGCATCTCCCTGCAGGAGATAGAGGCCGGCCATCCCTTCTACCAGTTGGAGGGCAGCAACAACATCGTGCTCCTCACCACCGAGCGTTACAACGAATACCCCATGCTCATCCAGGGCTACGGTGCCGGTGCTTCGGTAACGGCCGCCGGTGTGTTCGCGGACATAATGTCACTGGCTTAACGAACGGAAAATGAAACATATCATCATACTTGGCGACGGCATGGCCGACTGGCACAATGAGGCACTGGGAGGAAAAACCCTGCTTCAGCATGCCCACACCCCCAATGCCGACCGACTGGCACGCATGGGACGATGCGGCCTGCTCCGTACCGTGGCCGACGGATTCCACCCCGGTAGCGAGGTGGCAAACAGCAGCATCCTCGGTTACGACCAGCATGTTGTCTATGAGGGCCGTGGTCCCTTGGAGGCGGCAAGCATAGGCGTGGAACTGGCCGACGACGACCTTGCCCTGCGTTGCAACCTCATTTCCCTGGACGGCAACCTCCTGCGCAACCATTCCTGCGGCCGTCTGGAAACGGAGGATGCCGACATACTCATTAAGTACCTGCAGGAGGAACTGGGCAACGAGCGCGTGCACTTCTACACCGGAGTGCAGTACCGCCACCTGCTTGTCATAAAGGGTGGCAACAAGCACCTGCATTGCACCCCTCCGCACGACATCCCCGGCAAGCCTTGGCGCGAGTACATGCTGCGTGCCGAGACACCCGAGGCCGAGGAGACGGCACAACTGCTCACCGAACTTATCTACAAGAGTCAGGTCCTGCTCAAATACCATCCGCTCAATGCACAACGTGCCGAGCAGGGCATGGACCCCGTCAGCAGCATCTGGCCGTGGGGTGGGGGATACCGCCCCCAGATGGCTCCGCTTACTGAGACCTTTGCTTCGCAGATACACCGCGGTGCCGTAATCACGGCCGTGGACCTAATCCGTGGCATCGGACGCTATGCAGGGCTTCGCACCATAGACGTTCCTGGCGCCACAGGCCTGTGGGATACCGACTATGCCGGCAAGGCACGTGCTGCCCTTGAGGCCTTGCGCACCGACGACTTTGTCTATCTGCATGTCGAGGCCGCCGACGAGGCCGGACACGATGGCGACCTGGCATTGAAACTCCAGTGCATAGAGAACATCGACCGCCATATCACAGGTCCGATTCTTGATGCCGTATCGGAATGGGAAGAACCCGTGGCCGTGGCACTTCTGCCCGACCACCCCACGCCCATAGACCTGCGCACGCATACCGCCGAACCCATCCCCTTTGCCATCTGGTACCCGGGTATAGAAGCCGATGCCGTCACCTCTTTCGACGAAGACGCGGCACAGGGCGGTTGCTACGGTCTTCTCGAGGGCGACCAGTTCATCCACGCCTTCATGCAGGAGCAATCATCCTCCCCCCAACCATCAGAGATATACTAACACCCCTCCGACATCCCCCTCCCTCACAGGGCGAACGAGGTCTTTTGAAGAAGCACTGAATGTGCTTCTGTGCCTCGTGAGGGGTCACGGCTGCAGAGCTCAAGGCTCTGCCAAATGTAAAGGGCATCGTCATCAACGGCGGTCCCAACAATGTCATCGACGGAGTCGCGATCGATGTTCTTCCCGAAATATATGAAGCTGGCTATCCGGTAATTGCAGCCGGTCATGACAAGGCACTCTGCGATACAAAGCTTCCTCAGTTCGCAAACGACGAAGAGGCCATCAAGAACGCCC
>JAZNYM010000071.1:0-12220 GCA_045594385.1 Bacteroidaceae bacterium
ACCACCTGACCGGGGTCGTTGGTAATGGGCTGGGTGACTACGTCACCGTTGACCAGCATGATGGGCATACCCATCATCATCACCGCCCATACACCGGCAGAGATGGTGCGGTTGATGGCGATCTGATTGGGGATGAGATAGGGAATCTCGCTGTCGCCATAGCAATGATGGCGCTTCTCCTCCCAGCGGAACACCGCCAGGGGATACAGACGGATCCCCAGATCCCACGTGGCACGCACCGTCACGTTGCCGCACACCTGCACCGCCCGTACTACGCAGGTACTGCCATCCTCGCTCCACTGCTTCCAGAAGCGGGTCAGCAGGGTGGCGTGACCGCCGTCCCCCTCCTGCTCATCTCCCTTAATGGCCTGCCAGGAGCGACAGCCATACCCCTTGGCCATACGGCGCAGCTCCGCCACGGGGCGGCGCTGTGCGATGATGATATAGGGCTGCTGCTGGATGTCCTCCAGCGTGTTAAATCTATTACATCCTTATAAATATTGTGTCCCATTCTCCACATCCATCCGCTCATCCCCTAACTTCTTCCCCCTATAGGGGGATTGAGGGGGGCCTCACCCGTCTCTTCAACAAAGCCTGTACCGCCTATGGTCTTCTTGCCGATGGCGACAGGATACTCCTCGCCCTCTCCGGAGGCAAGGACTCCCTTGTCATGGCCCAGTTGATGGCAGAGCGTGCCCGTATCTTCAAACCATCTATACGGGTAGAGGCCGTGCATGTGGTTATGGACAATGTGCCCTACCATACGGATATTGCCCACATGCAGGAGTTCTGCAATGCTCTTGGCATCCCCTTGCACATCCTCCACACCTCTTTTGACGAAAGCACCGACAAGCGCAAGACCCGCTGCTTCCTTTGTGCACGCTACCGCCGTAAGGCTATGTTCGACTTTGCCGTAGAGCACGGGTTCAACAAGGTTGCCCTGGGGCATCATCAGGACGACTTCCTTGCCACCATGCTCATGAACCTCCTCTACGAAGGTTCTTTCCACTCCATGCGTCCCTCCATGCCCATGGAGCATTATCCCCTCACCATCATCCGCCCCTTGTGCCTTGTTCCGGAATTGGACATAGCGTCCTATGCTGCCGCATCCCAATTGGTGCGTCAGATAGCCCCCTGCCCCTACGAAGACAGAACCCGAAGGTCGGAAATGGAACGCCTCTACCAATCCCTCTGCACCCTGCACCCCGAGGCACGCCAAAGCATGTGGCACGCATTGGAAAAAGGGTGGGGGTAGAAGACTATGCTTTTATAGTCAGCACGGGTACGCAGAATTTCGGTTATAACCGCAAAAATGGGTATCTCTTTTGTTTTTTGCTGTATAACCGAAATTATCACAGGTGATTGGAGGGTTATTTTTGAAAATCGCCATAGTGATAATGCATGGATATCGTGATTCCCTGCTTCTGTCTATAGGTCCCCTCGCCGAGTCGTCGGTGGCGGTAAAATGAGTCGCCACTGGCGGTGAACTTTATCGCCTATGGCGATTCATTTTGCCGCCACCGAGGACGGAAAGAGGAGGTCCCGAAACGTCGATACGGTAGACCTTAAAAATGTATTGCAGAACTGTGATGGATTTTCTGGTGTAGTATTTCGTTTGTTGGAATATCACACCACAGCAAAAATAGTTCTTCATGGATTTGCCCCTATTGTCTAAAATATATTTGTAACATTTTGTTGCCATTTCAAATATTATTCGTACTTTTGCAACATCCGAGGGGAGAAATCCTCGGGTCAAGAATGCGTTTCTTGCTTTATCCTGAATAAGAAAATCGCCAAAATTCAGTAAGAGGATAGAGACAGAGATACGTCCATTCTGTATGTATATGATTGTGCGCGTACAGCCCACGCTGTGCTTTGCAAAGTGTATACAACAGCGTGGGGTATTTGTTTCTGTTTATTCTTACATGGTGTTTGGCGATACCACTTATTCAATAAACAAGACAAGTCCTTACGCTTTTCTTGTATCCGTTAACTTATCGTTTAACGCCGATTTCCGAGGACTTGCCGGCAATTAGTTTTACTTATTATTATGAAAAGAGTTACTAATTTAAGAGATGGAATCAATTGGCTTAAGGTGAATTTAAGAGTTCAAAAGCTTTTGAACTTGCTAATCATCATGATGACAGGACTGTTGAGTATTGGTTTTGTTTCTTGCGGAGACGAACCACCAACTCCACCTGTTCCCACTCTTAGCGCAAAAGGTTCAATTAGTATTGACGCTGATGGCAGTACTTATGGTGACATCACAGTTGCGGTTGAGAATACTGACTGGTCAGTTGAAGTTACTCAAGGCAGAGATTGGCTGACAGTTTTTAAGAACGGTAACAAAGTTGCTGTTTCTGCAAAAGAAAACACAGGAACGTCCGACAGGACAGGAACAATTGTAGTAATGGCCACAGAGGATTCTAAACTTAACCAGACTTTCAACATTGTCCAGAAAGGTGCGATAGCATCTATTACCGTCAATGGTTCTTCCAGTGCAGAGCATACATTCCCTGGACTCTTTGATAATGGAAAGAGTGGTATAGATTATAAACAAGTATTCAAAATTAAGTCTAACGTTCATTGGACGCTTAGTGGAAAAGAAGATTGGATGAATGTTTCGCCAACTTCAGGTAATGGTGATGTAGACCTGACTATTTATCCCTCAAACGCCAATAATTCAGATAAGAACAGAACAGCGACAATCACACTATCCGGTTCTGGAGTAAGCGTATCTATTAACATTACCCAAACTCAAGGTAAACCTGTATGCTATGTTTTGCCAGCAAATGAGGTTGCTCTATATGATCGCATCGGTTGGGAATATACGGCGACTTCCAATGTTGACAAATTTCAATGGATTCTTCTTTCCGAACGAGAATTTGACAGGATGACAGACAACGAGCTTATTGAAGAACTTAGCAAAGGAGAAGAACTAAAATTTGTTGACGACTATATTTCGTTTGTTGCTTATGACAGTCATGATAATAGGATTACTCAAAGTTCAACTTATTTTCTTGTCACAATTGCATATGATGCTGACGGAAAAGCTGGAGAATTGAGAAAGACGAAGATAAAGACTCCCGCTTTTTTGGATGTTGACAATGATGCGTGGGTGAATTTTGATAATGTGCAATGCGATATGTCGCAAGGATTTATGTTTGATGCCATCAAGGAGGGATATTGTAATACATATCATCTGATTTATGGTATTCAATCAGAAAGTTTCAATAGTGTAGTCTATGCATTCCAAATAAATTATTTTATTAAGAACAAGAAGAAGCATTGGTTTGCAGAAAGTTGGGAAATGGAAATAGTTACAGACTATCCCAATAACCATACATTTACTTATTATACCACCTTGTTGCCATATATTCCTATTTGCCTTGCATACGGATGGGGTGTTTTTAAGGATGGTTCAATATCTTCCGACCTTGTGGGATTCCAATGGGATACCAGCAAAGAGGAGGCAAGAAAGTTGAATGTGCGAAATAATGACGGATTCCAGAACATAACCTATAGGCGATCCGTTGAAACAGAACGGGCTAAGAAGGTGCGCAAAATATTCAAATAAGATTTAACATATGAGTGAGGTCCTTTTGTCTGTAACTGACAGAGAAGAGGACTTCATTCTTATCAAAAGAAAATGAATAATGAAGAATCGTGCTGTTCAAATAGTATATTGTTTGTTTGCTTTTGTTTTAAACTGTTCATATACATTTGCTATCCCTGCTTATCCCTACAAGATAACAGTTCGGACAGCAAACAATAAGTTTGTTGCTATTTATATGCGAGGTGACGAACACCAAAAGTATGCCATCACAGAAGATGGTTATACTTTGATTAATGACACAGATGGATGGTGGTATGCAAATATGGCTAACGACGGTGGTATTGTGAAATCCGATCACATGCTCATGGCTACAGAAGATGAAACAGAAGAACTAAGGCGCTTCAAAACTAATTGTCCAAAAGGAATTAAACCAAACAAGATTATTCAGACAGAACACAAAAAAGCACAAGGGGCAAATAGAACCCATTCCAGCGAACCTATAATTGGAGAGCGTCACGCATTGGTTATTTTGATGCAATATAAGGACTTAAGGTTTAAGACGTCAAAAGAAGATTTTGAAGCACTTTTCAATACAATAGAATACAAAGAGGAGGGGGCAACTGGTAGTGTTAGAGATTACTATAAATTCGCCTCGCAAGGACAATTAGACTACATTTCTGACGTTTATGGTCCTTATATGTCAAAGAATAGTATGAGATATTACGGAGGCAATACTTCAACTGGAGGTAATGATTCAAACCCTCTGGAATTATGCATTGAAGCCATCAAAAGTTTGCCAGATGACGTGGATTTCTCTCTATATGATAATGACGGAGACGGCATAGTGGATAACGTACATATTATTTATGCAGGCTACGGAGAAGAGGCAGGTGCATCCGCTGATGCTATTTGGGCGCATGAATTTCCACATCGAATAAATTTAAGAAATGAAGTGGGTTATTCGTTTTCAGGTTATTCCTGTTCGCCTGAACTGAGAGGCAATAGTGGCTCAAATATCACCAATATTGGTGTAATCTGCCATGAACTCGGACACTCGCTAGGAGCTATGGATTATTACGACACAAACTATGGAATTGGAGGTGAATATGACGGTACTGGTCAATGGGATATAATGGCCAGCGGCAGTTGGAACGACAATGGTAGAACACCACCTAATTTCAATCCTTATGTCAGGAGCTGTGTATTCGGTTGGAATACTCAGAAGGAACTTGAACCTAATGAACACGTAACGCTACCTCGTATGGAGGTGGGCGATCCTGAGCAGTCGATAATATATAGAGTAGAGACTGGTAAGAGTGGTGACTATTTCCTTTTGGAAAATAGACAGAAATACGGATTTGATGCAGCACTTCCCGGTGCAGGTCTAATGATTTACCACGTACATCCCAATATTGACAGATATAATTCAACTAACACTATAAATGCGACAAGCCCACAAGGCCTATATCCTGTTTGCGCCTCTTATTCTGAGCCGAGTATAAAGAAATATGGTAACATCAATTCTGCGGAATGCCCATTCCCAGGAAGCAAAAATGTTACTTTTTTTTGTCCTACGACATCACCCGCTGCTGTAGCATGGAATGGGAGTCATGCCAAAGTGCCCATATCATATATTACAATGGATACATCCAATGGAAGTGTTTCCTTCACGACTGGTAATGAAATAAAAGACGAACCAGAAGACACCGACCTACCAACAGAAAACAAACTCGTATATTATGAGAGTTTTGAAAAGGACATTGCAGACCGCATCACCATTAACCCTATATCAGGCAAAGAGGTATGGCGTACTTACACAAAAGGGAACTTCGTAATGAATTCCGATGTGATACCTGATGCATCTGACGGAGAAAAAATACTTATGCTATTTATGGGCAAAGGAAGCCTAACGAACGAGTCTGAGGCAGTAAGTGATGATATAGAAGTCGAACCCGGAGCAAACTATACTATTACCTTTGACATATATTTAGAGGCTACTTCTGGAATAACTCCTTCGTTCAATTTCTTTGTTGAAGATGAATATGGCGAGTATAATGTATATTCGTTGAATAAAGCAACAACCCAATGGATGAAGGTTGAACTTCCATTAACTTTTGCGAATAATAAATTCAGGTATAAATTATATGGCCGAGTTTATACAGGTGGCGTGTTTATAGACAATATTAGACTATATAAGGAAGAAGGAATCACGACAATCAATCATGTATGGGATACTGACGACTTGCCTGTAGAATTATTCTGGATAAATGGAATTCGAATAGGAAGTTATAATAGAAAAAATGAGGAATTGCCACCTGGTATCTACATTATGCGCCATGGGAAACAAACTCGAAAAATAATTATTGGTGTTCAGTAAAACTTTTATAGAAATCGCATAGGAGGAAAAGACGAAGCAGTTGCCGTCCTACTTTAGTTGTACGCTCAGCATGAGCATTAGTTAATGGACTCAAGTCCCAAGTGACGCCTAATAGCAGGAATCACATAACCTAAGGCTGGTGGGCATCGTCAGTTGGATTCTGAATGAATCCAGTGGGCGAATATCTGGAGACTAACAGGAACGTCATACAAGGCAAATATCTGTAGGAGAGGATGCAAAACAACCCAAAGTCCTATTGCGATTTGGAACGGATGATGTAAACTAAACAGATATAAGGCAATAGGCACAACAATGGTTTGTCTATACAGACAACATAATTTATCTCTATTGAGAAAGAATTTGATCATAACAATCACATTTATATATGCCTAGGATAAAACGCCTACCAAATACTAATCCCCACGATTCCGCAGATTATTCCGATGGCGGTGCCGGAGAGGACCTGCCCCAGGGTGTGGCCTTTCAGGTAAATGCGGCTGCTCATTACGGCTCCGGAGAGGAGGATGGAAATGCAGAGCCACCATGTGGGGTTGAATGCAAAGATGTGGCTGTAGGCCAGGAGGGCGCCTATGATGATCCCGGTACCGGCCGAATGCATGCTCACCCTGTACCACATGTTGGTTATCACGCATGCGCACTGGACAAGAAGGCTCACCACCAGTATGGCTCCCATGAAGGAGGGCAGGTAAAGTCTGTAGCACACGTACATGCAACTGAGGTACGAGATGATATTTATAAAATAGACAATATAGCGGCGGTTCTGCTGGTGCAGGTCGTGCCTGCTCCATCCGTTGGTCTTGCGGATGAAGAAGGTCATTATATAAGGTATGGCTATGCTGAACACATACACCGATACCAGCACCCACAACTTGAACTCCCATGGCATCATGCTCAGGTAGGTGAGGGTGAACAGTATGATGAAGCCCACCAGCGGATAGAACGCAGGTTGGAACACCACGGAGAGTGCCTGGGCTATGAGTCTTGCCGGTGTCATTCTCTTCTCATTCTGCTTGTGGGGATGCCCAGTTGTTCGCGGTACTTTGCCACGGTGCGCCGTGCCACGTTGAAGCCTTTCTGTTGCAGCATTTCGGCAAGTTCTTCGTCCTGGAGCGGGCGGCTCTTGTCCTCCTGTTCTATGATTTCCTTTAGGGCCTGGTGCATCTTCTTGATGGAAACGTCTTCCGTAGTGGCCTTGGCCTGTGTGGTGAAGAACCACCGCAGGGGGAAGGTGCCGTATGGTGTTTCCACGTACTTGCTGTTGCATACACGCGATACGGTACTGAGGTCCTGTTCCGTAATCTTGGCGATGTCCTCCAAGCGCATGGGGCGTAGCAGGGTCTCGTCGCCCGTGACCAGATATTTGCGCTGCAACTTTATGATAGCCTGCATGGTGCGCATGATGGTGTGGCGGCGTTGCATGATGGCACCGATAAAGAGTTTGCCGCGGTTCACATAGTCGCGCACGAAGTCCACGTCGATCATCTCCATGGCATCCTCGCTGACGGAGAGCGTGGGCAGGTCACCGTCGTTCAGGGTAAGGTCTATGTTGCCCTCCTGGTCAACGTCTACAATGACATCGGGGGTGATGTGTGTCTCTGCAGAACTTGCCTTCTCGCCCATGGAACTGCCCGGACGCGGGTTCAGCCGCCTTATCTCATGGCGAAGCATCTGCACCTGCTGGTCGGAGAGTTTGTACCTCTGCCTTATCAGGTCCCAACGGTTGTGGCTGATGTCGTCCCAGTTGCGCTCCAGCACCTTCAGCAACAAGGGCGTATGCCCGGGAACGCTACGATACCCCTTGCGCTTGCATTGGATGATGAGGCACTCCTGCAGGTTCCTTGCCCCCACTCCGGGAGGGTCGAAGCGCCATAGAATTTGGAGGATTCGTTCCACCTCCTCCGGCGTGGTGTCCAGATAGTGGTAGATGCTCAGTTCGTCGGCAATCTGGAAGAGAGGCTTGCCAAGCAGGCCATCGTCGCCCAGGTTGCCTATAAGGTATTCCAGTATCTGTCTGTCGTGCTCCGAGAGGTCGCATCCTCCGGCCTGCTCCATCAGTTGGTCGTAGAAGGACTGTGTGTCCGCGCTGTCCATGCCGTTGCCCTCATCCTCTGCCTCGTTTCCAGAGGACTGGCGCAGGAGATAGTCGGGGATGTCGTCTTCGGTGGAGTAGTCCTGCCTGGCATCGTATTCTGTATCCTGCCCCTCGCCGGTGCCGCCGTCTGTCTGGATATATCCGTCTCCGCTCTCGCTGCTGCTGGCCTCCAGATAGGGGTTCTCTGCCAGTTCCGTGGCTACACGCTCGCGCAATCCCTCCAGAGGGAGTTCCACCAACTTGGACGCCAGCACCTGCATGGCGGTCTGAAGTTGTATCTGTTCCTGCGTGAGTTTCTGTTGTTGGATTAAGGACTGGGGCATGTTGAACGGAAATGTGAAAACGGAGGTGAACGGTGAGCGGATGAGCGGTGAACGGATTGGTTTTCCGATTTAATCCCGCTTTGCGGTCTTGAACCTGCTCACGCTCGGTAGAGCAAACAAATTTTCTCTACTCTCGCTTACTCGCAGATTTCCGATCTCGAAACCAGTTTATAGTCTAATTGCTTCTTGTAGAGGTCGGCACGTGCCACCTGTATGTGCACCTGGTCGCCCAGGTTGTAGGAGCGGTTGCGGCGACGGCCGCGCAGACAGAAATTCTTTTCGTCGAACTCGTAGTAGTCGTCGTCCAGGTCGCGCAGAGGCACGAAACCCTCGCACTTGTTCTCGTTCACCTCCACGTAGAGACCAAACTCCGTAACACCGGAGATGGTGCCCTCGAAGGTCTCGCCCAGGTGCTCCTTCATGTACTCCACCTGCTTGTACTTGATGCTGGCGCGCTCTGCCTGTGCTGCCGTCTGCTCGGCATCGGAGCACTGCTCGCACAGTTCCTCGTACTTCATGGGATTTACACTACGTCCGCCCGTGGCATACTTGGTAAGGAGGCGGTGAAGCATAAGGTCGGGGTAACGGCGTATGGGCGAGGTGAAGTGCGTATAGTGCTGGAAGGCCAAGCCGTAGTGACCGATGTTGTGCACGCTGTAGCGGGCCTTCATCATGGCACGCAGTGTTACCATCTCTATGACGTTCTGCTCCGCCTTGCCGTGCACGTCGGCCAGCATCTTGTTGAGGTTCTTGGAGATTTCCCCTTTGGTTCCCTGAGTCTTCAGACGGTAGCCGAACTTGCTCACGAAGTCGCCCAGGCGCATCAGTTTGGTGGGGTCTGGCACGTCGTGTATGCGGTAAGGAATCACCTTTGCCTTCTGGTTCTTGGGCACCTTGCCTATGCTTTCCGCCACGGTACGGTTGGCCAGGAGCATGAATTCCTCGATGAGTTTGTTGGCATCCTTGGCCACCTTGAAGTAGACGCTGGTGGGCTTGCCCTTCTCGTCAATGTTGAAGCGCACCTCGCATCGGTCGAAATCCACGGCACCGCTCTGGAAACGGCGTCGGCGCAGTTCCTTGGCCATGCGGTTAAGCACAAGCAGCAGTTTGCGCTCCTCGGTGCCGGGGGCAAAGGTTGTGGAGGGGACGTGGTCTTCTATGGGCACAAGCACATCGCCGGGAGCATTGTAGTCCTGTTCGCTTGCCTCGTGCTCCTCCTCCAGAATCTGCTGGACCTGTCCGTAACTGAAACGGCGGTTGCTCCGTGTCACCGTGTGCAGAATCTCATAGTCCTTCACCTCGGCCTTCTCGTTCATCTTGAAGACGACGCTGAAGGTAAGTTTGTCTTCATCGGGGCGCAGGGAGCAGAGGTTGTTGCACAGGCTTTCCGGCAGCATGGGTATGGTGCGGTCCACCAGGTAGACGCTGGTGCCACGTTTCAGGGCCTCCTTGTCTATGGCCGAACCCTCGGTGACATAGTGGCTCACGTCCGCTATGTGCACACCCACTTCGTAGAGCGTCTTGCCCGTGTCTCCACCGTCCTTCAGCACCTGTATGCTGATGGCATCGTCAAAGTCCTTGGCATCGTGCGGGTCTATGGTGAAGGTGAGCACGTCGCGCATGTCGCGGCGGCGGTCGATTTCCTGCTGGGGAATCTCCTTGGGGATGCGGTCGGCTATGGCCTCCACGTTCTTGGGGTAGGTGTAAGGCAGGCCGAACTCCGCCAGGATGGCATGCATCTCGGCATTGTTCTCGCCAGTGCGTCCCAGTATGTCCACCACCTTGCCGATGGGGTTCTTGGTGCCTTCCGGCCACTCCACCACGCGGACAACGGCCTTGTCGCCGTTCTTGCCCTTCTTCAGGAAGTGCTTGGGGATGAATATGTCGGTAGCCAGGGTGCGGTCCTCGGTGAGCAGGTAGGCATAGTCCTTGCTTACCTTCAATGTGCCCACGAACTGCTTTTCCGAACGCTTCACTATCTCTATGACCTGTGCTTCGCGGACATGGTTGCGGCGGCGTGCCAGCATGGAGGCCTTCACCTGATCTCCGTCCATGGCGTGCATGGAGTTGCGCTCGGCCACCAGGATGGGTTCTCCGCCATCATTGGGGTGGAACGTGTTCTTGCCGTTGGACTTGCGGTGGAATACTCCCTCCATTACCTGCGACGGGGCATTCAGCGTATAGCAATAGCGGGCAGTCTCCTTGATGTAGTCGTCCAGAAGCATGTCTTCCAGACAATCCACACAAAGCATCTTGGCAGGGTGGGTGGTCAGTTTCAAGTCTCTGAACAGACGTTTCAGGTCATACACCTCTCCTGCATTCTGCTGGAACAACTCTATGAGTGACTGCATCAGGTCCCTTTTCCTGATGTACTTGCCTCCACTTTTCTTGTTTCCCATGGTGATGTCTTTTTGTTCGGGTTGCCCCGATGGTTTGTTAAGGCAAAGATACGCTTTTTTTCTATCATATAAACAAAGTTGATTTATTTTAGTTATCTTTGCCCTCAAATTGTAATGTCGACATGAAAAAAGTATTGGTAACAGGAGCCAGTGGTTTCATTGGCAGTTATATCGTGAGCGAAGGACTGGAGAAGGGATACGAGATGTGGGCAGGCATGCGTGGCACCAGTTCCAAGGGTTATCTTACCGACAAGCGCATAAAGTTCGCCCAACTGAACCTGGGCAACAAGGAGGAACTCAAGAGCCAATTGTCAGCATACAGGGAGCAGATGGGTGGCAAGTGGGACTTTGTCGTACATGCCGCCGGAGCCACAAAGTGCCTGAAGATGGAAGACTTCTACCGCACCAACACTCAGGGCACCATCAACCTTATAGAGGCTCTGCAGGAGACGGATATGGTACCCGAGCGCTTTGTCTTCGTCAGTTCGCTCAGTGTGTTCGGCGCCATTCACGAGACACCGGTAAAGGCTGTCCCCAAGGGTTATGGCAGGGGAACGGAAATTTCCGAGGAGGAATCCATTTACAAACCCATCAAACTTACAGACAGGCCCGAACCGAACACGGCATACGGCATGAGCAAACTCAGTGCAGAGCGCTATCTGAAAGGGTTGGATCCACTGAAGTTCCCCTTTGTCATACTCCGTCCCACCGGTGTCTACGGTCCCAGGGAGAAGGATTACTTCGTCATGGCCAAGAGCATAGCCGGGCATACCGACTTTGCCGTCGGCTACCAGCCTCAGGAACTGACCTTCATCTATGTGATGGACGTGGTTCAGGCCGTATTCAAGTCTATGACAGCCCCTGCCGCCTTGGGCAGGGGGTACTTCCTAAGCGATGGCAAGATATACAATTCACGCCGCTTCTCCGACCTCATCCAGCAGGAACTGGGCAACCCCTGGGTCCTGCGTGTGAAAGCGCCGAAGTGGGTTCTGAACATCATTTGCAAGGTGGGCGGACAAATCGGCCGCATGACCGGCAAACTGATAGTGCTGAACGAGGACAAGTACAACATCCTGTCCCAGCGCAACTGGCGTTGCGAACTGGAACCTGCACGCCAGGACCTCGGTTTTGAACCGGAATGGAGCCTGGAACGCGGAGTGAAGGCAGCCATAAAGTGGTACAGGGAGGCAGGGTGGTTGTAACCTTATTATAACATCTGTTTTCCGGATAATTGCAATTGCCATCCCGCTGATAATCATGCCGGCTATAGCAAAAAAAGAGCGCCGATTCTCACGAACCAAGCGCCCTTCACACCATGACTAATGTTATGATTAATCTCTCAAACTTCTACTTCAGATTCCTGAAATCAATCTGGTTTCTTTTACCTTAAACAAGTATCAGTTGAGTGGTGTTAACCTAAACAAACTTAACCTAATCTAATATCATGAAAAA
>JAZNYM010000072.1:0-2351 GCA_045594385.1 Bacteroidaceae bacterium
ACCTACATAGTGGACGTAGTTGGCGATTCCATGCGCGACGTGGACATCATGCCCGGCGACCAACTTCTGGTAAGGCACATAGAAGATCCCTCGCTCGTACGCGACGGCGATGCCGTAATAGCATGGGTGGCGGGGCAGAACACCGTAAAGGCCTTCATGCGCGACGAGCAGGGCAATGCATGGCTCGTGCCGCGCAACCCGAAATACGCACCCTTCCGCATCACCGAGGACATGCGCATCACCGGGTTGGTGATACGGTGCATCAAGTCCAACACCTCATCCGCCTATGCCGACCTGGCACGCATACTGAAAAAAGCCCAACTGACACCAGAGCCAACCCCTCCCTCAGAAAAAGCCATTGCCCAGGCCGTGCTCTACATTTGCGACTCCGTGTCCAACGGACGCCAGTGGTTTGCCGTCTACCGTGCCCTGGCAGATACGGGTGCCATCCGCGATAACGATTTCACCACCTTTGCCAACCTCGTTGCCGACCTGCTCCCCGAACATCCCTGTCTGCCCGTGGTGTCGGAAATGCGCCGCATGAACGTGCAGAGTTTCCGCAAGCCCCTGCACCTGTGGAAACCCTACGATGCCCCCGTATCGGGCAGCATCTTCGAGAAATATGCTCGCCTGGCACAGGAAGTGAAGGAGAGGCTGGAGGGGTAAATTGGATATAACACATCGGATTCATGAAATGGAACAGAATCGGAAATACCTTAATTATGCGCTGGACGATCATGGAAGATTAGTCCATGTTGACGATGTACCCAATGGCAAGGCCTGCAAATGCGTATGCCCCGCTTGCAAGGGAGCATTACAGGCAAAGAATAAAGGCGAACACCGAATACATCATTTTGCACATCAATCGGGCGTGGATTGCCCAACGGCATACGAGACGTGCCTCCACCTGCTTGCCAAGGAGAAAATCCAGAGGGCATTTTATGAGGCATCGGAGTTCACGATTTCATTCTTTTACAACTCGTGTTGCAAAAATCTCCCACAGTGCCCATATGTAAGATATGGCACATGCACACAAGAATCAGTAAAGACATTTAATCTAAAAGACTTCTATGACACCTGTGAGCAAGAGAAAAAATACGATTACATTGGCAGACGTTCGGATCTTAAAATATCATCCTCAACACATCCTGAAAGACCGCCAATATACATTGAAATTTATGTAACACATGCCAGCGACAGCGAAAAACTTCATAGCGGAAACAGAATTATAGAAATAAAAATCGATAGCGAGGAAGATATAGACAATATAACGAGAAACGGATTTATAGAGGATCCCAACCGTGATAATACCTATCGTGACGCCACATCTAACAAACAATATATACCCAAAGTGTCTTTCTGGGGATTCAAGAAAGAGGATTATCTTTTGGAAAATCACGATGAAGAAATAGAATTTTCACGATACATTCTATATAAATCCGGTAAATACCAGTGCAGGCAAGAAGGTTGCATGTGTAACCAATTGAAAAAATTTTCCAAGCATTCACTTTACGAGGTTTGCTTTCATACACCTGTTGCATTCGGTATTCACGAAATTGCCAAGTGGATGGGCTACAGGAAATTTGGCATTAAAAACTGTTTACTCTGTTCAAACTACGTAGATGACTATTATGGAATGGGAAAACTCTGCCGATTATATAAACGTCTCAACATTCCACGAGACACCCCTCACGACAATGCCCGGGCAAAAGAATGCCCTTCCTTTATACTGAACACGGATGAAATGAATGCGTGTCTTCATCGTGTGGACACAAATGACATACCACCAATAACAGAATTTACATAGAAAACAACGCCAGAAAGCATGTATTGGGGGATGTGGGCGGACATACACAATAGCACATGTCGCTTAAAGTCAATATATTAGACATGATGGAGGACGGTTCCCGGTTTCCGGTTCAATGGCATCATGGGGATTCTCTGTCATTCTCTTTTGTGCAATAACAATGGGTGGATGGAGATGCCCGTAAGTTCATCTCATCCCCCGAACACCTCGTCCTATTTGTTTTTGCCCTTCTGTTGCTCTAAAAAGAACTGCTTCTGATGTTCTATTTCATGCCGGAGTTCTTCCTCGGTAGGCATATAAGTCATGTATTTTGCAGCAAAAAGTTGTTCGCTTTCATGAAGTACCGAATAGCGTGCTATTGTGTTGTCGGTATCTGTACAGAGTAAAACTCCTATCGTTGGCAGGTCATCTGCCCCCTTCATCAAGTCGTCATACATGCGTACATACATGTCCAATTGCCCTATATCCTGATGCGTCAAACGATGCGTCTTCAGTTCGAAGATAACGAATCGTTTCATCTTGAAGTTATAAAAGACCAAATCGA
>JAZNYM010000073.1:0-26421 GCA_045594385.1 Bacteroidaceae bacterium
CTTATCACGAAACTCAAGAGCAACATGAAAGGAGCTTTGATGAGTGTATCGGACAAACTCCTCCTAAGAAAAAGAGCCATAATAGAAACTGTCAATGACGAACTGAAGAATATTGCTCAGATCGAACACTCCAGACACAGATGCTTTGACAATTTTATCGTAAACATTTTGGGAGCTATTGCTGCATATTGTATGTTTCCGAAAAAGCCGTGTATCAATGTACAAAGGACAATGGATACACAGCTTACTCTATTTTAAATTCGTCGAACTCACGTTATATTATATATAGAGGGAGAATTATTTGACGACAGCCACATATCAGACACCCAGTAAAAACAGGGAAAGGGCATTAAATAATTCTTGTCCACCTCCCGATAAAGACGTTGCAATTCAAACCTGCATTGCTAAGAAACTAAATATAATTGGCATTACCTAAGAAAATGGTGTATAATAAATCCCTAATGACGGATTTGGAGTAAAGCAGAACAAAAACGGTTCTCAAATACAAAATAAAAGTTGTAAATTTGCACAATGCAAAGAGAGAAAGAAAAGAATCTATGCAAAACCAAGGAAAATAACAACATAAATATGACAAGGAAAATATTATGCTCGATGGCAGCCATGCTGCTGAGCGTTATGACTATGGCACAGACATTGGAAAAAATGCAGTGGTTCAACGAACCCGAAAGTTGGGAAATCAAGGATGGGACACTCCTGATGGACGTAACGCCACAGAGCGATTACTGGCGCATCTCGCACTATGGCTTCACGGTGGACGATGCCCCGTTCCTCTACACCCTTAGAGGCGGAGAGTTTGAAGTGAAGGTGAAGGTGTCCAGCGAATACAAGACCCGTTTCGACCAGGCAGGGCTGATGATACGCATCGACCACGAAAACTACCTGAAGACAGGCATTGAGTACGTGGACGGCAAGTACAACCTGAGCGCCGTGGTAACCCACCACACCAGCGACTGGAGCGTGGTGCAACTTGACAAGCCAGTCCCCTTCGTGTGGATAAAGGCCGTGCGCCGACTGGATGCCGTGGAGGTATTCTATTCGTTCGACGACAAGGAGTATATCATGATGCGTAATTGCTGGATGCAGGACAATACTCCCGTGATGGTAGGCCTCATGGCCGCCTCGCCCGACGGCGACGGCTTCAAGGCCAAGTTCGAGCACTTCAGCATAAAGCACCTGCCCGACCTGCGCCGACAGGAATGGTTGAAGAAGAATCAGTGAAGAGGATTTCGTTTTCGTTTCATCATACCCTCCCCCCCCCTTCGCCCCCCTGTCTCAGGGGGAGAAAGGAGGATGAGAGCGTTTCTTTTCTCTTTATCACCTGAGGTAAGGGCGACGAGAAACGGAGCGACGGAGGGAGAACGGCATGCCGAGTCCGTTTTATTCTAATCTTTCGGACACGGCATGCCGTGTCCCTACCATGCTTCTACTCTCGTCCTGCATAGGTTCCGTTCTCAAAAGTCCGAACGGAAGGTGGAGGCAGGCAGGCCTGCGGAGTTTACGAGGTTGGCCTTGGTGTAGGGTTGCCATCCGTAGCGGACGATGGTGGGATGCTTTACTTCCTTGCTCCACACCTTCACCCTGCCATCCTCCAGCACCACGGCCTTGGCAGGATGGAAAGTACGGTCCTCGCCGGCTATCTCGAAGGTTAGGAGTTCCTCGCCCTCGTTGGCAGGACGGAGGCCGTCGACATGATCGAAACTTACGTATGCCATGCCCTTGCGGAATTCCACATTACGGAAGAGAGGGCCAGAGGGCACCACATGGCGGAAACCATAGGTGTCGTTCAGAGCCAGGCAAGCCAGGCGCTGCCCTACCTCGCGCTTCTGTGTGGGATGCACGTCAGTGGGGTTGCCCTTGTCGGAAGACACGGCCATACCCACATTGTTGATGGTGGCGAGCATACGGCGCTGGCTGTCGCGGAACAAAGGCCACGAGGGACGGTTGAGGCTGGAGAGTTGGACATAATAGAAAGGCATGTCGGCATCCTGCCAATAATCCCGCCAACTGCGCACGAGGCGTGGGAAGAGATGTTCGTGTGCCTCTATGTTGTGAGCATTAGACTCGCCCTGATACCAGATGACGCCACGTATGGGGAACTGCTCCATGGGCAGTATGGCGGACTCAAAGAGATAGCATGGTTCGTAGGGATGTCGCTGGAACTTGTTGGCAGACTTGCGCACGTTCTGTGCCGAACGTTCACGCACCCAAGGCTGTATGAAGTCGTTCTGTGTCCAGTTGCGAAGGATGGCAGGAAACTCGAACTCAAGCATGCGGCGCGATACCCATGCCTCGGTGGGCGAACCTCCCACGGCATTGCAGATAAGTCCTATGGGCACCTGGAGACTGTCCTGAAGCATACGGCCGAAGTGATAGGCTATGGCAGAGAAGCGGGCCGCCGTTTGTGGCGTGCACTCCGTCCACTCCGTGTCGCGGAAATATTGCAGATGGTTCAGCGAGTCGAGTACTGAGGCATCCCACTCCACGGGGTTGGTGCGCCAGCGGGCCTTCATGTCGTAGAGGCGGATGTTGGGGTTCGTGGCCAAGGGGATGTCCTCCCTGCCTGTGGCCGACTGGTTGAGCATAAACTCCATGTTTGACTGGCCGGAGCATAGCCACACCTCGCCGGCAAGAACGTTATTGTACTGGAGTTCCTTTCCGCCGGCCTCTACCCTCATGGTATATGGGCCGCCAGGAGCCAGAGGAGAGAGCGTGACATGCCATTGTCCGTCGGTATCTGCCACGGTGCGGTGCTTCTGCCCTGCTATAGACAGGGTTACCTTGTCCCCGGCATTTGCCGTGCCCTGGATGAGGAGGTCGCGCCCGTATTGCAACACCATGTTGTCGGTGTATAAGGGCGACATCTGCAGGCCTCCGTAGTTGCCGGTAATACCCTTGTAGACAATTTCCGCCAGCATCTGCGCACCCTCCACATTGGGATGTACGGCATCCTCCAGGATGTAGGGATAGGGATGCAGGGGTTCGAAGAAGTTAATCATCTGCACCTTCTCGGCACGCGCCACACAGGCAATGGCTTCCTGTATCTGTTCGTGCCAGTCGCGTGTGCCCGACTCGTAACGGCGGTGCCTGTCGGACAGAGGTGTCATGCGTGCTATGAGAATGCGTGCCTTGGGGTTCGCCTTGCGGAAGTCCCGGATGAGGGCACGGTAGTCGCCTATGAACTCGTCCTGATAGTTGGGCCAGTTGCGGGGGTCGGTATCGTTGATGCCCAAGTGGATAACCACGATGTCGCCGGCAAAGGCCAGTGCCTGCTCGTACTCCTTCACCTTGGTGTAGGGCCGGTGGCCCTTGTTCAGAAGCGTGGCGCCGGAGTGCCCGAAATTGCCCACCTCGTAGGCATCGCCCAGCATTTTCTGCAATTTGAAGGGATAGGCGTTCTGTTCGCGGTCTGGCAAGGTGTAGCCGTAGGTGATGCTGTTACCCACGCAAGCCACACGGATTTTCTTCTGTGCATGTGCCGACATGAGGGTCACAAGCAGGGAGAGCAGGAGGATGGTTCTTTTCATGGTTGGTTATAGGTAGTTTCTATAATGCTATTCGTTTATATTCACCTGCGGATTGGCCTCTCTGACGGCCTTGGGCAGTTTGCGCACCACCATGACATAACTGTGGCGGATGAGCGAGCGCACCAACCCGTCGGGCAGAAGGCCGTAGAGGTTCAGTTGGTTCCAGTGTTTCTTGTTCATGTGCCATGCCGGTGAAATCTCGGCATGTTGTTCGCGCAGTTCTATGGCACGGTCGGGGTCGCACTTCAGTACGAACCACTCGGTACGCTCCAAGTCTATCATGGCAAATATTTTGCCGCAGACACGGAACACCAAGGTTGTCTCGTCGAAGGGGAAGTCCTCCGTTGCCAATGGCAGGGACAGGCAGTAGTCTCTTACGCTCTCAATATCCATATACTTCTCTTATTCCTGGGGAACCTTCTTTATTACCCGGCACGGATTGCCCACGGCAATGCTACCGTCGGGGATGTCATCCACCACCACACTACCGGCACCGATGGTGCAGTTGTGGCCGATGGTCACGCCCGGCAGGATGGTGACGCTACCCCCTATCCAGCAATTATGGCCTATGGTGACGGGGCGCGCCCACTCGCGCCTGGTGTTGCGTTCCTTGGGGTCGGTGCTATGGCATGCCGTATAGATGGCCACGTTGGGGCCTATGAAGCAATCGTCGCCTATGGTGACGTGGGCCTCGTCCAACACCGTGAAGTTGAAGTTGGCAAAGAAACCCTTGCCCACACGGATGTTGCGCCCATAGTCGCAATAAAAGGGTTGCACGATGAACGTATCCTCGTGGCAGCGTCCCAGTATCTCCTGCAACTTGTCGTGCCTTTCCTTCAGCAAGGTTGGGCGCAACTGGTTGTACTCCCAACAGAGGTCCTTCACTCTGTTCAGTTCCTCCAGCATGACCGGATCTATGGCAGAATACTCCTCACCGGCTATCATCTTGCGGAACTCGTCCGAGGGGATGGGTTTGTTGTTCATAATACTCGTGTGTATGTGCGTGCGTGTATATTATATATTATGATGGAAAGTGACATTCTCCGATGTCAAAGTTAACGCTTTTTGCCCAACCTACAAAAGAAAAGCATGGCATATTAAGATTTATAAACTTATTCTTTATAACTTTAACCACATGAAAACAAGAATAAACACACACGATACAACTTCACGCTTGCTCTCGCTGGACACCCTGCGAGGATTCGACATGCTTTTCATCATTAGGGCTTCCTCTATCGCCACAGGACATTCCTGAAAGTATAACAGGAAATTGCACTGACATTGTCGGACACAACAACTCTTCGTCCTACATCGTGTGCTCCCAAAGTATCTTAATGCCGATGGCTATGAGGACAAGGCCGCCGACAAGTTCGGCCTTGGATTTGAAACGCTCGCCGACCTTCTTGCCCAAGAGTACACCAGCGATGGAAAACATCATTGTGGTCAGACCTATAATAATGACAGGCATCCATACCGACATTTCCAGAAAGGCAAAGGAAACACCCACGGCCAAAGCATCTATGCTGGTGGCAACGGCAAGAGTGAGCATATGCCAGAATCCCCATCCGCCTGCCACCTCATCCTCGTCCTTGGAGAAAGACTCCTTGACCATGTTGGCACCAATGAGGGTTAGCAAAGACCATGCCACCCAATGGTCCCACTGGCCTATGAATGTGGCAAAGCCAAGACCAAGGAAATAGCCGATACATGGCATCAATGCCTGAAAACCGCCAAACCACGAGCCTGCCAACAGGGCATGCCTCCACCCCACCCTATGTGCAGATATTCCCTTGGCCACGGACACGGCAAAGGCATCCATGGAAACGCCTATGGCTATCAACAATACTTCTACTATTCCCATTACGTTTGCAAAGATAGGCTTTTTTCGTTGCATTACCACAGGGCAGGGCAAAGTATTCTCTGATTTGCCAGCCGAATGATGCTCTGACACCTCATCTTGCATTGAGTGCCGTTGGGGGAGACAAGCGTTAACTACTAAGAATTCACGGCTTATTACTAATAACGAACGTTAAAAAACGGTGTCGTCCACGGGTTCTTTTCTTCTTTTTCTCGCACGGAAAAAGTGAAGTGCCTAAATTTGCGGTGTCAAAACCAATGAAGGATATGAAGAAGAGAAATGACCTGCGCCCTCTGACAAAAGCCGAAATGGAGGTTATGAACGTGCTATGGGATGCCACGGAGGCGCTTACGATACACGAGATAATAGAGCGATATCCGGAGCCCCGTCCTGCATACACCACCATTGCCACCTTCCTGAAAATCATAGAGGCAAAGGGATATGTGGAGCACTTCAAAAAGGAGGGGAGCAAACGTTGCTTCGTCTTTTCACCCATATTCACACGCGAGAAATATATTGCCAATGTAATGGACGACGTCAAGGACTCGCTCTTCGGCAATTCCACCAAGAAACTCTTCTCCTTCCTCATCCGCACAGAGGACATCACGGACGAGGAACTGATGGAAATCATGCAAATGGTGAGGATGTCCCCTATGAAGGGCATGGACACTCTTTCCGATGACTTGTAATATATATTCCAATGGCTTATGATATACTTCCTGCTGAAATCCGCCATACTGTTGTCCGTGCTATACGGATGCTTCTTCGTACTCCTGAGCCATGAGACCTTCCATAGGTTCAACCGTGGAGTACTGCTTGCCATACTCGTTTCCTCACTGGTGCTGCCTGCTTGGCAAATCACGCTGGACAGGTCGCGCCTTGTGCCTGAATGGGTGCTTCTTCCCGATGACACACGCATTACGGAAACCGAGGACGACATAGCCGAGGCACAGGCACGGACGCCTGGAAGCACAGAGGAAAGGCATCGTCCCTACATGGCACCAGACAACAGAGAACACATCGGACATGTCCCCGCTCCCTCCACCCCATTCCCGTGGCATACCGTCCTTTATATTCTGTACTTTCTGGGGATAGCATGTCATCTTTTCTCCGTTCTCAGGCAGATACTGGCTTTCCGCCACGACGTTCGGCACGGCATAAAGACAAGGGACAAATACGGCAACAGCATAATCATACGCGGAGGTAACTTCGCACCATATAGTTTCTTCCGCCACATAGTGATGAGCGCCAAGGATTACGAAAACTCACGCCATCCCATCCTCACACACGAACAGGCACACATCCGTTTGGGACATTCATGGGACATACTCCTGCTGGAGAGCGTATGCACCCTACAATGGTTCAACCCACTCGTATGGATGCTGGCACGCGACCTCAGAGCCGTACACGAGTATGAGGCAGACAAGGCGGTACTGGATTTAGGCATCGATGCAACGAGATACCAACAATTATTGGTGATAAAGGCGTTTGGAACACGTCTGCAGAGTGTGACAAACAGCCTGAGTCACGGTTCGCTAAAAGACAGAATCATTATGATGACGAAGACAAAATCATCAGGCCTGCTCATGCTCAAGGGCCTGTTCCTACCGCTATTCATGGGTATAGCCGTTGTTGCATTCGCCAAGCCAAAGACGGAAGAGGCAAACCTGCCGGGCATGCCGGTCGGGGACAATGCCGGGCAAGGTGCTCCCGCCATGCCAAGCATGGCAGACGAGGAGAAAAGCAAAGAACAGAAAATGGTTACCGCATGGTTTCTAACAGATGAACAGAAGAAACATCCCATCATGAAAAAGTATGGAGATTTTTACAGGGTATCATGGACAAAAGGAGCATGGATAGAAGCCTGGGGGAAATCGTTTGTTGAAGACAGACCAAAGTCAGAATACCCCTTTGTAATTCCTGCCAAGAAAACAAAGATGCTTCTCGACGGAGTGGAGTTTGACCTCCATCATGTACCCGATCTTCCAGCCTCAGCCCTTAAGAAAATAGAACATAGTAAAGAGGGAGAAATAGATGTGATAAAAATCATCACCAAACCCGTTGAGATACCTGCCGGTATCAAGGGAAACATCAACCCTCAGCTGACCATACTCCTTACTGGCACACCTCCCAAAGACGCCCCGTTCCGCGTCAGCATCTTTCAAAGCCAAGGCATAAAGGCGACCTTTGACCACAAGCAATACGAATACATTACATGGACTCAGAAATCCTATAACATCAAGAACCTGTTGAAGGACATTTCCTACAGGAAGGACCACCAGATACGCATCAACGTTTGCCATGGTGTCCCCCAAGAGCACATAAATCGTCTCACCGTCATGCTCAAGGAATGTGGTCTCACGAACTATGAGTTTGTGCACGAGAAATAAAGATTTCAGCATTGCTTAGCAGGCAAATCCCCGACATAGAAACCCTCGTACATGCTCGGTAACGGTTGCTTTTTGTTGTACTATCAACAAAGCCCTGTTGTCGTATCAACAAAGGTCTGTTGATACGACAACAAAAGTTTACCGTCACTATGGCCATCTTATATTAACCTCAGCAGAAACCTCTATGCCTCATTATCTGGAAGGCTATGATGACAAAGGTGATTATAAAGAATTCAATTGTCTTATTCCTGTAAGAGAATTGGCAATGATTAGCCCCCAAATGTTTAATTACAGTACCAACTCAATGTCAATATACTGACACTGGAGTTTCAGTGCATTGGTACTGGAGTTTCAATATACTAAAACTACGATGAAACTGAGGTGTTCTGAAATTAGAGGTTCTTCTTCAACTAAATTGAGTAATAACTTTGATTAGTCTTTCAAAGCTTTCCTTATCTCATTCTTATAAGCTTGGACAACATGTTCACCAAACCCCATGCTACGATAAACACAAATTCCATTCCTGTCATATATAAAACTCTGCGGTATACCACTATGCTCCTCTATAGAAGGCAATCTGTCCCAATACTCCTTGTCCATTCGCAGATGATATCCCTTCATGCCTGATATTTTCTTTTTCCACAACTCTTCAGGGCTGGTTGTGTTGGTAAGATATACAAATACCACGTCTTCATCCTTAAGTTCCTCCTTGACAGGTCCCATCGCATTGATTAGCTGTACACATGGGCCACACCATGTTGCCCATAGGTCAATAAAGACAACCTTGCCAGGGAACCTCTCTACAATACTTTCAAAGAGCTTGTCCGGTGTCACATTTGGCATAGGAATAACACTTGCCTTGTTTTCTACAACCGCAGATTTGATAAGGCTTATGTCCTGAATGTCGTTGGAGAAATCAAACGATGTTGCCGTTTCAGGCAACGGTTCAAAGCAGAGTACCAAGGAATCCACCTGACTGGTACGCATATATATCTTTCCGTCTACAAAGGGCTCCTCCATTGGAACTAACCATTCTTCCGTACCATTTTGTGTCTGAACAGGCAGTTTCCTGTCTTCCGTGTAAATGATTCCATCACCATCAGTACTTATACGCCTACCGCACCTAAACGCATATTGTTTACCCTCAGACCTAAGCCACACCTTAGCTAGTCCCCAAGGTTGATAAGAGCTGATGATACGCAAATGTACCACTGTTGCCGTGTCAGTCAAATCCACTCTGGTCACTTCAAACTGAGAATATTCATCCTTTTGGGGGTAATCAGGATTCAAGATTGTACGATTCTCTTTGGGAGCACATGCCACAAGGATAAGCAAGGGCAAGAAACAAAAAATAATTAGAATACGTTTCATGTTTTTCCTTATAAGTTTTTATTAATAACGAAAGCCTATTAAAGGACGCTTGGTTTCATGGCGCAAAAATACTGACTTTTAACATGGCCGACTAAAAAGTATCCTTGCAATGTTCTTGCAATCAACTCATGGCATGCTTGCAACAACCTTGCAATAGCTCTAAATCGTTATTATACATGAAATAAGGATTACCTCCACCCATGAAAGCAATCATTACTACATATTACTAATTTTAAAGAGACAGAACGAACTCATCCCATTCCTTGGCTCCACCATCCGACCCCAGGACCTTCTTATGCAAACGGCTACGTATGGAAGAGACACTATCCGGAGCACGGTTTACCACCATTGCAATGTCCCGATTAGAAATACGCAGCTTTATGAGCATACAGACTCGAAACTCCACTTCCGAAAAACGATGAAGCGAACGTAATTTACGAGAGAAACCTGTGTAGACGGCATTCAACTGACTTTCCATTTCACTCCAATCCTCTGCACTCAGGTTATCCCCTGCCTCTAAACGCGGACGTATGGCATTATAATAGTCAGACATGAAAAAGTTATCCGACACATGTTTCATCGCGTCGGTCACAGGTGCAGGACGAGATTCCAATTCTTCCAAGATAGCAGAGAGACTCTGCTCAACCAGACGCTTGCGGTATGCGATATTCAAGGCTATAGCAATAATGAGCAGAACTACAAGGACCAATATTATAAAAACGTAGTGGTATGTGCTTATAATATCCTTCAGCTTACGCTCTCCCGTAGATAGTACAAAATGCTTTACCGGAGTATCGCCGTCATTCGGATATTTTCTGACAAGTTCGCGTATCTCTTCCTTGCGCTCCTCCGTCATTGTATTGGAACGCACCATGGTTTCTTTGTACCCCTGAAATTCGAGAATATAGGTGGAGTCGTTAACCACTTGAAACGGCATCACACGTCCGTTCTCTATGTATACCGAATCATCCAGATGATACCGTCCCATCTCATGCGCAATAATCATCATATCTTCACCAACTGCATGAAGCTGCACCGAGTAATATGTACTATCGGCATCATATATTTTGCATCTGGTATATTGGGCATATATGGACTCACGCCCTTCAGGGTCAAGTTCGCTTTTCAGCATCCATACACCCACAATGGAGAAGTCCTCGCTTTCATTTGAGGCATAAGAAGAAAAATGGTTCAAACCAAGAAGGAGTATTGCTATAAGTCTGCCTAGCATCATCATATTATCTCACATGAGGTATCAAAGTTCATACGCAAATCTGCTTCCATCCTTACCCTTCCAACAACTCCTTCATGAACTGCGCCACGCCCTGGGATGCGCCCATCTGCAGGTGGCGGAAGGTGCTGGAGGAGTTCCATTGCACGGGTTTGGGGTCGATGAGCCAGATAGGCGTGCCGTGCGGCACACAACGGGTAAGACCGGCGGCAGGATAGACATTGAGGCTTGTGCCGATGACCACCAGCACATCGGCCTGCATGCAGAGTTCCGCCGCCACCTCTATGTTGGGTACCTCCTCGCCGAACCATACGATGTAGGGGCGCAGAGGACTGCCGTCGGGAGCCTCATCGCCATACTGCACATCGGCATTGTCGGGAGTGAGGGTGATGATTTGCGACGGGTCGTTGGGCGCCTCGCTGCTGGTCACCTTCATCAGTTCGCCATGCAGGTGGAGCACGTTGGTACTGCCGGCACGCTCGTGCAGGTCGTCCACATTCTGTGTGATAATCTGCACATCGTGGAAACGTTCCAACTCTGCAAGCAACTTATGCCCCAGGCAGGGTTGAGCATCGAGCATCTGCTGACGGCGCAGGTTGTAGAACTCAGTGACAAGTTCGGGATCCCTCGCCCACCCCTCGGGAGTGGCGACATCCTCCACATTGTACTGTTCCCAAAGACCTCCGCTATCTCGGAAGGTGCTGATACCGCTCTCGGCACTCATGCCAGCACCGGTGAGGACGATGATGCGGACCCTCCCCCGTCCCTCCCCTGTATGGGAGGGAGCAGGATGTACCGAGGAGGCATCTGTATTGGTTATTTTATCCATATCTGTTGTATCCACTCCCCTCCATAAAGGGAGGGGGTGGGGGAGGGTCCTCTCCCCTTTACTTCGCTATCGGATCCTTATACATCTTCTGCATCTGCGCAAGTTTCTTGTGCATCTGCTTGCGCACCTTGGCATAGGCAGGGTCGTCATAGACGTTCTTCATCTCTGTGGGATCTTCCTTAAGGTCGTAGAGTTCCCATGTATCGATGTCGTTGTAGAAGTGAATCAACTTGTAGCGTTCGGTGCGGACGCCATAGTGACGCTTCACGGCATGCTCTGCGGGATACTCGTGGAAGTGGTAGTAGATGGCATCGCGCCACTTGCCGATGGTCTTCTCGCCCTTCAGCAGGGGAACGAGGCTCTTGCCCTGAATGTCGGAGGGAACCTTAACGCCTGCCATTTCCAGGAAGGTGGGGGCATAGTCGATGTTCTGCACCATGTCGGTAATCTCACCACGACGCTTGTAACCGTCGGGCAGACGCATGAGCAGAGGTGTGGACAGGCTCTCCTCGTACATGAAGCGCTTGTCGAACCAACCGTGTTCGCCCATATAGAAGCCCTGGTCGGAGGTGTAGACAACGAGGGTGTTTTCCAGCATACCGTTCTCGCGCAGGTAGTCCATCAGTCGGCCCACGTTATCGTCCAGAGTGCGGGTCACCTTGGCATAGTCGCGCATGTAGCGCTGGTACTTCCACTCCACCAGGTCCTTGCCTGTGAGGTTCTGGCGCTTGAAATCGCATGAAATGCTGTCGTAGAAGGTCCAGTACTGCTTCTTCAGTTCGGGTTCCAGGCGCTCCACGTAGTTGATATAGGCCTGGGACAAACGTGTCTGGTCGCCGGGCAGATAAGCCTTGGTATCGTAGGCAAGGTCCATGTCGTGGTTGGAGGCGATGGCCATTTCCTGTTGCTGTGCGGCAATACGTCCCTCGTAGTTGTCCCAGAAGTTGGCAGGCTTCTCGAAGGTCTGGTCCTCATACTCGCGCAGGTACTTCAACTCGGGCAACCAGTTGCGGTGGCATGCCTTGTGGTGTACGAACAGGATGAAGGGACGGTCCTTGTCGCGCTGTTCCATCCAGTTGATGGCCTTGTCGGTGATGACGTTGGTGCAATAACCCTTTTCGATGGACTTGCTGCCGTCCTGGTGGTGGAAAAGAGGGTTGTAGTACTCGCCCTGACCTATGAGGATGTCCCAATGGTCGAAGCCTGTGGGTTCGCTCACCAGGTGCCACTTGCCTATGAGTGCTGTCTGGTAGCCGGCAGCCTGCAGAAGTTTGGGCATTGTCTGCTGTGAACCGTCGAAGATACCGTGCTCGTTGTTGGTAAAGCCATTGATGTGGCTGTGCTTGCCGGTGAGCATGCACGCACGGCTGGGACCTGAGAGGCTGTTGGCAACGAAACTGTTGCGGAACAGGACGCCCTCCTCGGCAATGCGGTCGAGGTTGGGTGTCTGCAAGTGACTGTTGCCGTATGCACTGAGTGCCTGGGCTGTGTGGTCGTCCGTCATGATGTAGACGATGTTCGGGCGCTGGCTCTGAGCCTGTGCCGACAGGGCCGCCATAGCAGCCATGGAGAGAACTGAGAGTTGTTTCATTGTTTTATATATTATATATAGATAATGTGTACGGTTAGAGGTTACTTTAGGTTGGCATGGAGCACTGATGACACAGATGCAACAGATTTACACGGCTTCCGTTTGTCCGCTCATCCGCTCACCGCTCACCGTTATCCGTTATCCGTTCATTTCAGCATTTCCTTCAGGTAGGGTGCCGTGTATCCGATGCCGGCCTTTACCATCTCCTCGGGTGTGCCGGAGAAGAGTATCTGTCCGCCACGGCGGCCGCCTTCGGGACCCATCTCTATGATGTGGTCGGCAGCCTTGATGATGTCCAGGTTGTGCTCCACGATGACCACGGTGTTGCCCTTGTCCACAAGGCGGTTCAGCACGGAGAGGAGCACGCGGATGTCCTCGAAGTGCAGACCCGTGGTGGGTTCGTCCAGGATGTACAGGGTACGGCCCGTGTCGCGCTTGGCCAGTTCGGTGGCCAGTTTCACGCGCTGGCTCTCGCCTCCCGACAGGGTGGTGCTCGGCTGACCAAGTTTCACGTAGCCAAGGCCCACGTCCTGAAGAACCTTTATCTTCTGCAGGATGTTCGGTTGGTTCTCGAAGAACTCCACGGCCTGGTTTATGGTCATGTCCAGTATGTCGGCAATACTCTTGCCACGGAAGCGCACCTCCAGTGTCTCGCGGTTATAGCGCTTGCCACGGCACTCCTCGCAAGGCACCATCACGTCGGGCAGGAAGTTCATCTCTATGCTCTTGTATCCGTTGCCCGAACAGGTCTCGCACCGTCCGCCCTTCACGTTGAAGGAGAAGCGTCCCGGCTTGTAGCCCCTTATCTTTGCCTCGGGGAGGTCCACGAAGAGGTTGCGTATGTCGTTGAACACGTTGGTGTACGTGGCAGGGTTGCTCCTCGGGGTGCGGCCAAGGGGAGTCTGGTCAACGTCCACCACCTTGTCCACGTTCTCCAGTCCCTCCACCGAGTCGTATGGCAAGGGGTCGGTAAGCGAGCGGTAGAAGTGCTGCGAGAGGATGGGATGCAGGGTATCGTTGATGAGCGTGCTCTTGCCCGAACCGCTCACGCCTGTGATGCAGATGAGTTTGCCCAGGGGGAAGGTGGCGGTAACGTCCTTCAGGTTGTTGCCACGAGCCCCGTGTATGGTGATGCTCTTTCCGTTGCCCTCGCGGCGCACGGCAGGAACCTCTATGCGGAGTCTGCCGGAGAGGTAGCCGCTGGTCAGGGTGTCTGCCTTGAGCATATCGGGATACGTGCCCTGATACACCACATGTCCGCCGGCACGTCCGGCACGCGGACCTATGTCCACTATCCAGTCGGCATTCTCCATCATCTCCTGGTCGTGCTCCACCACGATGACCGAGTTGCCGATGTCGCGCAGGGACTTCAGCGAGGCAATCAGGCGGCTGTTGTCCTTCTGGTGAAGGCCTATGGAGGGTTCGTCCAGAATGTATAGCACGTTCACCAGTTGCGAACCTATCTGTGTGGCCAGACGTATGCGCTGGCTCTCTCCACCACTGAGCGAGACGCTCGAACGGGAAAGCGACAGGTATTCCAGACCTATGTCCAGAAGGAAGCGCAGGCGTGTGCAGAGTTCCTTCAGTATCTCGGGCGCTATCTTGCGCTGGTGGTCGTTGAGGTGCCCGTCCAGCGACATGAGCCATTCGTAGAGTTCGCCCAGGTCCATCTCTGCCAGTTCGGCAATGTTCTTGCCGGCAATGAAGAAATGCAGGGACTCCTTTCTGAGGCGCTGTCCGTGACATTCAGGGCATTGTGCTGTACGGTTGAACTGGTCGGCCCACTTCTGTGCCGATGCGCTCATGTCAGAGTCCAGCATCTGTCGGATGTACTTCACGAGACCGTCGTAATCGGTGAAATAGTCGCTCGAGGTGCGTGCCACGGAGGCAGGTATGCGGAGACGCTCGGGACTGCCGTTCAGAATCTCGTCCACGGCCTCGCGCGACAACTGCCCTATGGGGGTGTCCAGCGTGGCGTCGTACCGTTCCAGCACTGCCTGAATCTGCCAGAATATCATGGCCTGGCGTGCCTTGCCCAGAGGGGCTATGCCACCCTGGCGGACGCTCTGTTTCGGGTCGGGGAATACCTTTTCCTCGTCAATGAGGGACACCATGCCAAGACCCTTGCATCGGGGGCAGGCACCCTGAGGGGAGTTGAACGAAAAGTCGTGCGGAGCAGGGTCGCGGTATGCTATGCCGCTGGTGGGACACATGAGGCGGCGGCTATAATGGCGCACCTCGCCCGTTTCCATGTCGAAGACCATGATGAGTCCCCCACCCTGCTGCATGGCCGTGGACACGCTTTGGCGCAGACGGTCGCCGTCCTTTTCGGCAACACGCAGGCGGTCCACCACCACCTCTATGTCGTGGTTCTTGTAGCGGTCCAGTTGCATGTCGGGCAGGAGTTCCTCCATCTCCCCGTCAATGCGGGCATAGAGGTAGCCTTTCTTGCGCACGCTCTCCAGAAGTTCGCGGTAGTGTCCCTTGCGGTTCTGCACCACGGGGGCAAGGATGTAGACACGCCGTCCCTCGTACCTCTCCAGCAGGAGGGCAACAATCTGTTCCTCGGTGTAGCGGACCATCTTCTCTCCGCTAACATAGGAATAGGCCTCGCCCACACGGGCATAGAGCAGGCGGAGGAAGTCGTAAATCTCGGTGGTGGTGCCCACGGTGGAGCGTGGATTGCGGTTGGTGGTCTTCTGCTCTATGCTGATGACGGGCGAGAGACCGCTGACCTTGTCCACATCGGGGCGCGACATGCCTCCGAGGAAGTTGCGTGCGTAAGCCGAGAAGGTCTCTATGTACCTACGCTGACCCTCGGCATATATGGTATCGAAGGCAAGACTGGACTTACCCGACCCGCTCAGTCCCGTTATCACGGTGAGCGAGCCGCGGGGTATCTCCACGTCCACGTTCTTCAGGTTGTGTTCCCTGGCGCCTTCAACTATGATTTTGGTGTTTGACATAAGCAAGCCCCCTCACTCCTCCACATAGTCCTGGTTCTTGTGCGTGAACACATTTATGGTCTTCTTCAGGCGGTACTTGGTGCCGTCCGCTCCCTTGGCATTGACCACAAGGTAGTAGGCACCGTTGCGCACGTAATTGCCTCCTACACGTCCGTCCCAACCCTCGGCCACGTCGTCCCACTGGTAGAGGCGCTGACCCCAACGGTTGAACACGGCGGCATGGAACTCCACTATGCTCTGGTATTCCTTGGCACGGAGGATGTCGTTCTGTCCGTCGCCATTGGGGGTGAAAGTATTCGGGAACTCAAGTCTGCTTCCGCTTATCTGCAGGCGGAAGATTATGGAGTCCATGTCTTCCGAGGGATATTCCCACGTCATTTCGCCATTGGTGAAGGTGGCCTTCAGACGCACCTTGTACGTTCCCTTGTGTATGAAGTCATAGTCGAGATTTTCCTCAAAGCGGTGCACCAGTTCAAAGAAGTTGTTGCCCATGGAACCGGTAACGGTATCCACCATCACCACCCAGTCGTACGTTACGTCCCACCCGTCGGCATCCATAGGATTGGCCAGGAAGATGCCATTGAGCGGAGCGTTCTGTATCTCCGTCAGTTGCAGGTCATCGGGGTAACTGCCCGTCAGCACCGTACCCTCTGGGTTGGTGTACGTCACCTCGGGACGAAGCGAGGGCATCGTCTGTGCCATACCCATAAGGGACACGAGCATCAGAACCAAGAAAGACATATATCGCATACGCTGTAATATATTATATATAAGGTGTATATAAGGAGCGGAGATAAAGACAAGCAGGCAAAATGCCTTTATTATATCTCCTGCCTCAATAGTTCATATAGATAGGATGGGCTTTGCGTGTAAAGTTCGCCCTCGTTATCCTGCAGCAATCTGTACACTTTGGAGTCGTAAACAGTTTTCAGTGCTGAGGTCAAGTCAGAACCATTGTCCTTTATGACAGATTCCGTGAGTTGGTCAACGGCATGGTTTATCAGGAAGTTTCTCTGAGCAGTGGTAATCATAATCTCCTGAGGTGTTTTATGGCTTCTTCAGTGCCGAAGAAAAGTTGGTTATTCAGTTCCTTGAAAGTAAGTTCCTTGGCCAGGTCCTCAATGGTGAGCGTTCCCTCTTCGTAGCGCCCCAACAAGTAGGCAACACCGTCATTGGCAATAGGACCTGTAACTATGTCGTAGTCGTGCGAGAAGTTTATGGCCTTGTTCCTGTTGTTAAATACAAATTCTGCCCACTCCTTGCATGGACGTTCGAACCTTAGAACGTTCAAATTGCCTGCGTTGAGCAGAGATTCATCAAATTCGTATTCTTGGATGATAGGGTATCCACCGAACAGTCTTGCCTTCTTCACGGCGAGTTGCTCTGCCTGCATACGGATATCGGTAAGATAGAACCCTTGACCGAAATCCTTATACTTGTTGGATTTGGAAATGTCTATTTCCTTAAAATCCACGTTTGTTCCATGATACAATATCATCTTAGTGTTCCTCCGTTATTGGCACAACATACAATCAGGTCGTCTACGGCATCGTCTATGGATTGCAAGTGTTCTATCTCGTAGAACTCTACCAGAAAGTCAATTCCCTTGAAAGCATACAGGTAATCAAACGCCACCTTGACGGGGAGGTTGAAGCGCTTAGCAAATGCCCTGATGCATGCGTTGGTATAAGGTATCTGATACTTGTCTCCCATGCTATTGTCGCTATTTATTTGCCTATAATTCCATGCAAAGATAACGTAATGAAATGAAAAAAGCAACATTTCCTATCGGAAACTGACTTATTCCAAGGAAAGTTGCTTGTCTGAGAAGAGCATAGGACAGAACCACACGGCAATATCGGAAACAGCGTTTCGCAACCTCTATTACCCCATTTATAGGATAAAAGTGTTAGTTACGGCAACAAAAAGTACAAAGACAAGGAAACAAACCGTGAAAATACGTTTTATACAATTGTACTCAACACTGAGTACAATTATACGCAACGTTGAGTACATTACTTCTAAATATTGAGTACGATTGTACACAATATTGGGTTTATTTAATAGAAAGCGCTCTTTATGCTTATACATACTAGTCTTATTACCTTTGTATAGTGCAGTTTAGGAATATCTTAGCCGAGGGCCAATCTATGACTATTTATAGAACGAAATCAACAGGAGCGAGAATGTGTCAAAATAGGCACATTCTCGCTCCCATGGAGTTTCAAGCATCACAGAGTTTGGTTACACAGGATATTGTTATTGTACCTTGGATGCAATGGATGCACAAATTCTCAACGCGCCACAGCACGCACGGTGTGCCCGAAGCAACGGGCATAAGCATTGTTGGGAAGACGTTCTTCCGAGTCAAAAAACAGTGCCCACGATGTGTTAGGTTCACCCTTGTGGAGCGAGGATGAAGAATAGTAACCGTAAGTACCGACACCACCTAAACCTTTTTTAGACCAGCCTCCCGCAACCGGCAGGAAAATACTGTTTCCATTGGGACCAGTAACCTTGTAACCATCAACTCCGTTTTGTGAGGTCCAAGCCCATGTACAATGGCTGTAAAGCACATCTAACTTTGCTCTTGTAGGCATACGCCACTCCGTGCCCATGTTGACGTAGGCTGCATCGTCTTCCTGTTCAAGGCTGGTCTTGTTGTCTACGGTGCCATAGGTACTATCTGTACAATGCTTAGTAATATTATCGCCACTGGCACTGCTCCATTTATAGGTGCCCCAATCATAGGTTTCCTTGGGTTCTGTCTCGCCCCAGGCAAAGTAGTCACCATATGCCTCGGGAGAGTCGGCACCTACGTTGCGGTCGGCCCACAAGGTTCCATTGGGAAGACCGAGGTCGACTTTTTTCACCTCAGGCGCAGGTCCTATATTCACCTAGACACCACAGCACGTACAGTATGACCGAAGTAGTGTTCAAACTTGTTCGTTCTAAGAACATTGGTAGAATAGAAACCCAGACCATCTACCATGTTCGTATAATCCTTATTGAGTGAGGACGACCAGTAGTAAGAGGATTGACCTGCTTGCCAATGATTGGTTGATTGGAAAAATCCGGCGGCCGGGAGAAAGATTGAATTACCATTAGGACCAGTAACCCTATATCCATTGGTTTCGTTTTGAGTGCTCCATGTCCAGGTGCACTGGTTATGAAGTTCTTCAAGTTCTGAAATAGTTGGCATGCGCCACTCCGTGCCCATGTTGACGTAGGCTGCATCGTCCTCAAGGTCAAGGACGGTCTTGTTGTCTACGGTGCCATAATGACTATTAGTGCAGTACTTGGTCATGGTTGTCGGACTGCCTTGACACCACTTGTAGGTGCTCCATGTGTACGCATCCTTTGGAGCAGTCTCGCCCCAGGCAAAATAATCACCGTAATCCTCGGGAGAGTCGGCACCTACGTTGCGGTCGGCCCACAGGGTTCCGCTGGGGAGACCGAGGTCGACATATTTATACTCCTTTTCGGTAGACTCGGGAAGTGAGAATGTGATGGAATCCACCTCGGACAAGGAGCGCTGGACAAACTTTCCATCCTTCCACTCATAAAAATACTGACCTTGTGCCATTGCACCAAGGACAAAGACAAACATTGCAATAAGAATAAATATCTTTTTCATCGTTGTATTGTTTTGTAGGGTTGTTGTTTTAGGGATTTACCATTCTATAACTGATGCCTGTGGTGGTGCGTACTACAAGGACGCCACTGACGGGAAGGGGAATGCTGAGGGTACCGCCCTCACTTGCCTGTTTCTGCATTGCCACACGGCGGCCGCCAAGGTCGTAGACACTGACGCTCTCGCCATGGGGCAGACCGAAGACCTGAAGCATACCGTCACTGATACGGAAAATAACGTCGGGAGTATTCTCAGTGCCAGAGGATGAGTCTATGTCTGTAGTGACAAACTCGCCGAAGCGAACATTCTTGACATCGGCAAAGGCGTAAACAACGTTAGTGCCGTCGGGGGCGGTGATTGCCAGTTCCCCGCCCATGGCAAGACGTGGCTTGGTGGAGAAGGCAAAGGCTACCTCCGTGCCGTCCTTAAGGCTCAGGACGACGCCCTCCTCTGCCCTGACACCAAGGACGCAGGAAAGCAAGAGCACTGCTATAAAGCCGGCTCGTGCAAAGGGTTGGAATAAATGTTTCTTCATCTCACAGGAAAGCACTGGTTCGTGTCGTGCACAACTTCTTTTGACAATATCGCCTCCCTGCTCCCTCCGTTCAGCATCTGTATAATAATAAATAAGGTGTGGGAACTATATCTGTCTTATCCTTAGATTAGGCCTTCGCACTGCCTTTGACACGGATAAAACAATAGCCCACACCAAATTGACAATATCCCGACCTGTTAGGGTAAGTATACATATCAAATGATGTGGTGCTACTGCCATCATCTTCGTGTCAGAGTTAAAGTTGCGAAGTTTAATCTAAGAAGATAATTTCAATAACACCTTTACGATAAAGTCCTTCCTACACCACCGCTGTGGCATGGAATTGATGCAAATATACGGAAAAGATATGATATAAAAGAAGAGACAGTACGTTTTCTCCATGAATTGGATGAAAATAGACCTATTGCTGTCGGTACAGGCGGTTGTACTACCCCTTATATTTTACTGTCACGCTCGTCACGCTGTCACGCGGAGGGGGGGACGGCATGCCGTGTCCATACCATGCTCTCGCTTAATCTTTTCTTTGGGATTTCGCTCACTTATTCGTAATTTTGACTGTCGTCTTAGGTACTCACGCTCGGAAATTATCAAACATGTTTGGAATTTCTCTCACTTAATCGTACCTTTGAGGCTTCGTCTCTAAATTACTCACGCTCGGAAATCCTCAAATAAATTTGGGATTTCGCTCACTTATTCGTAATTTTGCAACATGAAGAAGCGCATACTACATATATTGCTACTATGCATCGTGCCACTCATGGCATCGGCACAGGTGGGCAAATACCGTTCCGACCTTGCCATTGGTGTGAACGGAGGCATAGTGATGAACAGCGTAACATTCTCGCCACGAGTGAAGCAGAGCATGCTCATAGGCCCCGAACTGGGCGTCACGCTGCGCTACACGTGCGAGAAGTATTTTGCCATGGTATGTGCCCTGCAAACCGAAGTGAACTTTTCCCGACAGGGTTGGAAGGAAGTGCCGGAAAAGGGCAACTACACCTACCAGAGGAATATGGATTATATCCACATCCCCTTCATGGCACGCCTGGGGTTCGGACGTGAGCGAAAGGGAGTGATGGGCTACCTTATCCTGGGTCCTCAGATAGGTTTCTGCATAGGCGAGAGTGACACACGCACTGGCGAATGGGGGGATGCCGTAAACCCTTACGACCCCGAAGGACCAATGATAAACGTGCCCAAGAACCCCGAAGGACCATGGCAGCATTACAACCTGGTGGTAGAGAAGAAGTTTGAATATGGCATTGTCGGCGGTGCGGGCATTGAGTTCAGTCACCCGAAGATTGGACATTTCGCCCTGGACGGACGTTATCACTTCGGTCTATCCGACATCTTCAACAACGGCAAGAAGGACTACTTCGGACGCTCGGCCAACTCCAGCATCGTAGTGAAACTCTCCTACTTCTGGGACGTTAAGAAGACCAAGGACAAGACGATAAAGTAAGGCATAAAAAAACGAGGCAACCACCGCATCCAAGCGACAGCTGCCTCGTTTTTCTTTATAGTATGCCTGGCGCTCAAGCACCAACAAGACCCATCAGCAAACTGACTACGAAACCAGCACCGGCTGCGTAGAGATACTTGACGGGGTCAGCAACCTTGTCCTTCTGAACAAAGTAGATGATAACGCCCACGATGGGGAACAGGAATGAACAAATCAGGGCGAAGATACCAGCCTTGCTCTTTTCTTGCATTTCGTTTGCCATAATCTTTTGTATATGTTTAGTTATTGAATTTGTAATCTATCTCATGTGGAATGTCATGCACCCTACCTGAGTCTGTCCAGACTTCTCACCAGCATCTCGTCGCGCAGGATGCCACGGAAAGCCAGATAGAGCAGGATGGCGTTTATGGCAGGAATGGAAGCCCACACCTGCGGACGGAACTCGCCCACCAGACCTTCACCGACCAAATAGGCGAAAGCCGCATAAGTGGCATACCATCCAAGCAGAAGGATGATGCAGAAGGTGCACACGCGCATCTGCAGGGCACGGCGGCGGAAGAGGAAAATGGCCATGAACTCAAGGACACCTGTAACGGCCATTATTGCCGTCAGTGCCCAGGGATGGTTCTCTGCCTTTATCTCGAAAAACACACACACCAGCGTCAGCACGAAGCATATCAGCAGGTAGAGTGTCTGTATTCTCTGTATCATGATTTCAAATCATCGCAACAGGACAAGGGATTAGTTCTCGTCCTCCAGATTAAGGTCCTGAACCAGTTTGCGGTGGTGCACACGACCCTCCTCAAACTCCTCTATGGCAATCAGTGTTGCCTTGGGCATTCTCTCGTAATAGCGGCTTATCTCTATCTGCTCGCGGTTCTCAAAGACCTCTTCCAAAGAATCGTTGGAAGTGGCAAACTCCTGCAGTTTCTGGTTCAGTTCCTGCTTGATGTCGGCAGAAATTTGGTTGGCACGCTTGCCGATGATGGCCACACTCTCGTAGATGTTGCCTGTTTCCTCACAAAGGTTCATGATGTCGCGTGTCACCGTGTTGGTGGGCGCCTTAGTCTTCTTGTAATCCATATTTTGTTATGTATCTTTTATTCGTAATTTCTTCTTGTCCGTGGGTTAGTCCACCATCTCGTCCTTAGGAGCGTGCTTGCTCACGAAGTCCGTACTCTTCTTCATGATTTTCTCTGCCTCCTTGATGTGCTTGCTCTCGGGGAAGTCGTTCACGAAGGCATAGTATTCGTCTATGCAGTCGCGATAGCGCGACAAGCGTTTTGAGTCAATGCTCTGCTCTGCCAGAAGGAACCTGGAACGGAGTATCATGATGGAAAGTTCCTCGCGTCGCTCTGCATTGGCAAAGGGGAAGTCGCGCAAGGCGTTCTGTGCCGTCACCACGCAGGCCTCGTAGTTGCTGCCGCCATAGGTGCAGTTCATGGTGTAAGAACCCAGGTCGAAATAAAGTTTTGCGCTCAGGTATTCCTTCTCCACCAACTTGTCCTGCAAGGCATAGATCATCTCCTGTGTGCTTGCCTTGATGGAGGTGTAGGGATAGTAGTCAAGGAACTCCTGAAACTCCTTTATGGCCTCGAACGTGCTCTGCTGGTCCAGGCGCGGGTCTGGAGTCATGTTGTACAGCGACAGGCCACAATAGTAACGCGCATACTCCACGTACAGACCCTTGGGGTACACCTGATAGTACTTGCGGAAGTATTGGGATGCCGCATCGTAGTCCTTGTTGTGGAAATTGCTCATGGCAACCAGATACAGGCTTTCCTCGGCATTGGCGGTTCCCTTCATCACTGCCAGCACCTCGGCAAAATACATGCTGGCCTGCCCGTACTTGCCCTCAGCATAGAGGGATTTGGCGGCCTCGTACTTGTATTCGTAGTCCTGGGTATTCTGCAAGGCTGTCCACTTGGTACAAGAACCGAGGAATGTGGCCAGCACGGCTATCAGCAAACAGTGTTTCTTCATTACTTTCATGTCTCGTACACGCATAGCGCGCGACTTTCAGCGTGCAAAGATACAAAAAATAAATGAAGATATGGCAAGAGAGCCTAACATTTTACCCCTACCGCCCTGTTTTAGCATACTCTGGAGGCATAAAAACACGTCCGAACTTGCTAATGAGAGTACATTTCAATACCTTTGCAATATGAATTTCGAACTGACGTCCAAATTTCACCCTACCGGAGACCAGCCCGAGGCGATACGCCAACTGACCGACGGAGTGCTGAGCGGAACACCTGCCCAGGTGCTGCTTGGCGTGACGGGTAGCGGAAAGACGTTCACCATTGCCAACGTGATTGCCAACGTGGGCAAACCCACCCTCATCCTCTCGCACAACAAGACGCTGGCGGCCCAACTCTACGGCGAGATGAAGCAGTTCTTCCCCAGAAATGCCGTGGAATACTATGTCTCCTACTACGACTACTACCAGCCCGAGGCATACATCCCCAGCACGGACACCTACATAGAGAAGGACCTGGCCATAAATGGAGAGATTGACAAACTGAGGCTGGCGGCCACATCGGCCCTGCTATCGGGCAGGAAGGACGTCATAGTGGTGGGGTCCGTGTCGTGCATCTACGGTATGGGCAACCCTCTCACACTGAGCGAGAACAGCATAGACATACGGGTGGGCCAGCGGCTGGACCGCAACAACCTTCTGCGCAAACTTATAGCAGCGCTTTATGTGCGCAACGATGTCACGCCCAACCGCGGCGACGTGCGTGCCATAGGCGACACGGTAGACATCTGGCTGGCTTATGCCGACACGGTGCTGAGGGTGACTTACTGGGACGACGAGATAGAGGCCATACAGGAACTGGACCCTCAGAGCATGCAGGCAAGGGGTTCGTTCCAGGACTACCGCATCTACCCTGCCAACCTGTTCATGACCAGCAAGGACACGCAGGAGGCCGCCATCCGCCAGATAGAGGAGGACCTGGAGAAGCAGGTGCTGTTCTTCACGGAGATAGGCAAGACCTTCGAGGCCAAGCGTCTGGAGGAGCGCGTGCGCTACGACATAGAGATGATACGCGAACTGGGGCACTGCTCGGGCATAGAGAACTACTCACGTTATTTCGACGGACGCCAGCCGGGACAACGCCCCTACTGCCTGCTGGATTTCTTTCCCGACGACTTCCTGCTGGTGGTGGACGAAAGCCACGAGTCCATACCGCAGATAGGTGCCATGTACGGCGGCGACCAGGCCCGAAAGAAGAACCTTGTGGAATACGGTTTCCGCCTGCCTGCCGCCAAGGACAACCGCCCATTGCAATTCGCCGAGTTCGAGGAACTTACACCACAGACGATATATGTTTCCGCCACCCCTGCCGACTATGAACTTGAGAAGAGTGAGGGTGTGGTGGTGGAGCAACTCATCCGCCCCACGGGCCTGCTCGACCCGAGGATAGAGGTGCGCCCCTCCAAGAACCAGATTGACGACCTGATGGAGGAGATACAGTTGCGCGTGGAGCGTCAGGAGCGTGTGCTCGTCACCACCATATCCAAGCGCATGGCGGAGGAACTCTCGGAGTACCTGTTGAGGCACGGCATAAAGACAACCTACATACATTCCGACGTGGACACCTTGGAGCGTATCCGCATAATGGATGCGCTGAGAAGCGGCGTGTACGACGTGCTTGTGGGTGTGAACCTCCTTCGCGAGGGTCTGGACCTGCCCGAGGTGTCGCTCGTGGCCATACTGGATGCGGACAAGGAGGGCTTCCTGCGCAGTTACAGAAGCCTGACGCAGACCATCGGCCGTGCCGCGCGCAACCTCAACGGCCTCGCCATCTTCTATGCCGACAACATGACGGGGTCCATGCAGAAGACCATCGAGGAGACCGAGCGCCGGCGCGAGAAGCAGATGCGCTACAACATGGAGCACAACATCACGCCCACACAGATACAGAAAGCGCGCACCATGACCAACCTGCTGGAAATCCAGAAGGAGATTGGCGACAAGCGTGCATATGTGGAGGTGGAGGCTCCAAGCATGAAGGTGGCAGACCCGATCATAGAGAGCATGTCACCCAAGCAACTGAAAAAGGCCATCGACACCACACGCCAGCGCATGCAGGAGGCGGCAAAGAAACTGGAATTCACCCTTGCCGCCCAACTTCGCGACGAGATGCTGCGCATGATGAACATGCTGGAGGAGGAGTAGAAGTGGAAAGGCCTATTTCAACCGCCGCCGCAATGAAAGAAACGAACCATCCACTTTGTCCCCTTGAGACAGGGGGACGAGCCCGCAGGGCGGAGGGGGTATGATATAACAGAGAACGGGAAACACCTTTCAAGTTACACAACCCCACAGCCGTGTCATTTCTTTTCAATATTCACTCCTCCCCTTTCACCGCCCCTCGGCATAGTTTTTTCCGACTCCTCGGGAAGCCTTTAACTCGTCCTCCCGAGAACAAGGGCTTGTCGTCCCGAAGACAAGGACGAATCATTACTGAGAACAAGGGCTTGTCGTCCCGAGAACAAAAACGCATCAACACCGAGGGCGAAGACAGGGCGTACCAATACACTTAACACCCTGACAATGAAATTTCACAAACTCATGCTAAAAACACGACTTACATATAGGCATCAGAGTGTCTTGGTGTCCAAACATGCGAGGGAGCACCTCATTGTAATGTCATTATTTTTCTATAGACAGAGTGTACCGATGGGACAAGGGCAAATTACTCTTGGTTTCAAGGAGTAGCATACCCCCTCCCCACTCCGTGGTACTCCCCCTGCCTCAGGGGGTTTCTCAGGATTGTCCACAAGATCGTAGTTCCCCATAATGAGGTCACCCGTAAGGCTACTGATGCCACGTCCGTAGTTACCCATGAAATAAAGCGTCACCGCTTCCGTAGCAGTCTTCCGTGTCGTGGAGTCTGGAAAACGGGATCCTTGCTTCCCGGAATTCCCGGCTTTTGTCTATAGAAAGAGAACCCAGAGGACCGTTATTGACACCGTTCAGC
>JAZNYM010000074.1:0-73701 GCA_045594385.1 Bacteroidaceae bacterium
ATCTGTTGAAGCTCTATATTTTGTTGTTCGATTGGAAGTTTTTCAAAAACAATATTGTTTGCTTCTGCTCTATCTTTTGCAACAAGCTCAACCAATTCATCAGATGGAGATAATTCCATCCAACGTGTTTGTGGAGGACATCACTAATGGTAAACTTTACCGCCAGTAATGGTAAACTTTACCGCCACTAATGATAAATTTTATCTTCACTGACGCCAAATCATTACCATCTGTAGGCAAACAAGGCATTGCAACATAAAATAATTTGCCAAATGCTTGCCGGTTCCGTAGAAAAGTCGTACCTTTGCATCGCAATTCTACGGAAGGCATGGGCGATTAGCGCAGCTGGTTCAGAGCATCTGCCTTACAAGCAGAGGGTCGGCGGTTCGAATCCGTCATCGCCCACAAAAGTGATGGAAAGAAACTGACGATGACTTTAAGAAGTAATCTCAGTTTCTTTTCTGTTTTAAGGTACCTTACTTATATATAAAGACAATGGAGTTAAGTCTTTTATCAGCAATCAGTCCAATCGACGGACGTTACCGTGGCAAGACCGAGCCTCTGGCCGGCTATTTTTCTGAGTACGCACTCATCAAGTATCGCGTGCGTGTGGAAATAGAGTATTTCATTGCTTTGTGCGAACTTCCCCTGCCTCAGTTGAAGGGTTTCCCTGCATCGGCGGAGACTTTGCGCGATATCTACCGCAACTTCACAGAGGCTGATGCCCAGCGCGTCAAGGACATCGAGAGCGTTACCAACCACGATGTCAAGGCCGTGGAATACTTCATCAAGGAGCAGTTCGACAAGATTGGCGGACTGGAGGCCTACAAGGAGTTCATACACTTTGGCCTGACCAGCCAGGACATCAACAATACCAGTGTGCCCCTCAGCATCAAGGAGGCTCTGGAGGAAGTCTACTATCCCCAGATAGAGCAGTTGATAGCACAGTTGCGCTCCTATGCCGAGGAGTGGAAGGACATCCCCATGCTTGCCAAGACACACGGCCAGCCCGCTTCCCCCACACGTATGGGCAAGGAGGTGATGGTTTTCGTCTACCGTCTGGAGCGCCAGTTGGAGGCCCTCAAGGCACAGCCCCTCACCGCCAAGTTCGGTGGTGCCACCGGCAACTACAATGCCCACAACGTGGCATATCCCCAGTATGACTGGCGTGCCTTCGGCAACCGCTTTGTCAGCGAGAAGTTGGGACTGGAGCGTGAGGAATGGACCACACAGATTTCCAACTACGACTGTCTGGCAGGCGTGTTCGATGCCATGAAGCGCATCAACACCATCATCATCGACCTGGACCGCGACTTCTGGCAGTATGTCTCCATGGAGTATTTCCGCCAGAAGGTGAAGGCCGGCGAGGTAGGTTCCAGCGCCATGCCCCACAAGGTGAACCCCATCGACTTCGAGAACTCCGAGGGCAACCTTGGCGTGGCCAATGCCATCCTGTCCCACCTGGCACAGAAACTCCCCATCAGCCGCTTGCAGCGCGACCTTACCGACTCTACCGTTCTGCGCAATGTGGGTGTGCCCATGGGCCACATGCTCATCAGCGTGCAGAGCACAATGAAGGGCTTGGGCAAACTCCTGCTCAATCAGGATGCCATCAACCGCGATCTGGACGGATGCTGGGCAGTGTGCGCCGAAGCCATCCAGACAATCCTGCGCCGCGAGGCTTACCCCAACCCCTACGAGGCACTGAAGGCCCTGACCCGCACCGGTGCCGGCATCAACGAGTCCACCATCAAGGACTTCATAGAGGGCCTGGACGTCAGCGAGTCTGTGAAGGCAGAACTGCGCCAGATTACCCCCCACACCTACACTGGTGTGTGAACAGTAGGGACACGGCATTCCGTGTCCGTATGCTAAGATTGTTAGAGTGGCGGACACGGCATGCCGTGTCCCTACAATGATTATAGGAGAGAAAAACACATTAAGTTCATTAGACTATGACTACAGAAGACGAGAGCTGGCGCAAGCAGTTTGCCAGCGAGGGAAATGGTGGCGGTGATCGTCCCCAGCGCCCTTCATTCGACCGCAACAACGGCGGTTATCAGAGAGAGAGAAGAGAGTATCGTTCCAATGATGGCTACAACCGCGAGGGTGGCTACCATCATCGCGAGGGCGGTTACCAGAGAGAGAACAGAGACCGTCGTCCCGGCGGAGACTATAACCGTGGCGGCTACAGACAGCGCGAAGGCGGTTACCAGAGCCGTCCCTACAACCGCGAGGGTAGCTACCAGCGTCGCGAGGGTGGCTATCAGCAGCGTCCCTACAACCGCGAAGGCGGCTATCAGCAGCGTGAGGGAGGTTTCCAGCAGCGCGAGGGCGGCTATCAGCAGCGTCCCTACAACCGTGAAGGCGGCTATCAGCAGCGCGAAGGCGGTTACCAGTCACGTCCCGGTGGCTACAAGAAGCGCCCCCAGGGCTACAATCCTCATGCCAAGTACAGCATGAAGAAGCAGATAGAGTACAAGGAGAAGAACTACGATCCCGATGAACCCGTACGTCTGAACCGCTACCTGTCCAATGCAGGTGTGTGCAGCCGTCGCGAGGCCGACACATTCATCCAGGCTGGCGTTGTCAAGGTGAACGGTGTGGTGGTTACGGAACTCGGCACCAAGGTGAAGCGCAGCGACGAGGTGATGTTCCACGACCAAGCCATCAACATGGAGAAGAAGGTGTATGTGCTCCTTAACAAGCCCAAGGACTACGTTACCACAAGCGATGACCCCCAGAACCGCAAGACCGTGATGGAACTGGTGAAGAACGCCTGCCGCGAGCGCATCTACCCCGTAGGCCGTCTGGACCGCAATACCACCGGTGTGCTCCTGTTCACCAACGATGGCGACCTGGCCACAAAACTGACACATCCCCAGTACCTCAAGAAGAAGATATACCACGTATTCTGCGACAAGAACGTCACCGCTGCCGACCTTCGCCAGATTGCCGACGGCATCATGCTGGAGGATGGCGAGATACATGCCGATGCCATCGACTATGCCCACGAGACAGACAAGAAGCAGGTAGGCATAGAGATACACAGCGGACGCAACCGCATCGTGCGCCGTATCTTCGAACACCTTGGCTACAAGGTGGTGAAACTGGACCGCGTCTACTTTGCCGGTCTTACCAAGAAGAACGTGAAGCGCGGCGACTGGCGTTTCCTCACCCAGGATGAGGTGAACATGCTCAAGATGGGAGCCTTCGAGTAAAACGGAAAACGGAAAGGTGAATGCTGAAAGCCGAAAACGGTTTGCCGTGGTTTTGCTCCTTCACCATACCTTATATAATATAATATGAAACGTACAAAAGTTATTGACGCACTGGGACGTACCGACTACGGCTCAGACATCATAGTAAAAGGCTGGGTGCGCTCAAAGCGTGGCAGCAAGGGCATCTTCTTCATTGCCCTCAACGATGGTTCCACCATCAAGAACATACAGATTGTAGGCGATGATGCCAACTTCCGCGAGGAGACCGTAAAGCAGATTACCACAGGTGCCTGCATCAGCGTGCTGGGCACTCTGGTGGAAAGCCCTGCCGCCGGTCAGGCCAGCGAGGTGCAGGCCCGTGAGATAGAAATCCTGGGTCCTGCCGACAATACCTATCCCCTGCAGAAGAAGGGCGCTTCATGGGAATACCTCCGCACCGTGGCACACCTGCGCCCCCGCACCAACACCTTCGGTGCCATACTGCGCATACGCCACAACATGGCCATGGCCATACATACATACTTCCACGAGCACGGCTACTTCTACTTTCACACCCCCCTCATCACCGCCAGCGACTGCGAGGGTGCAGGTCAGATGTTCCAGGTTACCACCAAGAACCTCTATGACCTGAAGAAGGACGAGAACGGCAGCATCATCTACGACGACGACTTCTTCGGCAAGCAGACCTCGCTCACCGTCAGCGGTCAGCTTGAGGGCGAACTGGGTGCCACAGCACTGGGTGCCATCTACACCTTCGGCCCCACCTTCCGTGCCGAGAACTCCAACACTCCCCGCCACCTGGCGGAGTTCTGGATGATAGAGCCCGAGATTGCCTTCATGGATCTGGACGAACTCATGGACCTGGAGGAAGATTTCCTCAAGTACTGCGTGCGCTGGGCACTGGAGAATTGCAAGGACGACCTCGAGTTCCTCAACAAGATGGTGGACAAGGGCCTTATAGCCCGTCTGGAGGGTGTGTTGAACGAGACCTTCGTGCGTCTCTCATACACCGAGGGCATACAGATACTGCAGCAGGCCATGCGCGACGGCCGCAAGTTCGAGTTCCCCTGCAACTGGGGCGATGACCTTGCCAGCGAGCACGAGCGCTACCTCGTTGAGGAGTACTTCAAGAAGCCCGTCATCATGAGCCACTATCCCAAGAAGATCAAGGCCTTCTATATGAAGATAGATGCCGAGAACCCCGTCCTGGACGGTGTGGAGATGGAGGAGACCGTACAGGGAACCGATGTGCTCTTCCCCTCTATCGGCGAGATTATCGGCGGTAGCGTCCGCGAGGAAAGTTACGACAAACTGGTGGGCGAGATAGAGGCACGCAACATTCCCATGAAGGACATGACCTGGTATCTCGACACCCGCAAGTACGGTTCATGCCCCCATGCAGGTTTCGGTCTCGGGTTCGAGCGTCTGCTGCTCTTCGTTACCGGCATGCAGAACATACGCGACGTAATCCCCTTCCCCCGTACTCCCAGAAACGCAGAGTTCTGATTGATGTCAATGGGTTAACCCAATCCACATCAGATTGCCTATGAAACATACCTTCCCGACACATACCTGTACTGACGTTAAGTGGCTTGCCTTTAGATAAGTAGGTGCATGCAATGACCTCCGTATTTACCTAAATATATATATGTATATAGGTAAAATCAGGTTCATTTGTTAAAAAAACGCCTGATTTTATTCGAAAATCACAAAAAAACTCAAATTTATTTGTGAGGTTTCGGAAATATGGTTAATTTTGCACCGAAATTCTTATCTCTATGTAGGAGGTACTGTGTAAAGTTGGTGACGTTTAATCTAAATGTGGAGGATAAAATATAAATAGAAAGATTACTGATAAAACGGACAATTGGTTTTGTTGACACCAATTCTTAAATTAGAGAAAATCAAAAACCCTTTATTATTTAATTAATTAAATTATTAAAAACATGAACAAAAAAATCATCAGTGCACTGCTTTTTGGAGCTATGTTGATTGCTTCAACTAGTACGTTCGTGTCATGTAGTTACGATGACGACATCACCGATCTTCGTAACGATCTTAACGCGACTGCAACAGATCTGAATGGCTTGGTTGACCAGAAGATGAAGGCTGTTGATGCCGAAATCGCTTCTCTGGGTGCTCAGGCTGACGCATTGGAAGCTGCTTACGAGGCTGCCGACGAGGCTCTCGAAGAGGCTATCGCCAATGCAACTAATGATGCCAAGGGCTATGCAGAAGTTCAGGCTGCTCAGGCTCAGGCTGCTGCTATTGCTGCCGCTCAGAAGATGGTGAACGACGCTCAGGCTGCTTTGGAGGCAGCTCTTACTGCTGTTAACACCACTCTTGGTGAGCATGGAAAGAGCATCAACGCTCTTCTCGAGGCTGACAAGGAGCTGACTTCTGCTATTGCCGCTGCCCAGGCTCGTGCCGATCAGGCTTATACTCTGGCTGAGCAGGCTCAGAAGCTCGCTACTGACAATGCTGCTGCTATCAAGAGCTTGAATGAGGCTCTCGAGGGTCTGAAGAAGACCGTTGCTAACCTGGAAGGTCAGGTAAGCGTTCTCGGTGACAAGGTTTCTGCTTTGGAGGCTGCCGCTCAGAAGAATGCTGCTGATATCGCTGCTCAGGCTAAGGTTATCGAGGAGTTGGAGAAGAGCAATGCCAAGGCTCTCGAGGCTGCTGTTAAGGCTGCTAAGGACGAGTTGCTGAAGGAAATCGAGGCTAATGCTGCTGAGGTTGAGGCTCTGAAGGCTGAGGTTGCTGCTGCTAAGGAGCTCGCTGAGGCTGCTGTTGAGACCGCTAAGGCATACACCGATGCTGAGATTAATAAGATAAAGGAGGCTCTGGGTGAGGCTAATGATGCTGCTAAGGCTGCACAGGCTACCGCTGACGAGGCTCTGGCTGCTGCCGCTAAGGCTGCTGAGGATGCCGCTAAGGCTATCGAGGCTGCACAGAAGGCTTCTCAGGCTGAGGCTGCTGTAGCTCAGGCTACTGCCGAGAAGGCTGTTGCTGATGCTAAGGCTGCTGCTGATGCTGCTGCTGCTGCTCAGGCTACCGCTAACAAGGCTGCTGCTGATATTACTACGCTTTCTGGTGACCTTGATGCTGTTAAGAAGGCTTATGCCGAGGCTGATGCTAAGATCGCTAAGGATATCGAGAATATCAACAAGGCTATTGAGACCATCAACGGTACTATTGATACTGTTAAGAAGGACCTTAAGAGTGCTAACGAGAACCTCGTTTATGAGAGCAAGCGCCTGAAGAGCCTGGTATTCGCTCCCACAGCTTATGTTGATGGTATCGAGTGCATCAATTTCGTTACCTTGAACTATAAGAACTGGGCAAACTACTATGCAGATGCTGCTAATGGTACTGATACCAAGGTGTATTATATCGACGACGCTAACACTACTGTTGAGTACTTGGTTAACCCCGAGAACGTACTGAAGAGCGACATTACTGCTCTGTCATACATCTCTAACGAGGCTACAAATACTCGTGCCGTAAACCAGAATGCTCCTTTGGCTGTTAAGTCTTTCGATATCAAGAATGGTGTAATGACCGTTAAGCTCGACAAGAAGAACACTGAGTCATTCGGTACTGATAGAGATAAGTTCACCGTCGTTTCTCTCAAGGCTACCTTGTCTGACAAGTTCCTGACTGAGGAAGAGGTTAAGAACGGTGAGAAGGCTGAGGTTTACTCAGACTGGGCACGTCTCTATGAAACTGCTGTTACTCCCTACATCCACAATGTTCTTACAAACAACGCTAACCACACTCACAACGAGAGTGCTGCTGCTGCTCACTTCTGGAAGTTCTCTGAGGCATACGGTAGCTTGGCCGCAAATCCCACCTCTACACAGTTGGCAACAACTTACAATGATAAGCATGTTGCTAAGGAGGTTGTTTATACCGAATCAATTGACTTGATGACTCTTGTTGAGGTTTGTGACAAGGCTGGTAAGCACTATGATCCCGCAGCTTATGGTCTGGAGTTCAGATTTGCTATGATGAACTATCTCCTGAGGAATGATAATGTTACAACTGACTGCACTGATCAGAAACATTTCGGTAAGCTCAATGGTACTGTCCTGACATCTACTGCTCGTGATGGTCAAACTGAGAAGAACCGCGATGCTATCGGTCGTCAGCCCATGATTCAGGTTGTTCTGTTCGATAAGATCAATAACAAGACCGTTGATGTTAAGTACTTCAAGATTAAGTGGGTAGCTAATACTCCTGACGCTCCTTCTGTTACTGTTAAGGACTTCGGTGAGCTGGGTGCATTCACTAAGGCTTATGGTTGTGGTATAAGCATTCAGGAGAGAGTTCTTGAGCAGAAGGTTAACGCATTGTACACATTCGCTGGTACTTCAGGTATGTCTCGCGACGAGTTCCATCAGACTTATGAGCTGGTTCCTGGCTTGTATGCAAGTCTCGCTGAGATTAATAAGGCTACTCCTGCTGCATTGACTACAACTGATACATTCGTAGAGCAGCCCGATAACTCTGGTGCTGGTCAGACTTGGAACTATCTGTATACTATCAATACAGCTAACCATAAGATGACTATTAATGATTACCTCGCTGGTAAGAAGGAATTCACAGTTTATGGTTACTTCCGCAACAAGATCAACCACAACGAACGTATTGCATTCGCTCTGAAGTTTACTCTGACTATCAATCGTATGGGTCTCGACGGTTACAACCTCGACCAGACAATGTGGGCTAATGATCTCCGTCATATTAACCCCGCTCTTGATACCGACGCTAACCTGGGTAACACTACATATGCAACAACTCAGATTGTTGGTAGCTTGCTCGAGGGTTACATCAAGAATGGTCAGACTCCTGGTGATGTAATTGAAATGATGAAGAAGGTAAATGGCAATACTCCTAATGCTAAGTTCGTATTCGATGAGGACGTTGTTGCAACTTGGGGTAATGGTTGGACAGTTTCTGCTGATGGTTCAACCCTGCTGAAGGGTCTTGTAGTTGCTGCTACTGTTGATCCTACCTATGGTACTATCCAGTTGAAGGAGAGCAACAATGGTGCAAGTGATAGCGAACCTACTACTGCTGCTAAGTTGCTGGTTGGCAATACCGCTCCTGTTAAGATTGTAGCAGATTGGTGTGGTATTACCGATGAAATGGAGAAGCGCAACGTTAAGTTCCTGACTCCTCTGGCATTCTCTTCTAACGAGGCTCAGGTTGAACTCTATGACATCACCGCTGGTGGTTCTTCTGAGGCAACTATTGCTGGCAAGATGCAGATCAAGGAAGTCTACACAACTGACAAGCGTGTCGTTTGGGATAACAAGACAACTAATTCTGAGACCAGGCCTGAACTTGTAGCATGGTACAAGGTTTCTACTCCTGTCTATGATGTTGCAAACGCCAAGACCAACATCTCTCTGAACGGTTCTATTGGTTCTGCTTGCACAACTAAGTTGAGCGACCTTAAGAACTCTAACGGTACTCAGAAGTACACCGTAGCTGTTGATCCTGCTACCTCTAAGGTAACATTCCACAACATGTCAGGTAATGCTATCGGTCAGTCCTTCAAGATTGAGATTCCTGTAACTGTTACTACCAAGTGGCAGGATGGCATGACTGCTAAGATCGTCGTTACAGTTAAGCCCTCTATCTAATAGGTAAGTTCCCTAATTAATTAATATGAAAGGCACCTTTAGTTTTCCTAAAGGTGCCTTTCTTTTGGCTATCCATCCATAGCAAGAAAATCACAAAAAAAATATAATACGCAAGTAACGAAGCACAGTTTTACCCTATAATGCGCACCTTTGACCCCAACACCCCCAGCCACTTCTCTGCCAGTGCCGACTTGGTGCGGATGTGTTCTTCCACAGCCATGACAAAGGGGTTGGACTCGAACTGTCCGCGTACCTCGCTGAAGTCCATGCTTTGTGTCTCGGTGCTTTGGCCGTCGAAACCGAAGCCGGTGCGTGCGCTCAGGGAGAACTCCTTGCGTGCATCCTGCCATAGCATCTGGTCGAGACTGACCACGGAATCTTTCCATCTTTTTATTATATCGGAGAGCATGGCAGGGGTAATACCGTTTTCTTCGTCTATGCCGTAGAAGTCCAGCATTATGCGGTATGCCCATTGCCATTCCAGATCGTAGTAGTTGCGGTGCATGGCAGAGAGTTCGGAGTTTATCTCTTCCAGGGAGGTGATTTCTCCGTCCTGTATCCTGTCCAGCAGGGGGATAAGCAGTTTCTTGGGCGCTATCAGTCCGCAGAGGTCCACCCAGTCGCCCGTGCCGTCCTCGCTGGTGGGAAGGAAAAGGTCCAGTCTGCCCTCCACTTTCTCCAGGCGTGAGATAACGCTGTTGCCCAGGAACTTGTTGATGGCCATGGTGTAGAGGCTTATGCCCTTCTCCATGGCGCTGCCCGTGATGCGTGCGCTCTGGTAGGCGTATGTGTCCGACGTGGCACTGGAAATATCCTTCAACTGTCTCAGGGTCTTCAGACCGTGCAGCATCTTCTGTATGGTGTAGGGCGAGAGCAGGTTGAAGTTGACGTTGTCCAGTCGGCCCTCCTCGTGCCTCTTGTCACGCTTGGGCCATTTCTGTGCGTCGCGGATGGTACCCACACTGCGCAGGGCCACGGCCGGGGCGAGGTATGTGACACCGTCCTTTTCTATCAGGTAACTGAACGGCATGTCCGAGGTGTCGGGATTTGTGGTATGTCGTCCCATCACCAGCGAGAAGGCACCTATGCGTGCCGGCCACAGGATGTATGAATCGCTGGCGGTCTTGGCACCACGCTCCATTGCCCCCTGGTGTATGGGGCCAAGTTTGTACATGTGGTTGCTCTGGTTGCTGCCGCTGCCGGCATTCATGAACGAGAACATGCCGGCTATGAGCAGGGTGCTCTTGTGGTGCGTGACGGTGAACGGGCCGGCAAAGATGGAGCAGGCTTCGCCATTCTCCTCGTGACAGTTGCAGAAGAATAGTGAGTCCGAGGCGCTGTAACCGTGCTTGAAGGTGCAGGCCTGTCCCACGAAACAACGTGTCAGCGTGGTGCAGTCCTCTATGCAGCTGCCGTCCTGGACAATGAAGTCGTCGGCAATTACACCGTAGCCTATGTGTATGGGGGATTCCATTCTGGACATCAGCGAACCGTTCTTCAGGCGGCCTGCCCCCTCTATCTTGGAGGCGGGTCCCACGTAGACGTTCTTGATGTAGCCTGTGTCCACTATGGTGCTGTGTGCTGCTATGGTGCCACGTGTGCCGGTCCTTTCCTTGGCGCGTTCCATGGCCATTTCCTTCATGTGCCGTACCAGCATGGGGCGGTGGCGGTACATGGCAGTTATGTATGCCTCGTGTGCCGTCAGGCGGTCGTGTATGGTCACCTCTCTGCCCCCTGTCTCGCAAAGTACGGAAACCTCGGTTCCGCATCCGAAACTTGTCTCGCCGTCCACCAGGATGATGTCGCAGTTCTCTATGAAGCAATCCTCCTCGATGTCGTAGTTGGCAATGTAGTTCTTTATGTTCTCTATGCAGCAGTCGTAGCCCACATTGACGTTGTGCAGCGTGGCATGGAATATGCCGCTATGCTTTCGCATGCCTCCGGGCATGAGGAAGGATTTCTCGAACTTTCCTATGCGGCATGTGCCGGAGAAACGCACTTCGCGCACGTACTTCAGGTCCAGTTCGGGATGGACAAATATAGTGCTCCAGTCTTCGGCTGTACAGTGCTGGGCTTCCAACTGGCTGATTTGCTGGGGGGAGATGGGAATGTACATGGGAAGTTTTTTTTATATTTCTATAGTATCTATAGTCTCTATAGTTTCTATAGCATCTATAGCATCTATAGCATTATTTGCTTGTCTAACATTATGTCCTCGGTGGGAACCTTGTCCCACGAGAAGAGGGGAAGGAGTTCTGCGGGTGTGATGGGAACCGGGGTGTCGGTCAGGCCGGCGAGGTGTGCCAGCAGACCTATTATCTCCTGGGGTGTCGTACCTTTGTCGCGGAGATACCCCAGGTCCATACTCTTGTCGCGCTTGCATAGTCGCTGGCCCTCGGCATTGCAGAGCAGGGGGTGGTGGGAGAAATTAACGGTGAGCGGTGAGTGGTGAGCGGTGAACGAATCAGTTTTCCGTTCAAAAAACAATAGTTCTCTAAGGTGTATCTGTTGTGGCGAGGACAAGAGCAGGTCTCGTCCGCGCACGATTTCTGTAACGCCCATCAGTGCATCGTCCACCACCACGGCAAGTTGGTATGCCCAGGCACCGTCCTTGCGGCGGACGATATAGTCTCCGCAGTGCTCGGCAAGGTTGAGAGGGTGGGGACCATAGTGCCCGTCGGTGAAGGGAATGGTACAGCTTGGAACGATTAGGCGGGTGGTAGCGGGAGGAGCGGCAAGCGGTGAGTGGGTAGTGGCAGGGACGCTGCCAGCGTCCCTGGAGGTACTAGAAATACCAGATATTCTAGAAATACTAGAAGTACTAGATAGACTAGATATTCTAGATAAACTAGATAGACTAGAACTGCCAGATAATCTAGAAAAACTATAGTCCTCTGTGGAATCCGTTGTTTTTGGCCTGCATGTTCCCTTATACACCACTCTGCCGTCGGTTTCGTGGGGGGCCTGGGTGGCCATTATGTCGGCACGGGTACAGTAGCAGGGGTAGGTGAGCCCCATTTCCTGCAGTCGGTGCAGGTATTCCTCGTAGATGTGGCCACGTTGGCTTTGCCATACAGGTTCGCCATCCCAGGGGAGACCGAGCCATTGCAGGTCGTCCATCAGTTGTAGGGCATATTCCTTACGGCTGCGCTGAGGGTCGAGGTCTTCAATGCGCAGAACCCACTCGCCACCCTTGCTCTTGGCGGAAAGCCAGGAGAGCAGGGCGCAAAAGACATTGCCCAGATGCATGCGTCCCGTGGGGGAAGGTGCAAATCTGCCTCGTGTCATATTGAGAAGTATTATCTTTGACAGGCAAAGATATTGTTTTTTCTTTGAATAATCAACCGTGTTTCATGTAAATATACAAAAAGCCCCGACTGCACATCGTTGCGGTCGGGGCTTGTAATATATCTGTAGATGTCTGATTACATCATGCCGCCCATGCCGGGAGCACCGCCCATGGGGAGTTCGGGTTTGTCTTCCTTGGCGTCGCAGATGACACACTCGGTGGTGAGGAACATGCCGGCGATAGAAGCGGCATTCTCCAGTGCAACACGGGTAACCTTGGCAGGGTCGATGATGCCTGATGCTTTCAGGTTCTCGTACTTGTCCTCGCGGGCATTGTAGCCATAGTCGCCCTCGCCGTTGCGAACCTCGTTAACTACCACACTGCCTTCCAGGCCTGCGTTCTCTACAATCTGGCGCAGAGGCTCCTCGATGGCACGGCGAACGATGCGGATACCTGTCTGCTCGTCGGCGTTGGCACCGGTGAGGGTGTCCAGAGCCTTCTGGGCGCGGATGTATGCCACACCACCGCCGGGGATGATACCCTCTTCAATGGCGGCACGTGTTGCGCACAGAGCGTCGTCCACACGGTCCTTCTTCTCCTTCATCTCCACCTCAGAGGGAGCACCAACGTAGAGCACTGCCACACCGCCTGCCAGTTTGGCCAGACGTTCCTGCAACTTCTCCTTGTCGTAGTCGCTGGTAGAGTTGGCAATCTCGTTCTTTATCTGGCTGACGCGCTCGGCAATCATCTGCTTGTCGCCATGGCCGTTGACGATGGTGGTGTTGTCCTTGCTTACGGTAACCTTGTCGGCAGTGCCAAGCATCTCTATGGTAGCCTGTTCCAGTTTCAGGCCTGTCTCCTCGCTGATTACGAGACCGCCGGTCAGGGTGGCGATGTCCTGAAGCATGGCCTTTCTGCGGTCACCGAAACCGGGAGCCTTCACGGCGCATATCTTCAACTGGCCGCGCAGACGGTTGACAACCAGAGTGGTCAGGGCCTCAGATTCCACGTCCTCGGCAATTACCAGCAGGGGACGTCCTGTCTGTACGGCAGGTTCCAGGATGGGCAGGAAGTCCTTCAGGTTGCTTATCTTCTTGTCGTAGATGAGGATGTAGGGGTTCTCCATCTCGCACTCCATCTTCTCGGTGTTGGTGACGAAGTAGGGAGAGAGGTAACCACGGTCGAACTGCATGCCCTCCACCACGCCAATGGTGGTGTCGCGGCCCTTTGCCTCCTCGATGGTGATGACACCATCCTTGCTCACCTTCTGCATGGCGTCTGCCAGGAGTTGGCCGATTTCGGGGTCATTATTGGCGCTGACGGTAGCAACCTGCTCTATCTTCTGATAGTCGTCGCCCACCACTTCGGCCATGTCCTTTATCTCGCTCACTACGGCACTGACGGCCTTGTCGATACCGCGCTTCAGGTCCATGGGGTTGGCACCTGCGGCCACGTTCTTCAGACCCTCGCGAACGATAGCCTGAGCCAGTACGGTGGCAGTGGTTGTGCCGTCGCCGGCATCGTCGCCGGTCTTGGAAGCCACGCTCTTCACCAGTTGTGCACCGGCATTCTGGAAGGGGTCGGCCAGTTCAATCTCCTTTGCCACGGTAACACCGTCCTTGGTGATGTGGGGAGCACCGAACTTCTTCTCGATGATAACGTTGCGGCCCTTGGGACCGAGAGTCACCTTCACTGCATTTGCCAGGCTGTCCACGCCCTGCTTCATCAGGTCGCGAGCCTCTATGTTGAATTTAATGTCTTTAGCCATTGTAGTATAGTATTCTGATGGGGTTTGTATTATGTTGTTCCGGTATTAGCCCAGGATAGCCACCACGTCGCTCTGGCGCATGATGAGGTACTTCTTGCCCTCGTGCTCTATCTCTGTGCCGGCATACTTGCCATAGAGGACCTTGTCGCCCTCCTTCAGTACCATTTCCTCGTCCTTGGTGCCACCTCCCACGGCAACGATTGTGCCCTGCAGGGGCTTCTCCTTGGCTGTGTCGGGAATGATGATGCCACCGATGGTCTTAGTCTCTGCTGCAGCCGGCTCAATGAGCACACGGTCTGCCAATGGTTTGATGTTCATAGTATCCTTATGTATTTGTTTAGTTTGTGTATTCTTTCTCTGCTATATTCATTGCCAAGAGTGTGCCAAGGCGAAGAGAGCGGACAAAATGTCAGTATTCTCCGCTTTTGTTCTTCCCGAGGGTGACAATATTGCAAAATTATTGCTATCTTTGTTCGCACATGGTATATAATATATAATGTAGCGATGCTATGCAGAAAGAGTTCATGGTTATAGGCCGTGCCAACGCCACCACCCGTCAGGGCAGTCCCTATGCCTTGCTGAAGGTGACCGATGCCGAACAGTCCTTCTCCGTATCCGTGTGGGATGTGGCGCCCGACATGGCACCCTTCCCCGGGCAGTTGGTGCAGTTCGTGCAAGTGAAAGACTTCGGAGGCAAGAAGTCGTGCTCCCTCACGGACATGGTGCTGGGTCTGATGGCCGACGAGAATCATCCCCTCTATGGGCTGATACCACGTCCTATAAACCGCAAGGTGTGGGACGACACCATTGCTAACCTGCTCACATTCTGTACGGACAGCACGCTGGTGCCCATCATACAGTCCTTTGCCGAGAAACTGTACAAGCCCTATAGCGAATACCCTGCCGCCACCACCGTGCACCATGCCTATCAGGGAGGTCTGCTGAACCACACCCACCAGATGCTGCACATGCTGGAGGGCCTGTATCCGTGCCTGCCCTACAGGATAAAGGTGGAGCGCTGCATACTGGCCATCCTCTTCCACGATTACGGCAAGGTGTATGAGTACAACCGTCAGGGCGACACCCAACCGGACATGTATCTGCTGGGCCATATCTATATAGGAGCGCACAAGTTGCAGAATGTGCTCGAACAGCATGGCGTGGAAGCCGAGGAGGTGAAGCGCATAGTGCATTGCATACTGGCCCACCACGGCCAGCGCGAATACGGCAGTCCTGTACTGCCATGCATCCAGGAGGCCGCCATCGTGACCTATCTGGACAATATCTCTGCCAAGGTGGATGCCATGGAGGCAACTCCAGAGGGAGAATACGTGCCTGCCTTGGGAACCCATGTGCAGAAGGGTTGAGGGGCGAGGGTGTCACGCTTGTCACAAAGATGTCACACAAGTGTCACGCCCTGCCGTGAAAGGATATGCCCGGAAGTGGCTATCTTTGCATCGGCTCCCGCGACGTGAGGCGAAGGGTGAGGTGATATAGGCTCTCCTAGGCAGTCCTATGCAGTCCTAGGAAACCCTATATATCCTAGGAAACCCTAGGCAGTCCTATAGGTCCTATGAAATCCTATGAGCCCCTTAGGCTCTCCTCTAATAAAAGTAAAAACCTAAACACAATAAACACTAACAACAAATGAAAAGAATCCTAATCTTACTGAGTGTGATACTGGCCACCGCCGGTGTCTATGCCCAGAACTTCCGAAAGGGTGCCCTCTACCAGGTGGACGGCATTCCCACGGAATACAAGGGTCAGTTGTTCATCATGGACGAACTGTCTGGTTCGTGGCGCTTTATCGATCCATTCAAGAAGCGTGCCCTTCGCGTGGGCGAAAGGGGCATGGAGTATGGCGAGGTGAACGGTAGCGACGAGTTGCAGAAGTGGACTCTGAAAGAGATTGCCCCTGGCAAGTACAGCGCCGTCCCCACCAACAAGACCTCTTTTCTGGCGCTGAAGAAGGGCGTTACCATCAAGGAGGCCGATTCCTTCGGCAGCGACGACAACTGCACCTACCGTTTCCGTAGCGTTCAGAACCCCGCACTGGTGCTGGGCAACGGCGACGACGGAGCCAACAATGCGCGCATCCGTGCCGAGAAGCAGGACACGCTGAACCGTGGTCAGTACTGGAGCATCAAGACCCTCTCGCTGGGTCGCCATCTCATAGGCGGTGCTTTCTATGACAGCCACTTCGACGACGGCGGTGACAACAAGAACATCACATGGTTGCTCCAGTGGACGGCAAACCCTGCCAATCCCGGCAACGCACTGATGAGTCTGGAGCCCGTGAAGGGACAGAAGGGCGTGTACCGCATCGTTTCTGCCAACAAGAAGAAGATGTTCCGCATAGACGGCAACCTGATGAAGATAGCCGACACCGACGAGGCCGACAAGGCGTCCTGGTTCACCATAGAGCAGGTGGAGAAACCCAAGATAGCATCCTCCATCTGGGAGGACGAGACCGTCTTTGCCATCAACAAACTCCCCGGTGTGGCAACATACATGCCATACGCCAGCGAGGCTGAGATGAAGGCTGATGCCGACTACTACAAGACACCGTGGACCGAGCCCAAGAGCACTCTCTACAAGTCTCTGGACGGCACATGGAACTTCTGGTTCACCTCCGTGCCCGAGAAGGGCAAGAATGCCGCCACCGGCAATGTGGAGGTGATGGACGTGCCTGCCTTCCAGGCCGCCCTGGCCCATGCCAACGGTAACGGCAATGTGAAGCCCGATGCCATCCCCGTGCCCTCATGCTGGGAGATGCAGGGCTACGATCGCCCCATCTACTGCAATGTGGAGTATCCCCACGGCAACACTCCTCCCTTCATCAAGGCACGTCCCGGTTTCAACGACGGCGGCAAGAACTATGCCATCAATCCCGTGGGCACATATCACCGTAGTTTCGACCTGCCCCAGGGTTGGGACAAGCAGCGTACCATCATACACTTCGGCGGTATCTACTCTTGTGCACAGGTTTGGCTCAACGGCAAGTATGTGGGCTACACCCAGGGTTCCAACAATGTGGCCGAGTTCGACCTGACCCACCTCCTTCGCGCAGGCAAGAACGACCTTGTGGTACAAGTTCACCGCTGGTGCGACGGTTCATACCTGGAGTGCCAAGACATGTTCCGCATGTCTGGTATCTTCCGCAGCGTATATATATATAATGTACCTCAGAAGAGCATACGCAACCACGTGGTGCAGACCAACATCAGCGGCAATGACGGCATTGTCAATGTCAGTGTGGATGCCGACGTGCCCTCTGTGGCCAAGTTGTACACACCCGAGGGTCAGTTGGTGGCAGAGCAGGCCTTCAAGGGCGGCAAGGCCAAGTTCCTTGTTCCCGATGCCAGCCTCTGGACGGCAGAGACTCCCTCGCTCTACACCTTGGATATCGTGCAGAAGGACCAGAGCGGCAAGGACCTGATGGCATTCTCCACCAAGGTGGGTATCCGCGAGGTGAAGATTGTCGGTTCACTGCTCTATGTCAACGGCAAGCGTGTAATGCTGAAGGGTGTGAACCGCCATGATACCAACCCCGTTACAGGCCGCACCGTCACTACTGACAACATGCTGGAGGACGTGCTGCTGATGAAGCGCAACAACATCAACACCATCCGCACCAGCCACTATCCCAACGATGCTCGCATGTATGCCATGTTCGACTACTTTGGCCTGTACTGCTGCGATGAGGCCGACCTCGAGGACCATGCCAACCAGTCCATCTCCTACATGAAGTCGTGGATTCCTTCATTCGTGGACCGCATAGACCGTATGGTTAGCCGCGACATCAACCATGCCAGCGTAATCATGTGGTCACTGGGTAACGAGGCAGGTGCCGGTACCAACTTCAAGGACTGCTACGAGGCTGCCCACAAGATGGACCCCACACGCCCCGTTCACTACGAGGGCACACGTATCGACCGCGACTTCGGCGGTAGCGCATACTCCGACTTCTACTCCAAGATGTACCCCTCGATGGACTGGATGGCAAAGAACACCAGCAATATGGACAAGCCCATGTTCCTTTGCGAATATGCCCATGCCATGGGTAATGCCATCGGCAACCTGCCCGAGTACATGCAGAGCATGGAGGAGAGCAACTCCACCATAGGCGGATGCATCTGGGACTGGGTAGACCAGGCTATCTACGAACCTCTTGAACTGAAGAATGGCGTTCGTCGCCTGCACACAGGTTATGACTTCCCCGGTCCTCACCAGGGCAACTTCTGCTCCAACGGTGTGGTAACGGCAGAACGCCGCCAGACCGCCAAGTTGGCAGAGGTGAAGTTTGCACACCAGTTCATCAAGTTCCAGTATGCCGAAGGCACCCTCACCCTGCGCAATGCCTACGACTTCCGTTCGCTCAAGGGCATGAAGGTAGAGGCAAAGGTAATGCTCGACGGCAAGGTAAAGAAGACCGTCACCGCCATGCTTGGCGATGTGAAACCCGGTGAGACAACCACCATAGCCATCCCCGATGCCAAGTACATAAAGCAGGCCACCAAGAAGGGTATGCATGCGGTACTCAACGTCGTTGTCACCGACACCCAGGCTTCCCTCTCCACTCCTGCCAACCACGTTGTGGCACACTATGGCGTGGACCTCGTTAAGGGTATGTACCTGCCTGTTCTGGACAAGGGCGAAAAGACAGAACATCCCAAGTTCGCCTTCCAGAACCACCGCTGGATTGAAAACGACCGCTTCGGCGATGCCAACAGCGAGAACAAGGCTGATTGCCAGATTACCTATAACTACCTGAAGGACGGCAGCATAGACATGATTGTGAAGATTACTCCGAAGAGCAACCTGCGTCGTGTGGGTGTGGCTGCCGAACTGGACACCGCTTTCTGCAATGTTGACTACTACGGTTACGGTCCTTATGAGAACTATCCCGACCGTATGGCAGGTGTGCTCGTGGGCAACTACGAGGGCAAGGTGGTTACATACAATGCTGACGGCACTTTGCCCGAGGGAACTCTGATGGAACCTTACATCAAGCCCCAGACCACCGGTGACCGCCTCGTCTATAGCGTAAGCCTCACCGATGCCAAGGGCCATGGCTGGCAGATAGAGTGCCCCGAGGGCATCTACTTCAGCGCCAACCGCTACACCGATGCTGACCTGATGAATGCCCAGCACACATGGGACATCAAGGCACGTCCCTACATCTGGCTGCAGTTGGGTATGGACATCCGCGGTCTTGGCAACGCTTCATGTGGCCCTGGTCCCATGCAGAAGTACGTCATCGACGGCAAGCAGACCTATGAGTTCCGCGTACGTATGAAGAAGATTTAATTAATACACCAAATCAGGCGAGCCTCCAAGCTCGCCTGATTTGGTACAATAGTAATACAAGTAGGGACGCTGCGTGCAGCGTCCGTATCGCACGTTTTCCTGTTGTTTTGTCGGACGCATTCACATTGTTTTGTCGGACGCTGCACGCAGCGTCCCTACTGTAGGATGGGGTACTTGCTGTTCTGCTGGTGTCTCGGACGCGCGTCCTAATGTGATAGGTTCTATCTCTTTAGCCGTAGGGACGCAGCGTGCAGCGTCCGTATTGTAAGACTTTACATTGTTTTGTCGGACGCTGCACGCAGCGTCCCTACTGTAGTATGGGGTACTTGCTGTTTTGCAGATGTCTCGGACGTCCGAAGTTAATGATCACCCCTCCATATCATAGAAACAATCCAATGCCCAATTGGCAACATTGTGCTCAATGTATAGAGAAATGTTATTTCCATCATCCACACCTCTTATTGCATGGTCATGGTAACGTGGTTGCCATGCGAAGTCCGGGTTAATAGAACGGGCATATCTTGTAACAGCAGATTTCAAAGAACCGATATAGGTGGAAAGAACCGTACGCGCAGAACCTTTGCCACATCCGGACATTCGCTCCTCTCTAGTAGGGACGCTGCGTGCAGCGTCCGAAAGTATAATACAGGGCAGCATTCTTTTGCTTGCGGACGCTGCACGCAGCGTCCCTACATGGATGGTGTAATTGAAAATTCTGTTTACTTTATCCCTCTTGCCTTGAATATCATTTCCTTGGCATCGTTGATTTGACGGAACTTTTCTTCTGCCGCTTTCTTGACGTCTTCGCCTAAGGTTGCCACCTTGTCGGGATGGTGTTTGAGTGCCAGTTTGCGGTAGGCTTTCTTTACATCCTCGTCTGAGGCTGAGGGGTCTACTTCAAGGACTTTGTAGGCCTGCTCCAGAGACTTTCCTCCCAGGTTCATCATTGACTCCACTTCCTCGGCAGAGAGCCCCATTGCTATGGACACTTCTTTCAAGGCATCGATTTCCGCCTGACATACATTTCCGTCGCTTTGCGCTATCTTGGCAAGGAAACTGAGCAACTGAAGGCGCTGCTCATAACTCATGTTCTGCCTTATCTGCATGCCGCACTCGTGGATGGCATTCCTGAAGGCGGCCGGGTTCTTGGCATCCATCTGTTTCCTCTGCTCGAAGAGGTTGAGCAGAATCTGGTTGCCCTCGCTTACGGCCGCTTCGCCGAAGTTGACTCGAAGGAACTGGCGGACGAATTCCATTTCGCTATGCATCACCTTGCCGTCGGCCTTGATGATGTACGATGCCATCACCAGCAGGGAGAACAGGAAACTGTTCCTCTGTCCATAAACGGGGTCGGCATAGGTAGATTGTCCGTTGTCATAGTTGTTGCCGTTGTCTTCAAACAGTTTGCCCAAGGCATAGCCTGCCAGGGCACCCAATGGGCCTGCCGCCATAAAGCCGACAATGCCCCCAATCCATTTTCCAAATCCCATATATAAGATTTATTATATAAAATGCCCCGAACATTATTGTGTCAGTGTCCGGGGCATGTGTTAATAATGTATTGTCGCTACAATGATTACTTCACCACCAGGGCACGCTCTATCTGGTCGGAGAGGTTCTGGAAGTGTGCGCGGCTCTTGGCGTCGGTACCGGCATTCCTTATCTTGCTCTGTATGCTCTTGAGGGCAAGGAGAGTGTTGGCGCGTGGTGCAGAGGCAACGGTGCCGCTCAGACTCTGGAAACGGTTGATGAGCAGTACGGTCAGAGTGTTCTGCAGGGTCTGGCGATAGTTGCTTACACTCTTGCCGCTCTGGGCCTCGGAGAAGCAGAGACGTACGATGTCGGCAATGTACTTGTCGGCAGGGTAGAGGTCGTTCAGGTAGTTCATGCGGTTTATGAGAAGTGATGCCGCATAGGTTGCTAAGGGCTGGGTGAGTGTGCGTGTGTCGCGTGTCATGGTCTTGCAATAGTCGTATTCGCGCATCCAAACAGGCTCGTTCAGCACGTTCTTGTCCAGCCACTGTAGAGCCTCCTTCTGCTTCTTCAGGGGTGTGGGCTCGAAGGTTGTACCGCCCTGGGCACGTGTGTAGTAGGTCTGGTATGTACCGCCGATGTAACCTGCCACATGGCCTGCATAGCGCTGGAGTTGGCCGCGCATCTGGCCGTACATGGTGGAGAGGTTCTTGTCGTGGATGTCGTTCTCGTCGAAGGTCCACTTGGGCAGTTCTGCCATTTCGCGCTTCAGGTTCATAACACCGTATGTGCTTGACTTAACGGCATCATCGCCCAGGTCCTCGGTCTGGCGGCGTGGGTCAACACCACGCAGGCCTTCGCCATCGCCCCACCACAGACGGGGATTCTTCTGTGCCTTCTGTGTCATGGCTTCCAGAGCCTTGTGGTCCTCCATGGGAGTCTTGGCATCAAGCATGGGACGGTAACCCCATTCGATGGCCCACATGTCGTAGTCGCCTATGCGGGGGAAGATGCCCTTCTGGCTGATGCCGTCCTCGGGCTGAGCAACGTAGTTGAAGCGTGCATAGTCCATGATGGATGGAGTGTGGCCGTGCTTCTCCACCCATGCCTTGCTGCGCAGGCTGTCGGTGGGAACCATGGCAGAAGAACCGAAGTTGTGGCGCAGACCCAGTGAGTGACCAACCTCGTGGCTGGAAACGAAGCGTATCAGTTCGCCCATCAGTTCCTCGCTGTAGTGCATCTTGCGTGCAGCCTCGTCTATGCTGCTGGCCTGTACCATGTACCAGTCGTGAACCAATGACATCACGTTGTGATACCAGCATACGTGAGCCTCCATGATTTCGCCCGTGCGGGGGTCGGAGATATGGGGGCCGTAGGCATTGGCAATGGGGCTTGCCAGATAGCGGATCATGGAGAAGCGTGCATCCTCCATGCTCATGGTGGTGTCGTTCTCGGGCCATTCCTCGCCGCGGATGGCGTTCTTCCAACCGGCCTTCTTGAAAGCGGCCTGCCAGTCGTTCACACCCATGATGAGGTACTTGCGCCACTGCTTGGGAGTAGCGGGGTCGATGTAGTAGATGATGGGCTTCTTGGGCTCGATGAGTTCGCCACGGCGCATCTTCTCGGCATCCTCGGCATTCTTGGGCTCCAGACGGAAGCGTGAGATCATAATCTGCTCGCCCACACGCTGCTGCTCGTCGCTGAACTTGTTGAAACCATGGGTGAAATAGCCCACACGCTGGTCAAACAGACGGGGCATCATGGGTTCTTCGGGCAGAAGTACCATGCTGATGTTCAGGCCGAAGGTAACCTTGCCGGTATATGCCGAGGCAGGCAGTGACCTGCCGGTGCTGTTGTAGGTCTTCACCAGACGGAACTCTGTGTTGGTGGGGAAAGTCTTGATGTCCTCCACATACGACAGTGCAGCATCCTGCATGCCCAGGGTAAAGGACTTCTTTACGTATGACATCATGCCCAGAGGGTTGTCGGAGTTGAGGAACTGTGTCACCTTGATGCGTGACTTGCCGTCCTTGTGCTTCTCCAATTTGAAGGCGCCTATGATGGGGTGCTCGTTGCTCACGTTGATGGCCTTGGAGATTGCCTCGGTGCTGTCGGCCAGATTGATGGTCATGCGAGAGCGCAGAAGCAGGGTGCTGTCGGGGTTCATCTGGAAGAACACAACCTGCTCGTTGCACTCCTCACCGCCGAACTGGCCTGAACTGGAGGGAGTGGAGGTGTAGCGTGTCACGGCCAGAATGTCCTTGCCCAGCAGGCTGTCGGGAACCTCCAGGAACCAGTCTGTGCCCACCTTTTCCACGTTCAGCATGCCCTTGCGTGAGATGCTGGGCTTTGCCTCCTTTTTCTTGGGAGCAGGTGCAGGCGCTTCGGTCTTAGCCTTGCCCTTCTTCTTCTTGTCCTTTTTCTTTGCCTCTACGGGCATGCCCATGAGGGCGGCTGCCATGAAAAGCAGCAGTACTTTTTTCATGTTGTTTATGTTTAAGTTTAGTGAGATTTTGTGTCTTGTGCACTAATTTGTGCGCAAAGTTATTAAAAATGCACAGAATAACGAGGATATTATCCTTAGAAATTGTATCTTTGAGGTCAGAATTAACGTTAATAAATAGTAATACGATGAAAAAGTATCTTCTTGCCTTTATGGCATTTGTTTTCATGTGCGTACCCCGTGCGTTTTCGCAATATACGGAGTACGTGGACCCTATGATAGGCAGTGGTGCTCACGGTCATGTCTTTGTCGGAGCCAACGTGCCCTGGGGTATGGTCAATGTGGGACCTGTACAGCCTTACCACGGATGGGACTGGTGTAGCGGTTACCATGAAACCGGCGACAGCATTATCGGTTTTGCACACACCCACCTCAGCGGAACGGGATGTAGTGATCTGGGCGACATCACCCTGATGCCCATTTATGGCTATGCCGCTACTGCAGGTTCCCGTGAGGATTTTATCAACTCCATTGCTTCCCGTTACAGCCACAAGCACGAGGTGGTGGAACCTGGATATTATAGTGTGATGTTGGATAAGTCGCACATCAAGGCAGAGATGACCGCCACCGACCGCACCGCCATACACAAGTTCACCTTCCCCAAGGGCAACCGTTATGCCAACATCGTCCTCGACCTGGAAGGCGGTATAGGCGACCGTGCCACAGAGACACGTATCTGGCCCTATGACATGTTCACTCTGGCCGGATACCGTGCCAGCCGTGGCTGGACCAACCATATTGTCTACTATGCCATCAGATTCGACCGCCCTGTCAAGGAGTTTGTCATCGACAGCATAGATTCCCGTTATGCCCAGGCCATCTTCGATGTTAAGCCCGGTGATGTGGTTCAGGCTCATGTGGCCATATCTCCTGTTAGCGAGATGGGCGCCATGGCCAACCTGCAGATGGAGCAGCACCAGAAGGACTTTGCCACCGTGCGTACCGAGGCCAAGGAGCGTTGGAACAAGGAACTGGGTCGCATCCGTGCCAAGTTCGATTCTCCGCGCGACAGCACCATATTCTACACCTCTCTATATCATGTGCTTTTCGCACCCCAGGTGTGGAGCGACGTCACCGGCGACTATATGGGAGCCAACGGCATGATCCAGCGCTCTCCCGATTTCCAGAACTACACCACATGGAGCCTTTGGGACACCTACCGTGCCCTGCACCCCCTGGCCACACTGATGATGCAGGACAAACTCGCCGACTGGGCCAAGACCATGATGGCCATCTGCAAGGAGCACGGCGAACTGCCTATGTGGCATCTGCACAGCACCGACACCTATTGCATGGTGGGCGAACCCGGCGTGCCTGTCCTGGCCGACATGATTCTGAAGGGAGTGAAGGGTTTTGACTATGAAAAGGCCTACCAGTACCTGAAGCAGAGCATGGGCGACCCCGAGACCACCCCCGAGCGCCGCAGGTTCCAGTACCGCGGTATCCCCGACCGTGGAAAGACCGAACTGTGGAAGTATGGCTACCTGACTTTCGACAGCCCCGAGATAGAGACCGTGTCCAAGAACATGGAGTACTATCTGGCCGCATGGAGCGTGGCACAGGTGGCCGGCCGTCTGGGACACAAGGAGGACAGCGTCCGCTTCCACAATCTGAGCATGTGCTACAAGAAGATATACGACGAGCGTGTAGGATATTTCCGCGCCAAGGACAAGGCCGGCAACTTCCGCACCACGGAGGGCTTCAACCCCTCACACCACACCAAGGACTACACCGAGGGAACCCCCTGGCAGTACCTGTGGCTTGTGCCTCATGATGTGAACGGACTTATAGATATGCTGGGTGGCAAAAAGAAGGCCGAGGCCCGTCTGGACAGCCTCTTCCTTGCCGATAGCAAACTTAATGCCGATGCCAACCCCGACATTTCCGGTCTCATTGGCCAGTATGCCCATGGCAACGAGCCTTCGCACCATACAATATATATATATAACTATCTCGGCCAGCCCGACAAGGCCAGCCGACGCATACACGAGGTGTTCCAGACCATGTACACCGACAAACCCGACGGCGTCTGCGGCAACGAGGACGTGGGCCAGATGTCGGCATGGTACGTGATGGCCGCAATGGGCCTGTATCAGGTGGAACCCTGTGGAGGTATCTACCAGTTGTCTGCACCTTTGGCACGCGAGGCATCCTTTGATGTGGCTGAGGGCAAGACCTTCACCGTCCGCACCAAGGGCAAAGGCACGGCCGTAAAGCGCTGGAAACTGAACGGCAAACGCCTCGACCGTACATATATTACCCACGACGAGATAATGGCCGGTGGCGTTCTGGAGGCAGAACTGAAGAAGTGAAAACGGAAAAGTGAAAACGGAAAACTGCCACTCGTAGGGACACGGCATGCCGTGTCCGTAAGAAAGCAGAATAGCACAAGGCGGGCGCTGCACGCAGCGTCCCTACAGGTAGAAGAACCGTTTGACTTGTCATTTTTAACAAACAACCTAACAACCTAAGCAATATCACTATGAGAGTAAAAGCATTCATGCTGGCCTGCGCCCTTGCTACGGGTGCAATGGCATCAGAGATACCTGTGCAGATGCCCGTGTCCATCCAGGTCCCCGACACATTCTATCACCGTCCCCCCGTAAAGAAGCGTTGCTTCACCAGCAAGGCTGTGGAGAAGCAAATCAAGGATATGCACTCAAAATTGGTGGAGGTGTCTCCCAAACTCTGGCAGATGTTCCAGAACAGTTTCCCCAACACCCTGGACACCACCGTATTCCCCGACGGTGACCGCACCTTCGTCATCACCGGCGATATCGATGCCATGTGGCTCCGCGACTCTGGTGCACAGGTGTGGACCTACATCAACTACATTAAGGACGACCCCGAACTGGCCAAACTGATCCGTGGCGTCATCCTCCAGCAGTTCGAGTTCATCTGTCTGGACCCCTATGCCAATGCCTTCCTGAACGATCCCACGAAGGAGAGCGAATGGGCAACCGACTATACCACTATGAAGAAGGGTGTGCACGAGCGCAAGTACGAGATAGACTCCCTCTGCTATCCCCTGCGTCTGGCCTACCAGTACTGGCTCTTGACAGGAGACGACAGCATCTTCGGCGAACTGTGGCAGAATGCTCTGGACAAGATTCTGGCTCTTTTCCGCGAGCAGCAGCGCAAGAACGGCACAAAGACCAGTTACAAGTTCCAGCGCAAGACACATGTGTTGCATGATACATACAGCAACTACGGTTACGGACATCCCTCCAAGGCATGCGGCATGATAGCCAGTGCCTTCCGCCCCTCTGACGACAGCCAGATATTCCCATATCTGATTCCTGCCAATTTCTTCGCGGAGAGTGTGTTGCGCAAGGCTGCCGTCATTCTGGAGAAGGTCAATAAGGATGCAGGCAAGGCAAAGGAATGCCTGACTCTTGCTCACGAGATTCACAAGGGTTTGATGGAGAATGCCACTGTTGTGCACCCCAAGTATGGCAGGGTATATGCTTTCGAGGTAGACGGCTTTGGTTCATATCTGCTCATGGACGATGCCAATGCTCCTTCTCTGCTGGCACTTCCCTATCTTTGCCCGGAACTGGTATCTGTCAACGATGAAGTTTACCAGAACACACGCCGCATGATATGGAGCGAGGACAACCCCTATTTCTTCACCGGCACCTATGAAGGCACCAAGATAGGCGCTATCGGTTCTCCCCACACAGGCCTGGACAAGGTATGGCCCATGAGCATCATCATGAAGGGTCTTACCAGCAATGATGTGAACGAACAGAGAGAGTGTGTGGACCTGCTTGTCAAGACCGATGCCGGTACAGGCTTCATGCACGAGAGTTTCAATCCCAGCAACCCTGCCGACTTCACCCGTTCATGGTTCGCATGGACCAACGGCCTCTTCGGCGAACTGGTAATCAAGGCATACGGAAAGTAAGGGGAACGGAAAACGGAAAACGGAAAGGTCCTCTCCCTCTTTCTCCCCCTGAGACAGGGGAGTCCCACGCAGTGGGGAGGAGGTGGATTAAACCCAAAAACGGAACACTCAACAGTAGGGACGCTGCGTGCGGCGTCCGGACATCCGGCCACAATGCGGACGCTGCACGCTACGTCCCTACCAGCTAAACACCCCCTAACCCCTAAACTCTAAACTCGACACCCTATATGAATAAAACCATCAGTTTATTCCTGCTGGCACTTCTGTGCCCTGTCCTGCCCGCCATGGCACGCGAGAGGGTCTACAAAGGTTCCGACCTCGGCCTGCACCCCAATACCGGCAAGAGCCAGTCGGCGGCCATGAAGAAGGCCATAGAGACCATCCGCACCGAGATGGGCAAGGGCGACAAGGCCGTCCTGCTCCTCTCCGAGGGACGCTATGACTTCCACCCCGAGGATGCCGCCAGTCGCAATTACTACGTATCCAACCACGACCAGCCCCAGCCCCGTCCCGTAGGCATCCCGCTGGAGGACCTTCACGACTTCGTCCTGGACGGACAGGGTGCGGAACTGGTCTTTCACGGACGTATGATGCCCATGTCGCTGGTACGTTCCACGGATTGCACGTTGAAGAATTTCAGCATCGACTTTGCAAATCCTCAGATTTCACAGATAACCGTTGTGGAGAACGACCCGGAGAAGGGCATTTCCTTCAAGCCGGCTCCGTGGGTCAAGTACGAGGTGGACAAGGATGGCAACTTCATCACCTACGGCAACGGATGGCGTTTCCGTCATCAGTATGCCATTGCCTTTGAGGGCGACACACGCCACATCGTCTACAATACCTCCGACCTGTATTGTCCCATTGCCAATGTGAAGGAAGTGGGGGAGAGCATGCTGAATGTTCCCGGTTGGAAGGATTCCCGACTGAAGCCCGGCACGGTGCTGGCGCTGAGAAGTTGGGAACGCCCGTCCCCCGGCCTGTTCGTTACCCATTGTAAGGACACCAGGTTGTACAACATCAAGATGCACTATGCCGAGGGTATGGGTCTGCTTGCGCAGATGAGCGAGAATCTCGACCTCGACGGTTTCTCCGTATGCCTGAAGGGCGACGGCGACGCACGTTATTTCACCACTCAGGCCGATGCTACCCACTTCTCTGCATGCAAGGGCAAGATAACCTCCGTGAACGGTCTCTACGAGGGTATGATGGACGATGCCATCAACGTTCATGGCACTTATCTGAAGGTTGTGAAGCGTGTTGACGATTACACCCTGGAGGGCCGCTACATGCACTCCCAGGCCTATGGCTTCGACTGGGGCTACAAGGGCGATAAGGTACAGTTCGTGCGCTCTGCTACCATGGAACTCCTCGACGGAGAGAACGAGGTGGTGGAGATAACTCCCTTGGATGCCGTTGCCAAGGAAACGGGCAAGGGCATGGACGGAGCCAAGACTTTCCGCATCCGCTTCAAGAAACCTTTGCCTGGGGAAATCACCGAGAAGGCAGGCTATGGCATAGAGAACCTCACATGGACTCCCGAGGTCTACTTTGCCCACAATACCATCCGCAACAACCGCGCCCGTGGCACTCTCTTCAGCACACCGCGCCGTGTGCTGGTGGAGGACAACCTGTTCGACCACACCTCGGGTTGTGCCATTCTGCTTTGCGGAGACTGCAACGGCTGGTTCGAGACAGGCGCATGCCGCGATGTCACCATCCGCAACAACCGTTTCATCAATGCCCTCACCAACCAGTTCCAGTTCACCAATGCCGTCATCTCCATCTATCCCGAGATACCCAATCTGGACGGACAGAAGAAACTCTTCCACGGAGGCAAGAAGACCGCCATACGCATTGAGGACAACGTATTTGAAACCTTCGATGCTCCTATCCTCTATGCCAAGAGTGTGGACGGCCTCCTCTTCAAGGGCAACAAGGTGGTGAAGAATGCCGACTACAAGCCCTTCCACTGGAACAAGGACCAGTTCCTTCTGCAGCGTGTCAACAACGTGGAGATTGAAGGCCTCCTCTTCTACCGCGGCGGCAACATCATCAGGGAAGTGAAACTGAACAAGTGATTTCCGGAGGCCCCGAAGGGGCTAAGGTCAAAACGGAAAACGGAAGACGAAGCAGAAAACTCACCGCTCATCCGCTCACCGCTCATCCGCTCACCGCTCATCCGCTCACCGCTCATCCGCTAACCGCTCATCCGCTCCACGCTAACCGTTCATCCGCTCCACGCGTCGACCTCCAGTTCCGTTTTTTCTCCCCTCTTTCCCTATACGATAACTGCAGTCCTCCTATTAAGAGGACTGCAGTCCTTATACTATGAGGACTCGAGTACTCCTACTAAGAGGACTCATCCTTCTACAGTACGACGTTTTTTGGTTGGCGGATTTCCGAAGAATTGTGTACGGGTGAAATCAGCCCCAAAGGAGCAAAAGGAAGACATAACAAAATGCAAGGTAAAGGGGAATTGGCACGACAATTACGTAAGGAATATGGTGTAATGGAGGCCTGCAAGATACTTGGCGTAAGCAAAAGCACTTTTTACAGAAGTTGCGAGATTTGCCAAAAGGTAGCAAAAAGTCAGCAAAAAGGGGGTGTCGGTGTCAGTTCGTTAACAAAATGTCAGGATTGTCTAAAATATTGAAGATTGTACAACATTTTTTCACAATTCCTTTGCTTACGTTGATTAAATTTAGTACTTTTGTGCCCAAATTGCGTTAAAATTAGGTAATAGGGTTAAAGGGTCCCAAACAAACGGTCGTTTTGTTGAGACCGCTTACTGATGAGAAAAAGCCTATATATATTATATATAAGGTATAGTTGATAAGGTAAAAAGAGCAAACGAGTTAACAAATATACTAATAATTAATCAACACAAATCAGTATTTATGAAAAAAAGACTCTCATTGATGCTTCTGTGCATGGTGGCAACCATTGCTGCTTGGGCGCAGACAGTTATCACTGGTACAGTAGTGTCTGCCGCTGATGGCGAGCCCCTCATCGGCGCCTCTGTAAAGGTAAAGGGTGAAAAGACTGCAGCTGTGACCGACATGAACGGTAAGTTCAAGATCAGCACACAGGCCGGCAAGACCCTGGTATTCTCTTACATTGCCATGGAGGCAGTTGAACGTCCTGCCAAGAATGGCATGCGCGTGGAAATGAAGTCTGCCGAAGAGATGATGGACGAACTGATGGTTATCGCCTATGGTACCCAGACACGTTCTTCATTTACCGGTTCTGCTTCTATCGTGGGAACTGAGGAGATTGCCAAGGTACAGGCTACCAACTTTGCTGACGCTCTGAAGGGTAAGGCTGCCGGTGTGCAGATTACCACTGGTTCAGGCCAGCCCGGCACAACTCCCACAATCCAGATTCGCGGTTTCAACTCTCTGAACGCCGGTATGTCTCCCTTGATTGTTGTGGACGGTGTCCCCTATGAAGGTTCTTTGAACGACATCAACACTCAGGACATCGAAAGCATCGTTGTACAGAAGGACGCAGCGTCTTCTGCACTGTATGGTGCACGTGGCGGTAACGGTGTGATTATGGTTACCACCAAGAGTGCCAAGAAGGGCCAGGATGCAAGGGTTACATTCGACGCAAAGTGGGGTTCTAACATGAAGGGCAAGGCTAACTATAGCCGTATCACCAATCCTGCAGCTTATTACGAGGCTTATTTCCAGAAACTTAAGAACTACGCCATGGCTACTCCTGTACAGGGCTCTGCCAATGGTCTGGGACTTTCTGAGGCAGATGCATGGAAGTGGGCCAACCAGAACCTGATCGAAAGCACAGAGTTCGGTCTGCGCTATAACGTATTCACCCAGCCCGAGGGTCAGTATCTGATTGGCCGTGACGGCAAGATGAACCCCAATGCCACTCTGGGCCGCATCGTCGTAGGTGCAGACGGCAAGGAGTACTACATCACTCCCGACAACTGGGAGGACGAGATCTACCACAATGGCCTGCGCCAGGAGTACAACCTGGGTGTAAGCGGTGCTACAGATCGCAGCACTTTCTTTGCCAGTGCGAACTACCTGAGCCACGAGGGTATTACCTACAACTCTAACTACGAGCGCTTTACCGGCCGCATCAAGGCTGACTATCAGGCAAAGAAGTGGTTCAAGCTTACTGCCGACATGAACTATTCTCACTTCGACCGCAACTATGTTGATGGCGATGGTGACGGTGCTACATCCGGCAATATGTTCGCATTGCAGAACATCGCTCCTATCTACCCTGTCTTCTATCGCGACGCACAGGGCAACATCATGTTCAATAATGAGGCTGGTATCAAGGCATACGACTATGGTGACATCACTAACCTCGGTCTGGTACGTCCCTATCTGAACCAGGCCAACCCCATCTCTGACCTGTTGGTAAATACCAGCAACTCTGAGGGTAACACCTTCCGCGGTGTGGGTACTATTGACATCTACCTGCCTTACGGCTTCACATTCACTTCTACCAACTCTGCATACGTTTACGAGAGCCGTGGTACAAGCGTTACCAACCCCTACTTCGGTCAGTACAAGAGCAGCAAGGGTCTGGTGGGCAAGAGCCATTCACGTCAGTGGGACTTGACCTTCGCACAGCGTTTGAACTGGCGCCAGAGTTATGGCAAGAACGATATCGACTTGATGGTAGGTCATGAGTATTTCCGCAACCGCAACTACTCTCTGAGCGGTAGCAAGAGCAACATGTCTTCACAGGGCAACAAGGAACTGGACGGTGCAGTTATCGTACAGTCAACCGGTTCTTACCAGAGCGAGTACAACACCGAGTCATGGATGGCCCGTGCAATGTACAACTATGACAACCGTTACTTCGCTTATGGTTCTATTGTAGGCCAGGGCTCTTCTGCCTTCCATCCCGATCACCGTTGGGGTGTGTTCTGGAGTGCCAGCGCCGGTTGGATGATGAGCAAGGAGAAGTGGTTCAAGGCTGACTGGGTGGACGAGTTGAAACTGAAGGTTTCTTATGGTGAGAACGGTAATGACCAGAACATGCGCACAAGTTACTATTACACCAACCGTTACTCTATCGTAAACTCTGACAACAATATCGCTCTGACTCCCTCCGGAATCAAGGGTAATAAGGAACTCACATGGGAAAAGAACGCCAAGTTCAACGCGGGTATTGACTTCAGCCTGTTCAAGGGTCGCCTGACCGGTACCATGGAGTACTACAACAACCGCACCGAGGACATGCTGGCTACAATTCCCTATCCTCCCACACTGGGTTACACCAGCGCACTGGCCAACGTAGGTAACATGAGCAACCAGGGTTTTGAAGTTGAGTTGCGTGGCGACATTATCCGCACAAGCGATTTCAACTGGAACATCTATGCCAACATCTCTACCAACAGCAATAAGATTACCAAGCTTCACGAGGAGCGCAAGAAGCAGGAGTACGACGGTTACTTCGGTTACTCAAGCGGTTCTTACTATTACACAGAAGGTCTGTCACGCTATACATACTTCGGCAACAAGTATGCAGGTGTTTACAACGAGGAGACCTATGCTCTCACAGGTGACGAGGCTTACGATCCTGCCAAGGGTGGTCTGGCAATGTACTACAAGAACGTGTACAAGACCGATGCCGACGGCAATGTCATGAAGGATGAGAAGGGCGCCAAGATTGTCGAGAAGCTGATTGCAACAACCACCTACTCTGAGTCTGACCAGTACGTTGGCGAGGACATGCTTGCCGATGCATTTGGCGGTTTCGGTACCGGAATCACCTGGAAGGGCTTTGACTTCAGCGTGGACTTCCAGTATCAGATTGGCGGTTTGACATACGACGGAGAGTATGCAAGCCTGATGAACGGCTCTGCCGGTTACGGTATGCATACAGACGTGCTGAATGCATGGACTCCCGAGAACGCCGGTAGCAACATCCCCCGTTTCCAGGCTTCATACACAGGCATGACAAGCGGCTCTGACCGTTGGTTGACAAGTGCATCTTATCTGACTCTCGGCAACATTACTCTGGGCTACACACTGAACAAGCAGTGGCTGAAGAAAGCACACATCGAGAGTGCCCGCCTCTATTTCGTAGCAGACAACATCTACACTTGGAGCAAGCGCAAGGGTCTTGACCCCCGTCAGTCATTGACAGGTGGTTCTGACGCCATGACATATTCTCCCATCCGTACCTTCTCATGCGGTGTTAACATTGTATTCTAAGTCGTAAAAGAATCAGGATTAAAATATGAAAAAGATATTCAAATATTTGGGAAGTTCCGCGGCTGTCGCAGCTTGTGCTTTGACTCTGACCGGCTGTGTTGAGGAGACCCTTCCCCAGTCTGATCTGGCAACCGACAAGATCGTTGCCGAATCAACCTCTGCTACAGAGGGTATTGCAAATGGCATGCCCGCCTATGCAACCGATGTATGGACAACCAGCTCTCACTGCTATTTCGGCTATCCTGCAGAAATGATTATACGTGACATGCTTACCGGTGACTATACTCATGTTGGCGAGACCGGTTACAGTCACTTCATCTCATGGAACCGCAACCAGTACATGGGTCAGGACTACATGAAGCAGCAGTTCCACTGGAACTACTACTATGGATTCCTTGGCTCTGTAAACGGTGTTATCCGTGCCATTGACGAAGAAACTGCTGCACAGGGTCCTTTGGCATATTTAGGTACAGCTTTGGCATATCGTGCAATGCTCTATCTGGATTTGGCCCGTATGTACGAGTTCCTGCCTAACGAAATCTATGCCGATGGCAAGAACAACGAGGGCAATACTGTGCTGAATCTTACTGTGCCCATCGTTGACGATGACATCACAGAGGAAGAGGCTGCCAACAATCCCCGTGCTACCCGCGAGGAAATGTTTGCCTTCATTCTAGGTGACCTCGATAAGGCCGAGAAGTATATCGTCAACCTGACAAATACCAGCAACAACAGCATGCCCGACCTGGCTTGTGTATATGGTCTGAAGGCTCGTCTGTACATGTGGGTAGAGCAGTATGACAAGGCTCAGGAGTTTGCACGCAAGGCAATTACTGCCGCCAAGGTTGCCCCTCTGTCTGAATCCAAGGCATTGAACGTGGCTACCGGCTATAACACTTCTTCTGATTTCATGTGGTGCGCCAACCAGAATTCCGAGACTTATGCAGTACAGACCGGTATCATCAACTGGACTTCATGGGTAAGCAACCAGACCACTTTCGGTTACACAGGTGCTTCTACATCACTTTACGTTGTTATGGACAGAAACATGTACGAGCGTATCAGCGATACCGACTGGCGTAAGAAGCAGTGGGTTGCTCCTGCCGGTTCTGCATTGGAGGGCCAGACTCCCTTCATGTCTGCCGTGGATAAGCAAACTATGCCTGCTTATGCTTCAGTTAAGTTCCGTCCCAATGCTGGTGATGCCGAGGACTATCTGACCGGTGCCGCATCTGCCGTGCCTCTGATGCGTGTAGAGGAAATGTACTTCATCGAGGCTGAGGCTGCTGAGCATGTTGCTGCCGGTACAGGTATTGCCCTGCTCACCGACTTCATGAAGCAGTATCGTGATCCCGCTTATGCTTATGCCGGTGATGATGCTATCGACGAGATCGTATTCCAGAAGCGCGTAGAGCTTTGGGGTGAAGGTCACACCTTCTTCGACATCAAGCGTCTGGACATGTCTGTAACCCGTGGTTACGAGGGTACAAACTGGCAGGATACACAGTCTCTGCTCAACACCAATGGTCGTCCTGCATGGACCAACTATGTGATTGTTAAGACTGAGGCTGCCAACAATACCGCTTTGGTTAACTTCAACAACCCTGATCCCAGCGACACCTACGCTCCTTGGGCAGGAAACTAATTAAAATATATGGATTGATACAGCATAATAATCAGGTGCTGTATCAATCCGACAATAACAATGTAATAAAATAATATATCATGAAGATATTAAGTAGAATCCTTTCTATCGCTTTATTACTGCCTGCATTGTCTGTATTCGTTTCTTGTAGCGAAGAGCAAGACGGTTATGTTCCTGCTCCTCAGGAAAAGGGCGCCCAGGTGTATTTCAATAGCGATAACGCATCAAGTTTTACAGTAACTGATGTGGAGAACACGTTCGAACTCTCTCTTGGTCGTGTTGATACAGCCGAGACTGCAAATTATGACCTGAAGGTTGTTGCAGACGAGGCAACACTGCCCTTGTTCAATATTCCCGGTGCTGTTGCATTCGAGGAAGGTGAGGCATTCGCAAAGATTGCTTGTAGCGCCAATACTGCCGATATGGAGTACGACAAGACTTATACCGTAAAGGTTTGTGTTGCCAATGCACAGGATGCTACCCTTTATGGCATGGATACCCTTACTATTTCCGTTACCTGTCCTGCTCCCTGGAAGTCTCTGGGTAAGGCAAAGTTCGCTGAGAACTTCCTTGACGGTTCAGGTACATACTACGATGTGGAGGTGCAGCAGAATGAACTCGCTCCCAATAACTTCCGCCTTGTAGAACCTTATGCTGAAATTCTCGGTGACATCGCTGTTGACAAGTATCTTGAGTTCTTCATCCTGCCCGCAGGATCTGAGTTTGCCGACTTTACCACAGACGCCGAGTATGTGATCTTCAACGACTATAATATGGGTCAGTGGAACAGCAACTACGCAGAGGACATCTTTGCTTTGCACCCCTATCGCTTCGGCCGCACTCCCGACAAGTGGAACTACAATGTCGTTCTTGACTATCAGGAAAACGGTCTGCCCGGTGAGGTTTCTTTGGCCCCTCTGTACTACCTCTTCAATGAAGGTGGTGGTTGGGACAAGACTACTGCAAATACTATCAGCATTCTCTTCCCTGGCTACGTAAAGGCTGACTATAGCGCAAGTGTTGAATTTGCTGGTATATTCACAGCAAAGGACGGTGCAATCTATGCAACTGGCGACCTGACTCTGGGTGCTGATGCCTCAGACGTCAAGGCTGTCGTTATGCCTGCCGATGCTGATGCCGCTGCTGTGGCTGATGCTATTGCTGCTGGTGAACTGGAGGCAACAGACGTAGAGGCTGGCCGCATCGAGGTTCCCTTCAATGCAGAGGAACTTGGTGGCAGCAACTTCCAGATTATCGTAGTTGTTCTGGCTGATGGTGCAGTCAAGAGCGTTGCATCTTCATCATTTGAGTATTTCGGTGGTGGCACCAATCCTTGGCAGTCTTTGGGTACAGGTATCTACACCGACGACGTTCTGGTTCCCCTGTTCTATAAGGATGGTGCACCGGTATCATACGAGGTAGAGATTCTGGAGCACACAGAAAATCCCGGTCTGTATCGTATCATGAATCCCTATGCCAAGTCTGTTCATCCCCTGGGTGATGATGACTATGCTCCCGAGGGCATGTACATTGAGGTTAATGCTACAGATGCAGAGGGTGTCTATATCCAGCAGCAGTCTTTGGGCATGGACTGGGGTTATGGCGAAATGCAGTTGGTGACCAATGGTGCACGCTATCTGGCCTCAAACCCCTTTGAAGTAGTTAAGGGCGCAGGCTATCTTGGTAAGGTTGTTGAGGGTGTGATTACTTTCCCCACATTTACTCAAAGCAACGGTGCGGCCTATCAGGCTATTCTCTTTATGGGTGAGTCTGGCTATCTCGCTGGTATGAACAGCAAGATGGAGATTACTCTTCCCGGTGCCAACGCATTTGCCCGCAACATGGCAATTGCCAAGGCTAACAGCACAAAGAGAGAGATTGCCAAGAAGTCATTCTCTGGTGCTAAGGCAAGCCTGAAGTTGAAGAAACTTCTTAACCTCCAGGCTGAAGAATGTGGTACACCTAATTTTTAAGAATTAGATAGATACATGAAGCAAAGGACGCTTACATCAGTGAGCGTCCTTTTTGTCCTTTATCTCAAATACTATACTCTATATCTGTTATTCGTATATGTATATGTTGAACAAATACAAATTATCGCTACTTTTCTTGCTGTTGGCGTGCTTGCAGATGCAATTATTTGCGGTGCCTGCATTGCCGGTGCTAAAGAAGCTGAAGGTTGGAAGTGTTGAGTATTCCGTTACCTTGTGTGGTGACGAGTTCTTTCATTATTGGCAGGCAGAGACTGGTGAGAAGATAGTCAAGAGGCCTGACGGGCGTTTTCATATCCTCTCCTTCTATGAGACGGAAAACATGGTTCAGATGGCAACAGAAGCAAGAAACCGCGAGAATGTCCGCCGTACCCCAAAAAGGACACATGGGTTCCTGACATCATTGACCGGAAGCAAGAAAGGACTGGTGATACTGGTAAATTTCAAAGATAATGCGTTCAGTTCCTCTAATACGCAAGAGTTGTACAACGAGATATTCAATCAGTTGAACTATACTGGCCACGGTATGACGGGTTCTGTACGTGACTATTTCCTGGCACAAAGTTATGGTCTGTTTGATATGACCTTGGATGTAGCAGGTCCTTATACACTATCCAAACCAATGGCCTCGTATGGAGGAAACGATGCAAATGGTTCGGATATAGGAGTCAGAGCGTTTGCCAAAGAGTCGTTCATGTTGGCTGATGCCGATGTCGATTATAAGGACTATGATTGGAACGGAGATGGGCAGGTCGAACAGGTCTTTATCGTATATGCCGGTTATGCCGAGGCACAGGGTGCACCGGCAAATACCATTTGGCCTCATTCGTTTGCACTTGCCGAACCGTTGACGTTGGATGGAGTGGGGGTGTCACAGTATGCCTGCAGTTCCGAACTTCGTGGATACAGGGGACAGGAAATTGATGGCATAGGAACTGTTTGCCATGAATTCAGTCATTGCTTGGGATTGGCAGACCATTATGATACACAAGGCAACAATTTCGGAACAAGTTATTGGGACGTAATGGCTGCCGGTTCATACAACAACAATTCGTGCACTCCTGCGGCCTACACCTCTTTCGAAAGATGGTCTATGGGATGGCTTGAGCCAAAGGAGCTGAATGCGCAGACAGACATTGTGGGAATGAAGTCCTTGGTTGATTCCCCCGAGGCATACATCCTGTATAACGACGCCAATCCCGATGAGTTCTATATGTTGGAAAACCGTCAGCAGAAGGGATTTGATGCAGGTTTGTATGGTCATGGTCTCTTGGTTCTGCATGTGGATTATGATGCCCAGGTATGGGCTACTAATTCGGTTAATGTAGCTTCTTCGCGCCAAAGAATGACAATTATTCCTGCAGACAATCAAAAGGTGAACAGTGCAGCTTCTTTGCGTGCAGATCCGTTCCCCGGAACAATGGGAGTGATTGCACTTACAGACAACACTACCCCAGCGTCAGTCCTGTACAACAGCAATGTTGACGGAAGGAAACTGATGGGCAAACCTATTGAGGATATCACGGAGGATAAGAACGGGCTGGTCTCCTTCAAGGCATTGTATCCCACCCTTCCTGCCCCGGAGCCAACTTATACTTCATCTAATAATGCCGGTTCGTTCACTCTGAGTTGGCCTGCTGTGCCATACGCTGACCAATACGAACTGAAAGTTACGGAATATGGTGGAAATAAAACTCCTCAGGAGTCAATCATAATAGAGGAAAACTTTGATGGTACATACAAGTCAACAGCAGGCTTTAGCGACATAGGCTCCAAGTTGTCCGACTATCTGGACACGAAAGGTTTTTCCGGTTCTGCCCTTTTCCAGTCTCCGTACAAGTTGCGCTTTGGTACAGGCACAACGAAGGGCACGCTGAAATCCCCTACCATAGACACACTTTCCACAGCACGCTTCACCCTTGTGCTCAAGGTGAAACCTTATACAGATGGAACGCTTGTAAAGGGTTCGCTGAATGTGGAGACGGAACTATCCAGCAATATGAATATCCCGTTCGAGTTCTCGGAAGAGGGTTATCTTGTGCTGTATCCCACAGACAACATCGAAACGCTGTTCCGGTTCAACATCAAGCCTGACAGCCGTATGTATTTGAGTTACCTGGCTCTCTACGACGGCGAGTTTACGGCAGAGGAACTCGGACTTGATGCGCCTGCGAGAACAAGAGCAAGCATGCATCCCGTCACGACATACTACACCTCTGAACCTCAATACGTGTTCGAGGGAATGAACCCAACGTCAAGATACGAGATTATAGTACGTGCCATAGACGGTAACCGTTATTCTCCATGGAGTAACGTCTGTTCTGTGGACTTTGGCTCAACTGGCATCACTGATTTGCCTCAGGAGTCAAGGGAACAGCATGGCTGCTATGACCTCAATGGCCGCCGTGTCCAGAATATGAATGGCAAAGGCATCTACATAATTAACGGCAAGAGGGTGATACGCTAAAACATATCCTTGGATACGCATATCCCCTTATACCTTATATATAATATATAGGAAAACGTGCAGGGTCGGGAACACGATAATGTGTACCCGGCCCTGATGGTATTATAAAGGAAATATTTGGTCGTTTCCCCAATTATAAGTAAATTTGTGCGCATAAACAGATAGAAACGACATGATAACAGTAGATGGACTGACCGTCGAATTCGGCGGCACGACATTGTTCAAGGATATATCCTTCCAGATAAACGAGAAGGACCGCATAGCCCTGATGGGCAAGAACGGTGCGGGAAAGAGCACCTTGCTGAAGATATTGGCAGGCGTCCGTGGCGCCACCAGAGGAACAGTATCCGCACCCAAGGACACGGTTATTGCCTACCTGCCGCAGCACTTGATGACTGAGGACGGACGTACCGTGTTCGAGGAAACCTGCCAGGCTTTTGCCCATCTGCACGAGACGGAAGCGGAGATAAACCGCATAAACGAGGAACTTACCGTGCGCACCGACTACGAGAGCGATGAATACATGGCACTGATAGAGAAGGTGAGCGCACTTTCAGAGAAGTTCTATGCCATAGACATGACTCACTTTGAGGAGGACGTGGAGAAGACCTTGCTGGGCCTCGGCTTCAAACGTGAAGAGTTCAACCGTCCCACAAGCGAGTTCTCGGGAGGTTGGCGCATGCGCATTGAACTGGCCAAACTACTGCTGAAGAACCCCGACGTACTGCTTCTTGACGAGCCAACGAACCATCTGGACATAGAGAGTATCGGTTGGCTCGAGGACTTCATCCGCGAGAGCAGCAAGGCGGTGGTGGTTATCAGTCACGACCGGAAGTTCGTGGACAACATCACCACACGCACCATTGAGGTGACCATGGGACGCATCTACGACTACAAGGCCACATACTCCCATTATCTGGAACTGCGCAAGGAGCGCCGTGCCCAGCAGCAGAAGCAATACGAGGAGCAGCAGAAGATGATTCAGGAGACCAAGGACTTCATAGAGCGCTTCAAAGGCACGTACTCCAAGACCCTGCAGGTGCAGAGCCGTGTGAAGATGCTGGAGAAACTGGAACTCATAGAGGTGGACGAGGAGGATACCAGCGCATTGCGCCTGAAGTTCCCGCCCAGTCCGCGCTCAGGCAGTTATCCGGTGATGATGTCCGATGTGGCTAAGTCCTTCGAGAATCCCGACACGGGCAAGGTGAAGCAGATATTCAGTGGAGTGAACCTCACCGTGGAGAGAGGTGACAAGATTGCCTTCGTGGGCAGAAACGGCGAGGGCAAGTCCACGCTGGTAAAGTGCATCATGCAGCAGTTGGAGCACGAAGGCAAACTGGAACTCGGTCACAACGTGCAGATTGGCTACTTTGCGCAGAACCAGGCATCGCTGCTGGACGGCGAACTGACTGTGTTCCAGACCATCGACGATATAGCCAAGGGCGAGATACGACTGAAGATACGCGACCTGCTTGGCGCCTTCATGTTCGGAGGCGAGGAGAGCACGAAGAAGGTGAAGGTGCTGTCCGGTGGAGAGCGCACCAGACTGGCCATACTGAAACTTCTGCTCGAACCCGTGAACCTGCTCATCCTCGACGAGCCTACGAACCATCTGGACCTAAAGACCAAGGACGTGCTTAAACAGGCTCTGCAGGACTTCGACGGCACTCTGATAGTGGTGAGCCACGACCGTGACTTTCTGGACGGCCTTGTTACCAAGGTCTACGAGTTCGGCGGTGGCAAGGTGCGTGAGCATCTTTGCGGCATCTATGAGTTCCTGGAGACCAAGAAGCAGGAGGAACTCCTGAGACTGGGAATAACAAGGTAATTATTCCTGGAATTTCTAGGTTTCCTAGATTTTCTAGACATTCTAGTCTTTCTAGTCTTTCTAGTTTATTTACTAAAAACAAAAACCAAATAATAAAAACCATGAGACACTATTTGTCAGCAACATTCCTGTGCATGGCCATGTTCCTGTTGGGGTCATGCCAGAGTGAGAAGACCGACTATGTGGCATTCCTTTACAAGTACATGCCCACGTCGGACAGTGTGGATTATTCCCGTGAATACTGGGAACGCCAGGTGGCAATGTCCGAGCGGGCACGCAAGGAGATGCCATGGGCCAAGTTGGTACCTGAGACGGAATGGAAGCATTTTGTGGTACCTGTACGTGTAAACAACGAGTCGTTGGACGACGCACGTTCCGTTATCTACGAGGAGCTGGCTCCACGCATCATGGGAATGACCATGGAGGAGGCCGCCTTGGAGGTTAACCACTGGTGCCACGAGAAGGTAAGTTACCAACCCAGCGACGGACGTACTTCACCTCCCCTTGCAACCATGGCCAATGCCATCGGACGCTGTGGTGAGGAAAGTACCTTTACCGTAGCGGCCATGCGTGCCGTGGGTATCCCTGCCCGTCAGGTGTATTGTCCTAGATGGTCACATACCGATAGCAATCACGCTTGGGTGGAAGTGTGGGTAGCCGATGACGACAAGGGCAACGGCCGCTGGCGCTTTATGGGAGCCTGCGAACCCGAGGCAGTTCTGGACAAGGGCTGGTTCAACTGGGCCGCTTCACGTGCCATGCTTGTTCACACCCGCGTGTTCGGTGCCGATTACAACGGCAAGGAAGAAGTACTGGGTCGCGACGAATGCTACACCGAGATTAACTGCCTGCCCACCTATGCCCCCACCAAGAACCTGAAGGTGGAAGTGGTGGATGCCAACGGTGCACCTATAGCAGATGCTACCGTGGACTTCCGTGTCTACAACTATGCCGAGTTCTATCCAATTGCCACACAGAAGACCGATGCACAGGGCAAGGCTTCTTTTACAACCGGTTTCGGTGACCTTGTTGTATGGGTGAGCACAGGCGATGCTTTCAGTGCAGTGTACGTTCCTGCCAAGCAGGAGGAGGTGAAGATAACTCCATCGCTCAATGCAGGCAGTGTTTGTTTTGAGGAACTCGATCTCTATGCTCCCGTTTCTGCTCTGCCAGAGCCCGACCGTAGCATTGTGGATACCGTCAGTGTGAACGGCCGCCGCCTGATGAAGGAGGACAGTATCCGTGTGGCTTATCAGCAGGCAACTTTCTATTGGGGAGAGGACGAACTTCTGCGCAAGGCACGTAGCAACTGGCAGGTGATAGAGTCGTTCATAGAGCAGGCTTCCGACAAGGAGGCTGCAAGGGCATATTTGCAGAACGGACTCAGCGAGAAGGATTTGCGCGATGTCACAATGGAAGTACTTATGGATAGCGCTACCCGTATTTCTACCGAGCCTCTGCGTCCTTACATGGACGAACTGGCAGAACTTCTGCCTTCAGGCCTTACTCCCGACACATGGTTGCAGTGGGTGGACGAGAACATCACCGTGGACGATGAGGGCAACCCTCTCAAGATATTCATGAGTGCCGTTTCCGTGGCAAAGCACAAGGTGACCGACTCCCGTAGTCTGGAGGTCTTCAAGGTGGCTGGTGCACGTGCACTTGGCATGAAGGCATGGCTGGACGCTACCGGTGCGGCATACGTGGAGGGCAGTACTCCGGAAGCACAGAATACTTCTGCTACAGGTAGCCTTACAGTCAAGGCGGCAGAAAACCTGAAGTATTTTACCGATTTCAACCTGGCACGTCTGGTGGACGGCAGACCTCAGTCGCTGAACTTCGACGATGAGGACCAGACTCTTGGCAATCCCTTTGCCAATGGCGTGGAACTGCCCGAAGGCGCTTACCTGCTTGTTACCGGTACACGTCTGGTGGGTGGCGACGTTCTGGCAACATACCAGATTGTACAGGTAAAGTCCGGTGAGGCTACTGTGGTGACCATCGCTCCACGCCAGAGCGAAAAGAAGGCTACACACGACCTGCTGAACCTCCAGGATTCTGACAAGGACGCTTCTGCAACGAGCGTGCAGGGGTAAAGGAAACGGAAAACGGAAAACTGAAACCTGAAAACTGCGAGTAAGCGAGAGCATGGTAGGGACACGGCATGCCGTGTCCGGAAAACAGAGTAGAAGCGGACTCGGCATGCCGAGTCCCTACAAAATAACAAACAAACACTAACCTCATCCCAAATACATTATACTCCCCTCCCTTGAGGAGGGGTAAGGGGGAGGGTCTTTTTAATCATGAAAAAAACATTCCTTTCAATCCTTCTGGCCTTGTGTGCATTCACTGGCATCAAGGCTCAGACAGAGTATGTTCCCACCGAGGCCAATCTGCGCTCGCGTGAGGAATTCCGTGACATGAAGTTGGGTATCTTCCTGCATTGGGGTATCTACAGTATGTTTGCTCAGGGCGAATGGTACCTGCAGAATGCAGTGCCCGACCGTTATGAGTATGCCAAGGTGGCGGATGCGTTCTATCCCCACAGGTACAATGCACGTGAATGGGTGCGTGCCATAAAGGCGGCAGGTGCCAAGTACATCTGCTTCACTACCCGTCATCACGATGGTTTCTCCATGTGGCATACCAAGCAGAGCAAGTTCAACATCGTGGAGGCCACGCCTTACGGCAAGGACGTTCTGAAGGAACTGGCCGAGGCCTGTCGCGAGGAGGGCATACGCCTGCACCTCTATTATAGCCACATCGACTGGATGCGCGACGATTATCCCATGGGACGTACAGGCACAAAGTGCGGCAAGACTCGTGACAATTCCAACTGGAAGCAGTACTATGATTTCATGAATGCCCAGTTGACCGAACTGCTCACCGAGTACGGCGATGTCGGCTCTATCTGGTTCGACGGTTGGTGGGACCACGAAGAGGATACCGTACCCTTTAACTGGGAATTGCCCGGCCAGTACGAACTCATACACAAGTTGCAACCTGCTTGTCTTGTGGGTAACAACCACCACGGTGCACCTTTCGAGGGCGAGGACATCCAGATTTTCGAGCGCGACCTGCCAGGCGAGATGACCAGCGGTTTTGCCAAGCATGCCGCCAAGGTGAGCCGTCTGCCTCTGGAAACCTGCCAGACCATGAACGGCATGTGGGGCTACAAGGTTATAGACAACGAATACAAGAGCACGGCCGACATCATCCGTCTGCTCATCAACACTTCGGGCAAGGGTGCCAACCTGCTCATGAACATAGGTCCCCAGCCCAATGGCGAACTGCCTGCCGTGGCTCTGGAGCGTCTGAAGGAGTTGGGCGAATGGACCTCTGCCTATGGCGAGACCATCTACGGCACCGATGCCGGCGACATCAAACCCCAGAAGTGGGGTGTCAGCACCCAGAAGGACGGCAAGTTGTACCTGCATATCACCGCTCTTAACGAGATAGAGATGGACGAGAACGGCCAGCGCATCCTGCATCTTCCCCTGAAACGCAAGGTTAAGTCCGTTACTGAGTTCATAGGTGGTGCAAAGGTGAAGTTCACCAAGACCAAGGAGTGCATAACCATCACCCTGCCTGCACAGGTGGACGTAGTGGACTATGTGCTGGTACTGCAGTAAAACGGAAATGTGAAAACGGAAAACGGAAAACTGCGAGTAAGTAAAGTAGGGACGCTGCGTGTAGCGTCCGAGAACAATAAACTATGCGTGAACTAAGCGGACGCTGCTGCAGCGTCCCTGCTTTCCTGTCATCGTTAAACGTTCATCCACTCACCTTCTCCTCCCCCTGCAGGGGGATTGAGGGGGTCCGACCTCTCACCATTAAAAGAAAAATACTATGAAGATAGAAGTTTGTTGTCCCGACCTTGCCAGTGTAAGGCGTGCCATAGAAGGTGGGGCAGACCGCATAGAATTGTGTACAGCCCTGGAACTGGATGGGCTGACTCCCACGAGGGAGGAGATACGTCAGGCCGTGTCCATGTGCCATGCCGCCGGTGTGGTGGTGCATGTGCTCATCCGTTCCCGTGAGGGCGACTTTGTTTACAACGAGACAGAGGCCGGACAGATGGCAGACGAGATTGTCATGGCCCTGGAAGAGGGTGCCGATGGCATTGTAATAGGCGCCTTGACCAAGGACGGCGACCTGGATGTGCCTATGTGTACCCGATGGATAGCCGTGGCGCGTGAGTGGCAGAAGGAGCATGGCAAGGCCGACCTTGGCATCACCTTCCATCGTGCTTTCGACGTTTGCCGCAATCCCATGCAAGCCTTGGAGGAAATCATCGCTATGGGTTGTAACCGTCTGCTGACATCAGGTCAGGAACCCTCGGCAGTCAAGGGCATTCCCATGCTGAAGAAACTCGTTGAGGCCTCTGCCGGCAGGCTCTGCATCCTTGCAGGTGCCGGAGTGAGTGCAGAGAACTACATGCAGATTGTAGAGGAGGCAGGTGTATGCGAGGTGCACGGCTCCTTCAAGGGCGGTGTGCCACGGCGCTGAGATAAGAATAGACAGGAAACAATAGAAAACTATAGGAATCCCTAGGATGTCCTAGGAAATCCTAGGTTGTCCTGGGGTTTCCTATAAAATAATACCAGACAATGAAGAAGCATATCCTTTCAATACTTGTGCTTGCCGTGTGCCTGTTTTCATGCACAAAGGCCAATCAGGAGGAAACGAACCAGATGGAGTGGCGTGGACTGATGATTGACGTGAGCCGCCATTTCTATCCCATGGACGTGCTGAAGCGCCAGATAGACCTGATGGGCAACTATGGGCTCAACGTCCTGCACCTGCATCTTACCGATGCGGCAGGATGGCGCCTGGAGATAAAGAAATATCCCCGTCTTACCGACCTTGGCGCATGGCGCACACACCAGACCTGGAAGGAATGGTGGGCACTGCGTCCACGTGCCACCGAGGACACCAAGGGCAATGAGTGGTTTGCCCCTGCTTTCTCCGATGCGCAGAACGGCTTTGGCGGTTATTACACTCAGGAGGAGATGCGCCAACTGGTTGCCTATGCCCAGGAGCGCGGCATCACCATTGTGCCCGAGATAGAGTTCCCCGCCCATAGCGAGGAGGTGGTTGCCGCCTATCCTTGGGTGGGCTATAACCATGCCGAAATGGACATGAGCAAGGACAGCACATATATGTTCATGGCCGATGTCCTGGCCGAAGTGGCAGACATTTTCCACTCTCCCTACATCCACGTGGGTGGCGATGAGTCAGCCACTCAGAAGGGTCTGCAACCCGAGGCAATGCGCCGTATACAGAAGATAGTGGAGGGCCTTGGCCGCCGCATGATAGTATGGGATGAGGGGCTGACCGACAACCCTGCCGACAGTGCACAGATAATAATGGTGTGGCGCAACCCCGATACGGCCACTGAGGCTATCCGTCTGGGACACGACGTAATCATGTGCCCCAGCAACTGGTGCTATCTGGACAGTTATCAGGACCGTCCCACGGGACAGCCCGAGGCGATGGGCGGCTACCGTCCACTTTCGCACATCTACGAGGTGCCTTTGGACAGTGCTCTTTCCGCACAGGATACCTCCACAGGACGTCTCTTGGGCATACAGGCATGTATCTTTACCGAGTATGTGCCCACTCCCGAGAACCTCGAGTACCAGATATGGCCCCGTGCCCTGGCCATTGCCGAGCGTGGACTGGGACGCACGCGTTCTTATGAGGAGTTCCACCAGTGGGCAGTTGGCGTGGCCGACAGCATGCGCCAGGCCTGCATCAATGCCTTTGACCTGCGCAATGAGTATGGCCAGCGCCTCGAATCACTCCAAGCCGTTGAGCATCTGGCCCGTGGCGCCAAGGTGAGATACAACAGCCCTTACAACTCTTTCTACAAGGCCGGTGGCGATTCCACCCTCACCGATGGAGTATGCGGTACCTGGAACAATAACGACCAGCGTTGGCAGGGCTTTATCCGCGATATCGACATGGTGCTGGATCTTGGTCAGGAGTGCGAGGTGTCATCCGTGGAACTTTCCTTCCTGCAAATCCTTGGACCTGAGATATTCCTCCCAGCCGAGGTAAGTGTGGCTCCAATGGACAAGGCCGATGATGACGGAACCTCCGTGTCTTATATACAGTTGATGGACTCCACTTTGGCCGATGTGCCCTTTGTGGTCCATCCCTATAAACTTGGCTTGGATTCCCAAACTAAGACCCGTTTTCTCCACATTACCGCCAAGCGTACACCCCGCCGCGGATGGTTGTTCCTGGATGAAGTAGTGGTGCGTTGACGTATTGATGAACCAGTCCTTATACTAGGAGGATTGCAGTCCTCCTAGTATAAGGACTGTAGTCCTCCTAGTAAGAGGACTCGTTAATCTTTATTGTCTAAGTCAAATCGTCAATGACCGATTTGGGTTTGAGAATTTTGGTTAGCTACTACCTGTCTTCATTATTATAATGCTTGACATTGGTATCCGATAACTTCGTTTTATGTCCTCATGATGTCTGTATTATGTCGTCAATTGACCTTTTTATGTCATAATATTGGGTGTTAAGTGAATTTTTCTTATATTTGTATGCATAAACATTGAATATCTTTCGCGATTCCAACGATATGAAGCTTCAATTCAAACTTGAATACGTGACAACATGGGGACAGGATGTCCGTGTGGAGATAACAGTAAAACGTAGGCGTGGTGCAGATTTGACTCATGCACACCAACTGAACACCCAGGACGGTGTGAACTGGAGTGGGGAAGTGGTTCTCCACGAAAAGGACGCACAGTCTTTCAGTTATAATTATTTTATTGGAGCGGGAGATGAGGTTGTTCGCCGGGAATGGTGCGGTGTCCCGAGGATATTCCCATACGAGCAGGGCAAAACCTTCCTGCTTCAGGATTACTGGAAGGAGATCCCCATCCTCAGTCATCTGTACTCTTCTGCCTATAGTCATTGTGTGGCACGTTCCCTGGCTCAGGAACCCAATATAACGTATTACGACCGCACGCTCTTGTTCCGTGTACAGGCCCCCCAGTTGGTGAAAGGCCAGCAGTTGGCCTTGCTGGGTTCCCTGCCACAGTTGGGCGAGTGGATGCCCGAACGTGCCATGAGGATGAGCCGGGGCGGTACGCACGAGTGGTGTCTGGCCCTAAGCGCTACGGGACTTCAGTTCCCCTTTGAATATAAGTATGTGGTCATTGACGAGAATACCGGCGACCTCATAGCGTGGGAAGGCGGCGAGAACCGTATCTCCCCAAGGGTGGAGAACTTTGCTCCGGAGGAATATGGCATGGAAGCACATACTCCCAATACCTCCAGAGACAATATGCTTTTGGCCCCGAATACCGTGCAGGTTATCTGGGACCGCCGCTTGCGCATTGCCGATGAGCACTGGAAGACGGCAGGAGTGGTGATACCGGTCTTCTCCCTGCGTAGCCAGCATAGTCAGGGTGTGGGCGACTTTGGCGACCTGCACATGCTTGTGGATTGGGCCAACAGGACCGGCATGCGTGTCATCCAGTTGTTACCGATATACGACACCACCCAGACATCAACCTGGACGGACTGCTATCCGTACAATGCCATCAGTATCTATGCCTTGCATCCAATGTACCTGGACCTCAGCCAACTGGCGGAGGTTTCGGACGAGGCATTTATGCAGGAGTATCATCGCGAGCGCGAGGAAGTGAACGCTTTGGCCCAGGTCGATTACGAGCGTACCTTCCACATGAAGATGCGCTACCTGCACAGATTGTATGAACAGGACGGTGAAGCGGTGCTGGCTTCGCTTGCCTGCAAGGACTTTATACGCCGGAACGAGGAATGGCTGATATCATATAGTGTGTTCTGCCATCGCAGGGACGAGGAGGGAACCAGTTACTTCCCCTCATGGCACATGCTTTCCGTCTACGACGAGAAGGAAGTACGTGCCTATGCAATGGAAAAGGGTAGGGAGACAGGCTTCTATATATATGTACAATACCTGCTTTCTGCACAATTGTCCGATGTTACATCCTATGCACGCAACAACGGAGTCCTGCTCAAGGGAGATATCCCCATAGGCATATCACGTACAAGCGTGGAAGCCTGGACAGAACCGGAGTACTTCAACATGCAGGGTTCAGCAGGCGCTCCGCCAGACGATTTCAGCGCGGACGGCCAGAACTGGGGCTTCCCCACATACAACTGGAAACGTATGCAGCAGGACGGCAACCGTTGGTGGATACGTCGTTTCCGCAAGATGGCAGAGTACTTCGATGCATACCGCATAGACCATGTGCTGGGTTTCTTCCGTATCTGGGAGATTCCCGTTTCGGCTCGAAGCGGATTGCTCGGCCATTTCGAACCGTGTCTGCCATTGAGCATAGAGGAGATAGAGCAGGCAGGACTGGAGTGGCGCGAGAAGTTCTTTACCACACCTTATATTACGGACCGTTTCCTTCGCTCCCTGCTGAAGGACCAGACCTATGTCGAGGAACTTCGTTCTGCCTTCCTTGAAGCCCAGGGACCTGACTGGTACAGCCTGCGAGAGGAGTTCAGCACAGAGCAACAGATATACGGGCACTTCGGCAACGTGGACGACAATCCGCATGCCCAGACCATCAGGGATGCGTTGTGCAAGGTGGTGCAGAACGTGCTCTTCCTGCCCTTGGAGGGTGGTTTCGTGCCCCGCATTTCTGCACAGAAGACGTATGTATACGAATCACTGTCCGCATCGGAGCGTGAGGCGTTCAACCGCATTTACGAGGACTTCTACTACTACAGGCACAATGATTTCTGGGGGGCAGAGGCAATGAAGAAACTCCCTGCCCTAGTGGAGGCAACCCAGATGCTCTGTTGTGCCGAGGACCTGGGAATGGTACCTGCTTGCGTTGCCCCTGTGATGAGCCAGCTGAGGATTCTCTCTCTGGAGATACAGGCTATGCCAAAGGACTTCGGTGTACGCTTCGGACGTTTGGAGAACAATCCGTACATGTCGGTAGTTACAATCTTTACCCACGACATGCCCACCCTGCGCCTATGGTGGCAGGAGGATGAAGAACGCCGTCAGCAATACTTCAATGAAATGTTGCAGAAGGACGGGCGTGCACCGGAGGTTATGCCCGGCTGGTTGTGCGAGGAGGTAGTGGCGCGTCATCTGTTCTCTCCCTCCATGTTGTGCCTGATTTCCTTGCAGGACTGGCTTTCTATGGACGAAGGACTGCGTTCCGACAATATAGAGCAGGAGCGCATCAATGTTCCGGCCAATCCTAATCACTATTGGCGTTACCGCATGCACCTGACCATAGAGCAACTGATGCAGGCTGATGCCTTTAATGAAAAGGTAAGGATGATGATAGAGCGTGGTGGTCGTGCATGACGGGTGAACTTTGTGCACTCAACCAGAACAAAGAATCAGGAAAAGCTCTTGACTTTTATGCCTAATTATGTATATTCTCTGGATGTATTCCAGTTTATATCCCGACAGGAATTGTATATGTAGTTTTTATATAAAATTATAGAAAATGATAGGAATGAAAAAACTTTATTTAATTCTTCTGTGTGTCTTTTCAATGCTTGCTCCGGTGTGTGCCAAGCAGTTTGTCAATCTTACCCCCCTGCCAAAGCAGATGACCGTTGGGGAGGGACAGTTCCGTTTCTCCAAATCATATACTGTGGGAGCGGCCCTGTTGCCCGACAGCCTGCAGGCCGAGGCCGTTAGATTTATGGATGTAATCCAGGAGACTACTGGTTGCAAAGGTAAACTTTCAAAGAGCAAGAAGGCCGACATCCGCATGACCGTGGACAAGAGCATCGCTTATGAGGGTTACCGCCTGAGCGTTACAAAGAAGAACGTAAGCATAAGCGCCAGCAGCGCACGTGGCTTCTTCTATGCTTTCCAGACCCTGAAGAAGATTATGCCTGCCAATGTGATGGCAGAACTGAGTGTGGTGGATGCACAGAAGGTGCTACCTTGGTTCAAGACCACCAAACGCCCCGAAATCCCCTGTGTGGAGATAGACGACGAACCTCGTTTCTGGTACCGTGGCTTCATGCTGGACTGCGGTCGCCACTTCTTCACCGTGGACGAGATAAAGCATATTCTGGACGGTTTGGCAATATACAAGTTCAACTACTTCCACTGGCATCTGACTGAGGACCAGGGCTGGCGCTTTGAGGTGAAGAAGTATCCCCGCCTGACCACCGTTGGTTCCGTGGCTCCCGATTGCCGTATGACAGACATGAAGAAGGGCCACTACTGGTTGGGCAAGCCCTACGGCCCCTACTTCTACACCCAGGAGCAGTGCCGCGAGATAGTGGAGTATGCACGCAACCTGCACATAGAGGTGATTCCCGAGATAGACATGCCCGGTCACATCATGGCAGCCCTGGCGGCTTATCCTGAGTTCAGTTGCAATCCCGAGGGTGAGCATAAGGTGCAGACCTTCCAGGGTGGCGTGTGGAGCGACGTGCTCAACGTGGGAGACCCCAAGGCCGTTCAGTTTGCACGCGACGTGCTCACTGAGGTGATGGATGTGTTCCCCGGACAGTATGTGCACATCGGTGGCGACGAATGCCCCACCAGTGCATGGGAAAGCAATGCCATGTGTCAGGAGCATCTGGCCAATCTGGTTAAGGAGGGCAAGGTTAAGGACCTCGGACAGGACAGCAAGCACCGCTTCCGCCCCCTGCAGAGTTATTTCATCACACAGATGTATGACCATATCAAGGCTCGCGGACGCAAGATGATCCTTTGGAACGAAAGTGTGACCGCCGCAGGTGCCGATTTGGATCTGATAAAGAGCACAGGTGCTACCATCTTCTGCTGGAACCCCTGCCAGCAGGGTGCTGCCATTGCGGCTTCGCTGGGCTTGGATGCCGTCATCTCTGAATGGGGTCCCGGTTGCTACTACATCAACCGCAAGCAGCACGACGGAGAGGGCGAACCCGTGGCTGCCGGTAATGGTGGCAAGAACGACCAGTTGCCTGCCGTTTATGCCTACAAGCCCGTGCCCGACAAGGTGAGCAATCCCGAATGGAAAAAGCATTACGTGGGCGTTCAGGCCACATTCTGGACGGAGCACGTTTCCGACATCAAATACTGCGACTATCTTGCCTTCCCCCGTCTGCTGGCAGTTGCCGAGGCAGCATGGAGCCCCGAGGAGAAGAAGAATTTTGAAGACTTCCGCACACGTTTCACTGCTGATACCGTGTTGTTTGACCTGACAGGTCGTCTGTACGGCAAGCACTTCATCGCAAAGTGAGACGAACGTAAAACTGCGACTAAGCGAGAGCTTGAATTGCTCGGACACGGCATGCCGTGTCCCTACAATGCTTCTGCAGATTCAAGACCGCAGAGCGGTATTAAAACGGAAAGGTTAAAACAGAAAAGTGAATACTGAGAACCCAAAGATTGCAGTTCTGATTAGCGGCGGCGTGGATAGCGCCGTCGTTACTCATTTGCTGGTGGAGCAGGGATACAAGCCCGACCTGTATTATATTAAAATAGGTATGGAGGGCGAGGATTCCTCGTGCACAGCGGAGGAGGATATAGAACTCAGTATGGCCACGGCGCGCAAGTACAATCTGAAACTGGAGGTCATAGACCTGCAGAAGGAGTACTGGGAGCGCGTGGTTGGCTATGCCATAGAGAGGGTAAAGATGGGCCTTACCCCCAACCCAGATGTGATGTGCAACCGCCTCATCAAGTTCGGTGCTTTCGAGGAGAAGGTGGGTCACAAGTACGACAAGATAGCAACGGGCCACTATGGACGCATCATAGAAAAGGACGGCAAATATTGGTTGGGTGTTGCCAAAGACCCAGTGAAAGACCAGACGGACTTTCTGGCACAACTCTCTGGAGTGGAGATAAGCCGCCTCATCCTCCCTCTGGGCGACCTGATGAAGGAGGATGTCCGCCGGATAGCCGCCGAGGCCCGTCTGCCGCAGGCCAAGCGTAAGGACAGCCAGGGCATCTGTTTCCTGGGCAAGATAAACTATAACGACTTCCTGCGCAAGTTCCTTGGCGAACAGGAGGGCAAGGTGATAGATATAGAGACAAACCGTATAGTGGGTACGCACAAAGGTTTCTGGTTCCATACCATAGGACAGCGCAAGGGGCTTGGCCTGAGCGGAGGGCCGTGGTTCGTGGTCAAGAAGAACGTCAGAAAGAACGTTGTCTTCGTGGCTCACGGATGGGACACCCAGTTGCAGTACGGCCATGTCTTCCGCCTGGCAGACTTCCATGCCATAACAGAGCCCCTGCCAATCGGCGAGGGTGACGCTCCCATGGAAATCTCGTTCAAGGTGCGCCACGTTGACCACTTTATGGACGGAACGATTGAGCGCGATGGCGAAGGCTACATCGTTCGCTCGCCCCAGCCCATCCAGGGCATAGCCCCCGGTCAGTTCGGGTGCATATACGACCGCGAGAAGACAATATGCTGGGGTAGCGGAGAGATAAGCGTATAGGGGAACGGAATGGTGAAAGGTGAAAACGGAAAACTGTTTTCAGATAAATAAAAACATGCAAGCAATAATCTTAGCCGCCGGAATGGGCAAGCGCCTGGGCGAGTTTACAAAAGAGAATACCAAGTGTATGGTGCAGGTGAACGGCACCAGACTGATAGACCGTGTACTGAAGCAGTTGTCCGCACTGAACCTCAACCGCGTGGTCATCGTGGTGGGTTATGAAGGACAGAAACTGATGGACTACCTTGGCAACAGTTACAACGGCATGCCCATAGAGTATGTCAACAACCCCATATACGACAAGACCAACAACATCTACTCCCTTGCCCTTGCCAAGGAGCAGATGCAGGAGGATGATACCCTGCTCATAGAGAGCGACCTCATCTTCGACGACAAACTCTTCTCCCTCATCCTGGAGAATCCGTATCCCAACCTTGCCCTCGTGGCAAAGTATGAGACATGGATGGACGGCACCATGGTATGCATAGACGACGAGAACAACATCGTGAACTTCGTCCCCAAGGCTGCTTTCCGATACGAGGAGGTGGACAAGTACTACAAGACCATCAACATATACAAGTTCTCCCAGGAGTTCAGCAAGACGAAGTATGTCCCCTTCCTGGAGGCTTACTCCAAGGCCGTGGGCAACAACGAGTACTACGAGAATGTCCTGCGCATCATCACCTTCCTGAACAGCAAGGACCTGAAGGCCCTGCCCATTGCCGACGAGAAGTGGTACGAGATAGACGACAAGCAGGACCTGGACATTGCCGAGGCTCTCTTTGCCGAGGAACAGGATATCATGCGCAAGTACTACGGCCGTTTCGGCGGTTACTGGCGCTTCCCCAAGATGCTGGATTTCTGCTATCTGGTGAACCCTTATTTCCGTGCCTCCAAGATAATAGACGAGATGCAGGCCAACTTCCGCACGCTCATTGCCGAATACCCGTCTGGAATGAAGGTGAACACCCTGCTGGCAAGCAAGTGCTGGGGTGTGAAGGAGGACTATATAGTTCCGGGCAATGGTGCCGCCGAACTGATTAAGGCTCTGATGGAACTTCTGCCCGGTACGTTGGGCATCACCCGCCCCACGTTCGAGGAATATCCAAACCGTCGCGAGGCAGACACGCTCGTCACCTTCGTTCCCCAGAACAACGAGTTCCGCTACTCGGCACAGGACCTCATGGACTTCTTCGGCAAGAATCCTGCCGACAATATCCTGCTCATCAACCCAGATAACCCCTCCGGCAACTTCATCCCCGTACAGGACATCTGCATGCTGGCTGAATGGTGCGAGAAGCGCGGTGTTAGGCTCATTGTGGACGAGAGTTTCGTGGACTTCAGCGAGGGATGGGAGCAGAACAGCCTCCTGTCCGACAAGATACTGGAATGTTATCCGCACATGCTTGTAATGAAGTCCATCAGCAAGAGTTATGGCGTGCCTGGCATACGCTTGGGCATCCTCTGCTCTGCCGACGTGGAAATCATCTCGAAGATAAAGAAGATGGTAAGCATCTGGAACCTCAACTCCTTCTGCGAGTTCTTCATGCAGATATACACCAAGTACGAGAAGGACTACAAGCGTGCTTGCGACAAGTTCATCGAGGAACGAAACGACTTCGAGGCCAAACTGCGTACAATTCCCTTCCTGCGTTTCATTCCCTCTCAGGCCAACTACTTCCTTGTGGAGGTTCTGCCTCCCTTCACGGCCAAGACCCTTGTCCTGCGCATGCTCAAGGAGCACAACATCCTCATGCGCGACTGCTCGGGCAAGGGTGGTTTCGACGGCAAGCAGTACATGCGCATCGCCGTGCGTGACCACGAAGACAACACGAAACTGATTGATGCGCTTCGCAAGATAAATTCCAAATAAAGATGAAGATACTTTCTTCTGCGGCAATAAGTGGCCTTAATATATCTCCATCTACTTGTGTGGAGTGGATAAAGGAGAGTTTTGCATTGAAATCACAGGCACAGTTGCCGCCTAAGATATCATTGCATCCTCAGGGTAACGACTTTTTCAATACAATGCCATGTCTGTTGCCCGACCCATATAATTGTTATGGTGTTAAGATAGTCCGACGGATAAAAGGTGCAGAGCCGTCGTTGATAAGCGATATGCTTTTGTGTGACTCAAGAACAGGAGAGTCTCTGGCATTGTTGGATGCAGACTGGATTACCACAATGCGTACTGGTGCGGTGGCAACACTCGCTATTCAGACATTCAGGCGTAGAGGCGAGATTACTTATGGATTCATTGGTTTGGGCAATACAGGAAGGGCAACATTGTTGTGCTTACTGGATGCGGAACCTGATGTGATGCATAATGTGGTACTGTTGCGTTACAAAGACCAGGCCGACTTGTTTGCCGAGAGATTTAAGGATTATGCAAATGTTTCTTTCAGCATCTGTGATGATGTCAAGGACTTGGTGTCAGGTTCAGATGTCATAGTGAGTTGTATTACTGAGGCTCAAGGACTCCTTTGTGATGACAATGAATGTTATAGGGAAGGATGTTTGGTAATCCCCGTTCATACGCGTGGCTTTCAGAATTGCGACTTGTTCTTTGATAAGGTCTATGCCGATGATACAGCGCATGTGAGTGACTTTAAACACTTCTCGCATTTCAAACAGTTTGCCGAGATACAGGAAGTTATAGAAGGGGTAAAGCCGGGACGTGAGTCCGATAAAGAGCGGATCCTTAGTTATAATATAGGTCTTGGACTTCACGACGTAGTCTTTGCAAGCAAGATATACTCCATGCTGAAAGGTAACGCAGAGAAAATAGAAATCAAACGTTTTACCGAGAAGTTCTGGATATAGACAGCATTAAATCTACCTCCTTCCGAACAGATATTTCCTGAAAATCGGGCTTATGCGCAGGATGTTGCTTGTTATTATGCAGAAGGCTATGACAACAAGTGCGATGAGTACAGACAGGGTGAGGTCTATGGCAAAGTTGTGCTTGTTCAGTTTGAAGAATGCACCCACGGCAGGCAGATTGGGCAGGAACAGGAAGTGAATCAGGTATATGTCCAGTGTGCGCCTACCGATGTATTGCAGGCTGCTACCGATGAATGTCATCTTGGAGAAGTAAGGTGCATAGTGGCGGAAGTACATGAAGGTTATGGTCAGCAGGATGAACTTTGCCAGGGTGGAGGGCAGGTTGGCCCATGCCATGCGCAGGGTGTGCCACTTGAGCACGTCCATGGTGCAGAATATAACCAGTGTCACTATTATGGGGAAGAACCACTTGGAGTCCATGATGCGCTGTGCCACGTTCCAGTAACGTCTGACGATGTTGCCGAAAAGGAAGAAAGGCATGTATTTCATCAACTGTATCAGCGATGTGTCGTCAAGTAGGGTGGTAGGTTCCTTCAACCTGTATCCGTCCGCCCACCAGCATAGTTTGGGCAGGTAGCACGTTTCATATGCCACCAAAGAGAGGAGGAAGAAAAGGGTTATCGGTATCCATGACTTGCGTCCTATCTTTGATTCCAGATAGCAGAAGACATAGTACAGCACAAACATGTAGAGCAGTACTATAGTAAACCAGTAGCCTCCCTTGGTGGGAGATTGCAGGTTGGACTCCACGGCAGGCCAGAATTTAGGGTAGAGTGCCGCACACGAGAACAGGAAGAACACCACCGTGGGTATTATCTGTATGCGTATCTTCTTGCCCAAGAGCGACAGGAAGGTCTCGAACTTCCACGTCAGCGAAGCCTTGTATGCCAGGAAACCGCTCACGAAGAAGAACAGGGGCATGCGGAATAGCATCAGGAAGGACATGGATGACGACTGCTTTACCGGTTGCAGGAACCCCATCTGTGCCACGTGGTATGCCACCACCAGTATCATGGTAAAACCACGCATGGCATCAAGCCATTCCATGCGTTCCTTTTTGTTCGTGCTTTCTGTGTTGATGCTGTCCATCGCTTGCCTGTTGTTAGTTGTGTGCCGTGGCGGTATAGACGATATGTCCGTACAAAAATAGTAAAAATTATTTTGTTGTTCACTGAATAATCCCTATTTTTGCATTAAAATCTTCCGAGGATGATATCACAGGCACAACACGATTCGCTTAGGGCAAAGTATAGTCCGGATGGTTCTCTCCTGCGCCGTCAGCAGGAGAGAATGCTGGAAATCCTGTGTGAAATAGACAGGATATGCAAGAAGCACGGAATACGTTATTGGCTGAGCAGCGGTACTCTGATTGGTGCCGTCCGCCACGGAGGTTTCATCCCTTGGGACGATGATCTGGATATTGAAATGATGCGTGAGGACTATGACCGTCTGATGGATGTCCTGCCTGGCGAGTTGCCATCCACCATGGCCTTGCAGACACACGAGACAGACCCCACGTATTTCTTCTACTATGCCAAGGTGCGCGACCGTCGTTCCATTCTGGCCGAGGGCAACAACTACGACCGCATGTGGAAGGAACAGGGCATATACATAGACATATTTCCCTTGGAGCGCCAGCCTCTCTCCATTCACAAGATAAGCGAAAAGACCGTGGGACACATGTACAAGATCTGGCGCACCTGCACTGACGATGCCGTTGGGATAAGAAAGGTGATGAGGCTGTTCCATTTCAACCGCCGCTTCGTCTTCCCCGTCCTCCGCCTGTTGTGCCGCCTGTCAGGTACTGATGTCATCACCAGTGGCATGGGCATACCTTACCACAATCCACGTTATGCGCGGGACATTTTCCCGTTGGCCACACAGAAGTTTGAGGGGATTGAATTTCCTGTTCCTCACAACTACGACCGCATGTTGCGCCTGATGTATGGCGACTACATGAAGTTGCCACCTGAAGAGAGCATCACTGCACATTGCGCAAAACTAGAATTCCAGGATTAAGCATCCTGACGACATTAGATAGCACATCCGCCCACGACTTATATTGTCCTACTGGACAACAAATATGGGAAAAATGAAGGCAATCCGGAAATCCAGGATTGCCTTCATTAGTATGATCTGTTCGTTATTACTTCATGAATACGAAATACACCGCCATTATCATGCACACGAAGGCGGCAAGGTGGTTCCAGTGCAGGGATTCGCCACGGAAGCATGTTACGGTGTAGATGGTGAAGACCACGAGGGTGATTACCTCCTGGATAATCTTCAACTGGAACAGGGAGAAGGGACCTCCGTTGCCTCGGAAACCATAGTGGTTGGCCGGAATCATGAAGCAGTATTCCATCAGTGCCAGACCCCAGGAGATGAGGATGATGACGTACAGTGGTGTGTTGCCGTGCAGGATGTGCATATCCTGCAACTTCAGGTGTCCGTACCATGCAAGTGTCATGAATATGTTGGACACGATAAGGAGGAGAATGGGTAGAATGTAATTCATATAGGTTTAGAGTTTACTGAGTAGTGAGTAGTGGGCAATTTCGTTTTCCGTTTTCCGTTTCTTTGTCCCCCTGAAACAGAGGCGACGAGGAGCGTAGCGACGGAGGGGCTATGATGTAAATAAGTTTTCCGTTCGTCATAGAACACTGATGACACAGATGCGACGGATTTACACAGATTCTGTTCCGCTCACCTTTTACCTTTTACCTTTCCGTTTTCCGTTTTCACCTTTCCGTTTGTTTTACCTTGTCAGGGCAAACTTCATACTAAGACCGAAGTCCTGTGTTACGGTGGGATATGCCGATGACGAGAGCAGAGGAGCGGAGCGCTGGCGGTCGTAGAAGAGCGTCATGGTAACGTAGCGGCTCATGGTATAGTCTGCATGGAACGAGGCCTTCACCGCCTTGTTGCCGGAGGTTGCCTCGGACAGGCCTGTCTGAATGTCACGGCGGATGGCATCCTGATTGCGTATTGAGAAGTCGAAACGCAGGGACAGGGCATGCGCAAAATTGCTCTTGCTGCTGCTCTTTATGTTCTCGCGCCCGTCACTACGCGTTTCGCGGTTCTTCAGGGCACGGCTCTTTGAGGTGCTGCGCATGGCCTTCTTGCTGGCACGCTTGCTGCCGAAGATGCTGCCCAGGCGGAAATCGTTTATCTTGTATCCCCATCCCAGAACGAAGTCGCGCGAACCCGTTTCCGTAAGTTGTGCACTGGTGATGGACAGGTTCATGACGCGGGTGGTGCGGTACTCGGCCTTCAGCGTCATGTTGTTGTGGAATGTGAAGTTCAGACCGATAAGCGGAGCGAAACTCTCGTTTATGCTCACAGTGCTGATGTCGTAGCAACTGCTGGGTTGGAATGCCCCGGTAGCCTGATTGGTGGTGAAGCCCATATCCGTGCCGTGCATGAACTCCATCCACGAAGCGTATGAGTTGTAGGAACCCACGGCATATACGCTCTTGTAGCCGTGTGTCACCGTCACGCTCTTGAAGTAGTCGCGTATGAAGGGCAGGTTGGAAAGGCCCTTGTAGGTCAGTGTCCAGTTGGGGAGCATCCTTGCCAGAGACGGGAAGATGTTCAGTTCGCGTGTGGTGCCTCCACCGGTGTATGCGGCAAGGAAGGCCGGTACCATCACGTCAGCCCCGTACATGTTGGCCGGCGTGGTGTTGCCCTTTGCCGGGTCTCCGGCACTGCCCAGATATGGACGGCCCGACGGGTCCTTGCCACCGATGTACTGAGCCTCCACACGCTGCTGGTAGATGGGGAGCAAAGCACGGAAATTTTCGAACGTGGGGCTGTAGTAGCCGTTGGAGGCATTGCCTGTACCGGCAAAGGCAGAACCAAGTGAAACGATGGTCATGTTGAAGGAACCTGTCTGCGTGGTGGGCGAACCCTCATACATATATTGTATGCTCTTTGAGCGGTTCATGGTACGGGACATGTTCAGGTCTATCTTCAGGTCGGTGAAGGGTTCCAGCGTGGCCTTTATCTGAAGGTCCTCTGTGGTGGACGAGGTGGCCGGTGTGGACAGACTGTCCGCACAGATGAGCCAGCCGCGGTCCTTAGCCGTCTCGATATAGTTGTCGGACACGAAACCGAAACCGAAGCCTACGCCAGGAGCGAAACCGTGAGCGGAAGTCATTCGCTGGCCCAACAGGTCGCCTACCTCGGGCATGAAACCAGACATGGACAGGTTGTAGGAGTTTCGGTACGACACGGACACATTCCTTACCATCATGGCAAAACGTGCTCCTGCCTGAGCCCACTTGTACCATTTCTCTTCGCTCAACTTAGGTTTGGCTATCACGTTGATACGCACCTTGGCCGTATCCATGGCCTGTGTCATCAGCACAATCTTGTTTTCGTCCAGTTTCTTGTACTTCACCTTGTAGTCGTGGCCCTTGCTGTCCTGGATGCGGACGATGAGGCGCTTTGACTTCTGGTTGTGTGTTATGGTCATGGCACTGTCCGGGGCAAGCACTATTTCGCGTGCATAGCTCTGCGTGCGCTTCTTCCTGTCCTTTTGGGCAGATGTGCCCTTGGCATTGGACTGCGTGCCCTTGGGCATGGTGCGTGCCAGTATGCTGTCCACGCTCTCTCCGGTCCTCTTGGATTCCTCCTCGGCCTTCAGGCGTGCCTCTTCCATCTTGTCCTTTTCGCGCTGTTCCTTTTCCTTCTCACGCTTCTTCTCGTTGCGCTTCTTGTTGGCCTCGGACTTGGCATTGGAGGCAGAGAAGACACGGTTCACCTCCTTCAGGAAGGGAGACTTGTTGTATAGTGTCTCCAGTGCCAGTTTGCCGTTTACGTTTATGCTGCGCTGTGTGTTGATGGTATGGCCCAGACTGGTTCCGTCCTCCAGTTCGGCACCACGTTTCCATGAATATTGCGAGTTGTAGGATGCATCGGCAGTTATCCAGTCAAATGCCGGCAACTTGTTGATGGGCAGTTTGTAGGACATCGTGGCACTCTGACTGTAGTCCAGCGGACGGCCGAAGCCGGCAAGACTGAGGTTCACACTGTCCTTCCATGCCTCGTACTCATCGGGATAGAGGTCCTTGTTGACCACCACATTGGGTTGTTCCACCTCGGCATGCGTGGCGCTCTGGAAGGAGAAGTGCAGAGCCTTGAAGATGTCCCAACGCAGTGAGAAGTTGCGGTTCCACAGATATGTACTGCTCCATGTGACAGGCAGGGCCTGGGAATTGCCGATGTTCTCCAGGTCGCGTTCCTGCAGTTCATAGTAGGTACGTCCCAGGTCAGTGTTGAAGGTAATGCTCTGCGGAGCGAACGCTATGTTCTGGTCCTTTATTATCTGTGCCCACTTGTTCTTGGTGCTCCACTTGCTGAAGGGTTCCCAGTTCTTCCAGTTCGGCGACCAGGCATAGGACATTGACGCCTTCCATGATTTGTTGTACTCATAAACGGTGGTCTCTCCCTTGTCCTCGCTCTCCGAACTGGAGTATGAGAAGGTGAAGTTGGCAGGGTCGTAGGGCATGGGATGCTTCTTGCTGGCGATGTTCACCTTGGCTCCGGTAATGGAGAAGTTGCGGTTCACGGAACTGGTGGATGTCAGGGAGACAATGGAGTCCTTCTCCTCCTGTGTCTGGGTGGCATCCAGGGCATCGGACAGGAGCATGTCCGTGTCGAGAGGGTTGTATTTGGGCTTGACTATGTGCTTGCTGTAACTGTAGTACACGGGAACAGTCACCTTGGCCTTTTCTGGCAGAAGACGGCCCAGGTCGGCACTGGTGGTGAACTGATACTGATAGTCATCCTTGTCGCTGCGCTCGGACACCGTCTGCTCAATGCCGCCGAAGCCTGCCGTCACCATCTTGCCGGTGGCAGAGAAGGAACCTATGTCGGACAACTGTATGTTCAGGTTGCCCTGTGCTGCCCAACCGCCTTCGTTGGTGAATTCCTGCAGGCGCAGTTCGTTGACCCACACCTCCACGCTGCGGTTGGCATCGGCATGGTTGCGGATACCTATCATTATGGTCTTCACTTCGCCCAGTGAGGGATTGCCTATCACCGCTATGCGGTTGCTGGGCTTGTTGGGGTCGTAACCTGTATAGAGTTGGCTATAGGAAACTCCGTTCTTGTTGCGCAGGCGCTTCAGGTCCACAAGCATGTCCAGGTCGAAGTCGAACATGTTTGCTTCGGGCCATACCGCCACGCGGTCGTCATAGGAGTTGTTGTTGTACTTGCCGCTGCTCTTGATGGGAGTCAGTTCCAAGGGTATCTCGTACTCGTAGTAGTTGTTGCGGTAGTCGGAACCCAGACGCAGGAACACGCTCACCTGACCGCTCTGCAAAGGAGTGGCGTCGGGGTCTGTTGCCTCCAGTTGGTTGGCATGCGCAAAGAGTTGCAGGTGCCTGTACTTGCGCATGTCGTACTTCACGCTCTTGTACACGGCACGGGCATCGTTGGGACCGAGGTTCTTCACCGTCAGGGCCAGGGCCTGCTCGTTGCTCTCCATTAGCGTACCGCTGCTGGCATCAGTAACACGTGATATGCCGGGGGGAACGACATAGTTCACCGGCACACGGTCGTTGTTCTCCTCAATGTTCACCGCCGTTATGGTGAAGTCGGTGTTGGCACTGGTGGCCACATTGCCGGCATACAGGGTGTTCTCGTATGTACGCCAGTCGCCATGCACGAGGTCCAGAGTGCCGAAGCGCAGGATTACCTCATCCGTGAAGTTGGTCATGAACATGCGCATGAAGCGGATGTTGGAGAAGTCGGATATGCCGCCTATGCTCTCGCGGTCGGAATCGTGCAGGGGAATGCGGATAAGGTACCAGTCTATGTTCTCTATCTCACCGTTGCGCAGGGTTACGGTAGAGGTGCGTGTGTCCGAAACATACTTGCCGCCGGGGCGCAGGTTTTCTGGAGTGATGGGCAGATGGTACTGCCAGTACTTCTCGCTTTCGCCCAGGGTGTAGTCAGTGTTTATATCCTCAATGTCCGGAGTGTTCTTCCATGCCGTTTCGTAGTTTTCGGGCGAGTTCTCGCTGTCGGGCGAGTTGCCTTGGGGCATGTTGATGCGCTTGTATCGCTTCAGCACGGGCACCTTGTCGCGGTCGTAGTCCGAACCGCGGAAGTAGTGGTAGTTGTCGTTGGCAGGGTCGGCCAGCAGTTGCTGGCGCACGGTATCGGGCAGATGTGCCAATGAACCGCCGTTCAGTTCGTTCCAGAAGTCCATGTAGGCCCCGTAGGTCTGCTCCTGGGCGTCATTCAGACTGTTCAGGCCAAGGTCTTGCTTCTCGCGTGAGCCTCCCTCGTTGTTGAATGCGTAGGTTATGCTGTTGGTCTTGGGCACATAGCCCCATGCTGTCTGCTCCACATAGTTCATGTTGCCGTCTATGGGCAGTCCGCTCTCGTATGCTTTTCTGCCGTCCTTCAGGATGTCCTCGCTTATTTCTCCAAGGTTGATGTAAAGGTCGCCGCCCAATTTCTGCTTTGTGGTGCCGTCCCTCTTCTCGTAGAAGAAGGGGTCCATGAGCCAGAACTCTATGTACTCGACGTTCTGTGCCTCAAAGTCGGTGTTGTCCATCTTGCGCATCATGCCGCCCCAGCGCTTCTCGGGGTAGAGCAGGTTGCCACGGGCATCCACCTCGGTTGTGAGGTTGTAGGGTCCTCGCTCCTGCGGATAGAAGGCCATGTTCAGGACGTTCAGCGTAGAGTTGCTGTTGTAGGAGGTCTGCGACTTGTTGGGGTACAGTTCCAGTTCGTAGACGGCACGGACATAGTGGTTGGACAACTGGTTCAGGTCGCTCTTGATGTGGCTTGGGGTCAGCGTAGAACTTCTGTTCGTGAAGATGGGGTCCACGCAATACCATGCAAGCAGGGCACGGTTGTAGCCGTAGGCCACGTCATTGGTCAGCCTGCTCTCGGCAAAGCGTCCGGCAAGGTTGCTGTTCCTTGAAGGGCTGGGCGCGGAGGCTATCTGCCAGTAGGTGGGCTGGATAAGAGTGGTCTTGCGCTTTGTGTCCTCAAAGTCGTCCAGATATGATGCACCTCCCTGTGCCGTGCCGCTCTGTCCGGCTATCAGTTGGGCCACCTGTGCGTCAAAACTGATATTACTCGGCTGGGTGGCGTCGACAAACGGAATGGCATCGAGCCAGTTGGTGAGCCATTGCGCCTTGTGCTTCCATGAAACATGCATACCCCAGAGGATGTTGTTCAGGGCCTCGTTGCCCATGCTCACCTTGGTGGTCAGTGGCTGTTCGCTGAGGTATTGGAAGGTACCGCCGATGACGAGGTTCTTGTTCACCTGATAGTCGGCGTTGAAGCCCACGAAGGTCTTGCGTTGCATGCCGTAAGTGTCGTTGCTCTCCACAGAGGCACTGATGGGAGTGCCGGCATCTATGATGCCCTGGTTTATGATGGTGACACGACCGTTGTTGTAGTCAACGATGTAGTCCGTATTCTCCACCAATGTGACGCCACCTGCCGTGACCACAACCGAACCCGGCGCAATGTTGTATGCCCCGAGGTCTATCTCGTTGGCGGCCGAACCCTTGTATTGTCCGGTAAGCAGGAACTTGTTCTTCTCTGCCATCTGCTTGGCGGCAGTCTTGGTGGTGTCGTAGAGTTCCTGGAACACATACTTGTCGGCCATCGCCTTGCCTCCACGTTCCTCTATCCACTGGCGCAGGTGCTGGCCGAAAGGTTCTGCCACGGGGAAGATGATGCGGCCCTTGTACACGGTGTATCCGTCTATGAAGTCAAACTGTCCGTTGGGGTGGGGCTTGTTGTTGGCATCCAGACGGTCCAGGTTCATGGCACGGAGCAGAATGGTTCCCTTCAGGGTATCCTCGGGCAGGTAGTTGAGATACACGCCGCTGGAGTCCGACTGGTATTTGATGTCCAGACGGAACTTCTCCTTCTGCAGGGTGTTGGCGCCAAGGGGATAGATATTGCGCATCATCAGTCTCCATGTGGGGAGCGACGGACTGTTGGTGCTTCCCTTCAGCATCTTCAGCATCAGTGCCTGGTCGGTGCTTGTCAGGTCGCTGGAGAACTCGCCCACCTGATAGGTCTGTGCACCGTAGGTGTATTCGTAGGCCACGGCCAGAATGTCGTCGGGCTGCAGAGTGGTGTTCAGGGTCAGCGTACCCAGTTCCGCATTCAGATGGTACTCGCTGGGAGAGAGCAGTCGGGCAGACTGCAACTTGTCATAGTCGAAGGAACCCTGCAAGCCGTACTCGCCGTCCAGGATGTTTCCCACCTGGCTTATGTCGCGCACGCCGGGATTCTCTATCAGCGTGGTGTACTCGTTGTTGGCGCGGTTGTGTGGCACGGTTCCTCCCGTTCCCAGCCACGGACCACGGATGTTCTGCGGTTCGCCCAGGTCGGTCAGGGCAATGATGTTGCGGGTGTTGGTGGTTGTTCCTGTCTTGTTGGTTATCCACACCTCTATGCGCTTGATGGTGACGCCGCTGGCTATGGTGGGCAGGGTGCGCATGTTCTTGTCGTAGGTGTCGCGGAAATGGTGTGCCAGATAGAAGTGGCGGTTCTCTTCGTAGTCCGTTACCTCTATCTCGTAGGATGTGGTGTTGGAACCTCCACTGCCCGACACGCTCTTGCTGGCCGACTTCTTCTGGCCGAAGACGGTCTGCAGTTTCAACTTGCCGAACTGCACGTCGGTGCGCAGACCGAACAAGCTGCTCACACCTGGCACGAGGCTCATGTTGGAAGGCATGGAAACGTTGCCGGCCTCCACCAGTTTTATTATCTCGTCCTCCTTGCCATCGTACTTCAGTTTCAGGTTCTGCGCGTCGTAGTCAAAGGTGGCATCAGAGTTGTAGTTTAGGTTCATGTTCACCTTGTCGCCCACCTTGGCATTGACGGTCATGTTTATCTTCATGTCGAAGTCCAGACCGAAAGAACTTCTGCGGCTGGCGGCCAGGGTGGGGTTGTCCGTAGACTTCATGTTGGCTCCTATCTTCAGTTCTGCCGAACCTTGGGTCTTGATGTGCACGCCGCCGGGGCCGAATATCTTTTCGGCAGGGCCCAGTGAGAAGCGCATGTCGGTGAAGTCGAACTTGCTGTTCCCCTTCGTCAGGAAGAGTTCCTGATTGCGCTGCCTGTAATATTGCGCTATGCTCTGGCGCAGGCTCCACTCCATGTACTCCTCGGTGGTCATCAGAACTGGAGGGGTGAGGTAACTGGTTGCGGTAAGCAGGTCCAGTCCCTTGTCGTTGGCCGGCAGGAAACTTCCCAACTTCACGTTAGTAGCATTCTTGTCGTCACCCGATGCCGACTTGCTGGAGGTGGTCTGGGACGTGGACTTGCCCTTCTTGGTATCCTTGGACTTGCCGTCACTCTTCACGAGGGTCGTGCCCACCTGGTATGTCCCGTTCTTCTCGTCGTAGGTGACCTCGGTCTTCAGGTTGTCGGGGTCCTCGAGGTCGGCGGAGCGGTGCCTTACGTCTTCGGTAGTCTCCGTGGAGGTTCGGCGGACGGAATATCGCGGCTTCTTTTTCTTCGTGGTATCGTTTTCCTGCTTGTCATCGCTTTGCCGGGCAGAAGTCTCTTGTGCGTAGGCGCGCGTAATAAAAAAAGGTATATGTGAGGACACAAAAATACCGGTGACAGGCAAGATGACACCTATCACCAGCATCAGCAATATGATTCTGTACCGTCTCTTCACGCTATATAAAACGAGGCTATGGCCCGGTTTATTGTGCCTCAGAGCATTTTTAACGCCAATTTGATGACTTTCTCCACTGGGGCGTCCGGTTCTTCGGACAATATCTTGTGAACGACCTTGTGCGTGGGGGCAGGACTGAAGCCGAGCATGGTGAGGGCCTGTGTCGCCTCGTCGGCAACCTCGTTGTTAAGTATTGCCGTGCCCTTTGCAATACTTTGCGAGCCTGCCTGCAATGTATCGTCTGCCAGGGCCATAATCTTGTCGCCAAGGTCCACGATGATGCGCTGGGCAGCCTTCGGTCCTATGCCCTTCACCTGGGTAAGCATCTTGGCATTGCCACTGGAGATGATGCCGCACAGTTCCTTGGGTGTCAGGGCAGATAGTATCATGCGTGCCGTGTTGGCGCCTATGCCGCTCACGGTGATGAGGAGCAGGAAGACCTCACGCTCCACCTTGGAGGAAAAGCCCCACAACTGATATGCGTCCTCGCGTATGGATTCGTATATCCACAACTTCACGTCCTCTTTGCCCTGTATGGAGGCATAGGTGTTCAGGGTGATGTTCACACCATAGCCCACTCCCATGCAGTCCACGGTGGCCATAGTAGGCTCCAGTTCTGCCAGTTTTCCTCTAAGATACTCTATCATGGATGTCCGTTATTTTTGCGTGCAAAGATACAATAATTTGCCCGATTCTCTTGCGTCTTTCACTCAAATATACTACTTTTGCACAGATTAACGCGTAAAGTGCAAAACCATATAATATGAAACTGAACATTGTTGTGCTTGCCAAGCAAGTACCCGACACACGCAACGTGGGACCCGATGCCATGACTCCGGAAGGCACCGTCAACCGTAGCGCTCTGCCTGCAATTTTCAACCCCGAGGACCTGAATGCCTTGGAGCAGGCACTGAGACTGAAAGACCAGAATCCAGGTACCACAGTTACAGTCATTACTATGGGACCCGGCCGTGCGGCAGAGGTAATCCGCGAGGCCATGTACCGCGGAGCCGACGGTGGCTATCTGCTTACCGACCGCGCCTTTGCCGGTGCCGACACACTGGCCACGAGTTATGCCCTTTCTACTGCCATCAAGCATGTTGCACCCGACGTGGACCTGATTATCGGTGGCCGTCAGGCCATCGACGGTGATACTGCTCAGGTGGGTCCGCAGGTTGCAGAGAAGTTGGGACTGAACCAGATAACCTACACCGAGGAGGTCCTGTCATGTCAGGACGGTGTCATCCGTGTGAAGCGCCACATAGACGGTGGTGTGGAAACGGTGGAGAGTGCCCTGCCCTGCGTGCTGACGGTAAACGGCAGCGCTGCACCTTGCCGTCCGCGCAATGTGAAACTGGTAATGAAGTACAAGCGTGCCCTGGCTCCCATGGAGTTGCCTCAGGGCAGCGGATACGGAGACCTGCCCTATGCCTCTGAATACGAGAAGAAGGACTACCTGAAGTTGGGCCAGTTGAACTGCGCCGACATAGATGCCGACCTCAACCAGTGCGGTCTGGCAGGCTCGCCCACTAAGGTGAAGGCCGTGGAGAATATCGTCTTCAAGGCCAAGGAGAACAAGATACTGACAGGAAGCGACGAGGACATCAATGCCCTTGTGCAGGAACTTCTTGCAAGTCACACCATAGGATAAGAGAAGGAGGGACAAAGGATATGAACAACGTATTCGTATATTGCGAGATAGAAGGCACACGTGTTGCCGAAGTGAGCCAGGAACTGCTTACCAAGGGCCGTAAACTGGCAAACACCCTGGGTGTACAACTGGAGGCTGTGGTTGCCGGAAGCGGCATAACAGGCAAGGTGGAGGAACATATCCTGCCCTATGGAGTGGACCGTCTGCACATCTTTGACGCAGAGGGACTGAGCCCCTACACCAGCAAGCCTCATACGGCAGTGCTCGTCAACCTGTTCCGTCAGGAGCAGCCTCAGATTTGTCTGATGGGTGCCGATGTGGTGGGCCGCGACCTTGGCCCACGCGTGAGCAGTGCATTGCACAGCGGTCTTACCGCCGACTGCACCGCCCTGGAGATAGGTCCCCACGACGACAAGAAACTGGGCAAGCACTACGACAGCCTGCTCTACCAGATCCGCCCTGCCTTTGGCGGTAATATCGTGGCTACCATCGTCAACCCCGAGAACCGTCCGCAAATGGCAACGGTACGCTCCGGCGTGATGAAGGCAGAGATACTTGACCCGAACTACAAGGGCGAGGTCATCATCCAGGACGTTGCCAAGTTCGTTCCTGAAACGGAATATGTAACCAAGGTGCTGGACCGCCATGTCGAGGCTGCCAAGAACAACCTGAAGGGTGCTCCAATCATCGTGGCGGGAGGTTATGGCGTCGGTTCCAAGGAGGGCTTTGACCAACTCTACGAACTGGCCCGCGTACTGCATGCCGAAGTGGGCGCCAGCCGTGCCGCCGTGGATGCAGGCTTCTGCGACCACGACCTGCAGATAGGCCAGACAGGCGTTACCGTGCGCCCCAAGGTGTACATAGCATGCGGCATCAGCGGTGCCATACAGCATGTGGCAGGTATGAAGGAGAGCGGTATCATAATCAGTATCAACTCGGACGAGAATGCTCCCATCAACCAGATTGCCGACTATGTGATTAACGGCACCGTGGAAGAGGTCGTGCCCAAACTGATAAAGTACTACAAACAAAACAGCAAGTAACAATGGCTAACTATTATAGCGATATAAACGAAATCAAGTTCGAACTTGAGAACAGTCCGCTCATGCAACGCATAGTGGAACTGAAGGAACTGGACTATGCCGACAAGGATACGCACGACTATGCCCCGCAGGACTTTGCCGATGCCATGGATTCCTACGACCGTCTGCTGGACATCGTGGGCGACATCACTGGTAACGTGGTGGCTCCCAATGCCGAGGCTGTGGATGCCGAGGGCGCCCATCACGAGAACGGCCGTGTGCGCTATGCCTCAAAGACATACGAGAACCTGCAGGCCATGAACCAGGCAGGACTGAACGGTATGACCATGCCCCGCCGCTATGGTGGCCTGAATCTGCCCGTTACTGTCTACACCGCCGCCAACGAGATGGTGGCAACGGCAGATGCGGGTTTCCAGAACATCTGGTCCCTGCAGGACTGCATAGAGACCCTCTATTGCTTCGGTACGGAGGAGCAGCGCCAGAAGTACATCCCCCGTGTGTGTGCCGGAGATACCATGTCCATGGACCTTACCGAACCTGATGCCGGCAGCGACCTGCAGAGCGTAATGCTCAAGGCTACTTACGACGAGGAAAACGGTTGCTGGCGCTTGAACGGTTCAAAGCGTTTCATCACCAACGGCGACAGCGACATACACCTTGTCTTGGCTCGAAGCGAGGCTGGCACACGCGACGGACGCGGCCTGTCCATGTTCATCTACGACAAGCGCGACGGCGGTGTGGACGTGCGCCGCATAGAGAACAAGATGGGCATACACGGTTCTCCAACCTGTGAACTGGTCTACAAGAACGCCAAGTGCGAACTCTGCGGCGACCGCAAACTGGGTCTCATCAAATACGTCATGTCGCTGATGAACGGTGCGCGTCTGGGCATTGCCGCACAGAGCGTAGGCCTCAGTCAGGCTGCATACAATGAAGCCATTGCATACGCCCGTGACCGCCGTCAGTTCGGCAAGGCTATCATAGAGTTCCCTGCTGTGGCAGAGATGATTTCAAACATCAAGGCACGCTTGGATGCCGGTCGTGCACTGCTCTACCAGACAGCACGATACGTGGACATCTACAAGAACCTCGAGGATATTGCCCGCGAGCGCAAACTCACTCCCGAAGAGCGCCAGGAACTGAAGCAGTACTCCCGCTTGGCGGATGCCTTCACACCCCTTGCCAAGGGTATGAACTCAGAGTATGCCAACCAGAATGCCTATGACAGCATCCAGGTGCATGGCGGCAGCGGCTTCATGCTGGAGTATGCCTGCCAGCGCATCTACCGCGATGCACGTATTGCAAGCATCTACGAGGGTACTACACAGTTGCAGACAGTGGCTGCCATACGCTACGTCACCAACGGCATGTATGCCACCGTAATCCAGGAAATGGAGCAGCAGGCCATGATGGCAGGCCTGGAGGGGGATAGCACACTGCGCCGCCTGAAGGAAATGGCCAGCAAATTCAATGCCTGCACCGCCGCCGTCAAGGACTCTGGCGACCAGGACTTCCACGACCTTTGTGCACGTCACCTTTATGACATGGCAGGCAACATCATCATGTGCCACCTGCTTATGCAGAACGCCCTGAAGGCTCCCGAACTCTTCGGCCGCAGTCTGCAGGTATATGCCAACATGGCCGACGCCGAAGTGGAGAAGCACTTCACTTGGATACGCAAGATGACTCCCGAAAAGATTGACTTCTATCGTCAGGCCTGATTTCAGATACATAATAGCGAGCAGCCTCGAAATACGTACTTGGTATTTCGAGGCTGCTCGCTATTGCCGGTTCGCTTGTTTAGAGCATTGGTGCCAAACAATGTGCTGCCAGTGTTCACAGTCTGGAGCGTTACCCTTGTCTTGGGGTGAGATTACGGCGTGTTCCTTGACATACGGTTCTGTTCTCACTGATGATAAACTTTACCGTCACTGATGATAAACTTTACCGCCACCGATGGTAAACTTTACCGTCACCGATGATAAACTTTGCCGTCACCGATGATAAACTTTGCCGTCACTGGTGGCATATATCTCCGTCATTAAGGATTGGTGCATGAACTCGTTGCTATGAATGATTGCTATGCCAGCAATTCCTTGGCTCTGTTCAGTGCTTCGTCTATATTGTTGCAGAAATTCTTGCTGCCAAGCACTTTGTGGAAATTGGCCTTCAGCAGTTGCTTCTGTACCTTGGGGGTGATTCCTGAGAGGATGACCTCCGTGCCCTTCTCATGGTTCATCTCCACCAGGGTGGTGAGATTGTGGATACCTGTGGAGTCGATGAAGGGAACGCGGCGCATGCGGATAATCTGTACCTTGGGACGGTTGCCGCCCTTCAGTGCAGACTCCAGTTCCTCGAACTTGTTGGCAATGCCGAAGAAGTAGGGACCGTTGATTTCATACACGGCACAGCCTTCGGGAATGCTCAGGCTCTCCTCGGTCTCCTCGTTGGGGTGTATCTCGTTCTCGATGACGGAAATCTCGGTGGTCTCCATGACACGCTTGATGAACAGTGCGCATGCTATGATGAGGCCTATCTCAATGGCTATGGTCAGATCGAAGATGACGGTCAGGAAGAAGGTTACGAGCAGTACGGTAACGTCGCTCTTGGGATTCTTCAGCAGTCCCTTGAAGGTGCGCCAGCCGCTCATGTTGTAACTTACCACCAACAGCACTCCGGCCAGTGTGGCCATGGGGATGTACTTGGCGTATGGCATCAGTACCAGCAGGATGAGCACCAGCACTATGGCATGTATGATACCGGCAATGGGGGTGCGGCCACCGTTGTTGATGTTGGTCATGGTGCGTGCTATGGCACCGGTGGCAGGTATGCCGCCGAAGAGCGGTGTCACCAGATTGGCAACGCCCTGTGCCACCAACTCGGTATTGGAGTCGTGTCGGTCGCCTATTACGCCGTCCGCCACGGCGGCACTGAGCAGGCTTTCAATGGCACCGAGTATGGCTATGGTAAAGGCTATGGGCAACAGGTCCTGAATGGTGTCGAAGGTAAAGTTGGGAACTACCATGTCAGGCAGTTGGGCCTGTATCTGGAAACGGTCGCCGATGGTGTCGATGCCCTCTATGCCGAACTGGCTCTTCATAAGCAGTACTGCCAGTGTGCCCAGTAGTATGCCGTACAGGGAACCGGGTATCTTGTTCAGTACAGGTATGCGCCTTACTGCCATGGGGGACAGGATGATAATCAGCAGTGAACCAATGGCAACGAGGAAGTTCCATGGGTTGAACGTAGCGATGTTCTTGGCGTAGCATATCCATTTGCCTATGAAGTCGCCGGGAGTCTTCAGGGGAATGGTGATGGCCTCTCCTGTCTCGCTCACTGCCTGCTGTGTCAGTCCCAACACGTCGCCTATCTGTGTGGTGAAGATGGTTACGGCAATACCTGCGGTGAAACCGATGATGATGGGGTAGGGGATGAACTTGATGACAGCCCCCAACTTGAACAATCCCAGTGCAATGAGTATCACGCCTGCCATCATGGTGGCAACGAGCAGACCCTGCAATCCGTATGCCGGGTCGGTGACTATTCCATAGATAATCACGATGAATGCACCCGTGGGACCGCCAATCTGCACCTTACTGCCTCCAAGGGCGGAAATGATGAAACCTGCAACGATGGCGGTGATAATGCCCTTTTCGGGGGTCACTCCGCTGGCTATGCCAAAAGCGATTGCCAGAGGCAGGGCCACGATGCCGACGATAATACCGGCCATCAGGTCCTTCATGAAACTTTCCTTGTTGTAACCTTTCAACGAGTCAAGCAGACGTGGCTTCAAGACAAAACTC